>NZ_JAJCTH010000001.1 GCF_020594515.1 Rhodoferax sp. U2-2l
CAACACGGAACGACCGCATTTATCGCTGAAAATGCAAACGCCCGATGTGGTGCATCGGGCGTCTATCGCCGGTTAACCCCGGCACTTTTCAACCGTTCTGAGTGTCAACGCAATTCAGGACGGGTCAGTCCAAACTGTGCAGAAAGATCGTTTTACAGCAGGTTTGCGGGTTTTATGAAAAGACTTCAGCGGTATCCAGCGTTGCAGCCGCCTTGTCCTTGGCGGCCAGCAAGGGTTCACTCTGGATGGGCCAGGTAATGCCCACGGTTGGGTCATTCCACAACAGGCTGCGCTCGAATTCGGGGTACCAGTAGTCAGTGGTTTTGTACAGAAACTCCGCGCTCTCGCTGGTCACCAGAAAACCATGCGCAAAGCCCGGTGGCACCCACAGCTGACGCTTGTTCTCGGCAGACAACACCACCCCGGCCCATTGGCCAAAGGTGGGTGAACTCTGGCGCAAATCCACCGCCACATCAAACACCTCACCCTGCGTCACCCGCACCAGCTTGCCCTGCGGGTGCTGGATCTGGTAGTGCAGACCCCGCAGCACCCCTTGGGCGGATTTGCTGTGGTTGTCCTGCACAAATTGCATATCGAGCCCGGTGCACTGGGCAAAGTCACGGGCGTTGAAACTCTCAAAGAAAAAACCTCTGGCGTCGCCAAAGACTTTTGGCTCCAGGATCAGCACATCGGGCAATTGGGTGGGGATGACGGTATAAGGCATAAATATGGCGCCAGCCCTTGATTTACCGGGGCTAATAGCTATGAAGTTTGATGAATAGGTCTAAATTTGATCAATGGATGAGACTGAGCAAATACTGCCCATACCCATTCTTGGCCAGCGGTGTCGCCAGCTTGTGGATCTGCGCTGCATCGATCCACTTCTGGGCAAAGGCAATCTCTTCCGGGCAGGCCACTTGCAAACCTTGGCGCTTTTGCAGGGTGGCGATGAAGCTGGCGGCCTCTAACAGGCTGTCGTGCGTACCGGTGTCGAGCCAGGCGTAACCGCGGCCCATGATCTCGACGTTGAGCTGGTTTTGCTCCAGGTAGCGTTTGTTCACATCGGTGATTTCCAGCTCGCCCCGGTGAGACGGCTGGATGCTGGCGGCAATGTCACACACCTGGTTGTCGTAGAAGTACAAGCCCGTCACCGCGTAGTGGCTCTTGGGGGCCTTGGGCTTTTCTTCGATGCTGATCGCGCGCATCTTGTCATCAAAGGCCACCACGCCGTAGCGCTCGGGGTCACTCACGCGGTAGGCAAAGACGCTGGCCCCCACCGGGTTGGCATGGGCATGGGCCAGTTGTTTGACCAGGTCGTGGCCGTAGAAGATGTTGTCACCCAGCACCAGCGCACTCGGACTGTTGCCCACAAACTCGCGCCCGATGATGAAGGCCTGCGCCAGACCGTCAGGGCTGGGTTGCACCGCATAGCTGATGGTCATGCCCCATTGGCCGCCATCCCCCAGCAGTTCGGCAAAACGTGGGGTGTCATGCGGGGTGGAGATGATCAGCACCTCACGGATACCGGCGAGCATCAAGGTGCTCAGCGGGTAATAAATCATCGGTTTGTCATACACCGGCATCAGCTGTTTGGAGACAGCCTGTGTCACCGGGTAGAGCCGGGTGCCGGAGCCGCCGGCGAGGATGATGCCTTTGCGTTGTATTGTTGTGTTGGTCATGGTGCGTCCCTGCGATTTATAGAATTTCAACCAGCATGCGGTTCACCCCGGCCTGCCAGGCTGGCAGGGTCAAACCGAAGGTGGCTTGCAGCTTGGTGGTGTCCAGGCGTGAGTTGTGCGGGCGCGTGGCCGGGGTCGGAAAGGCACTGGTGGGCACCGGGTCGACCTGCTGTGCTTTGATCTGGAGAGTGGGTTGCACAAGCTGGGCTTGGGCTAACACATGTTTGGCGTAGTCAAACCAGCTGGTTTGTCCACTGGCGACCAGGTGGTACAGCCCAGCATCGTTGTCCCCGTCTGGCTGGCGGGTGACTTGGCGGATGGCATGGGCGGTGACATCGGCCAGCAGATCCGCGCCGGTGGGGGCACCGATCTGGTCGTTGATGACGGTGAGGCGGTCACGCTCTTGCGCCAGGCGCAGCATGGTTTTGGCAAAGTTGCCACCGCGTGCGGCATAGACCCAACTGGTGCGAAAGATCAGGTGGCGCGGGTTGGCCGCAGCAATGAGTTGTTCACCCTCCCACTTGGTGGCGCCGTACACGCTCAAGGGGCCAGGCGTGTCGGTTTCCACCCAGGGTTTGTCACCACTGCCGTCAAACACATAGTCGGTGCTGTAGTGCACCAGCCAGGCGCCGAGCTTGGCTGCCTCCATGGCCAGCACTTCGGGGGCCAGGGCATTGAGGGTGCGGGCCAACTCGGGTTCACTCTCGGCCTTGTCCACGGCGGTGTGGGCGGCGGCGTTGACGATCACGTCAGGGCGCACGGCGCGCACCGTTTCTGCCAGGCCAGCCAGGTTGCTGAAATCACCGCAAAAGTTGGTGCTGTCGTGGTCCAGCGCGATGAGTTCACCCAGGGGGCTCAGGCTGCGTTGCAGCTCCCAGCCAACCTGGCCACCTTTGCCCAGGAGCAAGATTCTTGTCATGTCAATGGCTCCTGGTTCAGGCGTATTGCTTCTGGACCCAGTCGCGGTAGGCGCCGCTTTGGACATGGCTCACCCAGTCCGGGTTATCCAGGTACCACTGCACGGTTTTGCGGATACCGGTCTCAAAGGTCTCGGCGGGTTTCCAGCCCAGTTCACTTTCCAGCTTGCGCGCATCGATGGCGTAACGGCGGTCGTGGCCGGGGCGGTCGGTGACATAGGTGATCTGGTTCTTGTAGGGTTGGCCATCGGCACGCGGGCGCAATTCGTCGAGCAGGGCGCAGACGGTGTGGACGATGTCAATGTTGGCTTTTTCGTTCCAGCCACCCACGTTGTAGACCTCACCCAGACGGCCCGCTTCCAAGACACGGCGGATCGCGCTGCAATGGTCTTTGACGTAGAGCCAGTCACGGATCTGTTGGCCGTCACCGTACACCGGCAGGGGCTTGCCAGCCAGGGAGTTAACGATCAGCAGCGGGATGAGTTTCTCGGGGAAGTGATACGGGCCGTAGTTGTTGGAGCAGTTGGTGGTGAGCACCGGCAGACCGTAGGTGTGGTGCCAGGCACGCACCAGGTGGTCGCTGGCGGCTTTGCTGGCGGAATACGGGCTGTTGGGCTCGATGTGGCTGGACTCGGTGAAGGCGGGATCATCTTTGGTCAAGGAGCCATAAACCTCGTCGGTGCTGACGTGCAGGAAGCGGAAGGCTTCCTTTTGCTCGGCAGGCAACCCCGACCAGTAGCCGCGCACAGCTTCGAGCAGGTTGAACGTGCCAACGATGTTGGTCTGGATGAAGTCACCGGGGCCGTGGATGCTGCGGTCCACATGGCTCTCGGCCGCGAAGTTGATGACGGCGCGGGGTTGGTGCTGGGCCAGCAGCTTGGCAACCAGATCGCGGTCACCGATGTCGCCTTGCACCAGGGTGTGGCGGGTGTCACCCTGCAGGGTTTGCAGGTTTTCGACATTGCCGGCGTAGGTGAGTTTGTCGAGGGTGATGACGGGCTCGTCATGGACGGCCAGCCAGTCGAGGACGAAGTTGGCGCCGATGAAGCCGGCGCCGCCAGTGACCAAAATCATGTTGTTTTCCCCGTGAAAGCGAGCCCGGACTCAGGCTGTGGCTGATTCTATTTGCTGCGATACCTCCAGCCACTGTTCTTCCAGGCCCTGCAACTCTTCGTTGACCGCTTTCAGGCGCTTGCCCAGGTTGGCAAAGTCGGATGGCGGGGGCGACTGGCTCAAGTGGCCTTCCAGCGCGGCGCCCTCGGTGTTGAGCACGCCCATGCGCGCTTCAATGTCCTGCAACTTGCGTTTGAGGGAGCCGGTGGGCGCGGGTTTGGACTTGGCCTTGATCGCCGCCGCCGCAGCTTCCGCCTGTGCCTTGCGTTCAGCCTTGGCGGCGGCGCTGCTGGCTTCCTTGATCGCTTCACGCTGGCGTTTGGCCTCGTCGAGCAGGTATTTCTGGTAGTCGTCCAGGTCACCGTCAAATGGTTCCACACCGCCGCGTGACACCATCCAGAACTCGTCACAGACTGAGCGCAGCAGCGCCCGGTCGTGGCTCACCAGCATCAACGTGCCCTCAAACTCGTTGAGCGCCATCGCCAGCGCCTCGCGGGTGGCCAGATCCAGGTGATTGGTAGGCTCGTCCATCAGCAGCAGATTCGGGCGCTGCCAGACCATCATGCACAACACCAGCCGGGCTTTTTCGCCACCACTCATGCTGCCCACGGCTTGTTTGACCATGTCCCCGCTGAAGTTGAAGGTGCCCAGGAAACTGCGCAAATCCTGCTCACGCGTTTGCTGGCCCGCGATCTTGCCAGCGGCCGTCATGTCTTTGACCAGGCGGATCATGTGCTCGAGCGGCGTGTCGGTGGGGCGCAACACATCCAACTCCTGCTGGGCAAAGTAGCCGATGTTCAGGCCCTTGCCTTCGGTGATCTCACCACCAATGGCCTGAAGATCACGCGCGATGGTTTTTACCAGCGTGGATTTACCTTGTCCGTTGGCACCCAAAATACCGATGCGCTGGCCTGCCAGCACCGATTTACTGACGTTGTGGACAATCACGGTAGGGGGCGTGCCCTCAGGTGCGTCGTCCGGCGCGGGGTAACCAAAACTCACGCCGGTCATCGACAACATCGGGTTGGGCAGATTCGCCGGTTCCTTGAACTCGAAGGTGAAGTCAGCCTCGGCCAGCAGCGGCGCAATTTTCTCCATGCGGTCCAGCGCCTTGACCCGGCTTTGCGCCTGTTTGGCCTTGCTGGCCTTGGCCTTGAAGCGGTCGATGAACTTTTTGAGGTGGGCGATCTTGTCTTGCTGTTTGGCAAACGCTGCCTGTTGTAACTCCATCTTCTCGGCGCGCATGTCCTCAAACTTGCTGTAGTTGCCGCCGTAACGCACCAGTTTGCCCGCGTCGATGTGCAGGGTGACGTTGGTCACCGCGTCCAGAAACTCGCGGTCATGGCTGATGACAATCATCGTGCCCTGGTAACGCTGCAACCAAGCTTCGAGCCAGACCAATGCATCCAAGTCCAAGTGGTTGGTCGGTTCGTCCAGCAGCAGCAGGTCGCTCGGGCACATCAGCGCACGGGCCAATTGCAGGCGCATGCGCCAGCCGCCTGAGAAGCTGTTGACCGGATTGGTGAGTTCGGTGGTCTTGAAACCCAGGCCCAGGATCAGCGCCTGCGCGCGTGCCGGTGCGTCATGGGCGCCCGCGTCTTGCAAGGCCATGTAGGCGTGGGCCATGCGGTCATAGTCCTCGGTGGCTTCTGCGGCGGTCACTTCTTGTTGGGCGGCCAGCAGGGTGGTGTCGCCATCCACCACAAAGTCGGTGGCGGATTGCTCGGTCTCGGGCATGTCCTGCGCCACCTGGCCCATGCGCCACTGCGCGGGAATGTAGTACTCGCCCACATCTTCGTGCAGGCTGCCGTTGAACAGGGCGAACAGGCTGGATTTGCCGGCGCCGTTGCGTCCGACCAGGCCCACCTTTTCGCCAGGGTTGATGGTGACGGAAGCGCCTTCCAGCAGGACTTTGGCGCTGCGGCGCAGGGTGACGTTTTTAAGGGTGATCAAGAGAAAAACTTTGCAGGTTGGGGGGTCAAGGGTGGCTTGTGTTGGGGCCAGGGGGCATGGATTGCGGGTCAAGCCCGCAATGACAGGCCAGGCATCATGGCGGGGTGGATGGCAACGTCGCGGTCGCCACTTGCTGCAGCAGCGCGGCGCGGGTGACCAGCAGCACCTGGTCTTCTCCGGCGCTGGTTTCCAGCCAGATCACTTCCAGGTGCGGGAAGGCGGCCTCAAAGTGGGTCCGTTCATGGCCGATTTCCAGCACCAGAATGGCCTCGGGCGTCATCTGGGCGGGCGCGTCACGCAGCAGTTGGCGGATGAAGTCCATGCCGTCTGTGCCACCGGCCATGTTGCCGTCCAGCGCCAGCGCGGGCTCGGCCTGGAATTCGGGGGGCAGGGCGGCCATGCTGTGGGCGTTGACATACGGCGGGTTGCACAAAATCAGGTCGTAATGGCTGCCGGTGGTGGGGATGCCGTCGCCCTGGCGCAGCGAGATGCGGTCCTGCAGGCCGTGGCGGTCGATGTTGATGCGGGCCACCTCCAGCGCGTCGGCGCTGATGTCGCTGGCTTGCACCTTCACGTCCGGGTAGACCATGGCGGCAATCACCGCCAGACTGCCGTTGCCGGTGCACAGGTCCAGCACCCGGTGGGTTTCTTCACCCAACCAGTAGTCCAGATGGCCTTCCATCAGCACCTCGGCAATCAGCGAGCGCGGCACGATGGCGCGTTCGTCCACATAAAACGCCACGCCTTGCAGCCATGCCTCTTGGGTCAGGTAGGCGGCGGGTTTGCGGGTGCTGATGCGCGCTTCGATCAACGCGGCGATCTGCCCTTGCTCTTGCGCGGTGACAAGCCGGTTGGCTGAGGCCTCTTCAGGGTCGAGCGAGGTGTCCAGCGGCAGGCCCAGGCGCCACAGCACCAGCCAGGCCGCCTCGTCAAAAGCATTCGTGGTGCCGTGCCCAAAGGCCACACCGGCCTGCGTGAGTTGGTCGGCAGCCTGGGTGACGCAGGTCAGCAGGGTCAGTGGCGCGGGGGGCGAGGTTTTCATGACAGGTCCTCCAGCACACGGCGGTAGATGGTTTTCAATGGTTTGACGTCGGTGGCGCTAGTGGCTCATGTCCAGCGTGATTTCGGTGAAGGTGGCTTTGTCGTCAGCGTCTGGCTGGCCCGCGCGGGCCTTGGCCAAAGCATCTGCGCTGGTCTGGCTGGTGAAGTCGTTTTGCAGGCGCCACATCAGGTTGGTGGGTGAATCGGCGTTGGCCAGGCCTTCCTTGCGCTCCACCACGCCTGCCACGATCAGCCGGGCAATGTCCTGCTCAAAGGTCTGGCTGCCTTCGGCCAGCGATTTTTCCATGGCCTCGACGATGCCCGAGAAGTTGCCCTTTTCGATCATCTCACCCACCAGGCGGGTGTTGAGCATGATCTCGACGGCGGGCGTGCGGGTGTCCGCCAGGGTGCGCAGCAGGCGCTGCGAGACGATGGCGCGCATGGACGCGGCCAAATCGCCCAGCATGGTCTGGCGCACTTCCACCGGGAAAAAGCTCAGGATCCGGTTCAGCGCCTGGTAGCTGTTGTTGGCGTGCATGGTGGCCAGGCACAGGTGGCCGGTCTGGGCGTAGGCCATGGCCGCTGACATGGTCTCGCGGTCGCGGATTTCGCCGATCATGATCACGTCGGGGGCCTGACGCAGGGCGTTTTTCAAGGCCACTTGCAGGGACTCGGTGTCGGTGCCAACCTCGCGCTGGTTCACCACCGAGCGTTTGTTCTTGAACAAAAACTCCACCGGGTCTTCAATGGTCAGGATGTGGCCCGAGGCATTGGCGTTGCGGTGGTCGATCATGGCCGCCAGCGTGGTGCTTTTGCCCGAGCCGGTGGCGCCCACCATCAGGATCAGCCCGCGCTTTTGCAACATCAAATCGGCCAGCAGCGGCGGCAACGACAGCGACGACAGCGGCGGCACCTCGTTGACGATGAAGCGGATCACCACCGCAAACGTGCCGCGTTGGCGCATGGCGCTGACACGGAAGCGCCCCACGCCGGTCATGGACCAGCCCACGTTGAGTTCGTTTTTTTTCTTCAACTCCTCGATCTGCTCCGGCGGCAGGATCTCGATGAGCAGGTTCAGCGGGGCGTCGGGCGGCAAAATCTGGCTGCTGATCGGGACACACACGCCGTTGATGCGGATCAGCGCCGGCGACTGGGCAGACAGGTAGATGTCAGAGGCGCGTTTGTCCGCCATCAGCCGCAGGATGCGGCGCATGGTGCCTTCGGCGCTGGTTTCTATGCTGGCCATGTCAGTGCCTTTCTGGACAAGTTGCGCACATCCTGCGATCAGTTGGGGACAGAGCAAAGTTCACTGCGTGTGTAACGCTTGGTCTGTCGCTCAATCCGGACATCCCGTGATCAGTTGGGGACAGAGCATAAGTTCACTGCGTGTGTAACGCTTGGTCTGTCGCTCAATCTGGACATTCGATGATCAGTTGGTGACAGAGCAAAGTTCACTGCGTGTAACTCTTGGTCTGTCACTCAATCTCTCAGTAAATCATTCAAACTGGTTTTGGCGCGGGTTTGCGCGTCCACGTGTTTGACGATGATGGCAGCGTACAGGTTGTATTTGCCGCCGTCCTTGGGCAGGGTGCCGGAGATGACTACCGAACCCGCTGGCACGCGGCCATAGGTCACCTCGCCGGTGGCGCGGTCGTAAATGGGTGTGCTCTGGCCGATGTAGACGCCCATGGACAGCACCGAGTTTTCTTCGACGATGACGCCTTCCACCACCTCGGAGCGGGCGCCGATGAAGCAGTTGTCTTCAATGATGGTGGGGTTGGCCTGCATCGGCTCCAGCACACCGCCAATGCCAACACCACCGCTCAGGTGCACGTTTTTGCCGATTTGCGCGCAGGAGCCCACGGCGGCCCAGGTGTCGACCATGGTGCCTTCATCGACATAGGCGCCGATGTTCACAAACGACGGCATCAGGATCACGCCCTTGCCCAGGTAGCTGCCACGCCGTGCCACAGCCGGGGGCACGATGCGCACGCCGGTGGCTTTGAACCCGGCTTCGTCCATGTCAGAGAACTTGGTTGGCACCTTGTCGTAAAAGCCCAGGTCACCGGCTTGCATCAGCTCGTTGTCGCGCAGCCGAAAGCTCAGCAACACGGCCTTTTTGATCCACTGGTGGGTGGTCCACTGGCCCACGCCGTCACGGGTGGCCACGCGCAGCTGGCCGTTGTTGAGCTGGTGGATGACGTGTTCGACCGCGTCGGTGACTTCCTTGGGGGCCGAGGCGGCAGACAGGTTGGCGCGGTCGTCCCAGGCGGCGTCCAGAATGGCTTGAAGTTGTTGGGTCATGGGGCTGGTCTCTTAGGCTAGTGATTGAAAAAGGTTGCGATGCCGGGGTGAGGCCGCTTGCTAACGGCCGCGGCCGAGCACAAATTGGCGGATGCGGTGGGCGGCTTCCACACATTCTGCTGTATCGGCCACCAGGGCCATGCGGATACGGCCCGCGCCCGGGTTGCTGCCTTGCGCCTCGCGCGCCAAAAACGATCCGGGCAGCACCGTCACATTGTAAGTAGCGTACAGCTCGCGGGTGAACGCCAGCTCATCCCCCGCCACATCGGCCCACAGGTAAAACCCGGCGTCGGGCAGCGCAACCTGCATCACCTCGGCCAGCAGCGGCGTCACTGCAGCAAACTTGGCCCGGTACAAGGCCCGGTTCTCGATGACATGGGCCTCGTCACCCCAGGCGGCGAGGCTGGCGCTTTGCACCACCGGACTCATGGCGCAGCCGTGGTAGGTGCGGTAGAGCAAAAAGGCGCTGATGAGGGCCGCATCACCCGCGACAAAACCGCTGCGCAGGCCCGGCACGTTGCTGCGCTTGGACAGGCTGGTGAGGGAGATCAGATTTTTGAAGTCATGGCGACCCAATTGGGCAGCGGCTTGCAGGCCGCCCAGCGGTGGCTCGTCGCGGAAGTAAATCTCGCTGTAACACTCGTCGCTGGCAATCACAAAACCAAAGCGGTCACTCAGGTCAAACAACTTTTGCCACTCGCCCAAGGGCATCACGGCACCGGTCGGGTTGCCAGGTGAGCAGACAAACAGTTGCTGCGTGCGCGCCCACACGGCGTCGGGCACGCTGTCCCAGTCCGGGGCAAAGTTGCGCGCCGGGTCACTGGCCACGTAATACGGCTCGGCCCCGGCCAGCAGCGCGGCGCCTTCGTAGATTTGGTAGAACGGGTTCGGGCAGACCACGATGGGCTTGACTCCGGTGACCGCGCTGTCAGCCGGATCGATGATGGTTTGCGTGAGCGCAAACAGCGCCTCGCGCGAGCCGTTAACGGGCAGGGTCTGGGTCAACGGGTTGACGCTTAAACCGTAGCGTTTGCCCATCCAGGCCGCAAACGCCTGGCGCAGGGCCGGTTCCCCCGCCGTCGCCGGGTAAGCCGCCAGGCCGCTGGGTGAGCGGTTGATCGCGTCACACAGCGCTTGCTGGATGAAAGGGGGGGTGGCGTGTTTGGGCTCGCCAATGCCCAGGCTGATGGGTTTGTAGGCGGGGTCGGGCGTGACACCTGCCAACAGCAGGCGCAGGCGCTCAAACGGGTAGGGTTGCAGCAGGGGGAGCATGGGGTTCATGGCGGGCGATTATCCCGGATGGGATCAGCCCAGCACATAATCAAAGCCATATGGACTTGATTGAATTGCCGGTCAGTGAGTTGTTTGTGGGGATGTCACTGCGCTTCACCCTGCGCGACCGCAGTGGCAGTTTGTTGCTGGCCAAAGGCCAGAAAATCGACACCAGCCAGCAACTCGAAGGCATCAAGAGCCGCCAGCATGTTTTCGTGGAGCTTGACCGAACCGACGAAGGTGTGCGTGCGGTGATGACGAGTTTCACCGCGCTGAACCGTGCCGATGCACCCATCAAGGACTTCTCCCGGTTTTTCAATGTTCAGCGGCCAAGCGTACCCGCCATGAAACCAGACGGCAGCCTGCTTCTGGACTGGGGCGATGTGGAGTCGAAGTTGGGTGGGTTGCTGGCCAGCGTGGCCAGCACGCCGGATTTTCCCGATCGTCTGCAGGCCTTGGCCGCGTCGGTTGACCGGCTGTTGACGCAAGACAGCGCTGGCTCCCAACTGGTGCTGTTTAACCGGGCGGTGACGCATTTTGGTGGCTATAGCGTGCTGCATGCGTTGTTATGTGCCGTGGTGGCACATGCGTTGAGCGAGGTGTTTGCGTTGTCTGCGCAGCAGCGGCAAAGCCTAGTGTGCGCTGCCTTGAGCATGAATGTGGCCATGACCTCGGTTCAGAACGAACTGGCGTTGCAAAAGTTCGAACCCAGCCCCAGCCAGCGCCGTGTGATCGACGCCCATGCGGTCCAGGGCAAGCAGATGCTGGAACAAGCGGGCGTGACCGATCGGGACTGGCTGACCATGGTGGCGCTGCACCACACCCCGCTGGGCGCCAGCACCAGCGACAGCCTGTCGGACTGGCCGGTGGAAAAGCGCATGGTCAAAATTTTGCAGACCGTTGATCGCTACACCGCCGCCATGAGCCCGCGCAAGTCGCGCAGCGGCCGCACTGCCCGCGACTCGGTACGTGCGGTGGTCATGCCCGATGGCGGCACCCAACATGATGTGGTGGGGGCCGCCTTGATGCGGGTGTTTGGACTTTGCCCACCCGGTACCTTTGTGAAGCTGGCCAACGGTGAAACGGCCGTGGTGATGCGACGGGGGGCCAAGGCGGCTGCGCCCTGGGTGGCCAGCGTGCTCAACCGGCTTGACCAACCCGTGGCCGAGCCCAGTTTGCGCGACACCTCGCGCGAGGGGTATGCGGTGCAATCGACCCTGGTGGCGACAGCGGTGCGCGTCACCCTGAACATGGAGACCTTGCTGCGATTGATGCCCAAATAGCGACGCGCTCACCCCCAACGGTGGGGTCAGAGGTGTCGCGACTGTGCCGACACCGTCAAGCCCAGCCAGCGTGACGCTGCTTGCGCCAACAAATCCGGGTCGCCGGTGCTGCGTAGCGTGATTTGACCGATGTGATCCTCACTGGCGTGGTGTGTCAGCACCCGCCGAGCTTGCCGGGCGACCGGTGCACCGTTGTCAATGATCAACACGCCTGCGGGCAACAGGGCTTGCCACTGGGCGCGGGCAAAGGGGTAATGGGTGCAGCCCAGCACCAGCGTGTCCATCTCGCCTGGATGGACGCCAAACGGGCCGCCAGCCTGCAGGTAGCGGGCGCAGAGTGCGCTGATGTTGGGCGTGTCGTTGTGCTCGATGGCATCGGCCAGCCCATCACAGGGCTGGCAAAAAAACTGCGCCTGGCCGTCCAGCGAGGCCAGCAGGGCTTTGAATTTCTGGCTGGCCAGCGTGCCACGCGTCGCCATCACGCCGATGTGATGGGTCTGGCTGGCGGCCACCGCCGGTTTCAGGGCGGGTTCCACACCAATGATGGGCAGGCCAGGGTGGTCCCGGCGCAACAGGTGGATGGCGGCAGCGGTGGCGGTGTTGCAGGCCATCACCAGCGCTTTGATGGGCTGGTCTTCACCGTGCAGCAGGTGGTGCGTGATGGCGCGTGCGCGCGCCACCACAAACGCCTCGTCCCGTTCGCCATAGGGCGCAAAACCGCTGTCCGCCAGGTAAACAAAGTCTTCGTGCGGCAGCTCAGCCCGCAGCGCCCGCAGCACACTCAAGCCGCCCACGCCGCTGTCAAAGACGCCGATGGGGCGGCTTGGCAATGTGGGGTCGCCAGAAGGATCTAACTCAGTCAAACCGCTGTTGACTCACGCCGTGGTGACCGCGATGCCCTTGAACTCACCACTGGCGATGCGTTCTTTCCACTCGGCCGGGCCGGTGATGTGGGCGCTGGTGCCGCCGGCGTCCACCGCCACGGTGACCGGCATGTCCACCACATCGAACTCATAAATCGCTTCCATGCCCAGGTCGGCAAATCCCACCACCTTGGCGGTTTTGATGGCCTTGCTGACCAGGTAGGCCGCACCGCCCACCGCCATCAGGTAAGCGCTTTGGTGTTTTTTGATCGCCTCAATCGCCACCGGGCCACGTTCGGCCTTGCCCACCATCGCGATCAGGCCGGTTTCGGCCAGCATCATTTCGGTGAAACCGTCCATCCGGGTGGCGGTGGTGGGGCCAGCGGGGCCCACGGCTTCGTCACCCACCGGGTCGACCGGGCCCACGTAATAAATCACCCGGTTGGTGAAGTCGACCGGCAGTTGCTCGCCCTTGGCCAGCATCTGCTGGATGCGTTTGTGGGCGGCGTCGCGGCCAGTGAGCATCTTGCCGTTGAGCAGCAAGGTGTCGCCGGGTTTCCAGCTGGCGACTTCTTCCTTGGTCAAGGTGTTGAGATTGACCTTCTTGCTCTTGACGTAATCGGGTGTCCACGCCACATCGGGCCAGGTGTCCAGCGAGGGCGGGGTCAGGTAGACCGGGCCGCTGCCATCCATCACAAAATGCGCGTGGCGGGTGGCGGCGCAGTTGGGGATCATGGCAATCGGTTTGCTGGCGGCGTGGGTTGGGTACATCTTGATCTTGACGTCGAGCACCGTGGTCAGGCCGCCCAGACCCTGGGCGCCGATGCCCAAGGCGTTAACCTTCTCGAACAACTCAAGCCGCAGCTTTTCGACGCTGGAGAGTTCCGCGCCGCTGGCCGCTTTGGCCTGCAGCTCGTACATGTCCAGGTCGTCCATCAGGCTTTCTTTGGCCATCAACACGGCTTTTTCGGCAGTGCCGCCGATGCCGATGCCCAGCATGCCCGGTGGGCACCAGCCTGCGCCCATGGTGGGCACGGTTTTGAGCACCCAGTCGACCACGCTGTCGCCGGGGTTCAACATATACATCTTGCTTTTGTTCTCGCTGCCGCCGCCTTTGGCGGCCACGGTCACTTCGACCGTGTTGCCGGGAACGATCTCGGTGTTGATCACCGCCGGGGTGTTGTCTTTGGTGTTCTTGCGCAAAAACTCGGGGTCGGCCACCACGCTGGCGCGCAAGGTGTTGTCGGGGTGGTTGTAACCACGGCGCACCCCTTCGTTGATGGCGTCGTCCAGGCTGCCGGTGAAACCTTCCCAGGTCACGTCCATACCCACCTTGAGGAACACGTTGACGATACCCGTGTCCTGGCAGATGGGCCGGTGGCCGGTCGCGCTCATCTTGCTGTTGGTCAGAATCTGCGCGATGGCGTCTTTGGCGGCCGGGCTTTGTTCACGCTCGTACGCGCGGGCCAGGTGGGCAATGTAGTCGGCCGGGTGGTAGTAGCTGATGTACTGCAGCGCGGCGGCAATGGATTCGATCAGGTCGGCTTGGCGGATGGCGGTACGCATGGGTTTTACCTTAAAGAGTGAGCGTATTTGGGGTCTGTCGGTAGCATCGCAGTTTAACCAAGGACCCCCAACACCAGGCTGACTCGGCTTGGCCGATCACCATGCTCAAACTCATTGTTCGCAGCGTCAACCAGTTCGTCAATTCGCAAACCATCGGCGGTGTCTTGCTGGCTGTGGCCGCTGTGCTGGCGCTGATTCTGAGCAACTCGCCGCTGCAGCCGCTGTATGACGCACTTTTGAACACCCCCGGCGAGGTGCGCATCGGCGGTGATTGGCTGGTGCTCTCCAAACCCACCTTGGTCTGGGTGAATGATCTGTGGATGGCGGTGTTTTTCTTCTTGGTGGGCCTGGAGATCAAGCGGGAATTGCTGCAGGGCGAACTGGCCTCAAGAGCCCAGGCCTTGCTGCCCGCGGGTGCCGCGCTGGGCGGCATGGTGGTGCCAGCGCTGATTTATGCCGCGATCAATGCTGGTAACCCGGTGGCCCTTCAAGGCTGGGGCATTCCGATGGCCACCGACATTGCCTTTGCGCTGGGTATTTTGGTGCTGCTGGGCAGCCGGGTACCCACCTCGCTGAAGATTTTTCTCACCGCCGTGGCGATCATTGACGATTTGGGGGCGATCCTGGTGATTGCCTTTTTCTATACCGCCGACCTGTCCCTGGCCATGTTGCTGGCGGCAGGCGGGGGCGCGCTGGTGCTGTTGGTACTCAACCGCAGTCGGGTCACGTCGGTGGGCCCCTATGTGATCGTTGGTCTGATCATCTGGGTGTGTGTACTGAAGTCTGGCATTCACGCCACGCTGGCCGGGGTGATCACTGCGCTGGCGGTGCCCATCTCGGATGGCAAGGGCGGCTCGCCGCTGGGCCGGGCCGAGCATGCGCTGCACCCCTGGGTGGCTTACGGCATCTTGCCCGTGTTCGCGTTTGCCAATGCCGGGGTGTCGCTGAGCGGCATCACGTTGTCCACGCTGACCCAAACGGTGCCCTTGGGGATTGCTGCCGGTTTGGTGGTGGGCAAAACGGTGGGGGTGTTTGGCGCATCATGGCTGTTGATACGCTTTGGTGGCGCCCAGTTGCCCTATCAAAGCACCTGGCTGCAGTTTTTGGGCGTGTGCGTGCTGTGCGGTGTGGGCTTCACCATGAGCCTGTTCATTGGATCGCTGGCATTTGCGGGCGCTGATCCCGCGTTGGGCGTGCAAGTCAAGATTGGGGTATTGATGGGCTCGCTGATCAGCGCGGTGCTGGCGGTGCTGTTGCTGCTGAGCCAATCCAGCCGGGCGCAGCCGGATTAACCGGACAACGCCCTTCACCCGTCAATGTTTGTCGGACGCCGGGGGGTGCATCAACCGGTCGGTGTAGGCAATGGCCATCGCCGAGAGCAAAAACGCGATGTGGATCACCGTCTGGGCGATCAGCACCTTCTCGCTGTAATTGGCGGCGTTGATGAAAGTTTTGAGCAGGTGGATGGAGCTGATGCCGATGATGGCGGTGGCCAGCTTCACCTTGAGCACAGACGCGTTGACGTGGTCCAGCCACTCAGGCTGGTCTGGGTGGTTATCCAGGTCCATGCGGCTCACAAAAGTTTCGTAGCCGCCCACAATCACCATGATCAGCAGGTTGGAGATCATCACCACGTCAATCAGCGCCAGCAGCACCAGCATGATGACGGTCTCGTTGAGGTGCGTGACCGGTGCTTCACTGCGGTACCCAATGCTCTCCACCAGCGCGGCCAGCGCGGTCTGGCTGCCAAACACCGCCTCCAACAGATGCACCACTTCAACCCAGAAGTGGTAAACGTACACACACTGCGCCAGAATCAAGCCCAGATACAGCGGCAACTGCAGCCAGCGGCTGGCAAAAATCAGGCGCGGGATCGGCCGCAGGACGGCTCTTTTTTCGGATTTGGCAGTTGACATGAAGTGACTGAAAGTTGGGACGGTGAGGGAGTTTATCGTGCGGCTCAAACGCGCCGGATAGTCAGTGGCTTGTAAGTGCCAACCTTGATATTAGTGGGTGAACGTCATTTAACAAAGAGGAGATTGATCTGTGAGCACACCGTCCGCCATTGAATCCGTGTTGGTTGAAAACCGCGTTTTTGAGCCCAGCGAAGCCACCGTGAAGGCTGCTCGCATTTCCGGCATGGACGGCTACAACGCCCTCTGCGCTGAAGCTGCTGCTGACTTTGAAGGTTTCTGGGCTCGCCTGGCGCGTGAAAACGTGGTCTGGAACAAGCCCTTCACCAAAACCCTGGACGAGTCCAATGCACCGTTCTACAAGTGGTTTGAAGACGGTGAACTCAATGCCAGTGCCAACTGCCTTGACAAGCACATGGGCACGCCTAATGAAAACAAGACCGCCGTCATTTTTGAAGCCGACGGCGGTGAAGTCACCAAAACCACTTACAAGGAACTGCTGGCCAAGGTCAGCCAGTTTGCCAATGCGCTCAAGGCCCGCGGCATCAACAAGGGCGACCGCGTCTTGATCTACATGCCCATGACGCTCGAAGGCGTGGTGGCCATGCAGGCCTGCGCCCGCATCGGTGCGACCCACAGCGTGGTGTTTGGCGGCTTCTCGGCCAAGGCGCTGCAAGAGCGCATCATCGACGCCGGCGCGGTGGCCGTGGTCACCGCCAACTTCCAGATGCGTGGTGGCAAAGAGCTGCCGCTCAAAGCCATCGTGGACGAAGGCCTGGGACTGGGTGGTTGTGAATCCATCAAAACCGTGCTGGTGTTCGAGCGCACCGCCACCCCCTGCAACATGGTCGCTGGCCGTGACATCACCTTCACTGAGGCGCTGGCGGGTCAAAGCACCGAGTGCGAGCCGGTGATGGTGGGTGCCGAGCACCCCCTGTTCATCTTGTTCACCTCCGGCTCCACCGGCAAGCCCAAGGGTGTGCAGCACGCCACCGGCGGTTTTGTGCTGTGGGCCAAGCTGACCATGGACTGGACCTTCGATTTGCGCTCGGATGACGTGTTCTGGTGTACCGCCGACATCGGCTGGATCACCGGCCACGCCTATGTGGCTTACGGCCCGCTGGCCGCTGGCGCCACCCAGATCATTTTTGAAGGGGTGCCCACCTACCCGAACGCCGGGCGCTTCTGGCAGATGATTGAGCGCCACAAGTGCAGCATTTTCTACACCGCACCCACCGCCATCCGTTCGCTGATCAAGTCGGCCGAGTCGGACGAAAAGGTCCATCCGGATCGCTCGGACCTGTCGAGCCTGCGCATCCTCGGTTCGGTGGGTGAGCCCATCAACCCCGAAGCCTGGATGTGGTACTACAAAAATGTCGGCAAAGAGCGTTGCCCGATCGTTGACACCTTCTGGCAGACCGAAACCGGTGGCCACATGATCACGCCGCTGCCTGGCGCCACCCCGTTGGTGCCCGGTAGTTGCACGCTGCCACTGCCCGGCATCATGGCCGCCATCGTCGACGAAGCCGGTCATGACGTGCCCAACGGCTCGGGCGGTATGCTGGTCGTCAAACGCCCCTGGCCTTCCATGATCCGCACCATCTGGGGCGACCCCGAGCGTTTCAAGGCCAGCTACTTCCCGCCGGAAATGGGCGGCACCTACTACCTGGCGGGCGACGGCGCCGTGCGCAGCGCAGACCGCGGTTACTTCCGCATCACCGGTCGTATTGACGACGTGCTCAACGTGTCCGGTCACCGCATGGGTACCATGGAAATCGAATCGGCACTCGTCGCCAAGACCGATCTGGTGGCCGAAGCCGCTGTGGTGGGCCGCCCAGACGACCTGACCGGTGAAGCCATCTGCGCCTTTGTGGTGTTGAAGCGTGGCGTGCCGTCTGGTGACGAAGCCAAGGCGATTGCCAAGCAGCTGCGCGACTGGGTGGCCAAGGAAATTGGCCCGATCGCCAAGCCCAAAGACATCCGTTTTGGTGAAAACCTGCCCAAGACCCGCTCCGGCAAGATCATGCGCCGCCTGCTGCGTTCGCTGGCCAAGGGTGAAAACATCACCCAAGACACCTCGACGCTGGAAAACCCGGCCATTCTGAGCCAGTTGGGTCAAGCTTACTGATTGGTATCCAAAGTGATGCGGCTGACCCTTCAAGCAAGGGTTGGCTGCTGGTTTTGATGGTTACTGGTCTTGGCGCCGGAATCCAAGAGCCCGCTGATGCGGGCTTTTTGTTGCGCACTCGGCGCTGCCGAGCCAAGGTGTCGGGTGATTGTTCTTCAGCCGTCCAGGCTGGCGCTCCAGCGGTTGCCCCAGGGGTCGCTGCGCAATTTGTCGGCATCACGCCGGTCGCGTTTGGTGGGGCGGCCTTGGTGCAGTGACAGCGCCGGTTCCGGGGCCAGGCGGCGTTGTTCGGCCGCTTGCTGGCGCAGTTGGACCGACTCGGCGGTTTCCTGGAACAGCAGAGCGGCGGTCGGCGCCGGGCCGCGTTTGTCGCAGACGGCTTGCACAAGCACGGTGCGCAGGGTGGATCCGATGCGCAATTGCACCGTGTCACCGGCCTTGACCTCGCGCGCCGGTTTGACCACCGCGCCGTTGACCTGCACCCGGCCCTTGTCGATCTCGTCACTCGCCAGGCTGCGGGTCTTGTAGAAGCGTGCCGCCCACAACCACTTGTCGATGCGCAATTTGTCCACGGTACGTCAGAGCAGTTTTTCGATGTCGGCCACCAAGCTGCTGCTGGTCGGGCTGGTCATGCTGCCGTAGCTGTCCACCACCTTGCCGTTACGGTCGATCAGGTATTTGTAGAAGTTCCACTTCGGGCTGGTGCCGGTGGCGTCCACCAGCTGTTTGTAAAACGCGTTGCGACCGGGGCCGGACACCACGGTTTTGGAGAACATCGGGAACTTGACCGCATAGGTGTTGAAGCAGAAGTCGGCGATCTCCTTGTCGGTGCCGGGCTCCTGTTGACCAAAGTCGTTGGACGGAAACCCCAGCACCACCAGGCCTTTGGACTGGTACTTGGCGTAAAGCGCCTCCAGCCCCTCGTACTGGCCGGTGAATCCGCAGCGGCTGGCGGTGTTGACCACCAGAATCACCTTGCCGGCAAATTGGCACAGGTTCTGTGGTTTTTCGTCCTGCAAGCGGTTGAAGCTGTGTTTCAGGATGGACGGGCAGGCTGTGGCCGTCGCGTTGGCTGAAGGGGCACTTGACTTGGTTGTTTGGGCGAATGTGTTGAAACTCACTCCAAGCATCAGCACACCCGCCAAAGTAGCCTTAATCCAACCATGAGCTGCGTCTGGTGAGCGGGGCATCCGTGTCAATCGTGGCATCGTCAAACTCCTAGGTATTTTTCCTGACGGTGCAGTTTACCGGTTTGACATTTTGATTGCCGTGACGGGCACCAGTGGCAGGCGCACAGTGGCGTCGAGTCCGATGATGTGTCCCTGTGCCTCGCGGTTGGCAAGTTCAATCTGGCCGCCCAGTGTGCGGGTGATTTCCAGGCAGATGGCCAGCCCCAGACCCGATCCGCCGGTGGCTTGGCCTGCAGAAAACGGCTGAAACAGGCGCTTTTGCAGATCGGGTGAAATCCCGGGCCCGCTGTCGCTGATGACCAGGGCGGCAACACGGGCGTCGCTCACCAGCGTGACGTGCAACGGGCCACCCTGCGGGCTATAGCGGATGGCGTTGTGCAGCAGGTTGCGGGAGAGTTCGCGCAGCATCCAGTCGTGGGTCTGAATGGGGCTTGGCACGGTGTCGATGTCAAAGTCCAGCTCACGGTCGGCGATCAGCGGTGACAGGTCCAGTGCCACTTCACGCAGCACCACAGCCCAATCAATGGTGTTGCTGGGGTTTTCCTGGGCCAGTTGCGCCACTTTCGCCAGCGACAGCATCTGGTTGGCCAGCACGGTGGCCCGTTGGACAGTCTGGCTGATTTCCTGTAGCGCCTGTTGGGGCTCCACATCGCCGCGCAAGGCAGATTGCACCTGGACCTTGAGCACCGCCAGCGGTGTTCGCAACTGGTGGGCAGTGTCGCGTACAAAACGTTTCTGGTTGTCCAGCAGGTCTTTCAGGCGGCTCATGGTGGTGTTGGTGGCCTCCATCAGCGGTTGCAGTTCCGTGGGCGCATCGGCCAGGTGCAAGGGGGTGAGATCGTCAGCTTCGCGCTGGCGAAGCAGTTGGCTCAAATGCCGCACTGGCCGGGTGGCGCGCTGCACCACCACAAACACCACCAACGCGATCACCGACAACAGCGCCAACTGCCGCAGCAGGGTGTCGATGAGGATCTGGCGTGCCAGCGTTCGGCGCAACTCCAGGGTTTCAGCCACTTGCACCACCGCCATGGCGCGGGCACGCTGCATGGCCACCGGCTGCAACAACACGGCCACGCGCACAGCATCACCCCGGTAGGTGTCGTCGTAAAAATCCACCAGCGCTGCATAGGGGCCAAGCTGCGGCAACTGGCCGCGCCAAGCGGGCAGGTCCTGAAATCCGTCAATCAATACACCGTTGGTGCTGGAGATGCGGTAGATCATGCGGCTGCGGTTGTCTGCCTCAAACACTTCCAATGCAGCGTAAGGCACGGAGGCGCTGAGCTTGGCCGCATCAGCCTCGCCCGTGGCGCTGATGTGTTCACCAATGGATTTGGCTGAAGCCAGCAGCGTGCGGTCATAGGCGGTGTTCACTGCCGCCAGTGCCTGGCGGTAAATCACCACGGTGTCGATCATGATGAACAGCACCACTGGCAACAAGATACCCAGCATCAGGTAGCTGCGCAGCGACAGCTTGTGGGTGGACAGGGTGCTGACCAGGCTCACGATGGCAGTTTGAGCAGGTAGCCCAGACCGCGCAGGGTGGTCAGGGTGGTGCCGGTGCCTTGCAGCTTTTTGCGCACGCGGTAGGCCACCACTTCGATGGCTTCAAACTGCACGTCTTGCAGGCCGGGAAAGACGGCCTCAAACAAGCGCTCTTTGGAGACTGCCTGCCCGGGGCGTGCCATCAAGGCGCGCAAGAACGCCAGTTCACGCGGTGCCAGCTCCAGCACCTGGCCCGCATGCAGGATGGCACCACTCTCCTTGTCGTAGCTGATGGTCTTTCCGTCGTGTGGGTTGGAGGCTGATTTGTCATAACTCTCCGACTGACGCCGGTGCAGCGCACGCAGGCGGGCTTCGAGTTCGTCCAGATCAAAAGGTTTGGGCAGGTAGTCGTCGGCACCGGCGTTGAGTCCGGCAATGCGGTCGCCCACGGTGCCACGGGCGGTAAGGATCAGCACCGGCGTGACCAGGCCTTCGTCGCGCGCCTGCGCCAGGATGTGCAGGCCGTCGCGGCCGGGCAGGCTCAGGTCGAGCAGCACCACGTCGGGTTTGAGCGCACGCCAGCGGCCCAGCGCTGCACGGCCATCGTCACACACCTGAACGTTCCAGCCCAGGCGCGTGAGACTGCGATGCAGCGCGGTGTGCAGGGCAGCGTCGTCCTCAACCAGCAGCAGCTTCATGCGCGATCCTCTGCCTGGCTCAGGTGCTCATGGCGCGGTGTTGGCCGCCAGCCGCCACAGCGAGGTGACTTCCTGGCTTCGGGCGTGGTGCAGCGCGTCGGTGGCATCGCTGGCTTTGGGGTGCACGGGCTTGGCATCGACACGGCTGACGACGCGCAGGCGGTTGGCTTCAAACAGGGCCAGCAATTCGTCGCGGCTGCGCAGGCCAAGGTGTTCGGCCAGGTTGGACAAAATCAGCCAGCCTTCGCCCTTGGGTTCCAGATGATCCAATAACCCAGCCAAGAATCCTTGGAGCATGCGAGAACCTTCGTCGTACACCGCGCGCTCAATCGGTGAGCCGGGCCGCGCTGGCAACCAGGGCGGGTTGCAGACGATCAGTGACGCTTTCCCAGGTGGGAACAAATCAGCCTGCGTCACCTCCACCTGTGTTTGCAGCCCAAGCTGGGCCATGTTGTCTCGCGCACAGGCCAGCGCCCTGGCGTCCAAATCAGTGGCGACGATGTGAGCGACACCCCGGCGCGCCAGCACGGCGGCCAGCACACCCGTGCCGGTACCAATATCAAATGCCAGCAGCTGGTCTCGGCCTTTGGGTGGCTTGGGCAAATGGGCGGTGGCCACCAGCTGGATGTATTCGCCGCGCACGGGTGAAAACACGCCGTAGTGCGGGTGGATGCGGTTGTGCGGTGCGTCGCCCAGCGCCGGGATCTCGATGCCCACACGCCGCCACTCGTGCGCACTGGTCACGCCCAGCAGCTCCCGCAGCGATGCCACCATGGGGCCTGCCTGCAAGTCAGGTGGCCCCCAAGCTTCTGTGCAGGCGGCTTTGGCGTCAGGCGCGCGGCGCAGCGGCACATGGTAGTCGGCATCGAACTCGATCAATAACCGCCCCAGCAGGCGGGCGCGTTGCGACTGCGCCAGCCGGTGCTGGTTGAAGGCATCCAGCAGCGGGATGGGGGTGGCGGCTTGTTTGCGCTTGCGTTTGGGCACCTGATCGGCACGGCGCCCCAGCGCTTGCAGTAACTGGCGGGCGTTTTGAAAGTCACCGCGCCAGAGCAATGAAGTGCCTTCGCACACCATTCTGTACGCACTGTCAGCGCTCAAGGTGTCGTCTGCCAGCACCACTTTGGTTGGGGGTGGCAGGCCGCGCTCGGAACGCCAGCGGGCGTTGCGCGGCTGATCGGCCTCCAGCCAGTGAATTTCTGGCAAGGCAATGGGGTTGGCGGGCAGGGCGCTTTTGGGCTTTGAAGGCATGGGGCGTGGACGCAGAAGTGAAGGCCCCGGTTGTAACAGATGGCCTGTATTGGGACCGCACTGGCGTGAGCGGGAGAGCTGCGCACGGGCTTGGTATTTTCCCTAGTGCGTGCGGACAGCCGTTTGACAGCCTGCCGCCGCAACATACAGGGGTCGTTAACCCACCCAGGAGATTGTGATGCGTCGTGATACCTTTTTGAAATCGCTCGCCGTGCTGGCAGCCAGTGGCAGCGTGCCGCTCTCAGCGCTGGCCGCCGTCAATATCAAGATGATGATTCCGGCCAACCCCGGTGGCGGCTGGGATTCCACCGGTCGCGCTCTGGGCAAAGCCTTGCAGGACGCTCAGGTTGCTGACGCCGTGACGTTCGAGAACAAAGGCGGTGCCGCGGGTGCGCTGGGTCTGGCCCAGTTTGTCAATGCCAGCAAGGGCGACCCGAACGCCCTGATGGTGATGGGCGCCGTCATGCTGGGCGGCATCATCACCGGCAAACCCCCGGTGTCGATCACTGCGGCCACCCCGATTGCCCGCCTGACCAGCGAGTACAACGTGTTTGTGCTGCCGGGCAACTCACCCTTCAAAAATATGGCCGAGGTGATTGCCCAGCTCAAGAAAGACCCTGGCAGTGTCAAGTGGGGTGGCGGTTCGCGTGGTGCCACCGAGCACATTGCGGCGGCCATGATCGCCCGCGACGTGGGTGTGGACCCGGCCAAGATCAACTATGTGGCTTTCCGGGGCGGCGGTGAGGCCACCGCTGCCATTCTGGGCGGCAACGTCACCATCGGTGGCAGTGGCTACAGCGAGTTTGCCCAGTATATTGAGACCGGCAAGATGAAAGCGGTGGGCGTCACATCGGCAGCGCGGCTCAAGGGCATCAATGTGCCGACGCTCAAAGAGCAGGGCATCAACGTCGAGATCGGCAACTGGCGCGGTGTGTATGGCGCGCCCGGCATCACGGCGGCGCAACGCAAGACGCTCACCGACATGGTCATCAAAGCCACCCAGTCCAAAGCCTGGGCCGAAGCCCTCGAGAAAAACGCCTGGACTCCGGCGGTGCTGGCTGGTGACGCGTTCGAGAAGTTTGTCGATGATGACTTCGCCTCGCTGCGCGCCACCATGGTCAAGTCCGGCATGATTTGATCGAGTCAGGGCACACACCATGCGTCAACACGGTCCGGCAACACACTCACCCCGGCTGCAACTTTGGGTGGGCATCGGGGTGGTGCTGGCGGCGCTGGGCTTGGCCGCCGGGGCGTACACCATTCCGTCCGCCTCAGGCTATGCCGGCATTGGTCCCAACTTTCTGCCCTGGGTGGTGTCGCTGGCCCTGCTGGCCTGTGGCGCGGCACTGGTGGTCAAGGCCAGCCGAGGGGGCTTTCAGAACATGGACGATCACTCGGGTGAACACCCTTATTGGCAGGGTTTTGCCTGGCTGTCGGCCGCCTTGCTGCTGAACGCGGCACTGATCACGGTGATTGGTTTCATTTTCAGCTGTGCCTTGTGTTTTGTGCTGGCGGCGCGTGGCATGCGCCTGGCAGAAGGCAAAACCGCAACCGGCCTGGCGTCGGTGGCCCGCGATGCGCTGGTCGGGCTGTTGATTGCCGCACCGGTGTACTGGGCTTTTACCAAGTTTCTGGGCATCAACCTGCCTGGCCTGACGCAAAGCGGGTGGTTGTGATGGAAGTCTGGGATTTGTTGTTGCAGGGGTTTGCCACCGCAGGCACCCCGGTCAACCTGCTGTGGGCCTTTGTGGGGTGTGCGTTGGGCACAGCGGTGGGTGTGTTGCCGGGCATTGGCCCGGCCACGGCAGTGGCGATGCTGCTGCCGATCACCACGCAGGTCGAGGCCACCGCCTCGATGATTTTCTTTGCCGGCATCTACTACGGTGCCATGTATGGAGGCTCCACCACCTCCATCCTGCTCAACACACCCGGCGAAACCGCCACGATGGTGACTGCCATGGAGGGCAACCGGATGGCCAAGAGCGGCCGCGCCGGCGCGGCACTGGCCACGGCTGCCATCGGCTCGTTTGTGGCGGGGTCGATTGCCACCGTGCTGGTCACGCTGTTTGCGCCGGTGGTGGCCGAGTTTGCCGTGACCCTGGGTCCACCGGAATACTTCATGCTGATGGTGCTGGCCTTCACCACCGTGAGCGCGGTGCTGGGGCAAAGCACGGTGCGCGGGCTCACCGCCTTGTTTGCCGGTCTGGCGCTCGGGCTGGTGGGCATGGACCAGATCACCGGGCAGGTGCGCTACACCGCAGGGGTTCCCGAGTTGCTTGATGGCGTCGAGATTGTGCTGGTGGCGGTGGGCCTGTTTGCCGTGGCCGAGGCCATGCACGCCGTGCTGTTTGAAGGCCGGGCGGTCGAGTCCGAGAACCGCTTGAGCCGGGTGACCATGTCGCTCAGCGACTGGAAGCGCTCACTGCCCGCCTGGCTGCGCGGCACCGCCATTGGCGCACCGTTTGGCTGCATTCCAGCAGGTGGTACCGAGATCCCGACTTTTTTGAGCTACGCCGCCGAGAAAAAGCTGGCCAAAGGTGAACACAAGGCCGAGTTTGGCACCCGCGGTGCGATTGAAGGTGTGGCCGGGCCGGAAGCGGCCAACAACGCCACGGTGACGGCGGCGATGATTCCGCTGCTCACGCTGGGCATTCCCACCTCCAACACCACCGCGATTTTGCTGGGCGCGTTTCAAAACTATGGCATTCAACCCGGGCCACAACTGTTCAGCAGCTCGGCATCACTGGTGTGGGCCTTGATTGCGTCGCTTTATATTGGCAACGTGATGCTGCTGGTGCTGAACCTGCCGCTGGTGGGGCTGTGGGTGAAGCTGCTCAAGGTGCCCAAGCCGCAGTTGTATGCGGGCATCATGATTTTTGCGACGGTGGGTGCCTATGGCATGCGCCAGAGTGCGTTTGACTTGTTCTTGCTCTACGGCATAGGCGTTTTGGGCCTGGTCATGCGGCGCTTCAACTTCCCGACTGCGCCCGTGCTGGTGGGCATGATTCTGGGCCCGTTGGCTGAAGCGCAAATGCGCAACGCCATCTCCATCGGTGAATGTAGCGCGCTGATTTTCTTCCAGCGCCCCATGTCTCTGGCGATTATGGGTCTGGTGGTGTTGATCCTGACCGTGCCGCGCGTGCTCAAGTGGCACTCAGAGCGGCTGCGTTAGACCTGTTTTGACAATGCCATGAGGGCTTGCCTACGACCGTCCGATCAGGGTGTGTGCATGGTTGTCGTTCAGCTTGAACGCGCCCACCACGCGCTCCAAATTTTCGGCTTGGTCTTGCAACGACTGGGCCGCCGCGGCGGCTTCTTCCACCAAGGCGGCGTTTTGCTGGGTCACCTGGTTCATCTGGTCGATTGACCGGCTGACCAGCTCGATACCGCCGGACTGGCTGGCGCTGGCGTCGGCAATCTCGCCCATGATGTCGGTCACGTGGCGGATGCTGTCCACAATGTCGTTCATGGTGATGCCGGCCTGCTGCACCAGGGTGCTGCCCGCTTCCACCTTGCTCACCGAGTCGCCAATCAGCGCCTTGATTTCCTGCGCGGCGTCGGCCGAGCGTTTGGCCAGGCTGCGCACCTCGGCGGCCACCACGGCGAAACCGCGACCCTGCTCACCCGCACGGGCCGCTTCCACGGCGGCGTTTAGCGCCAGGATGTTGGTCTGGAAGGCGATGCCGTCGATCACCGAGATGATGTCCACAATGCGTTTGCTGGAGCTGTTGATGGAGGCCATGGTGTCGATCACGCCAGACACCACGCTGCCACCCTTGATGGCGACCTCGGAGGCCGACTGGGCCAGCTCATTGGCGCGGCGTGCGTGGCTGGCATTCTGGTTGACAGCGCTGGTCAGGTCGGTCATGGAGGCAGCGGTGTTTTCCAGCGAATTGGCCTGCAGCTCGGTGCGGTTGGACAGGTCCAGATTGCCGCTGGCGATGTCACTGGAGGCGCTGTAAATGGTGTCGGTGCCCACACGCACCTGCTGCACAATTTGCACCAGACTGGCGTTCATGTCCTTCAGGGCCTGTTCCAGCTGGCCCATTTCGTTCTTGGACGTCACGTCAATCTGCTGCGTCAGGTCACCCTGGGCAATGCCCCGCGCGATCCGCACGCAGTATTCAAGCGGCTGCGTCACCACTTTGCGGATGAAGGGGTAAATCAGCATCAGCACCGGAATGCAGGTGATCAGCGCGGCCAAAATGGATTTGAGGCGCTGGTCAGCCAGGCTGGCGTTGACCTTGTCCAGCGACACCTTCATGCTGACCACGCCCAGCACCGTGCCCTCAGGCGAGGCGTGGCAGGTGGTGCAGTCCTTGCCCAGGTAACTTTTGGCGGCCAGCGCCGGGCGCACCGCACGCAAGTATTCACCGGTGGCGTCGGTTTGCACCTCGATCACGGCCTGGCCGGTGGCCAGAACCTGCTGTTCCAGGGCATCGGGCTTGACATCGTCTTTTTCGGTGCCGACACCGTAAAGTTTGATGACGGCCTCACCGCGCAACACCCGCACGTCCCGAATGGCGCCCAGTTGCTTGATCTGGTCGAGCAGGATGTCACGCTGACCGATGGTGCCGGTCACCATCATGCCGGTCAGGCCGGCCATGGTGGCGTCGTGCATGCTCTCAGAGAAGTCGGTGGCCTGCTCCAGAGCCGCCTGGCGTGTCACGTGGCCCTGCCAAATGATGACACCGGTCCACACCACCAGAAGGGCAACGCCGATGGTGGTCAGCAACTGGATCCATATTTTGTATTTTGAGGCTTGCACGAGGTCTCCTAACTGCCCTTGATGGGCAAATATACCCTTGATTGAATGCCAGCCAAGGAGCCTGCGCCGACGTTGCTTTGACATTGGACAAACTAAATGACAATTGATAAAGCAGGCGAGTCGGCGACCATCCGTGCGCGCTCCGGCAGGGGTAAATGCCCCATCCTGCCCAGATAACAGCCCGTAAAATGGCCGCAAATCACGAGGTGAAGCATGCACGGACGGTTGTCAATCTGGTTTGGTTCACCCGTTCAAACGCGGCCTGTCAGACCATGCCAGCCCTGAGTCCTGACCTGGCCACGCGCCTGCTGGCGGCTGTCGACAGCATGCCGGCGTTCCCCAAAAGTGTGCACAAGATCCTGACCTTGACGCGGGATGCGGCCTGTTCGCCCAAGGACCTGGTGCGTGTCATTGACAAAGACCCGGTGGTCACGGTCAAGGTGTTGCGGGTGGTCAATTCGGCCTATTACGGCCTGTCCGGGCAGATCACCTCGATGGACCAGGCGGTGGTTTTTCTGGGCTTCAACGCCATCAAGAACTTGGCGCTCAGCATCGCTGCCGTTGGCATGCTGCCAGACAGCCCGATGGCGGGCTTTGATGGCCAGCGCTACCTGTTTCACTCCTTGGCCTGTGCCGGCATGGCACGGCAACTGGCCCACCGTTTGCCCGGCGCCGACCCGCAGGACTGTTTTATTGCCGGCCTGTTGCACGACTTTGGCAAGGTGGTGGTGGCGCAGTTTATGCCAGTGGAATTTCGCCGCGCGATGGAGCAGAGTGTGTGGCAGGACGTCAGCCTGCATGTCGCCTTGCGGGACGTGGTGGGGGTGGACCACGCCACCATCGGCGCCATGCTGGCCCACAAATGGCGCTTTGCCGACGATCTGGTCCAGACCATTGCCCACCTGCATCAGCCCGAGTTGTGTGACACCGACATGATGGCCTGCGTGTTTGCCGCCAATCAGGTCTGCAAACACATGGGTTTCGACCTGGGCGGCAGTTTGCATCGGCAAGTGCTGGCGCCCAGCGTGGCCGCCCGCCTGGGCGGTAAACTGCAAGACATCATGGACGACTTGGGCGACATCACCTTCCTGGTGGAGGAAGCCACCGTGTTTTCGAAACTGTGAGCGCCGCCATCGCCTTCAAACCCACATCACGACACTGACATGACCGAGTTGCCAGGCACTGGTTCCACCGACGCGGCCAACCCTGCGCCCGCCCCAACAATTTTGTGCGTGGATGACGAGCCCAGTATCCTGTCGGCATTGCGCCGACTGTTCCGGGCCAAGGGGTTTCAGGTGCGCGTGGCCGAAGGCGGCCAGGCCGGGTTGGCGGTGCTGGCTGCCGAGCCGATTGACCTGGTGATTTCCGACATGCGCATGCCTGAGATGGACGGCGTCACGTTTCTGGAGCAGGTGCGCCAGCGCTGGCCTGACTGCATGCGCCTGCTGCTGACCGGCTACGCCGACATCACCTCCATCATGGGCGCGATCAACCGCGGCGAAATCTACCGCTACATCGCCAAGCCCTGGGACGACAACGACATCCTGTTGATCGTGCGCGGCGCCTTGCAGCAGCGTGACATGGTGCAAGAGCAGCGTCGGCTGCAGGCCTTGATCAAGGCGCAAAACGACGAGCTCAAGGTGCTGAACTTCAGCCTGGAGGTCAAGGTGGCCGAACGCACCGCCGAGCTGAACCAGACCAACGCCGCATTGCTGGGGGCCAACGAGCAGCTCAAGAACAACTTCATCACCTCCATCAAAATTTTCACCAGCCTGATCGAGCTGCGGGCCAGCCATCTGGCTGGCCACTCGCGCCGGGTGGCCGATGTGGCGCGGCGCCTGGCGCAAAAACTCGGGCTGGACAACAAGCCGTCGCAAGAGGTGTTTGTGGCCGGCCTGCTGCACGCGATCGGCAAGGTGGGTTTTGACGACGAACTGCTCAACACGCCCTTGGTGATGCTCAACACGGCCCAACTGCAGGTCTTTCGCAAACACCCGGCGCGTGCCGCGCAGCTGCTGTTGCCGCTGCCTGAGCTCAAGGGTGCGGCAGAAATCATTGTCGCCCAGCTCGAGCGCTTTGACGGCGCCGGTTACCCGGAAGGCCTGGCTGGCAAAAAGATCCCGCTGGGTGCCCGGATCTTGCTGGTGGCCAGTGATTACGACGCCCTGCAGATTGGCACGCTGGCGCAGCGAAAGCTGGCGCCATCCAAGGCGCTGGCGGCCATCGTTGACGGCAGTGGCAAGCGGTATGACCCCGAGGTGGTGGGCGCCCTGGCGGCCTTGATGGGTGAGGCCGGGCCAGCGGCTGCGGCGGTGCAACGGCCTGCGGACACGGTTCGCCGCGTCCGCGACCTGCTGCCGGGCATGGTGCTGGCGCGCGACCTGATCACCCCCAGCGGGCTGCTGATGCTCACCGCCGGCCATGTGCTGGACGAGGCGGTGATTGGCAAGATCATGGATTTCGAGAAGTCCATGGGGCTGCGCTTGATGGTTGACGTCGAGCCCGCTGCGCCATGACGGCGCACGCCCACGCCCACGCGCAGCACGAGCGGCTGCTCAAGCTGTATGCGGCCATGCTCGCCTGCAGCCAGACCATCATCCGATGCGATCAAAAAAAGTCCTTGTTTGACGACATTTGTCACCAGATCGTGGCGCTGGGTGGCATGAAGGCGGCCTGGATCGGCCTGTGCGGTGCAGGCGAATCGCAGGTCTGGCCCCAAGCCCATGCGGGCGACGGCCTGGACTACCTGCAGACCCTGCGGCTCAGCATGGGCAGAGATGCGGCCACGCTGGCTTGTGATCCGGTGCAGCTGGCGATGCGGGAAGACCGTGTGGTCTGGACGCAGGATCTGGCCAATGACCCCGACAGGGTGGCGCTGCACAAGCACGCCCAGGCCCATGGTTGGCGCGCGGCGGCGGCCTTGCCGCTGCGGCTGATGGGCAAGCCGGCGGGGGTGTTGTGCCTGTATGCCGACCAGGTCAACGGGTTTGACGCGGTGATACGCGATTTGCTGGCGCAGCTGGCGTCCAACATCAGCCACGCGCTGGGGGTGTTTGAGAACGACGCCCAGCGCCGCCAGGTGGCGTTTGCGCTGCAAGAGAGCGAGGTGCGCTACAGCGCGCTGTTTGCCAACAGTTGCATGCCGATGTTGATCCTGGACCCCGTCAACGGCCACATCGTGGACGCCAACATCCTGGCGCTTGATTTTTATGGGTGGGACAAGGCCAGCTTCACGGCGATGACGATCATGGATGTCAACACCTTGGCACCCGAGCAGGTTCGCCTGGACATGGCGCAGGCCGCTGCCGCCAGGCGATCTTTTTTTGAGTTCAGGCACCGCCTGGCCAATGGCGAGTTGCGCGATGTCGAGGTGTTCAGCCGCCCGGTCACGTTTGACGGCAAGGCCTACCTGATGTCGGCCATCCACGACGTCAGCGAGCGCCGGCTCCTGCAGGCCCAGGTGCGCAGCACCCAGGCGCTGACGCAGAGCTTCATGGACCATTTGCCAGGCGTGGCCTTTGTGAAGGACAGTGAGCTGCGCCTGACGCAGGTCAACCGTCAACTGGGCGAGCTGCTGGGTGTGCCAGCGCAGACCTTGATCGGAAAAACCGCCCACGATATTTTTCCGCCCGAACTGGCCGATGAACTGGCCGCGATGGACCGCGAGGTGCTGGCCCAGGGCGGCAGCAAAAGTTATGACCAGGCGTTCAACGGTCGCCACAGGGAAGCCACGTTGTTTGCCATCCAGGACGATGCGGGCAAGCCTCATCTGGGTGGCTTGGTTCTGGATGTCACCGACCGCTACCTCGTCAATGAGCGCACCCATGCCATGCTGCGGCTCAGCCAGATGGCAGGCATGCAGACCGAAAAGCAGCTCTTGAGCGAGGGTCTGCATGCCGCCCAGGCCATCACCCAAAGCAAGCTCGGCTTTCTGCATTTTGTGAGCCCTGACCAGGCCACCCTGGAGCTTGTCTCCTGGACGGCGGGGGATCTGGCTGGCGATGGCACCGAGGGTGACGCCTGTTTCCCGACCAGCCAAGCGGGTCTCTGGGCCGACTGCCTGCGCCAGCAGCAGCCGGTCATCTTCAACGATCAGGTGAATGCTCAGGCTCCGCTGCCGGGTCAGGTGCCGTTGCAGCGGCTGGTGTCGGTACCGGTGATGGACGGCGGGCGGCCCAGCATGCTGATGGGCGTGGGCAACAAGGCGGCGGACTATGACCAGCGGGATGTGGAAACCCTGCTGTTGCTGGGCAACGCCCTGTGGCGCATCGTCAGCCGCCAGCGCGCCGAGCGCGCGCTGCAGCAGCGGGTGCAAGAGCTCAGCGACCTCAACCGCGATCTGGCCGCCACCCAACTGCAGTTGTTGCAGTCGGAAAAGATGGCCTCCATTGGCCAGTTGGCGGCCGGCGTGGCGCATGAGATCAACAACCCGATCGGGTTTGTCAAGTCCAACCTGGGCACCTTGGCCGACTACGTGGACAAGCTGCTGGGCGTGACCCGGTCTTACGCCAAGCTTGAAACCTGCCTGGATGCGATGGATGATGTGGCGCGTGAACAAGCGCTGCATGAGGTCAGGCGGCGCAAGGCCGACGCTGATTTCGACTTCATGCTGTCCGATTTGCCGACGCTGATGGCCGAGTCGCGCGACGGCGTGGAGCGGGTCAGCAAGATCGTCATGGACCTGAAAAATTTCTCACGGGTGGGCGAGACGGAGTTTCAGTGGTCAGACCTGCTCCCGGGGCTGGAGAGCACCATCAACATGGTCTGGAGCGAGATCAAGTACAAGGCGGATGTCAAGCGCGAGTACGCTGACTTGCCGCCGGTGTTTTGCGTGGCCTCGCAAATCAATCAGGTGATGATGAATTTGCTGGTCAACGCCGCGCACGCCATTGGGCAGCGTGGGCACATCACCGTGCGCAGCGGTGTCGATGGCGCGCAGGTGTGGCTGGAGGTGCAAGACAGTGGCGAAGGCATGAGCGCCGCCACCCAGGCCCGCATCTTTGAGCCGTTTTTCACCACCAAACCGGTCGGCAAGGGCACCGGGCTGGGCTTGTCGATTGCGATGGGGATCGTCAAACAGCACCACGGCATGTTGAGCGTGCAGTCGGCACCGGGGCAGGGCAGCACCTTTCGGGTCACCTTGCCCATCGACGGCGGGCGCGGCGTGCTGCCGCCCGGCAGCCGCGGACCCGGCGCCGACCCCCGACCCGCCAGTGGATGGCCTGGCCCATGACAGCAAGCCCCCGGCGCGGCACCACCTGTCGGCTCAGCGTGCCCGGGGCGCTGTCAATCGCGTTGTTTCACCTTTGTTGAAAGTTCTAGATGTTCAGATCTGCGGAAATTGGCCACCGGTTGACCAAGCAAGCCTACCGTGACGCCGTGCCCGGTCTGCGCGCCGCCTTGCTGGATGCGCAGGTCAGCCTGTTCGAACAGCGCAAAACCCCGGTGGTGGTGCTGATCAGCGGGCAAGACGGCGCGGGCAAGGGTGAAACCATCAATGTGCTTTATGAGTGGATGGACCCGCGTTTTATCTCGACGCTGGCGTTTTCCGAGCCCAGTGACGAAGAGCGCGAGCGCCCACCCATGTGGCGCTACTGGCGCAGCCTGCCGCCCAAGGGGCGCGTGGGCATTTTTGCCGGCTCGTGGTACTCCGACCCGATCCGCGAGCGCATCCAGGGCGAGATCTCGGTCAAAGAGCTTGACGCCCGCGCCGAGCAGATCAACCGCTTTGAGCAGATGCTGGTGGCCGAAGGCGCGCTGGTGCTCAAGTTCTGGTTCCATTTGAGCAAAGACGGCCAGAAGCAGCGCCTGAAAGCGCTCTCTGCCGACCCGCGAACGGCCTGGCGGGTCACCCCATGGAACTGGGAGCGCCTGAAAACCTACGACCAGTTGCAGGAGGTGGCGGGGCATTTGTTGCGCCTGACCAACACCGCCGCCGCCCCCTGGGTGGTGGTGGAAGGCACCGACGACCGCTACCTCTCGTTGACCGTGGGCAAGGTGCTGCTGACGGCGATCAGCCAAAAGCTGGCACAAACCGCGCCGCCGCGGCCCCCCGTGGCACCGATGGTGCGGGTGGATCTGGACGGGCGCAATGTGCTGTCGGAGATGGACCTGTCCCTGGCGCTGGCCGACAAGCCCTACAAAGACCAGTTGGCGCGCTGGCAGGGCCGGCTGTCTGAGCTGCTGCGCGACCCGCGCTTCAAACACCGCGCGCTGGTGTGCGCCTTTGAAGGGGTGGATGCGGCGGGCAAGGGCGGTGCCATTCGCCGCATTGCCGCGGCCATGGATGCGCGCCAGTACCAGGTGACGCCGGTGGCCGCGCCCACCGACGAAGAAAAGGCCCAGCCGCACCTTTGGCGCTTTTGGCGCCACCTGCCGCGCCATGGGCAGGTGGCCATTTTTGACCGTACTTGGTATGGCCGGGTGCTAGTGGAGCGTGTGGAAGGCTTCTGCTCGGAGGCCGACTGGCTGCGTGCGTACGGCGAGATCAACGACTTTGAGCACGAGATGATTGACGGCGGTGTCATTGTGGTGAAGTTCTGGCTGCAGATCAGCCAGGAAGAGCAGCTCAAGCGCTTCAAGGCGCGCGAGCAGGTGGCCTTCAAGCGCTTCAAGATCACCCAGGAGGACTGGCGCAACCGCGAAAAATGGGTGGAGTACCAGCAAGCCATCTGTGACATGGTGGAGCGCACCAGCACCGGCGAGTCGCCCTGGACGCTGGTGGAAGCCAATGACAAAAACTTCGCCCGCGTCAAGATTTTGCGCACCCTGTGCCATCGGCTGGAAGCGGCCTTGCAGGGAAAAGCACCCTCTGCCACGACGGGCGCCGACAAAGCCGATAAAAAGCCCGCCAAACAAGAGAAAATAGGGCGCTCTGCGTCGGTGCAGAAGCCGTCCTAACGCATAACTTGATGTGTGCCTCACCATGAATGCTCCGCCAGCCACCCAAGCTCTCAAAATCCTGATTGTTGAAGACGAGGTGATCGTGGCACGGGACATTGCCCAACAAGTGCAAGCCATGGGTTACCAGGTGCTGGGGCCGACCTCGATGGGGGAGGAGGCGGTTGGCCTGGCCGGCATGTGGCGCCCTGATCTGGTGTTGATGGACATCCAGTTGGCGGGCGAGATTGACGGCATCACCGCCGCCCAGACCATCCGCGAGACCTTCGGCATCCCGGTGGTTTTTTTGACCGCTTATGCAGCCGACGACATCCTGGCGCGCGCCAAACTCACCGAGCCCTTTGGCTACGTGCTCAAGCCGTTTTCCGAGCGCGAACTCAGCACCGTGCTGGCGATGGCCCTGTACAAACACCAGGCCGAGGCGAAATTGCTCACCACCACCCGCCAGCTGCAAGCCCTGTCGCGCCGGGTGCTGGAAGCCCAGGAGCAGGAGCGCCGCCGCGTCGCCATTGAACTGCATGACGAGCTGGGCCAGTCGCTTACTGCCATCAAGATCAACCTGCAACTCGGCGAGCGCTTCAAGGACCAGGCGCCCGCTGACCTGTACCAGGAAAACATCCGCATCGTCGAAGACGCGCTGCAGCAGGTGCGCTCACTCGCCACCGCGCTGCGGCCCTCCATGCTGGACGACCTGGGGCTGGCCCCGGCACTGAAATGGATGGCCGAGCAAAGCGCCAGCCGCAGCGGGTTTGAGGTGCAGTTCCACCACGAACGCACGCTGGAGCGCTTGGCCCCGGAGATTGAAACCGCGTGTTTTCGCATCGTGCAGGAAGCCTTGACCAACATCACCCGCCACGCCCAGGCCAGCAAGGTGAAGATCAACCTGCGCCGCGACGCCGATGACATGGTGCTCACCGTGGCCGACGATGGCCGGGGGTTTGATACCGCCGCCATGCGTGAGCGTGCCGCCGCCGGTGCCAGCCTGGGTGTGCTGGGCATGCAGGAGCGCGCCACCTTGCTCGGCGGCACGCTGGACATCAGCGCCCAGCCGGGCCAAGGCAGCACGGTGACGCTGCGCTGCCCGTGGCGCACCCAAGGGGAGAACGTATGAGCGGCACGCGGGTTTTGCTGGCCGACGATCACACGCTGGTGCGCGCGGGCCTGCGCAAGCTGCTGGAGTCGATGCCCGACATCCACGTGGTGGGCGAGGCAGGCGACGGCCTGGCGCTGTTGGCGCTGGCTGAGCAACTGCAGCCGCATCTGGTGCTGATGGACATCGCCATGCCGGGCTTGAACGGCCTGGAAGCCACGGCGCGCCTCATCAAGGCCATGCCCGGTATCCGGGTGATGATTTTGTCGATGCACCAGAACGAAGAATATGTGCGCCGCGCCCTGCGCCATGGCGCGGTGGCTTACCTGCTGAAAGACTCGGCACCGATGGAGCTGGAGCTCGCCATGACCGCCGTGCTGCGGGGTGAGACGTATCTGAGCCCGGCGGTGTCCAAAGGCGTGCTGGATGACTATGTGCACCGCCTGCGCGAGGACGACCAGCCGTCTGAGCACCTGTCACCGCGCCAGCGCGAGGTGCTGCAGTTGATTGCGGAAGGCCTGAGCACCAAAGACATCGCCCGCCGGCTCGATTTGTCGGTCAAAACCGTGGAAACCCACCGCACCACCCTGATGCGCCAGCTCGATGTGCATGAGGTGACCGGGCTGGTTCGCCATGCGCTCAAACTGGGTCTGGTGACCCTTTGAGGCCAGCATCGGCAGCGGCGGCGCCGGGTTTCAGGTGTTTTCTGGTGCGCGGTCAGGTGTTTCCCGGATGTTGTGGCGGGCCTGCGCGACGTATCCTGAGCCATGCTTAAAACTCCAGACACCTTCGCCGCCGGTGCGAGGCCGCCCAAGACCAAAAACCCCTCGCGTATCCTGGTGGTGGAAGACGAGGCGATTGTCCGGCGCGACATCCGTCTGCAGCTCCAGGCCCAGGGTTATCTGGTGGTGGGCGAAGCCTGTTCGGGCGAAGAGGCGGTGTTTCTCACCGGGCGGCTGCGCCCGGACCTGGTGCTGGTGGACATTGGGCTGGGCCCGGGCATGGACGGCATTGCCGCAGCCCACGCCATCCGTGAACACCAGGCGCTGCCGGTGGTCTTTTTGACCGCCTACGCGGCCGACGACATCCTGGACCGCGCCATGCTGGCCGAGCCCTATGGCTACATCCTCAAACCCTTTTCCGAGCGCGAGCTGCACACGGTGCTGCAAATGGCGCTGTACAAACACCGGGTGGATGTGCGTGAAAAGGAGCTGGCCGAGCGCAACCGGGTCATCCTGGACAACCTGAGCAGCGGCGTGCTGACGGTGAGCGCCCGGGGTGTGGTGGAGTCGTACAACCAAGGTGCCTGCAGCATTTTTGGCTACACCGCCGACCAGGTGCTGGGCCGCAATGTGTCGATGTTGATGCCCGAGGCGTTTCGCGCGCGGCACCATGGTTACATGCGGCTGAACGACTCACCTGAGCTCGATTGGGTGATGTCGCACAAGCGTGAGGTGCATGGTTTGCGACAGGACGGCACGGTTTTCCCGCTGATATTGACGGTGTCGCGCATCATGGTGTCCGAGCAGGCCAGCTACATCGTCATCCTGTCGGACCTGAGTGAGCGTCTGCGGGCCGAAGAAACCATCAAAAGCCTGTCTTTTTACGACGAACTCACCGGCCTGCCCAACCGCCGTTTTTTGCTGGAGCAGCTCAAGAAGGCAATCAGTGCCGCAGCGCGCACAGATCAGCACGGGGCGTTGATTTTTCTGGACATGGACCATTTCCGGCACACCAACGAAGCCTTCGGGCCCGGGTATGGCGACGACCTGCTGCGCGAGGTGGCGGCGCGCCTGAAGACCTGCGTGCGTGACAACGACACCGTGGCGCACCTGGGTGGCGACGAGTTCATGGTGATGCTTGACGCGCTGGGTCAGGCCAATCAGAGCGCGGCGGCGCATGCCGAGACGGTGGCCCACAAGATTCGGCAGGCTTTGTGCCAGCCCTACCTCTTGCGCGGGCGAGCGCACACCAGCTCGGCCAGCGTAGGCATTGTGGTGTTTGACAAAGACGCGGGCGAGTTGGATGAGCTGCTCAAGATGACCGACGTGGCCATGTACCAGGCCAAGGGGGCGGGGCGCAACACCGTGCGGTTTTATGACCCGGCCCTGCAGGCGCTGGCGCTGGCGCGCACCGAGCTGGTCAAGGACATCCAGCGGGCCCTGATCGCGCAGGAATTTGTGCTGCACTACCAGGTGCAGGTGGACGCCCGGGGCCAGACGCAGGGCGCCGAGGCGCTGGTGCGCTGGCAGCACCCGCAACGCGGCCTGATGATGCCGGCCCAGTTCATCGCGGTGGCTGAGGAATCCGGCCTGATTCTGCAGCTGGGCCAATGGGTGCTGGACGCTGCCTGCCGCCAGCTGATGGTCTGGTCCGGTGCGCCTGAAACCGCCCACTGGACCATGGCCGTGAATGTCAGCGCGTTGCAGTTCTCGCGCGACGATTTTGTGCCAACGGTGGCGCAGGCCATTCGCCAGAGCCAGATTGATCCGCACAAACTCAAGCTGGAGCTGACCGAGAGCATGCTCATTGGTGATGTGCAGGAAGCCATCGTCAAGATGAGTCAGCTCAAGGCCCTGGGGGTGAGTTTTTCGCTGGACGACTTTGGCACCGGCTACTCGTCGCTGACCTACCTCAAACGCTTGCCGATGGACCAGCTCAAGATTGACCAGACCTTTGTTCGTGACCTGCTGACCGACCCGGACGACGCCGTGATTTCACAGGCCATTGTGGCGCTGGGCCACAATCTGGGCATGCAGGTGATTGCGGAAGGGGTGGAAACCCAGGGACAGCACGATGTGCTGGTCAGCATGGGGTGTGATGCTTTCCAGGGTTACCTGTTTGGAAGGCCGGTGCCCCACCGGGCGCTAGCCGAGACATCATCCAAGTGACCAAGGCCTTGGCCCACCGCCCTTCTTGCTTTTGGGTATCAGCAAACCATTCATGTGTATTTTGAAACGGGGACTGCAAGTGTTCACGCTGGCCGCCGTCACGGCCAGCCCAGCGATGGCCCAGGCAAACGTGCCATGGGGTGTTGACCTGCTCAACCCCCAGAGCATGGGTGTGGCCTGGCTGCTGCTGGCGCTGGTGGCGCTGCTGCTGGGTGTCTGGCATGTGATATTGCGCCGCCAACTCAAGGCGCAGGCGCGCGCGTTGTCAGACGCGCAGACGGCGCTGGCGCAGGCATACCAAACCTCGCAGCGTGCGCTGGCCGAGCACCAGGCCATGCTCCACAACGAGATGGTGGGGATTGCGCGCGTGTCCGACCGCAAACATGTGTGGGTGAACCGCGCGTTGGAGGCCATGTTGGGGTATGGCCATGGCGAGCTGGTGGGCTTGGCCACCCGCGTGGCCTACCCCAGCGAGGCCAGTTTTCAGGCACTGGGTGAACAAGCCTACCCGGTCATGGCAGAGGGCAAAGTATTTCGTGCCCGCACCGAGCTCAAGCGCCGGGATGGCAGTGCCGTCTGGGTCGAGCTCAGTGGTGCCATCCTGGACGCCAGCACGAGCGAGTCGGTGTGGCTGTTTCTGGATGTCACCGAGCGCCAGCGGGCGCAAGCTGTGCGGGAAGAGGCGGCGCAGCGCCTGGAAAAGCTGGCCAACCGGATTCCGGGCTTGGTCTACCAGTTTTTGTTGCGCCCCGACGGCAGCGCTTGCCTGCCTTACGCCAGTGACGCCATTCTGCAGGTGCTGCGGGTCAACCCGGAAGACGTGCGGCAAGACGCCAGCGCTGTTCTGGCGCAGACGCACCCGGACGACGCGGCGCAGTTTCAAGCCTCCATCCAGGCCTCGGCGCGTGATCTGACGCCCTGGCAGCATGAATACCGCATGGTGTTTGACGACGCCAGCGTGCGCTGGCTGTACGGCAATTCCGTGCCCGAGCGGCTGGACGATGGCTCGGTGCTGTGGCACGGCTTCATCACCGACATCACCGAACGCAAAGCCGCCGACGAGCGCTTGCGCCAGCTCTCAAGGTCGGTGGAGCAGGCGCCGGTGTCCATTGTGATCACCGATCTGCAGGGCAACATCCTGTACGCCAACCCATCGTTCACCCGCAATACCGGTTACACGCTGGAAGAGGCCAAGGGGCACAACCCGCGCATCCTCAAATCCGGCCTGACGCCGCCTGAAACCTACACCGAGCTATGGGACACCGTCAGCCAGGGCGGCGTCTGGCAGGGTGAGCTGCACAACCGGCGCAAAGACGGTGATCTGTTCATCGAACACGCGGTCATTGCGCCGGTGCTGGACGCGGGTGGCAAGATCAGCCATTACGTGGCGGTCAAAGAAGACATCACCCAGCGCAAGCAGGCCGACATGGCGCTGCAGGCCTCGCTGCGGGAGAAGGTGGCCTTGCTCAATGAGGTGCATCACCGGGTCAAAAACAACCTGCAGGTCATCACCAGCCTGCTGCGCCTGGAAGTGGCCCGCAGTGTCCAGCCCGACACCCATACCGTGCTGAAAGACATGCAGGGCCGCATTTACGCCATGGCGCTGCTGCACGAGAGCCTGTACCGCTCGGGCACCTTTGCCTCGGTGGAGCTGGGCGCCTACCTCAAGCAGCTGGCCACCCAGACGTTTCGCACCCAGTCCGGGCTGGGCGGCGATGTGCGGCTGGTGCTGGAGATGGCGGCGATCAACGTCGGCATGGACCAGGCAGCACCGTGCGGGCTGCTGGTCAACGAACTGTTGTCCAACTGCCTGAAGCACGGTTTTCCTGACCGCCGTTCGGGTGAGGTGGTGGTCAGCCTGCAGCCCACCGCCCGGGACGGTTGGTGGAAACTGGCGGTGCGCGACACCGGGGTGGGTTTGCCGCCAGACTTCGAGGCCCGGCGCGCCCAGTCTCTGGGTCTGCAACTGGTGTCAGACCTGGCGCGTCAGCTCGGGGGCCAGCTCAACGTGGGCGCCGGGCCGGGGGCCGACTTCTCGGTGGTGTTCCATCTTCAGGTGTTTCACCTGCCTGACTAGGGTGTTGGCCTGATACCGTGCCAGACCGGCTGTCCCTAAAGTACGGCACATGTTCAGTCAAACAGTCCACTGTCCCTTGACCCACCCGGCCCCCGCGTCGGCCCGGCCCGCAGCGACGCTGTGCAGGAGCCGCTCATGACCCTGCGGATCATGCTGGTGGACGACAACCTGACCTTCATGGCGTCGGTCAAAAAAACACTCCGTCTGGTGCCCAACACCCTGGTGGTGGCCGAGGCCCACAATGGCCGCGAGGCGCTGGCTCTGGCGCAGCAATGTCAGCCCGACCTGATGCTGCTGGATATCGTCATGCCCGGTCTGACCGGGCTGGACGTGGCGCGCGACATGCAAGGCTGGGCCCACGCGCCACAGGTGCTGTTTCTTTCCATGCACGACAACGAGTCTTACCGCCTGGCGGCCCAGTCACTGGGTGCCCTGGGACTGGTGGGCAAGGCCAATTTTGTGACGGAGCTGCTGCCCTTCATCACCGGTCTGGCCGAAGCATCGACCGAGGTGGCGCCATGAGATCGGCCGTTCCCGCTGATCTGCACCGTTATGACCCAGCCGCCCTGGGCCTGGTGGCGGCCTTGCTGCTGCTGTGGCAGGGCCAGGCCAGCCTGCTCTCGCTCATCCTGGCGTTGTTGATGCTGGCCGGTGGTGCGGGGATGAGCTGGCTGCTGGCGAAGAGGGAAGCGGCGCTGCAACGTGCCGTGGATGATTATCTGGCGAGCCAATCCGCCTACAGCGCCGAGGTGGTGCCGGTCTGGAACGGTCATATCGAATCGTCCCGCGAGCAGATGGAAGTGGCGGTCAACGCCTTGTCAGAGCGTTTTGGCGGCATTGTGGACAAGCTGGATGTGGCTTTGCGCACCGCCGCGCAGGAAACCGACGCGGTCGACAGCAGCAGCAGCCTGATGGCGGTGTTTGCCAAAAGCGAGCAGGACCTGACCGCCTTGATCGCGGTGCAGGAAACCGCCATGAAAAACATGGCGCAGATGCTGGTCAAGGTGCAGGGCTTGGACCGCTTTGTGGTGGAGTTGCAGGACATGGCCTCGGATGTGGCCCGGATTGCGCAGCAGACCAACTTGCTGGCCCTGAACGCGGCCATTGAAGCCGCCCGCGCGGGGGACCTGGGTCGCGGTTTTGCCGTGGTGGCCAAAGAGTTCCGCATGTTGTCCAACCAGTCGGGTGACACCGGGCGCAAGATTGCCGAGAAAGTCAAGGTCATCAGTGCGGCGATTGTGGAGACCTGCAGTGTGGTGCATGACTCGGTGCAGGCAGAAGACACCTCACTGGAAACCGCCCACGCCACCATCAACCGGGTGGTGTCTGATTTCAAAGGCATCACCGAATCTTTCCAGCGCTCCCGCGACGTGCTGCATGGCGAGAGCCTGAGCATCCAGTCCGAGGTGAACCAGGCGCTGGTGCAGATGCAGTTTCAGGACCGTGTCAGCCAGATCCTGACGCAAGTGATCAAAAACATTGAACGTTTGCCCGCTGTGCTGCAAACCACACAGCAGGTGTACGCCCAGACGCGCCTACTTGAAGCGCATGACCCGCAGGAGATGCTTGCCGAAATGAAAAAAACCTATGTGATGGCGGACCAACACGTCATCCACGCAGGCGGCAAAGTGGTTCAGAGCAGCAGTGATAACGAGATCAGTTTTTTCTAGAGGACGAACCATGGCCAAGACCATCATGATTGTTGACGACTCCGCCTCGATGCGACGGGTGGTCGGCATTGCGCTCAAGGGCGCGGGCTACGACGTGCTGGAAGGGGTGGATGGCCGCGACGCGTTAGCCAAACTCACCGGCCAGAAGGTGCACCTGATCATCAGCGACGTGAACATGCCGGTGATGGACGGCATCACCTTCCTGAAATCGGTCAAGCAGATGCCGGCCTACAAGTTCACCCCGGTGATCATGCTCACCACCGAGTCGGAAGAGTCCAAAAAGCGTGAAGGCCAGTCGGCCGGGGCTCGCGCCTGGGTGGTCAAGCCGTTCCAGCCGGAACGCCTGGTGGACGCTGTGCAAAGGCTGTGTCTGCCATGAGCGCCGCCAACGTCTTGAAGATTGATGGCGAGCTGACCATCTTTCGCGCCATGGAACTCAAGCCCGCTTGCCTGGCGCAGCCGCCGGTCACCGAGATCGACCTCTCGGGCGTGACCGACCTCGACACCGCCGGCGTGCAACTGCTGATGCTGGCCAAAAAAACCGCGCTGGCCCAGGGCCGCGATGTGCGTCTGGTGGGGCACAGTGCGGCGGTGATCGATGTGTTTGAGCTGCTCAATGTGGCCGCTTATTTTGGTGACCATCTGGTGATGGATTCGCGGACCCCAGCCACCGGCGCAAGGAGCTGACATGAGCCTGGACATGGACGACGCACTGGAGATGTTCCTGGTCGAGAGCCGCGAGTTGCTGGGCGACATGGAAACCGCGCTGCTGGCCCTGGAAGGCGCCGACGACAAAACCGAGATGGTCAACGCCATCTTTCGCGCGGCCCACACCATCAAGGGGTCGAGTGGCCTGTTCAGCCTGGACCATGTGGTGGCCTTCACCCATGTGGTGGAAAGCGTGCTGGACAAGGTGCGCGCCGACCAGATCGCGCTGTCGGACAAACTGGTGGTGTTGCTGCTCGGTTGCAGCGACCATATCGGTTCACTGATTGACGGCGTGGCCGCAGGCGAACTGGCGGGCACGCCCGAGCTGCTGGCAGCGGGTGAGCCACTGGTCACCCAGTTGCGCGCTTTCCTGGACGCGGCCAAAGCCGCAGCACAGGCCCAGAACGCGCCAGACCCGTCGCGCCAGATGCCTACTGCCGATACCGAGCAGGTGCAGCGCATCCACGGCGACACGGCCAACGCCGACCACTGGCACATCTCGCTGCGCTTCGGCCCGGACGTGCTGCGCAATGGCATGGACCCGCTGTCCTTCATCCGTTACCTGGGCACCATGGGCCGGGTGGTGGCGATTGAGACCGTGACGGATGGCCTGCCGGACGCTGAGCACATGGACCCCGAACTGTGTTACCTGGGCTTTGAACTGGCGTTTCAGACCCAGGTGGACAAAGCCAAGATCGAGCAAGTCTTCGAATTTGTGCAGGATGATTGCCGGGTGGTGATCTTGCCGCCACACAGCCTGATCTCCGAATACGTGAGCCTGCTCAATCTGCAGCAGGGCGACGCCGCCCGCCTGGGCGACATGCTGGTGCGCTGCGGCACGCTCACCCCGCACGAGTTGGACATGGCGCTCAACACCCAGGTGGACGCACCCAACACACCGATTGGCACCATTCTGGTGGAGCAGGGCTCGGTCCAGCCCGAGGTGGTGGAGGCCGCACTCACCAAACAGAAACAGGTCAAGGAAGCCGGTGCCACCGAGAGCAAGTCCATCCGCGTGGATGCCGACAAGCTCGACCAGCTCATCAACCTGGTGGGGGAGTTGATCATCGCCGGTGCCAGCGTCAACATGATCGCGCACCGCTCGCGCGTGATCGAGCTGACCGAGGCCACCTCCAAACTCGCCACGCTGGTGGAAGAAGTGCGCGACAGCGCGCTGCAGTTGCGCATGGTGCGCATCGGCGCCACCTTCAACCGCTTCCAGCGCGTGGTGCACGACGTGTCGCGTGACCTGGGCAAAGACATCACCCTGGTGATCGACGGCGAAGACACCGAGCTGGACAAAACCGTGGTCGAAAAAATTGGCGACCCGCTGATGCACCTGGTGCGCAACAGCATGGACCACGGCATCGAGAGCGCCGAGGTGCGTGCCGCCCGGGGCAAACCCGCCCAAGGCACTTTGAAGCTCAACGCTTACCACGACTCAGGCGCCATCGTCATCAGCGTCGAAGACGACGGTGGTGGTTTGAAGCGCGACAAAATTTTGGCCAAAGCCATTGAACGTGGCCTGGTCGATGCGAGCCATCATCTGACCGACGCCGAGGTCTACGGGCTGATCTTCGAGCCGGGTTTCTCCACCGCCGAGAAGGTCACCAACCTGTCGGGTCGCGGCGTCGGTCTGGATGTGGTCAAACGCAACATCACCGCCCTGCGCGGCACCGTGGGCATCAACAGCGAGGAGGGCGTGGGCACCATCGTCACCGTGCGCCTGCCGCTCACCCTGGCCATCATCGACGGCTTTCTGGTGGGGGTGGATAAATCGGTTTACGCCATTCCCCTGGACATGATCGAGGAATGTGTGGCCTACAGCGCCGAGCCCGGTCACGACTACACCAACCTGCGCGGCGAAGTGCTGCCGTTCATCCGGATTCGTGAGTTGTTCTCGGTGCCGGGCAAACCGGCCAAGGGTGAAAACATTGTGGTGCTCAAACACGCTGGGCAAAAAGCCGGGCTGGTGGTGGACACCTTGCTGGGTGAGTTCCAGACGGTCATCAAACCGCTGGGGCAGATGTTTGCGCAAAGCAAATGCATCAGCGGCTCCACCATCCTGGGCAGCGGCGATGTGGCCCTGATTCTGGATGTGCCGGCCTTGGTACGCCAGGCCATGAGCAAGAGTGGCCAGGCGCCACCTGAGCGCACGGTGGTGGGTTGAGTTCAGTCAACGGTTTGAAATGTTTGGTTTTTTTAAGGGGTTCGTCATGTTTGCGAATATGAAAATTGGTGTGCGGCTGGCCATCGGCTTTGGCATCACGCTGCTGCTGTTGGTGGTCATTGCGGTCCTGGGCATCACGCGTTTGACGGACCTCAACGCCAGCCTGGACCAGATCGTGAATGACCGCTACCCCAAATCGGTTCAGGCCACCGATGTGATTCGGGCCATGAACCAGGTGGGCATCATCAGCCGCAACCTGCTGCTGCAAACCGACCCGGCAGACCGCAAACGCCTGACGGACGAGATCACCGAACAGCGCAAGGTGATCAGTGAGAACATTGAAAAGCTGGAGGCCACCGTGCGCTCCGATGAGGGCAAACGCCTGATCGCTGACATGAAATCAGCGCGTGCCGATTACGTGGGCACGCTGGAGTTGCTTTTGGGCATGATCGCCCGCAACGACAACGAGTCGGCCAAAACGCTGGTCTACGGTGACATGGGCAAGAACTACGTGGCTTATACCGGTGCCGTCCGTAAGCTGATCGAGTTCCAGGAAAGCATGATGATCAAGGCTGGAAAAGATGCCGAGGTGGCTGCCAGTTCATCGCAAACCCTGTTGATTACGCTGAGTGTGGTCGCCCTGGTGCTGGCGGCGTTGATTGGCTGGATCATCACCCGCTCCATCACCGGCCCGACCCGCAAGCTGATGGAAGGTGCTGAAAAGATGGCGGCTGGCAATTTTGACTTCAAGCTCGACATCAACAGCAAAGACGAGATCGGTGCCCTGGCCCAGTCCGTGGGGGCCATGCAAACCGCCGTGCAAGCCATGATCGCCGATGCCAACATGCTCTCCAAGGCGGCGGTGGAAGGCAAACTCGCCACCCGCGCCGATGCCGGCAAACATCAGGGCGATTTCCAGAAGATTGTGGCTGGTGTCAACCACACGCTGGACGCCGTGATCGGCCCGCTGAATGTGACGGCCAAGTATGTGGATGACATCTCCAAGGGCGTGATTCCGCCCGTGATCACCGACAACTACAACGGTGACTTCAACCTGATCAAGAACAACCTCAATGCCATGGTCAAGATGATGAGCGAACTGCTGGCGCAGACCGACATCATCATTCAAGGCGCAGCCAACGGCGAGCTGGAAAAGCGGGCCGATGCCACCAAGTTTGTCGGCGGCTGGAACAAGCTGGTACTGGGCGTCAACGAGACCGTCACCAACATCGTCAACCCCCTGAACGTGACCGCCGACTATGTCGAGCGCATCTCCAAGGGCGACATGCCACCCAAGATCACTGCCGCCTACAGCGGCGACTACAACATCATCAAAAACAACCTGAACGCTCTGATCGACGCCACCAACGCCCAAGCCGCCGCGGCCCAAGCCATCTCCAAGGGTGACCTGACCGCGCAAGTGACTGTGCGCAGTGAAGGCGACATGCTGGCCAAGGCGTTGATTGACGTGATCAAGGCCGTGAACGCGCTGGTGGCCGACGGCATGTTGCTGGCCAAAGCCACGGTGGATGGTGACCTGGCCGTGCGGGCCGATGCCACCAAACACCAGGGCGACTTCCGCAAAGTGGTGGAAGGCCTCAATGCCGTGATGGTGGCGGTCAACACCCCGGTGCAAGAGCTGCGAGAAGTTTTGGGCGCCCTGGAAGGCGGCGACCTGACCGTGTCGATGAAGAAAAACTACGCCGGGACTTGGGACGAGCTGAAATCGGCCATGACCAACATGCAGAAGAAGCTGGTCGAAGTGGTGACCGATGTCAACAGCGGTGCCCAAGCCCTGGCTAGCGCCTCGGAAGAAGTGAGTGCCACCGCCCAGAGCCTGAGCCAAGCGGCCAGCGAACAAGCAGCCGGCGTGGAAGAAACCAGTGCCAGCATCGAGCAGATGACCTCCAGCATCGCCCAGAACACCGAAAACGCCAAGATCACCGACGGCATGGCCAGCAAGGCCGCCAAGGACGCGGCGGATGGTGGCGAGGCGGTGGAAGCCACGGTCACGGCCATGAAGCAGATTGCCCAGAAAATCGGCATCATTGACGACATCGCCGCGCAGACCAACCTGCTGGCCCTGAATGCCGCGATTGAAGCCGCCCGGGCCGGTGAACATGGCAAGGGTTTTGCCGTGGTCGCCGCCGAAGTGCGCAAACTGGCCGAACGCAGCCAGATTGCCGCCCAGGAAATTGGCGAGGTGGCCGGCAGCAGCGTGGCGCTGGCTGAAAAAGCCGGCAAGCTGTTGGCCGAGATCGTGCCCAACATCCGCAAGACCAGCGACCTGGTGCAAGAGATCACCGCTGCCTCCACCGAGCAAAGCAGCGGTGTGGGCCAGATCAACTCGGCGGTCAGCCAGCTCAATACCACCACGCAACAGAACGCCTCCAGCTCCGAAGAGCTGGCGGCCACCAGCGAGGAGATGAGCAGTCAGGCCGAGCAACTGCAGCAGACCATGAGTTTCTTCAAGCTCGACAGCTCAGCCATGAGCCGGGGTGTGCAGCACCAGGTGCGCAAGAGCAGTGCCAGTTCCCGGCCTGCCAGACCCGCAGCTGCCGCCCGGCCAGCCCACAGCCATGCCACAGCCAGCCCTGACGATCTGGATGAATCCCAGTTCACCAAGTTCTGACGGGAGCCGACCATGAACGCACTGGTCAAAGCTGACAAAAAAGGGTTGGGTCACCAGGTGGCCACCCAGGCGGCGGTGGAGGAAAAGCAGTACCTGACCTTCATGTTGGGTGGCGAGATGTTTTCCATCAGCATCCTGAGCATCAAGGAGATCATCTGGTACGCCAACCTGACCGAGGTGCCGATGATGCCCGCGTGTATTCGCGGCGTGATCAACCTGCGCGGGGCGGTGGTGCCGGTGATGGACCTGTCCAACCGCTTCGGCAAGCCCTCCACACCGGTGGTCAAGAGCACCTGCATCGTCATCATCGAGGTGCCCACCACCGTGGAGGGCGAGCACCAGAACATGGGCGTGGTAGTGGATTCGGTGCAAGCGGTGCTGGAGATTCCGACCACCGAGATTGAGCCTGCGCCGAGTTTTGGCGCCAAGATCCGCTCCGACTTCATTGAGGGCATTGCCAAAGTCAACGGCAAGTTTGTCATCCTGCTCAACGTCAACCGCGTGCTTTCCACCGAAGAGATTGGTCAGATGGGGCAGGTGGTCTCAACTGATCAATTCTCCAATCAGGCAAGTTAATCCTCCATCTATCGTTACTAAAAATTACACATCGGAAAATTCGAAATGTTCGCAGATTTAAAGCTATCGACACGACTAATATTTTCATTTATTGCTGTTTTGTTGTTAACGGCGTTTATGGGGGGGTTCTCGGTTTATCAGTTGGCTGAGGTTAATAAAGCCTCTACTGATATGAGTGAAAACTGGATGCCTAGCATTCGCACCGTTTCGGAGATGAATACCAACACCTCCGACTTTCGTATCGCCGAGGTACAGCATGTTTTTTCGCAGACGGCCCAAGAAATGGCGGCTTATGAGCAGACCATGGCGCAGTTGACAAGCGTTTTTGACAAAAACAAAGCTGACTACGAGAAGCTGATTTCCGATGCCGAGGAAAAGAAACTCTACGATGGGTTCAGTGACAAATGGAATCGCTATTTGGAGATGCACAAGAATTTGCTTGACTTCTCTCGAAGCGAGAAACCCGAAGAAGCCAAGGCGCTGCTTCGTGGGGACTCAAAAAAGTTGTATGACGAAGCCAGTGATGCACTGCAAAAGTTGGTTGCTTTGAATGAGGAGGGTGGCCAACAAGCCAGCCTGGAAGGTGATGCGCTTTACGCATCTGCGCGCATGTGGATCTTTAGTGTGTTGCTTGCGGCCGTGGCTTTGGGGGCCTTGTTGGCGGTATTGGTCATTCGCAGTGTTTTGGCACAGCTTGGTGGTGATCCCAGCTATGCCCGTGAGATGGTGGTCCAGCTTGCTGAAGGGGATCTGACCATGGAGATTCTGACCAAGCCCAAGGACAACTCCAGCTTGCTGTTTGCCATGAAGACCATGCTTGGCAAGCTGTCACAAGTGGTGTCCGATGTGAACTCGGGCGCCCAAGCCTTAGCCAGTGCCTCCGAAGAGGTCAGCGCTACCGCGCAAAGTCTGTCGCAAGCTGCCAGCGAACAAGCCTCAGGGGTTGAAGAAACCAGTGCCAGCATCGAGCAAATGACCGCCAGCATTGCGCAAAACACCGAAAACGCCAAGATCACCGACGGCATGGCCAGCAAGGCCGCCAAGGACGCCTCCGATGGCGGTGAAGCCGTTAACGCCACGGTCGACGCCATGAAACAGATCGCCAAAAAGATCGGCATCATCGACGACATTGCCGCGCAAACCAACCTGCTGGCCCTGAACGCTGCCATTGAAGCGGCCCGGGCTGGTGAACACGGCAAGGGCTTTGCCGTGGTCGCCGCCGAAGTGCGCAAACTTGCTGAACGCAGCCAGATTGCGGCACAAGAGATTGGCGAAGTGGCCGGTAGCAGCGTGGAGCTCGCTGAAAAAGCGGGCCGCCTGCTGGCTGAAATCGTGCCCAACATCCGCAAAACCTCGGACCTGGTGCAAGAGATCACGGCCGCCTCCACCGAACAAAGCAGTGGTGTGGGCCAAATCAACTCGGCAGTGAGCCAGCTCAACACCACCACGCAGCAAAACGCATCCAGCTCCGAAGAGCTGGCCGCGACCTCCGAGGAGATGAGCAGCCAGGCCGAGCAACTGCAACAGACCATGAGTTTCTTCAAGCTCGACGAGTCGTCGTCTCGCAGGATGCCGCATCAGGTGCGCAAAAGCAGCGCCAGTACCAAGGCCGCGCCCAAGTCGGCGGCCAACCGCGCTGCCCCAAGCCACGCCAGTGCCAGCTCTGATGACCTGGATGAATCCCAGTTCACCAAGTTCTGACAGGAGCCGACCATGAACGCACTGGTCAACGCTGACAAAAAGGGCTTGGGCAACCAGGTGGCCACCCAGGCTGCGGTCGAGGAAAAGCAGTACCTCACCTTCATGCTGGGTGGCGAGATGTTCTCCATCAGCATTCTGTGCATCAAGGAGATCATCTGGTACGCCAACCTGACCGAGGTGCCGATGATGCCCGCGTGTATTCGCGGCGTGATCAACCTGCGCGGGGCGGTGGTGCCGGTGATGGACTTGTCCAACCGCTTTGGCAAGCCCTCCACACCGGTGATCAAAAGCACCTGCATCGTGATTGTCGAGGTGCCGACCGCCGTGGAGGGTGAACACCAGAACATGGGCGTGGTGGTGGATTCGGTGCAAGCGGTGCTGGAGATCCCGACCACCGAGATTGAGCCTGCGCCGAGTTTTGGCGCCAAGATCCGCTCCGACTTCATTGAGGGTATTGCCAAGGTCAACGGCAAGTTTGTCATCCTGCTCAACGTCAACCGCGTGCTTTCCACCGAAGAAATCAGCCAGATGGGGCAGGTGGCGGGTACCGCAGAGTTGGGTTGATCAGCGTCTGAATGGATAAAAAATAGTCGCTTCCAGCCCTTGACCAACAGGGGCGGGATATGGCGAATTGATAAATGTACCGGGAGCCAGCGTGCAGGCGATAGCCATCACCGACAACGAGTTTGCTCAGTTTCAACGTTTTATCTTTGACGCGGCGGGCATCACCATGGCCGACGCCAAGAAGGCGCTGGTTACCGGGCGGCTCGGCAAGCGGCTCGCGTTTCATGGCCTGCAGAGTTTTGGTGAGTATTTCAAGCTGCTCAAATCTGGCCTGCACCCGGCCGAGGTGCAGATGGCAGTGGACCTGCTCACCACCAACGAGACCTATTTTTTTCGCGAACCCAAGCATTTTGAGTTTTTGCGTAGCCAGGCTTTGAAAGAGCGCAGCCGCCCCCAGCCGTTTCGGGTGTGGAGCGCGGCCAGTTCCAGCGGGGAAGAGGCCTACAGCATGGCGATGGTGCTGGCAGACTGCATGCAGACCACGCCGTGGGAGATTTTGGGTACCGACATCAGCACCCGGGTGATCGACGGCGCACGCAAGGCCTTGTATTCGATGGAGCGTGGTCGCCATATTCCGACCGAGTACCTGAAACGCTTTTGCCGCAAGGGCGTCGGGCCCTACGACGGGCAGTTGCTGGTGGAGCGCAGTTTGCGCAGCCATGTCAGCTTCCGTCAGGTGAATCTGAACGCCGCATTGCCTGAGCTGGGACAGTTTGACATTGTTTTTTTGCGCAACGTGATGATTTATTTCAACAACGACACCAAGCGCGAGGTGGTGGCGCGGGTCATTGCCACCCTCAAGCCAGGCGGCTATTTTTGTGTCGGGCATTCCGAGAGCCTCAACGACATCACCCAGGCTGTGAAGATGGTGGCCCCGGCGGTCTACCGCAAAGAGGCTTGACGTGACCCGCCTGAAAGACCTGATGGACATCTTTCTGCAGCCCGGCGAGCTGTTTGTGGGCGATTCGGCTTTCCAGATTCGCACCATTCTGGGCTCGTGTGTGTCCATCACCTTGTGGCACCCGCGCTTGCACATCGGTGGCATGTCCCATTTTTTGCTACCCACCCGTACCGTGCCGGTCGCCGGGCATGTGCTGGATGGCCGGTATGGCGACGAGGCCTTGCAGTGGATGATGAAGGACTTGCAAGCCTCTGGCGTCAACCCGAAGCAGTGTCAGGCCAAGATTTTTGGCGGCGGCAACATGTTCCCCGGCCAGGCGCGCGCCAGTGGTATCGCGGTGGGCCGGCGCAACGGCGAGGCGGCGCGCCAACTGCTGCAGAACGAGGGCATTGAAGTGGTCAGCGAAAGCCTGTTTGGCTTGGGGCACCGGCAGATTATTTTCAATGTCAGCAACGGGGATGTATGGTCGCGCCAGGTCAGGCCATCGCAGCTGGAGGTGTCTGCCGAGCAATCGGCTGAAGGGGGCGCGTCATGAGTCGAATCAAAGTGCTGGTGGTGGACGATTCTGCGGTGGTGCGCCAGGTGGTGACCAGCCAGTTGTCTGCCGACCCCGAGATCGAGGTGATGGCCGCGGTGGCCGACCCGATTCTGGCGATTGCGCGCATGAAGGTGCAGTGGCCCGATGTGATCGTGCTCGACATCGAGATGCCGCGCATGGACGGCATCACCTTTTTGAAGATGGTGATGGCCGAAAAACCCACGCCGGTGGTGATCTGCTCCACCCTGGTCGAGGCCGGGGCGCAAACCTCGATGGCGGCGCTGGCAGCCGGTGCGGTCGCCATCATCGCCAAGCCCAAGATGGGGCTGAAACAGTTTCTGGAAGACGCGTCCGAAGACATGGTGACCGCCGTCAAGGCCGCCGCCAAGGCCAACGTGAGGGCTTTGCATGTGTCGGCCAAACACACGGCCGACGTGATCATGCCCGCCGCCGACAAACACAGCGCCATGATCCAGACCACCGAACGGGTGGTGGCCATTGGCACCAGCACCGGCGGCACGCAGGCCCTGGAGGTGGTGCTGACCGGCCTGCCGCGGGTGACACCCGGCATCGTGATCGTGCAGCACATGCCCGAGAAATTCACCGCAGCGTTTGCCCAGCGACTCAACAGCCTGTGCCAGATCGAGGTGAAAGAAGCGCAAAACAACGACCGCGTCATCAACAGCCGCGCACTGATTGCCCCGGGTGGCAAACACATGTTGTTGCGCCGCACCGGCGCGCAGTATTACGTCGAGGTGATGGACGGCCCGCTGGTCAACCGGCACCGCCCGTCGGTGGATGTGTTGTTCCGCTCGGTGGCCAAATGCGCCGGGGCCAACGCGCTGGGTGTGATCATGACCGGCATGGGGGACGACGGCGCCGCAGGTTTGCTGGAAATGCGCAAGGCCGGGGCACGCACCGTGGGCCAGGACGAGGCCAGTTGCGTCGTCTACGGCATGCCCAAAGAGGCGGTCAAGCGTGGCGGTGTGGAGAAAACCGTGCCGCTCACGGGCATTGGCAAAGAGATCATGCAACAACTCTCAGGCGTGATGGTGCGCTGACAAAAGCAGCCAGCCGCCGTTCGGAATGACATCAGGAATCGGAGAAAACGCATGCACATCGAATGGAAAGACAGCTACCAACTGGGTGACCACAACCTGAACGTCCAGCACCGCCAATTGTTTGAGCTGGCCAACAAAATACTGGCGACCGACGACGTCGCCACCATCCGGTCGCTGGCCGTGGAGCTGTACCGGCACACCCGGATTCACTTTGAGGACGAAGAAGCGCTGATGCGCGAGCGCCAGTACCCGGGCCTGGCGTCACACATCGAGTCGCACAACCGCCTGCTGGGGCGGCTCAACGGCCTGAGCCAGGCGATTGGCCGGGGCAGGGTGGACAAGGCCGCGCTGCAGGGGCTGATGACCGACTGGGCCATGTTCCACATTCCGCAGGAAGATGCCCGCTTTGAGGCTTATTTGCTACCCGCGGCGTAAACGTCAGGGCCGTGGCTGCCCTTGCGGGCGTGATCCGGGCGCCCGGACCTCAGGCGCCAGGGGTATCGGGTCGGGGCCAGCGATGACCGCCTGACGTTACCCGGTCAAACTTTGGCGCCCAAGGCCAGCGCCGCTGCCCTGGAGGCCGCCAGGGCGGGCGCATCGGGTGCGGCCAACGTGGGCCAGCCCGACAGGTGCCGTTGGCTGATCTCGCCCAGGGCGTCGATCCATTGCGGGTCGTCGTTCAGGCAAGGGATGTAATGAAAGACTTGGCCGCCAGCGTGTAAAAAGGCTTCACGCGCTTCCTGGTTGATCTCTTCCAGCGTTTCCAGGCAATCGCTGGTGAAGGCCGGGCACACCACATCGACCCGTTTCACGCCGGCCTTGCCCATCTCGATCAGGGTCGGCTCGGTGTAGGGCTCCAGCCATTTGGCGCGGCCCAGGCGGGACTGGAAGGTGACCTTGAACTGGTCGGCGCTCAAGCCCAGCTGGTCCGCCAGCAGACGGGCGGTTTTGAAGCATTCGCAGTGGTAAGGGTCGCCCAGGTGCAGCGTGCGCTCAGGCACACCGTGAAAACTCATCACCAGCACGTCGGGGCGGCCATGGTCCTGCCAGTAACGCTGGACAACCCCGCCCAGCGCGGCGATGTAGCGGGCGTCATCGTGGTAGTGGTTGATGAAGCGCAGCTCCGGCACGTTGCGCACCTGGCCGGCCCATTGGTAGACCGCGTCCCACAGGCTGGCGGTGGTGGTGGCCGAATACTGCGGGTAGGCCGGCACGATCAACACGCGGGTGGCGCCCTCGGCCTTGAGGGCGTCGAGCTGGCTCGGAATGGAGGTGCTGCCATACCGCATGGCATAACGCACCAGCACATGGTGCTGGCGTTGGCTCAGCCAGGCTTGCAGGCCTTTGGCTTGTTTGTCGGTCCAGACCTTCAGCGGCGAGCCTTCGCTGGTCCAGATGCTGGCGTATTTGGCGCCCGACTCGGCCGGGCGCACCCGCAGCACCACGCCGTGTAACAACACCATCCAGATCAGCCGGGGGATTTCCACCACCCGCGGGTCACCCAGAAACTCAGCCAGAAAGCGCCTGACATCCGTGGCGCTGGGGGAGTCGGGTGTGCCGAGGTTGCAATACAAAACGGCGGTACGGGGCGCCTGACCGTGGGAAAAAGGAGGCTCTGCGGCGTACGGGGCGGAGAAAAGAGACATCCCCGCATTTTCGCCCACGGCGGCGGTTCCTGGCGCCTGTGGCGTATTTAATACGGCGGATCAACGCCTGGCAGGCTGCAGGGTGAGGGTGCTGCGGGTGTTGGCGGCCACGTCGGGCTCAAGGAGGTATTGCTGCATGTAGCCACCCACGGCGTAAGCGGCGGCCTGGTCCTTGTAATGCCTGTCAAACAACACGCCGCTTTGCCCGACCGGGTTGATGCCGCGCGCCTGGCCGGGCTCGGCAAAGTCGATGATGCGCCGGGTGGACGGGCCATACGCCACCGCCCACGGCGCCGGGCCAATCGAGGTGGACTGGTTATTGGGCACCTCGCGCCCGCCGGGCATCTCAAACGGCCCGACGTTGAAGAACCAGTCCAGGGGTTTTTGCGACGCCAGCGGATGTTTGTGTGTCAGGGTGTGGGCGCGGCCCCAGCCCCAGTCGTTGGGGCTTGTGCCCAGCGTGGCTTTCAGGTGCGCCACGGTCGCGTGCCAGGCCACACCCACCGTGTCTTGGCGTGACTCGACTTTTTTTGTCTTGAGGTTGTCCCACCAGGGGGATTCTTCGTCCGCAGCGAGACGGGGCAGGGCCAGGTCGAGTGCGCGGGTGCCGAGCAGGTTTTTGAACTGCATCTCGCCCAACTCATCGGCCAGTGCGGCGTGGGTCAGCTCGTAGAGAAACTGGGTGAACACGGTGGGCGGGATGTTGAGCGGGGTGTATTGCCCGTCCCACAGGGTCAGGCTGTCAAACACCGAGCGCTCCAGCGGGTCGCGCACCACCTCGCTGAGCACCGGCAACAGTGGTTTCAGAACCCGCCAGTAGTAGGCGGTCTGGGTGCTGAGTTGCAATGACTGGCTGTTGAGCGCGTTCCACTGGATGCTGTCATCCCCCAGGCGGTCTTCCAGTGCCTGGGCCCGGTCATACAGGTTGTAATAACCTGCCACCGGCATGCCGCTGCCAGACAGGGGTTGCTGGTTGGCTGAGACGATGTATCCCCGTCGCGGGTTTTCTTCCTGCGGGTTGTCGCTGAAGCGGTAAAAGCCCAGCTTGTCGGATTCTTCTTCCTCCCCGTCGAGGATGAACATGGATTGCACCCCGGTCGGGCGGATTGGCAACTTGGCGGCGGCCCAGTAGCCGATGTCGCCGCTGGCATTGGCCCAGACGATGTTCAAGCCGGGCGCGTGGATCTGGCTGGCCGCTGCCCGCGCCTTGGGCAGCGTGTCGGCCCGGTTGAGCGCGTAAAACGCCTCCAGCACCGGGTTATCGGTTTCCAGAAACGCCCACCACATGGCCATCGGCTTGGTGCCCAGGCTGTCCTGGAAGGCGCTGGTGATCACCGGGCCTTGTGGCGCGCGTTGCAAGTTCAGCGTGACGGGTTTGGCGCCTTTGACCTGAATGACTTCCTGCGTGGTTTGCAGGTCCACCCACTCGCCCAAATGCGCCACCTGGTTGCGGTTGTTGGGGTTGGTGCGCAAGCTGATCAGGTCCAGGTCATCGTTCTGGAACATGGTCAGACTCCAGCCAAACCGGTTGTTGTGCCCCAGCAGGGCGGACGAGTTGAGCGCCTGAAAATGCCCGTACAACTCAAACCCGGGGGCGCTCAGGTGCGCCTCGTACCAGACCGAGGGCACGGCAAACCCGATGTGCGGGTCACCGGCCAGCAGCGGCTTGCCTCTGGAGCTGCGTTGGCCCGACACGGCCCAGGCGTTGCTGCCCTCAAACAGCGGCACGCCAGCCAGGTCTTGCACCTCGCGGCTCACTTCGGCCAGCCGGGCCAGCGCTTGCCAGTCGGGTGGCGTCGCGGCAGCGGTTGGTTGGTTCAACACGCCCAGCGGGTGCCATTCCAGGTCAAAAATGGCCAGGTAGTCGTCGCCGAGCTCGTCGCGCACATAGGTCAGCACCGGCTCGGTCTTGAAGGCGGCGGCAAAGCTGTAGGCCAGGTAGCCCGAGACGGCCACCGTGTCCTGCAGGGTAAAAGGGCGTTTCGGGATGCCGATCAGGTCAAACTCCATCGGCGCCGGGTGGTTGGCCTGAAACTGGTTGATGCCGTCCAGATACGCCAGCTGGGCCTTGACCGCCGGGCTGTTGGTGTCCAGCGCGGCAGCCACTTTGGCGGCGTGTTCACGCAGGCGCAGGGTGCGAAACAACTTGTCCACGTTGACCAGCTTGGGGCCCAGCACCTCGGCCAGTTCACCTTGCGCCAGGCGGCGCACCATCTCCATCTGAAACAGCCGGTCTTGCGCATGCACATAACCCAGCGCCCGGTACAGGTCGGCTTCGTTGGCCGCTTGGATGTGCGGCACGCCACGCTCGTCGTACCGCACGCTGACCGGGGCGCTGAGCCGGGTCAGGTTGACCTCGCCCGAGCGTTGGGGCTTTTTGGTGGCCACGTACCAAAAACCGCCACCCACGGTCAGCAGCAGCACGGCCAGCAACAGCCCGGCAGTGATCTTGAGGGCCGGTTTCATGGGGTGATGGTAAAAAAAGTCCGGTTCATCGCCGCATCATAAAGGGCGCTTTGGCGGCGGTGAGCCGTGCCCGGCGCATTTCGTCGCTTGGCTCACAGCCGCCGCGCGGCGTCGATGCCGCTGAGCACCGCACCTTCCAGCGTGGCCGGGTAGGGGCCGGCCACATAGTCGCCACACGCCAGCAATCCTGGTGCGATGTGCTGCGCGGGGCGCTCCAGGGCGGGCGTGCAGGCAAAGGTGGCGCGTTTTTCCACCACGGTTTGCACCGGCTGCAGCGTCAAGCCCAACTGCGCTTGGGCTTGTGCCAGCACCTGCGCCTGCAGCGTGGCCCGGTCGCCGGTGGACGCGCTCACCACAAACGCCAACAGGCCGGCCGGGCCACCCAGGGCGGCCCGGTCAAACACAAACTGCGCCGGGTGCTCGGCGGAGTTTCGTAATGCCAGCATGGGCAGCGCCAGCCGGGCGCTGGCCGACCAGGCGTACACCGTGGTGATGGCCTCAAAGCGCAGCGCCTGTGCGGTGTGTGCCCAGCGGCGCAGGTCATTCGCCAGGCGGTCAGGCGCTGCTTGCGCGACGTGCATCACGGCTTGGGCCGCGTGGGAGGCAGACGTGGCCCAGATGACGGCGTCAAAGGGCGCACCTGCCAGGTCACCCAGGCTCGGGCCAGCCAGCCGCCAGGGCGTGTGGCCGGGGCGATCGCTGTGCGGCGTCGCGGGCGCCAAATGGTCGACGCGTGCCTTGCAGATCACCCGCCCGCCATGCTGGCGGACCCAGTTCGCCGCGGCATCTGGAAACAGCGCACCCAGGTCGGTGGTGGGCAGCAACAGGTGCGAGCCGCCGGCGGTGCCAAACAGCGCGTCGCGCAGCACCCGCAGGAACACCGTCGCGCTGGCTTGGTCGGCCGGTGTGTTCAAGGCCGACACACACAGCGGCTCGATCAGCTCGGCCCGGATGCGCGGCGTGACGGCCTGGCACAGGTCAGCCACGCTGTGGGTGGCGTCACAGGCAAAGCCTTGCCAGCGCCAGCGCCATGCCGCGCGCAGCAGCGAAACCTTGTCCGCCAGCGACCAGCCGCGGGCACCCAACATGCCGCCCAGCGCATCCAGCGGTGTCGGCCAGTTGGGGAAACGGATGCCGCGGCCATCGGGAAACGTCAGCCGCATCGGCAGGTCCAGCAGCGTCTGCTGCGGGTCAACACCCACCGTGCGCATCAAGCGCAGGCTGTCGCGGTAGGCGCCAATCAGGATGTGCTGGCCGTTGTCCAGCGTCACGGGCGTGCCATCGGGCAAGCTGCTCTGGATGGCTCTGGCCCTTCCGCCTAAAGTCTCGGATGCTTCGAAAACCGTCACGCTGTGACCGTTTTGGCGGGCCGTCACTGCTGCCGCAAAACCGGCCCAGCCCCCCCCGACGATGGCGATGTTCATACCAGGCCCCACCGCCACGCGCGCTACAGCCGCCCCAGCGCTTGCACCCGCCAGGCCAGCCAGAACTTGCGCAGGGGGGTGAGGCTGATGCGCTGGTGCAGCACCTTGAACTGCTCGCGCTCGATCTCGCCGAGCAGCGCGCGGTAGATGCTGGCCATCATCAGGCCGGGCTTTTGGCTGCGCCGGTCATCCGCGCTCAGCAACTCGAAAGCCTGGTCATACAGCCCCTGCGCGCGCTGCGCCTGGAACTGCATCAGCGCGGTGAACCGGTCGGAGTAGCTGCGGTTCAGGATCTCTTGCGCGGTCACGCCAAATTGTTTCAACTCGTTCATGGGCAGGTAAATGCGCCCGCGCATGGCGTCTTCACCCACGTCGCGGATGATGTTGGTGAGCTGCAGCGCCTGGCCCAGGGTGTGCGCGTAGGCGGTGGTTTGCGCCTGCGTCTGGCCAAAAATCTGCGCCGCCACTTCGCCCACCACACCGGCCACCAAGTGGCAGTAGCGCGACAGGGCGACGTAGTCCAGGTAGCGGGTCTGGTTCAGGTCCATCTGGCAGCCTTCGATGACGGCCTGCAAATGGCGCTGCTCGATGGCGAAGTCTTTGGCAATCGGCATCAGCGCCTGCATCACCGGGTGGCTGGGCTGGCCGGCGTAGGCTTTGGTCACCTCTTGTTGCCACCAGGCCAGTTTGGTGGCGGCCACGCCGATGTCGGTGGCGTCATCCACCACGTCGTCCACCTCGCGGCAAAACGCATAAAACGCGGTGATGGCGGCGCGTTTGGGCGGCGGCAGGAACAAAAAGGCGTAGTAAAAACTGCTGCCGGAGGCAGCGGCTTTTTGCTGGACGTAGTCTTGGGGGGTCATGGGGTGCGGCGAGTGGTGGCCGAGTTTAAACGGGGCGTTGAGGCACCGTGACGGGGGCAACCCGGTGCAGGGTGCAGCGGGCTTTTTCCCTCTCCCTCTGGGAGAGGGTCAGGGTGAGGGCTTGCAGCTTTGCCATTGTCAGCAAACGCCTACATCCACAACGCCCGCCACAGCATCACCGGCACATCCCAGGCCGTGAGTTTGGGGCGCTTTTGCCAAGTGACGTGTCCCATGGCCTCGATCTTGTCCAGGATGCGCAGGCCGCCTTGCACCACCAACCGCAGTTCCCAGCCCGCACGGCCAGGCACTTTGGCGGGCAGGGCAGACCCTTTGAGCATCATGGCCCTGGCACAGCTTGTGTTGGCTGACATCAACTGCACAGCACGTTCAGAACGGCTGGCGGGAGAAAAATCTGCGTCGGTCACGCCAAAGCGCGCCATCGCTTCCTGTGTGATGTACCAGCGCCCGCGTGCCGCGTCCACGCTCACGTCCTGCCAGAAGTTGATCAGTTGCAGCGCGCTGCAGATCAGGTCGCTCTCGGCCAGAGACGTTTGGTCCTGGACACCGTGCAAGTGCAGCAGCAAGCGCCCGATCGGGTTGGCGGAGCGTCGGCAATAGTCCAGCAGTTCGGCGTCGTTGGTGTAACGGCGCTGTTCGGCGGTGTAGCGCACATCCTGCGCAAAGGCGTCCAGCAGGTCGGTGAGCCAACACACAGGCAGTTGGTGCGCTTGCAGGCTATGCTGCAGGGGGCCAAACACGCTGGCCCAGCGGCCACTGCCGCTCTGGCCGCTGGCAGCCGCCAGCAGATCGGCTCGGTAGGCTTGCAGATCGGCCAGGCGGGTGGCCGTGTCAGCCGTGCCTTCGTCGGCCAGATCATCGGCGGTGCGGGCAAAGTGGTAGATGGCCATGATGGCCGGGCGCAAATGCGCCGGGCACAAAATGGACGCCACCGGAAAATTTTCGTAATGCGTGACGGGTGGTGCCCCCGGTGCGGCGGCTTGGTCGGTGAGCGGGGTGGGGTGGGTCATGGTGTGGGGGCTGGCTGGAGGTGGCGATTCAAACTGACAGCCAAAGCGAAGTCTTTAAAATTAATAACCAATTGGTCAGTAATCTATCTGTCTCTGAAAGTGTCGTCATGCATCCCTTGCCATTTTTCACCCGGTCGCTGGGCTGGAGCCTGACTATAGCGTCAGCCTCCATGCTGCTGGCGTGCTCCAAAGCGGCGCCGCCCGAGGAGCCGATTCGTGCGGTCAAGATTGTCACAGTGGGGGTGCAGCCAGTGACGGCCTCGCGGGAATATGCCGCCGAGGTGCGGGCCCGCGTCGATTCGCGCTTGGGGTTCAGGGTGGGTGGCAAGCTGACCGAGCGCGCGGTGGAGCCGGGCCAGTCTGTCAAGGCCGGGCAGGTGCTGGCGCGGCTGGACCCACAAGACCTGAAGCTGGCCGCTGACGCCGCCGCCGCCCAGATCGCCGCCGCCCGCACCAACCGCGATTTGGCAGCCGCAGACTTCAAGCGTTACCAGGCCCTGAAAGAGCAGAACTTCATCAGCGGCGCTGAGCTGGAGCGGCGCGAAACCAGCCTGAAAGCCGCCCAGGCGCAGCTGGACGTGGCGCAGTCGCAGGGCGCGGCCCAGGCCAACCAGGCCGGTTATGCCAATCTGGTGGCGGACCGCCCCGGTGTTGTGACCGCCGTGCTGGCCGAGGTGGGCCAGGTGGTGGCCGCTGGCACGCCCGTGGTGCAACTGGCGCAGGACGGTGCGCGGGACGTGGTGTTTGCCGTGCCGGAAGACAAAGTCGCTGCGATCAAGGTGGGCTCGCAGGTGGCCGTGCGCGCCTGGGCGGGCCCTGAGGTCGAGAACGCCACCGTGCGCGAGGTGGCGGCCAGTGCCGACCCGGTGACGCGCACCTTTGCCGTCAAGGCGGCTTTGCCTGCTGGCAGTGTTTGGGCGCTTGGCAGCACCGTGTCGGTGGTTCCTGCGGGCCTGCAGCAGACCGGTGCACCAGTCATCAAACTCCCGACCACCGCGCTGCGCCGTGAGGGACAAACCACGGTGGTCTGGGTGCTGGACCGCGCCACCATGACGGTCAAGCTGCAGCCGGTGCAGGTGGCCACCGCCGATGGCAATGAGGTGGTGATTGCCAGCGGCCTGACGCCGGGCATGTTGGTGGTGGCCGCCGGGGTGCATGTGTTGACCCCGGGCCAGAAGGTCACGGTTTACAAACCCAATGCGGCGCCAGCCCTGACCAGTCAGGCCCAGACAGCGATCAGTGGTGCGGCACCGGCAGGCGCAGCGCCAGCCCCAGGTGTGGCGCCCGCGGCGCAGTGAGGTCGGTATGACTGATCTACATCTGCACCCTGAGAAAGGGTTCAACCTGTCGCGCTGGGCGCTGGAACATGCGCCGCTGACGCGGTTTCTGATGGTTGTGTTGATGGTGCTGGGGGCATTCAGCTACTTCCAGCTGGGTCAGGACGAAGACCCGCCGTTCACCTTCCGCGCCATGGTGGTGCGCGCCTATTGGCCCGGTGCCAGCGCCCAGCAGGTGGCCGAGCAGGTCACCGACAAGCTGGAGCGCACGCTGCAGGAGGTGCCGTACGCCGACACCATCCGCAGCTATTCCAAGCCGGGTGAGTCGCAAATCATCTTTCAGATCAAGGACTATGCGCGCGGGCCCGACGTGGCCAACGTCTGGTACCAGACGCGCAAACGCATTGGTGATATGCGCGGCAGCTTGCCGCAAGGGGTGCAGGGGCCGTTTTTCAACGACGATTTTGGTGACGTGTTTGGCGTGATCTATGCGCTGCAGGCGCCGGGCTTCAGTTATGCCGAGCAGAAAACCTTTGCCGATGAGGTGCGCCAGCAGCTGCTGCGGGTGCCCGATGTGGCCAAGGTCGAGCTGTTTGGCGCGCAGGACGAAAAGGTGTTTGTCGAGATCTCGCAAAAGCGCCTGGCGCAGCTGGGTCTGGACATGAACGCGGTGCTGGCGCAGCTGAGCCAGCAAAACGCCATCGAGCCCGCCGGTAGCGTGCAAACCCCGCTGGACGTGGTGCAGGTGCGGGTGGCGGGCCAGTTCACGGCCATCGACGACCTGGCCGCCATGCCCATCAAGGGCGCCAGTCGGCAGATCCGGCTGGGCGATATTGCCCAGATCACGCGCGGGTATGTTGATCCGCCCACGGTGAAAGTGCGTTTTCAGGGGCAGGAGGTGCTGGCGCTGGGCGTCTCCATGGCCAAGGGCGGCGACATCATTGCGCTGGGCAAGGCCCTGAAAGTGGCCACCGACCGCATTGAGCAAACCCTGCCCGCCGGTGTGACATTGGGGCAGATTCAGGACCAGCCGACGTCCGTAGCCACCTCGGTCAACGAATTTGTGAAGGTGCTGATCGAGGCGGTGGCGATTGTGCTGGCAGTGAGTTTCCTGAGCCTGGGCTTGCACAAGCGACCCGGTCATCACCCGTTTTTGCGCCGTTGGACGCTGGACATGCGCCCCGGGCTGGTGGTGGGCATCACCATTCCGCTGGTGCTGGCGATGACCTTTCTGGCCATGCATTACTGGGGCATTGGGCTGCACAAGATCTCGCTCGGTTCGCTGATCATTGCGCTGGGCCTGCTGGTGGACGACGCCATCATTGCAGTGGAGATGATGGTGCGCAAGATGGAGGAAGGCTTCGACAAGGTGCGCGCCGCCACCTTTGCCTACGAAGTGACCGCCATGCCGATGCTCACCGGTACGCTGATCACCGCTGCGGGTTTTTTGCCGATTGGCATTGCCAAAAGCACGGTGGGTGAATACACCTTTGCCATTTTTGCGGTGACGGTGATTGCGCTGTGCTTGAGCTGGATCGTGTCGGTGTACTTTGTGCCCTACTTGGGGGTGCGCCTGCTCAAGACCCCGCCGCATGTGGTGGCCCACACCGAAGGTGATACGCCGCTGGCGCACGGCGAAGTGCATGACATGTACGACACGCCGTTCTACAACTGGTTTCGCGGCGCGGTGAATACCTGTGTGCGGCATCGCTGGCTCACCATCTGTGTGACGCTGGCGCTGTTTGGCGCGGGTCTGTTTGGCATGAGCCGGGTGCAGCAGCAGTTCTTCCCTGACTCGGTGCGCCCTGAGATCACGGTGGACCTGTGGTCGCCCGAAGGCACCGCCTTTGCCAACACCGAAGAAGTGGCCAAACGGGTGGAAGCCCGCGTGTTGCAAGAGCCGGGTGTGCAAAGCGTGGCGCAATGGGTGGGCTCGGGCGTGCCGCGTTTTTATTTGCCGCTGGACCAGGTGTTCCCGCAAACCAATGTGTCGCAACTGATTGTGTTGCCGCAGGATCTGGCCACCCGCGAGGTGTTGCGCAAGCGCTTGCCAGCCATCCTGGCGCAGGAGTTCCCCGAGGTGCGTGGCCGCGTCAAGCTGCTGGCCAATGGCCCGCCGGTGCCCTACCCGGTGCAGTTCCGGGTGATCGGGCTGGACCCGCAGGTGCTGCGCCTGATGGCTGACGAGGTGAAGGCCGTGATGCGGCAAAGCAGCCATACCCGTGGCGTCAATGACAACTGGAACGAGTCAGTGAAAGTCATGCGGCTGGAGGTGGACCAGACCAAGGCGCGGGCGCTGGGTGTCACCAGCCAATCGATTGCCCAGGCGGCCAAGACGCTGCTCAACGGCACCACCGTGGGGCAATTCCGTGAGGGTGACAAGCTGATCGACATCGTGCTGCGCCAGCCCTTGAGCGAGCGCCACGCCATCAGCGACATCGCCAACGCCTATTTGCCCACCGCTTCCGGCCAGGCCGTGCCGCTCACGCAAATCGCCAAGCCGGTGTTCACCTGGGAGCCGGGCCTGTTGTGGCGCGAAGGGCGTGACTACGCCATCACGGTGCAAAGCGACATCGTCGACGGCATGCAAGGTGCCACGGTCACCAATGAGCTGCTGCCAGAACTCAAAGCGCTGGAGGCTAAATGGGCACAGGCCGGGCACGGCGGCTACCGTATTGACGTGGCGGGTGCCGTGGCCGAAAGCGCCAAGGGCTCGTCGGCCATCGCGGCAGGCGTTCCGGTCATGCTGTTCATCACCTTCACGCTGCTGATGCTGCAGCTGCACAGCTTCAGCCGGGCACTGCTGGTGTTTTTGACCGGACCCCTGGGCATTGCGGGTGTGGCGGCGGCCTTGTTGTTGCTGAACCGGCCGTTTGGCTTTGTGGCGCTGCTGGGGGTGATTGCGCTGATGGGCATGATCCAGCGCAACTCGGTCATTTTGATCGACCAGATTGAACAGGATCGCAGCCGCGGCGTGCCCGCTTGGGAAGCCATTGTGGAGTCTGCCGTGCGGCGGCTGCGCCCGATTGTGCTGACCGCCGCCGCTGCCGTGCTGGCCATGATTCCGCTGTCGCGCTCGGTGTTCTGGGGGCCGATGGCGGTGGCCATCATGGGCGGCTTGATCGTGGCTACGGTGCTGACCCTGCTGGCCTTGCCCGCCATGTATGCGGCCTGGTTTCGCGTCACACCGCACAGCAAATAGCCCCGGGCGCAGTTTCTGCGGATTTATGCGGGGGCCGCAGACGGATGGGCGCCGTGCCTCAGGTTAAAATCTGTGGCTGACCAATTTCTGGGGGCGGTTTTTACCAGCCCCCTTTAATTTGCGCGGGTGGCGAAATTGGTAGACGCACCAGGTTTAGGTCCTGACGCTGGCAACAGTGTGCGGGTTCGAGTCCCGCCCCGCGCACCACTCATATTTTTGGAGATAAAAGATGGCCGTAGCTGTAGAAACTCTCGAGAAGCTCGAACGCAAGATGACGTTGAGCCTGCCCCTTGCCGCCATTCAGTCGGAAGTGACCGCGCGCCTGAAGAAGATGGCACGCACCGTCAAGATGGACGGTTTCCGTCCCGGCAAGGTGCCCATGAATGTGGTGGCGCAGCGTTACGGCTACTCGGTTCAGTATGAAGTGATGAACGACAAGGTCGGTGAGGCGTTTTTCAACGCTGCCAGCGAAGCGCAGTTGCGGGTGGCCGGTCAGCCCAAGATCAACGAAAAAGAAGGTGCGCCTGAGGGCGAACTGACGTTTGAAGCGGTGTTTGAGGTCTATCCGGACGTCAAGATCGGTGATCTGGAAACGGCTGAAGTCGAAAAAATCACCACCGAAGTCACTGATGCGGCCATCGACAAAACCCTGGACATTTTGCGCAAGCAGCGCCGCACTTTCTCGCAACGCCCGCACGACGCCCAAGCCGCCACGGGTGACCGCGTGACGGTTGATTTTGAAGGAAAAATTGACGGTGAACCGTTTGACGGCGGCAAGGCGCAAGACTTCCAGTTCATCCTGGGTGACGGCCAGATGCTCAAGGAATTTGAAGAAGCCACGCTCGGTCTGAAAACCGGCGAAAGCAAAACCTTCCCGCTGGCTTTCCCGGCGGACTACCACGGCAAGGATGTCGCTGGCAAAACCGCTGACTTCCTGGTCACGGTCAAGAAGATGGAAGCTGCGCACCTGCCTGAAGTGGACGGCGCTCTCGCCAAATCCCTGGGCATTGAAGACGGCACCGTCGAGGGCCTGCGCGCTGACATCAAGAAGAATCTGGAGCGCGAAGTCAAGTTCCGCCTACTGGCGCGCAACAAGACCGCCGTGATGGATGCGCTGGTGGCCAAGGCTGAGCTGGACCTGCCTAACGCCAGTGTGCAGGCTGAAATCGGTCGTTTACTGGAAGGTGCGCGCGCTGACTTGAAACAACGCGGTATCAAGGATGCAGACAAGGTGGCCATTCCTGACGATGTGTTCCGCCCACAAGCCGAGCGCCGTGTGCGTTTGGGTCTGGTGGTGGCTGAGCTGGTGCGTGCCAACAGCCTGCAGGCCAAGATGGAGCAGATCAAGGCGCACGTGGATGAGCTGGCTGCCAGCTACGAAAAGCCCGCTGAAGTGGCTAAATGGTATTTCAGCGACAACAAGCGCCTGGCCGAAGTGGAAGCCATCGTCCTTGAAAACAACGTGACCGACTTTGTGCTCTCCAAGGCCAAAGTCACTGAAAAAGCAGTGGGTTTTGACGAGTTGATGGCGCAAAACCAGGCGTAAACCGCTGGTAACCTTCAAATTGGGGCTTGGGGTCTGGCTTGTGGTCAGACAAACAAGCCCCATTTCATTGGTGGCTTGAGTTTTTGGCTACAGTAGCACCAGTTTTTTCAGAATCAACCCAACCTTCGCGGGAGCGCAATGAACATACAGAATCTGGGCATGGTGCCCATGGTGATTGAGCAGTCGGGTCGTGGCGAGCGTTCGTACGACATTTATTCACGTTTGCTCAAGGAGCGTGTGATTTTTCTGGTGGGCCCGGTCAATGACCATGTGGCCAATCTGGTGGTGGCGCAATTGTTGTTTCTGGAAAGTGAAAACCCGGACAAGGACATTTCGTTCTACATCAACTCGCCCGGTGGATCGGTGAGCGCCGGCATGGCGATTTTTGACACCATGAACTTCATCAAGCCGCAGGTCTCCACGCTTTGCACAGGTTTCGCCGCTAGCATGGGCGCGTTTTTGCTGGCCGCGGGTGAAAAAGGCAAGCGCTTTTCGCTGCCCAACTCCAAGATCATGATTCACCAGCCCTCGGGCGGCAGCCAGGGTCAGGCCACAGAAATTGAAATCCAGGCGCGTGAAATCCTGAAAACCCGTGAGCAGCTCAACAAGATCCTGGCAGAGCGCACCGGGCAACCGCTGGAACGCGTTGAGCGCGACACCGAGCGCGACTATTACATGTCCGCCGACGAATCCAAGGAATATGGTCTGATTGACCAGGTTATCTCAAAAAGGGCGTAGTTCACATGGCCGAGAAAAAAGGCTCCTCTGGCGAAAAGACGCTGTATTGCTCGTTTTGCGGCAAAAGCCAGCACGAAGTCAAAAAACTGATTGCGGGTCCGTCGGTCTTCGTTTGTGATGAGTGTATTGACCTGTGCAATGAAATCATCCGCGATGAATTGCCGCCCTCCACCGAGGCGGTGGGTCAAGACGCGTTGCCGACGCCAGCCGAGATCAAAGCCAATCTGGATAACTATGTCATTGGTCAAGAACCCGCCAAGCGCATTCTGGCGGTAGCGGTTTACAACCACTACAAACGTCTCAAGCACCAGGAAAAGTCCAGCAAGGACGATGTGGAGTTGTCCAAAAGCAATATCTTGCTGATTGGTCCCACGGGTTCCGGCAAGACGCTGCTGGCGCAGACCCTGGCGCGCATGCTGGATGTGCCGTTTGTCATGGCCGATGCCACCACCTTGACCGAAGCGGGTTACGTGGGCGAAGACGTGGAAAACATCGTCCTCAAGCTGCTGCAGAGCTGCAACTATGAGGTGGAGCGGGCGCAGCGCGGCATTGTTTACATTGACGAAATTGACAAGATCTCGCGCAAGTCCGACAACCCGTCCATCACGCGTGACGTGTCGGGCGAAGGTGTGCAGCAGGCTTTGCTCAAGCTGATTGAAGGCACCATGGCGAGTGTGCCGCCGCAGGGTGGACGCAAGCATCCCAACCAGGACTTTGTGCAGGTGGACACCACCAACATTTTGTTCATCTGTGGCGGCGCGTTTGCTGGGTTGGAAAAAGTGATCGACAACCGCACCGAATCGTCAGGCATGGGTTTCGGCGCCGCTGTCAAAAGCAAGCAAAACCGCAACCTGACCGAGGTGTTCAAGGAAGTCGAGCCGGAAGATCTGATCAAGTTTGGTCTGATTCCTGAGCTGGTGGGTCGGATGCCAGTGGTGGCGACGCTGGGTGAACTCAGCGAAGAAACGCTGGTGCAAATTCTGACCGAGCCGAAGAATGCCCTGGTCAAGCAGTACAGCAAGTTGCTGGCCATGGAAGGGGTGGATCTGGAGATTCGGCCCTCCGCCCTGAAGGCCATTGCCAAGAAGGCTTTGGCGCGCAAGACCGGCGCCCGTGGGCTGCGCTCGATTCTGGAACTGGCGCTGATCGACACCATGTTTGACCTGCCCAACACCTCCAACGTAGAAAAAGTGGTGCTGGACGAATCCACCATCGACGACAACAAGGCGCCCTTGCTGGTCTACCGCGACGTCGCGAAGAAGGCTTGATTTGGTCGGTCTTCCAGGGATTTTTTGTCCCTACCGTATTGGCACGGTTTGCTGATAATGAACTGGCCGCTTGAAATGCGGCCACGGTTCCCCATATCCGTCAGGTAACCAAAGGATGTTTTATGTCTGGCCACTCACCATTACCTGCTGATCCCCTTGACCTGCCACTGCTGCCCCTGCGCGATGTGGTGGTGTTTCCGCACATGGTTATCCCCCTGTTTGTCGGCAGGCCCAAGAGCATCAAGGCGCTGGAAGCCGCCATGGCCACCGACCGGCGCATCATGCTGGTGGCGCAAAAAGCTGCCGCCAAGGACGATCCGCTGGTCACTGACATGTTTGATGTCGGCTGCATTTCCACCATTTTGCAGATGTTGAAGCTGCCTGATGGCACGGTCAAAGTGCTGGTGGAGGGGCAGCAACGCGCATTGGTGACCAAGGTGGAAGATGGTGAGTCTTACTTTGTCGCCAGCATCACACCCGTGGAAGTGGTCACCGAGCCGGAGACCAAGTCAAAAAGCAAGGCCAGCGAGATTGAAGCCTTGCGTCGTGCGGTGATGCAGCAGTTTGACCAATACGTCAAACTCAACAAGAAGATTCCACCGGAAATCCTGACCTCCATTTCCAGCATTGATGATCCGGGGCGCATGACCGATACCATCGCCGCCCATCTGCCATTGAAGCTTGACAGCAAACAGGCGGTGCTGGAGCTCTCCAGCATCAAGGAGCGCCTGGAAAACCTGTATGGGCAGATCGAGCGAGAAGTTGACATCCTGAATGTTGACAAGAAGATCCGTGGCCGGGTCAAGCGCCAAATGGAAAAAAACCAGCGCGACTTCTATTTGAATGAGCAAGTGAAAGCCATTCAAAAGGAGTTGGGTGAGGGCGAAGACGGTGCGGATATCGAAGAGATCGAAAAAAAGATCAAAGCCGCCAAAATGCCCAAGGAGGCCTTGAAAAAGGTCGAGGCCGAGTTGAAGAAGCTCAAGCTGATGTCGCCGATGTCGGCTGAAGCCACGGTGGTTCGCAATTACATCGATGTGTTGATCGGCCTGCCCTGGGCGATCAAAACCAAGATCAAGCACAATCTCGCCAATGCCGAAGCCGTCCTGAACGAAGACCACTACGGGCTGGACAAAGTCAAAGACCGCATTCTGGAATATCTTGCGGTGCAGCAGCGTGTGGACAAGGTCAAGGCGCCGATTCTGTGCCTGGTTGGGCCACCCGGTGTCGGCAAGACGTCGTTGGGCCAGTCGATCGCCAAGGCAACGGGTCGCAAATACGTGCGCATGGCCTTGGGTGGCATGCGCGACGAGGCAGAAATTCGGGGTCATCGACGCACCTATATCGGTGCCATGCCGGGCAAAGTGTTGCAAAGCCTGTCCAAGGTGGGCACGCGCAACCCTTTGTTTTTGCTTGATGAAATAGACAAGCTGGGAACGGACTTCCGGGGTGACCCTTCCAGTGCCCTGCTGGAGGTACTGGACCCTGAGCAAAACCACAAGTTTGGCGACCACTACGTCGAGGTGGACTTCGATTTGAGTGATGTGATGTTTGTGGCCACGTCCAATTCCATGAACATTCCGCCAGCCTTGTTGGACCGTATGGAGGTGATCCGTCTGGCGGGCTACACCGAAGACGAAAAGACCAACATTGCCCTCAAGTATCTGTTGCCAAAACAGCTGACGAACAATGGCGTGAAAGAGTCCGAGCTGCTTATAACGGAAGAGGCGGTCCGCGACATCGTGCGTTACTACACACGTGAAGCCGGGGTGCGTTCTCTGGAGCGTGAAATCTCCAAAATTTGCCGCAAGGTGGTCAAAGGCCTGCAACTCAAGAAGATGACTGGCCTTGTCACGGTCACGGGTGGAAACCTGAACGATTTCTTGGGTGTTCGCAAGTATGACTATGGCCGCGCTGAGAAAAAAAATCAGGTTGGACAAGTGGTCGGCTTGGCTTGGACCGAAGTGGGTGGCGACTTGCTGACCATCGAGGCGGCCATGATGCCGGGCAAGGGTGTGATCACCCGGACCGGCTCTTTGGGTGATGTGATGAAAGAGTCTGTGGAGGCAGCGCGCACGGTGGTGCGCAGTCGCTCGCACCGGCTGGGCATCAAGGATGAATTTTTTGAGAAGAAGGACATCCATATCCACGTACCTGATGGCGCCACCCCCAAAGACGGCCCGAGTGCCGGTGCCGCCATGACCACGGCGTTTGTGTCCGCCATGACGGGTATTCCTGTGCGTTGTGACGTGGCCATGACCGGTGAAATTACCCTGCGCGGTGAGGTGACCGCCATTGGTGGCCTGAAAGAGAAACTGTTGGCGGCCTTGCGTGGCAATGTTAAGACGGTGATCATTCCGGAAGAAAATGCCAAGGACTTGCAGGACATCCCGGAAAACGTCAAGAATGGCCTTGAAATTGTGCCGGTGCGCTGGATCGACAAAGTGCTTGAAATTGCTCTGGAACGCATGCCAACGCCGTTGCCTGAGGATGAACCGGTCTCTGTTGCGCCGGCCGAGTCGGTGGTTGTTCCTGCGCAGTTGTCCGGTGCCGTCAAACATTGATAAAGTTTTTGACAGAAAAAGCGAAATCGGCCTGTTTTAGTACTATACTCATGGGCTTACGACGCGGGAATAGCTCAGTTGGTAGAGCGCAACCTTGCCAAGGTTGAGGTCGAGAGTTCGAGACTCTTTTCCCGCTCCATCGGTTTTTTAAAGATGCGAATTTCGGTTTGCATCCACGCGGGAATAGCTCAGTTGGTAGAGCGCAACCTTGCCAAGGTTGAGGTCGAGAGTTCGAGACTCTTTTCCCGCTCCATATTAAAAAGGGAAGCCATGCTTCCCTTTTTTGTGATGGTTTTTGGCGCGATAGCAAATCGGTTATGCAACGGATTGCAAATCCGTCTAGCCCAGTTCGACTCTGGGTCGCGCCTCCAGATACGTGCTCAGATATGCCCTCAAAGCCTTGCATGTGGATCGTGCGAGGCTTTTTTGTTTCACAATACAGCTGTGCCCGAGTGGTGAAATAGGTAGACACATCGGACTTAAAATCCGCCGCTTCGTGAATAACGGGCGTACCGGTTCGATTCCGGTCTCGGGCACCATTTAAACTCTCACGCTATGGCACGTTACAACGCCCCCTTTGAAATCCATGTCCATGGTCAGGTGGCCTTGCGCTCTGATGTCACGCTGGAACATCTGCAAGACACTCTGAAGCCGCTTTGGAAGTATGCCGGTGCCAAATCGTTGGCCGCAGCGGCGGGCAGTTTTTATGAAGACGAGCCGGGTATCAAGTTTGACGCACAGGAACATCTTCTGCAGATGTGCTGGACGGTGGAGGGTGATGATGATTTCCGCCAGGCACTGGACGAAATGTGCATGAATCTCAACGACGTGGCGCAATCCGGGGCGGCCATCGAGGTGACGTTTTACGACACCGAGTTCGACGATGAAGACGATGAAGACGCCGCCGGAGATGTCGAGTCGCGCGATGACTTTGTCATGTTGTTTGTCGGTCCTGATCCGGCGTCCATCATGCAGGTGCAGCGCGATTTGCTGGTTCAGGATGTGGTTAACCTGATGGAGCGGCACTTTGATGGCGCCGAGCTTGGCGGGGTCGTGGCCGCGATTGACAGTTTGTTCAGTCAACGTTTTGATGACCTGGTCAATTCGTTGCAACTGGGCAAGCCACCGCGTGGTTCTGGCGGCGGCTCCAGTGGCATGGGCCATGGTGGGGGCCGTAAACCACGTCATTTGCATTGACCCGAAATCCGGATGTCGACTGGCGTCATGCGGTATTTACGTCTCGCGTCGTTCAAGTCATTGATCCCTTGTTTCGCATGGATCTGACTTGGCAGTGGCTGATTTCTTTCTTAAATGCCAAAACTGTTTTGCCGCTCGTCTCGGCGCTGGTGATGGGGGGTGTCCCGCGTGATGCCAGTTCACCCATCAACAAGGCGCGACGGCTCAATGTCTTGCTGCCAGATGTGGCGGGCGATGTGAAACAGTTGGGTGTCGTCAGTCGCGCAGAATGACTTTCGTTCCGACGCTTCGTTGGCGCTGACCCCATAACAAACATGCTCAAACGTATTCATGTCGACCAGCTCCAGTTGGGGATGCACCTCAAGGAGTTTTGCGGTTCCTGGATGGACCACCCTTTCTGGCGCACCGGCTTCGTTCTCAAAGACCCCAAAGACATGGACTTGATTCTGGCCAGCAGCATCAAGGAGGTGATGATTGACTGCAGCAAAGGCTTGGACGTTCCTGTAGGCGTGTCGGTGGTCGCCGAAGTGGTTGAAGAGACCCATCCGACAATCGGATCCCTACCGAGCGTCTCTGAGCAGTCAAGGACACCGCCGGGGACAGGCGTCATACCCGCCGACCAGGAGCTGGAGCGCGCAGCCCGCATCTGTCTGCAAGCCAAGGCGGCGGTGGTGTCGATGTTTGAAGAAGTGCGGATGGGCAAAGCGGTGGACGTTGGCGGCGCTCGGCAGTTGGTCGAAGACATCTCGGACTCGGTCTCGCGCAACCCCGGCGCCATCATCAGCTTGGCACGGCTCAAAACGGCGGACGACTACACCTACCTGCACTCGGTAGCGGTGTGCGCCATGATGGTGGCCCTGGCCAAACAGCTTGGCCTGGACGAGGCCCAGACCCGCGCCTGTGGCTTGGCCGGCTTGCTGCACGACATGGGCAAGGTTGCCATGCCGACGGAGGTGCTTAACAAACCAGGCAAATTGACCGATGCCGAGTTTGACATCATGCGCACCCATCCCACCGAAGGCTACAAGATGCTCATGGCCAGCAGCGGTGTGGATGCCGTCTCGCTGGATGTGGTGCTGCATCACCACGAAAAGGTGGACGGCAGCGGCTATCCCGAGAAGCTCGCGGGTGACGCGATCAGTCTTTATTCCAAAATGGGCGCCGTGTGCGATGTGTACGACGCCATCACTTCCAACCGGCCCTACAAGTCTGGCTGGGACCCCGCCGAGTCCTTGCGTCGCATGGCCGAATGGCACGGCCATTTTGATCCGAAGGTGTTTCAGGGCTTTGTCAAAAGCATGGGCATTTACCCGGTGGGCTCCCTGGTGCGGCTGCGCTCAGGTCGCATCGGCGTCGTGACCGAGCAGTCGCCCAAGTCACTCACGATGCCCATCATCAAGGTGTTTTTCTCCACCAAGTCCAACATGCGCATCGTCCCCGGACTGGTGGATTTGTCGCAGCCTTCCACGCTGGAGAAGATTGTCGGTCGTGAAGACCCGGCGAAGTGGAACTTTCCGGACCTGAATGAGTTGTGGTCTGGGGTGCCCAATTACGGCAAGTGAACCCGCACTTCTTTGGCACCCGTGTGCACATGGCCCCAAACGGGGCCGTGGTCAATGTCAGCGCCTGACCTGCAGGGCGCCTGGGTTCACGATATTGGTCGGGCGCCCCTTGATGAAGTTCACCACGTTGTCAAATGCAGCGCCAAAGTACATTTCGTAACTGTCGAGTTCAACGTAACCAATGTGCGGCGTGCATATGCAGTTCTCCAGACGTAGCAGGGCGTGGCCCTGCAATATGGGTTCAGATTCGTAAACATCCACTGCAGCCATGCCTGGGCGGCCGCGGTTGAGTGCACCTAGCAGAGCGTCAGGCTGGATCAGCTCGGCGCGTGAAATGTTGACCAGCAGCGCGGTGGGTTTCATGGTGGCCAGGTCCTCCGCGCTGATGATGCCTGCTGTTTCGTCGTTTAGCCGCAGGTGTAGCGACAGCACATCGGACTGTTCAAACAATTCCTCTCGCGAACTGGCTACTTCAAAACCGTCCAGCGCAGCCCGCTCGCGCGAGGGTGCCCGGCTCCAGATCAGCACCCGCATGCCAAAGGCCCGCCCATAACCCGCTACCAGTTGACCAATCCGGCCATAGCCCCAAATGCCGAGTGTGCGGCCCCTCAGGGTGGTGCCCAAGCCAAAATTGACAGGCATGGCACCGGATTTCAGGCCTGACTGTTGCCAAACACCGTGCTTGAGGTTGCCAATGTATTGCGGCAGACGCCGCATGGCTGCCATGATCAGCGCCCAAGCCAGCTCTGCCGGTGCGACCGGTGAGCCGGTGCCGTCTGCCACGGCAATGCCACGTTCGGTGCAGGCATTGACATCCAGATGGGCGCCGATCCTGCCCGCTTGTGCGACCAGCTTCAGTCTGGGCAGCTTTTCAATCACGGCGCGGGGCAGATGGGTGCGCTCACGGTTGAGCACAATCACGTCAGCGTCTTTGAGCCGAACCGTCAGTTGGCCCAAACCCTTGACCGTGTTGGTGTACACCTTGGCTTGGTAGGCCTCCAGCTTGGATGCACACGCCAATTTGCGCACAGCATCCTGATAATCATCAAGGATCACGATATTCATGCTGCCGATTGTGCCTTGGCAAGCGCCATCTGATCAGCGCCGGGCTGGGAATGGCGGTAACAAACGCGGCCATCCTGGTCGGCGTGCCGACGTACGGGTCGTTAGTGCTGCAGCACCTCACAGGCGGCCAGTCGGTCCAGCTCAGCGCACACATCCGCCATGCGGCCCGAGATTCGCAAGCGTCCGGATTGCGCCGGGCTCTGGCCAGCGTCCATCACTTGCAACACCCGCACTGATCGGCTGAACGCAGGTTTCTGGCCCATGCCCGTCGGCTTGTGATTCTGGTTGGCCGGACTGGTTGACGGCTTGGCCCTGGCTGGCGAGCCAATACGCTGCGTGTTGACGAGCTTGTAGGTGGGCGAGGGGTGCCTTGGTTTGACCATCAGCCACTGCCACAACGCCTCGAACGAGACGATGAGGGACGAGGTGCGTTGCATGTTGTTCATGGTGTGGGCTTTCACGGACGGACTGGCAAAGACGGAGGCTGGTGCAAGGCTGCGGGAAGCGGTTTACATCAGCATGGTGTTGCGGATCAGGCCAACTGCCAGGCCTTCGATTTCGAAAGGCTCACCCGGCTCGATCAGAATGGTTTGGTAGTCCGGGTTTTCCGGGTGCAATTCGATGGTGTTGTGGTTGCGCATGAAGCGCTTGACGGTGACTTCATCACCCAGCCGGGCCACCACGATCTGGCCGTTTTTGGCGTCTCGCGTGGTTTGCACCGCCAGCAAATCACCGTCCATGATGCCGGCGTCACGCATGGACATGCCGCGCACTTTCAGCAGGTAGTCGGGTTTGCGTTGAAACAAGCTGCTTTCCACGTAGTAGGTGCGGTCCACATGCTCTTGCGCCAGGATGGGTGAGCCAGCGGCCACCCGGCCGACCAGCGGCAGCGCCAGCTGGGCCAGGGCCGCCAAGGGCGATGCCAACTGCGCGTTGCGCGACTCGTTGATGGAGCGCAGCGCATCACCACGCAGCCGAATGCCCCGGGAGGTGCCGCTGACCAGCTCAATGGCACCCTTGCGGGCCAGCGCTTGCAAGTGCTCTTCGGCCGCATTGGCAGATTTGAAGCCCAGTTCGGTGGCGATTTCGGCCCGGGTGGGCGGCGCCCCGGTGCGCGCGATAGCGCTCTGGATAAGATCAAGGATCTGCTGCTGGCGGTCGGTCAGTTTGGGGCGGTTGAGCATGGCGACTCCATTTTTGTGGCTTGAGGCGAACACGGCTGGTCATAAAACTACTGTTTTGATGTCCAGTAACTGTATTTTTAACCAGTTTTTGAAAGCATGCAAGTGGCACTTGATCCAAGTTCAAACAAAGTATGGGTACTGGGCACTGGTGGCACCATCGCGGGCACAGCCGCCAGCCCGGCGGACAACATTGGCTACACCGCGGCGCAGCTCAGTGTTGGTGCCTTGCTGGACGCTGTGCCGGGTCTGCAAACGGTGTTGTGTGGGCGCCAGCTTGGCAGCGAACAGGTGGCGCAGGTGGACAGCAAAGACATGTCTTTTGACCTCTGGCTGGTATTGGCACAGCGCGTGGCACATCACCTGGCGCAACCCGATGTGATTGGTGTTGTCATCACCCACGGCACCGACACGTTGGAAGAAACCGCTTTTTTTCTGCATGCCGTGTTGCCGTCGGCGCTGATCCAGGCCAAACCTGTGGTCCTGACGTGTGCCATGCGGCCTGCCTCGGCGCTGAATCCGGACGGCCCGCAAAACCTGATGGACGCCGTCGCGGTGGCCCTGACTTCTGGCGCACGTGGCGTGCTGGCCGTGTGCGCCGGGGTGGTGCATGGCGCCCTGGAGGTACAAAAAGCCCACACCTACCAACTCGATGCCTTCAGCTCGGGCGATGCGGGCCCCTTGGCTTTTGTTGAGGAAGGCCGTCTCAGATTATTGAAAAATTGGCCTGTCGTTGTCAGTGAAACATGGCGAAGAGATGGGATGACCATCGCCCAACCTGACGCCTGGCCGCGCGTTGACATTGTTTTGAACTATGCCGGTGGCAGTGCGGCTGTGGTTGACGCTTTGCTGAGGCCCTGGCCAGGGGTTCCACCGCTGCGCGGCCTGGTGGTGGCGGGGACGGGTAACGGTACCTTGCACCATGACCTGGAGGCGGCGTTGCGCCGGGCGCAACAAGCCGGGGTGAAGGTGGTGCGGTCAACACGTTGTGCCAACGGCAGGGTGCTGCCGACCCGCCACAGCGCGTTTGTGGATTCGCAGGGCCTGTCGCCCGTGAAGGCCAGGGTGGCGCTGATGCTGGAACTGATGCCGTAGGCGGCTGGCTGGGTCTGGCACCTGGCATCACCAGGTGATCAGCCCTCGGTACAGCATGTAGGCTGCCAACAGATACAAAATGCTGGCAAACACCCGTTTGAGCCGCTTGACGGGTAAGGTGTGGGCGGCTGCTGCACCCAGTGGCGCGGTCAAAACGCTGCAGCTGGCAATGACCAGCAAGCCCGGCAACCAGATATAGCCCAGGGAATAGGGCGGCCGTTCGGACAAACCCGCGCCACCCAGAACGTAACCGACCGCATTGGCCAGCGCGATCGGAAAACCCAAGGCCGCCGATGTCGCCACAGCGTTGTGGATGGCCACATTGCACCACGTCATGAAGGGCACGCTGACAAAGCCACCGCCCGCGCCCACCAGGCCTGACAGGAAGCCAATCACCGATCCTGCCCCTAACAAGCCAGTCGTGCCGGGCACGGCACGACTGGGTGCGGGCTTTTTGTCCAGAAACATCTGGGTCGCCGAAAAGCTGACAAACAGCGCGAAGAAAAGCGCCAGGGCCGAGCCTTTCAAAAAAGAAAAAACCCCGACGCTGGCGATGGCAGCGCCCAGCACGATACCGGGGGCCAAGCCTCTGACCAGTTCCCAGCGGATGGCGCCGCGTTGGTGATGCGCACGCACGCTGGAGACCGAGGTGAACACAATGGTTGCCATGGAGGTGGCGATCGCCATCTTGATGGACAGTTCGGGCGCAACACCCCGGCTCGAGAGAATGGCTGAGATGAAGGGCACCATGATCATGCCGCCGCCAATGCCCAGCAGCCCTGCCAAAAAACCTGACGAAAGCCCCAGCGCGCACAAGGCAAGAATCAAGGAGAGTTCAAATTGCATAAATTCAGCGAGGAAAGGTGTGTGCCGTGTCAACAGACCGGCATCTTGAGCAGGGGCCAACTTGTGGGTTCTTTTTTTCTAGGCAAATTGGATCACACAATGCACCGTCCGTACCAACGGATGTCGCTGGCGATGGCGTGCCTGGCGGTGCTGCGTATGGCGATGGTAGTGAGTGCGGCGACAATCTGGCGGCCACATTGGCTTCACAATCCCAGTCACTCATGAAGTTACAGGCAAAAATCTGGTTGGGTTCTGGCGCGGTGATCGCCATGATCATGGCGGTAGACCTGATTTACGGGTATCGCGCCATCCAGGCCGATATTCGTCAGCAACTCGACAACGACGCACGCATTGTGCAGGCCTTGCTGATGTCCACGCGCCGGGTGTACCACCAGCAGTTTCTGGCCAGTGGCCTGGAAGTGAACGAGCGCACCTTGGGTTTTCTGCCGGCCCATGCGTTGGCGCGTATTTCAGACGACTTTCCCAACTGGCTCAAAACCGGGCTGCGCTTCAACAATGTGTCAGACCGCCCGCGCAGCCCGAGCAACCAGGCCGACGCCGATGAGCTGGTGGCCATCAACTGGTTCCGGGCCAACCCCGAGGCGCCTGACCGGGTGTCAGACATCAAGGACAGCGCGGGCAACAGCTATTACCACTTCACCGCGCCGATGTGGACGGAGGCCTATTGCCTCAAGTGTCACGGCGCGCAGGGCGACGCACCGCCATCGATCCGGGACACCTATTCACAAGCGTATGGCTACCAGGTGGGCGAGTTGAGAGGCATCTTGAGCGTGAAGGTGCCGATGCGTGAATTGCAATCACACGCCATGACCCGTTGGCTGCAAATGACCGGGGCGCGTCTGCTGGGCTACCTGGTTTTGTTGTTGCTGCTGGGCAGTCTGATGCAACGCCTGGTCACGCGCCGTCTGGCCAAGCTTGAAGCGACCGCGCTGGCCCTGCAGCATGGTGATTTGTCGGCCCGGGTGGAAGTCAGCGGCCATGACGAAGTCTCCCAACTGGGTCGGGGCTTCAACACCATGGCCCAGGCGATGAGCGCGCACAACGTGGAGATGGGCCGCCTCAACCACATTTACGCTGCCCTGTCGCGAACCAACCAGACCATCGTTTCGGTTCATGACGAAACCGAACTGCTCAACCGCGTGTGCCAGATCGCCGTGGAACATGGCCAGTTTGGCCTGGCCTGGGTTGGCCGGGTCAACCCGCAGAGTCAGGCTTTTGAGGTGGTGAGTGCGTTTGGCAGTGGCGTCGACTTTCTGCAAGGCATCCAGATTTCGGCCGATGCGGCCAGCCCCTACGGCAACGGCCTGTGTGGCTCGGCCTGGCGCAGCGGGCAAGCGTCGGTGGTGAACGATTACTTCACCGACCCCATCACGACGCCGTGGCAAGCCGCGGTGCGACGCTTTGGGTGGTCGAGCAACGCCGCGTTCCCGGTGTTTCGCGCTGGGCGGATCCACCTGCTGCTCAGCCTTTACCATCCTGATAAGGCGGTGTTTGACACCCAGATGTTCAACCTGCTCAGTGAGATGGCCATGGACATTGGCTACGCACTTGACCGGATGGACCTGGTTGGCCAGCAAAAATTGACCCTGGCCACCTTACGGGAGAGCGAGGCCAAATACCGCACGGTGATTCAGACCTCCCAGGACGGCTTCTGGCTGGTGAGCCGGGAAGGTCGTTTGCTGGAGGTCAACGATGCCTATGTCGCCTTCTCTGGTTACAGCCGCCAGGAACTGCTGCACATGCACATTGCGGACCTGGATGCCCATGCGTCAGTCCAAGACGTCACCCAGCGCATGGAAGCCATCATGGCCAAAGGTGCAGATATCTTCGAGACCGCCCATCGCACCAAGTCGGGAGACATGAAGCCGGTGGAGGTCAGTACCAGTTTCAAAGCCGATCAGGGTGGCCTGTTGTCGGTCTTTGTCCGCGACCTGACCAAACGCCAGGAGGCGGAATCGCGAATTCAGAAGCTGTCTTATTTTGATGCGCTGACCGGGCTGGCCAACCGCGCGCAATTCATCGACCATGCCCGGCTGGAAGTCCAGCGATCGCAGGACCATGGACAGGCCCTGGCGGTGATTTGCCTTGACCTGGACCACTTCGGGCAGATCAACGACAGTTTTGGGCACCACGCGGGCGACTTGTTTTTGGTTCATCTGAGCGAACGGCTCAAATCGGTGCTGACCGCCACAGACTCGCTGTGCCGCTCGGGCAGTGACGAGTTTCTGTTTCTGATCACCCATGCCGATGCCCCGGTGGTGCAGGGCGTCATCCAACGGCTGCTGGATGCGGTGACCGAGCCGGTACGCCTCGAAGGCCACGCCATCTCGACCACCATATCCCTGGGGATTGCGCGCTACCCGGAGGATGGCGTGTCGGTGGAAGACCTGCTGCGCGCCGCCGACACCGCCACCCATTGGACCAAGAAACAAGGACGCAATGCCTACAGCTTTTTCACCGCCGAGATGCGCACCGCCGTCACCGCCCACGTCAAGCTGGAGGCGGATTTGCGCGAGGCGGTGTCACAACACCAATTTGTGCTGCATTACCAGGCGCAGATCGCCCAGAACAAGCTGACCGGCGCCGAAGTGCTGGTGCGCTGGCGGCACCCTCAACGCGGCATGGTGTCGCCGGCGGAGTTCATCCCCCTGGCTGAGGACAACGGCCTGATCTTGCCGCTGGGCTCTTGGGTGATGGAAACGGCCTGTCTGCAACTGACCCGGTGGGCGGCGCAGCCGGCCTTTGCCGCCCTCACGCTGGCAGTCAATGTCAGCGCCAAACAGTTTCACACGCCGGATTTTGTTGAGCAGGTGCTGCAGGTGCTGGCGCGCACCGACGCCAACCCGGCCCGGCTGAAGCTGGAGCTGACCGAGAGCATGCTGGTCGACGATGTGGAACAGGTCACCCTGAAGATGGGCCGGCTCAAAGACAAAGGCGTGAGTTTCTCGCTGGACGACTTTGGGACCGGGTATTCCTCACTGGCCTACCTCAAGCGCTTGCCACTGGACCAGCTCAAAATTGACCAGGGCTTTGTCAGGAACATCGCGACCGACGCCAACGATGCGGCCATTGCCAAAATGGTGGTGGCCCTGGCCGACAGCATGGGCTTGTCGGTGATCGCCGAGGGGGTGGAATCGGAGGAACAGCGCGACTTCCTCGCCAGTGTGGGATGCCTTGGCTATCAGGGCTATCTGTTCAGTCGACCGCTACCCCTGCAGGAATTCGAGGCGTTTGTGCGGGCCATGGATTCACCTGCGGCGTGAGGGGCATCAGGCCCGCTGCGACGGTCATGTCGGGGTCGGCAGGTCGATGTTGCTATCATCCGGCGATGCAACAGAAGTTATGGCCCATCTGATGTTCACGCTCAGACTCCCCACCACCACCGGCTTGTTCGACAGCCGGTGTGATCGTGGGTGCGCGCACGTGCACAAGATTTGGCCATACCAGCCGGTCGCACATTCCCCCGCCCGGCGATAAACCTTTTCCTTTTTTTGCGCAACCATCTATCGCCGGGCACCCGCTCAGCGCGATTGTGGCCGTGACTCTGCATCAGCAGGTTTTGGCCGCGCTTGATGGAGATATTTCATGTTCACGACCCATTCTGGCCAGCGCCTGCTGACCGAGCTCGACTTCACCCGCCTCTCAAAAATGAACCGAGGCCAACTGCCAGAAGACCTGGCCGAGGATTTGAACTCGGCCGACCTGGTTGTCTCGCGGGACATCGCCTCCGACATTGTCACCATGAACTCGCAGGTCGAAATCGTCCATGACGGCTCGGCGCTGCGCCAAAGGATCACCCTGTGTTACCCGGCAAACGCTGACGCCGGCCAGGGGCTGATCTCGATTCTGTCGCCCGTCGGGTCAGCGTTGCTGGGCCGGCGCGTTGGCGACACGGTGGTGTGGCAGATGCCCCAGGGTGAGGTGCGGTCCGCCAAGCTGACGGCCGTTTTGTTTCAGCCGGAAGCCTCTGGCGACTACATCACCTGAGCTGGGTGTATCGGTCGCTGTGCTATCGTTACCATTGTGCGGTTGCGCCATCCAGGGCCGTGCCGGACGACACTCTGCCCGACCCAGTCACTTGACCTGCCCACTGATCACGATTCATGCTGCTTTCCTCCCTCGTCCTCGTCCCCTTCATCGGCAGCCTGTTGGCTGCGCTGATGCCGCAGGACGCGCGCAACCGGGAATCCTGGCTCGCCATTGGGGTGACGGTGTGTGGACTGGTGATTGGGGGCTTGCTGTTGCCACAGATCGCCAGCGGTGAGGTGCTGCGCGAAGAGTACGCCTGGCTGCCGGCCCAAGGGCTCGATTTTGTGCTGCGGGTCGACGGTCTGGCATGGGTGTTCACCATGCTGGTCTTGGCGATCGGCCTGCTGGTGGTGCTGTACGCCCGCTACTACATGTCGCCCGACGACCCGGTGCCGCGCTTCTTTTCCTTTTTGCTTGCCTTCATGGGCTCGATGCTGGGGGTGGTGCTGTCGGGCAACCTGGTGCAACTGGTTGTGTTCTGGGAGTTGACCAGCGTCACGTCTTTCCTGCTGATCGGCTACTGGCACCACCGCGCCGACGCCCGCCGTGGCGCGCGCATGGCCTTCACCGTCACCGCCACCGGCGGCCTGTGTCTGCTGGCCGGGGTGCTGGTGTTGGGCCACATCGTTGGCAGTTACGACCTTGACGTGGTGCTGGCTGCGGGCGATGCCGTTCGCGGCCACGACCTGTACCTGACCGCACTGGTGCTGATCGCACTCGGTGCGTTGACCAAAAGCGCGCAATTTCCTTTCCACTTCTGGCTGCCGCACGCGATGGCGGCGCCCACGCCGGTGTCGTCCTACCTGCATTCGGCCACCATGGTGAAGGCGGGGGTGTTTCTGCTGGTGCGCCTGTGGCCGACGCTGGCGGGCACGCCCGAGTGGACCTGGATCGTTGGCGGCGCCGGGGTCTGCACGATGTTGCTCGGCGCGTTCATTGCCATCTTCCAGCACGACCTCAAGGGCTTGCTGGCCTATTCGACCATCAGCCATCTGGGCTTGATCACCGTGCTGATCGGCATTGGCACACCGATGGCCATCGTCGCGGCGATCTTCCACATCCTTAACCACGCCGTCTTCAAGGCGTCGTTGTTCATGACCGCTGGCATCATCGACCACGAGTCGGGCACCCGCGACCTGCGGGTGCTGCGCGGCCTGCGCCACAAATTGCCGATCACCGCCACGCTGGCCATTGTGGCCAGCGCGGCGATGGCGGGGGTACCGCTGCTCAACGGTTTTTTGTCCAAAGAAATGTTTTTCGCCGAGACGATTCATGTCGGTGGCGACCGCCACTGGTGGATGTCGATCGCGGCGGTGGCGATGGGCATGTTCAGCGTGGCGTACTCGCTGCGGTTCATTTCGGTGTTTTTCGGCGCGCCAGCGCAGAACCTGCCGCGTGACCCCCACGAGCCGCCGCACTTGATGCGTTTGCCGGTGGAGCTGCTGGTGCTGACCTGCCTGGTGGTGGGCATCGCCCCGGGTTTGAGCATCGAGCCGCTGTTGCACCTGGCCGTGGTCGCCACCCTGGGCGCGGCCACGCCCGCGTACGACCTGGCGGTGTGGCACGGCTTCAATCTGGCCTTGCTGATGAGTGTGGCCGCCCTGGGCGGCGGCCTGGTGCTCTACGTGGTGCTGCGTCGCCACTTCAACCTGCAGCAACTCGTGCAGGCGCCGCTGATCCACCGTTTCAGCGGTGCGCAGGCTTTTGAGACCATGATGCTGCAAATGACGCGTGGCGCCGAGTGGCTGCTGCGCTGCGTCGGCACCCAACGGCTGCAGTCGCAACTGATGTTGATGATGCTCGGCCTGCTGGTGGTCCCGCTGCTGCTGGCCGGCCCGCCACCCGCGTGGACCGTCCTCCCGCAGCAGGACTTTGACCTCCTGTTTGCCGCCATGTGGGTGATTGGCGCGGGGTGTGCGCTGGCCGGGGCGTGGATGGCCAAGTACCACCGGCTGGCGGCGCTGGCGCTGATTGGCGGCACCGGCATCGTCACCGCGGCGACCTTTCTGTGGCTGTCGGCCCCTGATCTGGCCCTGACCCAGCTGATGGTGGAGACCGTGAGCACCGTGCTGATCCTGCTCGGCCTGCGCTGGCTGCCACCGCGGCTTGAGGCGATGGCGGGTCCGGGCCAGCCGCTCTGGCGCGTGTGGGCGCGCCGTTCGCGTGATCTGGCGCTGGCCGTGGGGGGCGGGGTCGCGCTGGCGGCGCTGACCTATGCGGTGCTGGTGCACCCGGCCTCGGACACGATGGCCGACTTTTTCCTGCTCAACGCGCTCAGCGGTGGCGGGGGCAGCAATGTGGTCAATGTGTTGCTGGTGGATTTCCGCAGCTTTGACACCTTGGGGGAGATCACCGTGCTGGCGGTGGTGGCGCTCACCGTCTATGCGCTGCTGCGCCGCTTCCGCCCGGCGCCCGAGAGTGCCACCATCCCGCCGCAACAACGCTTTGTGGGCGACCCGGCCTGCCGCCAGAGTCCGGCTGAGCAGGCCAACAGCGGCTACCTGCTGGTGCCGGGCATTTACCTGCGCTTGTTGCTGCCTTTCATGGGCGTGGTCGCGGTGTATTTCTTCATGCGTGGCCACAACCTGCCGGGCGGCGGTTTTGTTGCCGGGTTGATCTTTGCGGTGGCGATCCTGGTGCAGTACATGCTGGCGGGCACGACCTGGGTGGAGAACCACCTGCAACTTCGCCCGCACCGCTGGCTGGGCTTTGGCTTGCTGCTGGCCTGTGGCACCGGTCTGGTCGCGTGGGGGTTCGGCCACCCGTTTTTGACGACGCACACCGCGCATGTCAACTGGCCGCTGGTGGGTGAGCTGCATCTGCCAAGCGCCTTCGTCTTTGATCTGGGCGTGTTCATCGTGGTGGTCGGCACCACCATACTGATGCTGGTGGCGCTGGCCCACCAGTCGCTGCGGGCGCACCGCCAGCCGGGCGCGGAGGCGCCGGACGCGCCCGCCAGCGTCACGGGGAGGGCTCTCTGATGGAACTCGTGCTGGCGATCGCCGTGGGGGTGGTGTTTGGCGCGGGCATCTGGCTGATCTTGCGGCCGCGCACTTTCCAGCTCCTCACCGGGCTGCTGCTGATGTCCTACGCTGTGAACCTGTTCATCTTCGCGATGGGGCGGCTGTGGGTGGGCCAGCCGCCGATCACCCCCACGCCCAACATTGATCCGGCCCAGTTGGCTGACCCGCTGCCGCAAGCCCTGGTGCTGACCGCGATCGTGATCGGCTTTGCCACCACCGCGCTGTACCTGGTGATGATGATCGGCGCGCGCGGGCTGTCCGGCAGCGACCACGTGGATGGCGAGGAGCCGCGCCGATGACCGCGCTGCCCTGGATGCAACACCTCATCGTCGTGCCGGTGCTGCTGCCGCTGATCGTGGGGGCGCTGTTGATCCCGATCAACCAGACCCGCCACCGGCTGAAATTTGCCCTGGGCCTGAGCAGCGGCGTGTTGTTGTGGCTGGTGGCGGTGGCGCTGTTGCTGATGGCCGACGGTGGTTATTGGCCCGCTGGCATCGGCGTGTATCTGGCGGCCAACTGGTCGGCACCCTTTGGCATCGCGCTGATGGTGGACCGGCTGACCGCGCTGATGCTGGTGCTGACGTCAACCATCGCGCTGGCCGTGCTGGTGTACTCAGCGCGGCGCTGGGACCGCGTGGGGGTGAGCTTCCATTCGATGTTCCAGTTCCTGTTGATGGGGCTCAATGGCGCGTTTCTGACCAACGACCTGTTCAACCTGTTCGTGTTCTTCGAGGTCATGCTGGCCGCGTCCTATGGTCTGGTGTTGCACGGCTACAACCTGCGCCGCATCCAGGCCGGCATGCAGTACGTTGCGGTCAACCTGGTGGCCTCGCTGCTGTTCCTGATCGGGGTGTCGCTGATTTACGCCGCCACAGGCACGCTCAACATGGCGGATTTGGGCGCGCGCGTGGCAACGCTTGGCGCGCAAGATACCTGGCTGCTGCAAATCGGCGCCACGGTGCTGGCGCTGGCCTTCCTGACCAAAGGCGGGATGTGGCCGCTGGGTTTCTGGCTGCCCACCACCTACGCGTCGGCCTCAGCGCCGGTCGGGGCGATGCTGGTGCTGATGACCAAGGTGGGCGTGTATGCGGTGCTGCGCGTCTGGTTGGTGGTGTTCGGCGACCAGGCGGGCGTGCTGGGGGGCTTCGGTTTTGTGGCGCTGACCGTGGGCGGCACGGCCACCCTGCTGTTTGGCGCGATCGGCATGCTGGCCAGCCAGAGCGGCGGGCGCATGGCGGGCTACGGTGCGATTGTTTCCTCAGGCACGCTGCTAGTGGTGATTGGCCACTCGGGCAGCGCGGTGCTGGCCTCGGGCTTGTATTACCTGTTGGGCTCGACGCTGGCGATGGCGGCCTTCATGCTGTTGATTGAACTCACCGAACGCATCCGGCCACCGGGCGCCGCCTTGCTGGCGCTCACGGTGGAAGCCTTCGTCATCGAGGACAAACCGGAGGACCCGGTCGGCGTCGGCATTCCGGGCACCCTGGCTTTCCTGGGCTTGAGCTTTGGCGCCTGCGCATTGGTCATCACCGGCCTGCCGCCGCTGGCGGGTTTTGTTGCCAAGTTCAGCCTGTTTCACGCCATGCTCGCGGCCGCACCGGCGCAGGTGCCCGCCAGCACCTGGCTGCTGATCGCGCTGATGGTGCTGGGCGGCCTGGCGGCGACGATTGCACTGATGCGCCTGGGGGTACGCACCTTCTGGGCCTCGGGCGTGGTCACGCCGCCGCGGCTGCAGGCCTCGGAAGCGGTACCCATCGGTGCGCTGGTGGTGTTGTGTGTGTTGTTGACGGTGCAGGCCGGCACGGTGTTTGACTTTTTGGGCCGTACCACCGACGGGCTGGTGCGCAGCCATGACTACAGCCTGCGGGTGCTGGGCGAACCCCCGGTCCAGCGGCACCCTGGCCTGGCGGTGCCACCATGAAACGCTGGTTGCCTTCGCCGCTGCTGTCGGTCTGCCTGCTGCTGACCTGGCTGCTGCTGAACCAGAGCGTCGAGCCAGCCCACTGGTTGCTGGGCGCTGTGCTGGGCATCGTGGCGCCGCTGCTCTGCAGGCCCTTGCAGCCGCACGGTTATGCCCGCCTGCGTCGCCCGCTGGCGCTGCTGCGGCTGTTGGGGTTCTCGGCCATCGAGATCCTGCGCTCTTGCTTCAATGTCGCCCAGATCATTTTGCTGCGCCGCTCAGTCGACGTGAATGACCAGTTCATCCGCGTGCCGCTTGATCTGCGCAGCCCGCATGGGCTGGCGCTGTTGTCGTGCCTGATCAACTCGACGCCGGGCACGGTCTGGGCCGATCTGTTGCCCGACCAACATGAACTGCTGCTTCACGTGTTCGACCTGCACGACGAAGCCTGGTGGGTGGACACCATCAAGACGCGTTACGAGCGCCCCATCATGGACGTGTTTGAGACACCCGCAACCCCAGGAGACCCCTTATGACGACCGCGACCCTGCTGTCGGCGGCCAGTTTTTTTGCGCTGGCCTGCGTGGTGCTGGCGATGCTGCTGTGCACGCTGCGCCTGATGATCGGCCCGGCCGCGCAAGACCGCGTGCTGGCGCTGGACACGCTGTGGATGTGCGCGATGCTGCTGGCGCTGGTGCTGGGCATCCGCCAGGGCAGCCAGATCTATTTTGAAGCGGCGCTGATCATCGCCTTGCTGGGTTTTGTCTCGACGATCGCGCTGGCCAAGTTCCTGATGCGTGGCGAGGTGATCGAATGAGCGGCGCCGAAGCCTTGCCGTGGTGGGCGGCTGTCCCGGTGGCCTTGTTGCTGGTGCTGGGTGGGCTGGTCACGGTGATCGGTGCGCTCGGCCTGGCGCGGCTGCAAAGTTTTTACCAGCGCATCCATGGCCCGGCGATCACCGTCACCCTGGGCGCGGGCTGCATCCTGCTGGCGTCGATGCTGTATTTCTCGGTGGCGCAGTCCCGTCTGGTGATCCACGAGGTGTTGATCAGTCTCTTTGTGTTGATGACGGCGCCGGTGGTGGCCATGCTGATCATGCGCGCCGCCGTGTACCGGGACCTGCGTGAACGCAGCAAAACGTCGACCCGGCCGGCGGATCGGCTGGAACCGGGCTCAGGCAGGGCGATACCGGGCGTCGATGCTGAATAACCGTGCCGGTTGACGCTGCCAGCGTCGACCGATCCATGTCATCAATCGGGAAGGAGGAAGACACCATGCATCAACTCAAACACATCCTGGCGGCCACCGACCTGTCGGCACCGGCCCGCCACGCGGTGGAACGCGCGGCCCTGGTCAGCCAAGACACGGCGGCGTCGCTTGACCTGTTGCACGTGGCCAACCTGGCGCCGCTGGAGCGGCTGCGCCAGCTGATGGGCGCCACGCCGGGCGACCTGGAGCACCGGGTGCTGGAAGCGGCCCGGAGCAAGCTCCAGGACCTGGCGGCCACACTCCAGCGGCGCTTTGGCGTGGCGCCTGACACCCAGGTCGCAACCGGTAGCTTGCTCACCGAACTGGCCCGAAAAGCCGATGGATTGCCAGCGGGTTTGCTGGTGTGCGGTGCCAAGGGCGAAAGTGTCATTCGCCACCACGCGCTGGGAACCACGGCCTGGCGCGTGCTGGGCATGACCAAGTGCCCCGTGCTGGTGGTGAAGCAACCGCCCCACGAGGCTTACAAGCGGCTGTTGGTCGCGGTCGATTTCTCACCCTCGTCGCTGCGGACGATCCAGCACGCACGCAGCGTCGCGCCCCAGGCCACCATCGTGTTGATGCACACCTTTGAAGTGCCCTTCGAGGGGCACTTGCGCTATGCCAGTGTGGACGATGACACGATCCAACGTTACCGGATCGTGGCCAGGCAGGAGGCGATCCAAAAGCTCCAGGCCTTGCGCGACCAAGCCGGACTGAGCCATGCTGACACCAGCCTGTTGGTGCTGCACGGCGATCCGGCCTTGCGCATCATCGAGCAGGAACAAGAGTTCGACTGCGATTTGACCGTGATGGGCAAGCACGGGGACAGCCTGCTGGAAGAGATCCTGCTGGGCAGTGTCACCAAACACGTCCTGGCCGAACTGCAGGGTGACCTGCTGCTTTCTGTGTGAACGGCCTCGAAAATGGCCCGAGCCCGAGCCCGAGCCCGGGCCCGCGACGCAAAGCGCCTCCTTGGCGCCCGAGCGTCCCCGGGTCAATGCGGCGCAGGGATTCGGCGGCGTTTGATGATCACCACGGTCGGGGCGACCTTCGCCGCGACAGGCGCAGGCGCACAGGCAAACGTCCCTTCATCCGGCTTGGCATGCGCTGCAGCGGCGGCCAATTCCTTGTTGTCAGCCTGGCCCAGGGGTGTTACATGGTCGCCCACCACCAGGACAAACGCATCGCCCAGCTTGGCAAGCGCACCGCTTTGCTGCCCCTTGCGGGCACGGCCCAACAAACGCAGGGGGTCGTCTGCCGACCGCTCATAAGTGTGTTTGGCCCATTCGTGCGCTCCCAGGCGCACAGACCAGCGCAATTTCGTTTTCAATTCAGCATCCATCCATCATTTGTCTGGCGTTATTGTCGCTGCCTACAATGCGCGCCCCTTTTGTTTAAACGCCAGTCCCGACGCCTTATTTATGAACATCATCGTCAACGAAGAACTGAAAGCCTACATTGATCCGTTGACCCCGGAGGAATACGCCGCCCTGGAACGCAGCATTTTGACCGAAGGATGCCGGGACGCCCTGGTGTTGTGGGGTGAGGTGCTGGTGGATGGGCACAACCGCTATGCGATCTGCCAGGCGCATGGCCTGCCGTTTCAAACCACACAAAGCACGCTGTTCAAAAGCCTGGAAGATGTCCACCTGTGGATGATTGACCAGCACCTGGGCCGGCGCAGTGTGTCGGACTTCCAGCGTGGCATCCTGGCGCTGCGCAAACGCGACATCCTGGCCGCCCGCCGTGGCCGCACCTCCACCCCCGCGAGCGCGCAGGCCACCGCCGATGACGCCAGCGTGCCGGGGGAGACGCCGCCTTGGGACGATGTTGCGCCCGATCAGCCGCCGCTGTCCACGGTGCCACTGGCCAGCCGCGACGACATCGCCAGGGCGGCGCGCCTGAGCAGCAACCAGGTGGTGTTGATTGAAAAGATCCAGAAGCAGGCGGCGCCTGAAGTGGTGGCGGCGCTGAGATCCGGGGCGATTTCCCTCAACGCGGCCGCTGCGGTGGCGAGTTTGTCCGCACCCGAGCAGGTGGCAGCGGCCGTGGGTGGCGCCGATGAACTCAAGCAGGCCGCCAAACGGGTGCGCGAGGCCAAGCGCAAACCACGCGTGATGCCTGAAGACACCAGCGATCAGGAGGCGCTCGCGCAGGTACCGGAGCCTCCAACGGCAGGTGATGAGGTCAGCGCCCTGAAACGCCGCATTGCCCAGCTGGAAAAAGAAAACGATGCTTTGCGCAAACAGGTGCTGGGTCTGCTGGAGAAAGCCAGCCGCCTGGGCTGAGCCACACCGGCACCCGCCCAGGCCGTGGCAGGTAAAATCAGCGCCATCCCATGTGTCTGTGTGATGTGGCGGTGGATCTCCGTGGATGGCTTCAATAGCCCCCAACCCGCTGCGATGTGTCTTCTATCAGACGGTCAGTGGTGACCTGACAGCCGGGATGCGGCCCTTTGGGCACGCGCTCCCACAAGCCTTGGCAGAGGGATCAGACCTCCCCAGAAACCAGTGTGCAAGCCGATCAGCGGGTGTCCATCGGGTCGCTCACTCGCTATTTTTTTGATTGACTTTTTTATGCCGCGCGCGTTGACACGCAAGAACTTTCACAGCTCGAACCTCATTCGCGTTCTGTCGGACCTGGCGCTGGTGGAGGCCTGCGAGCCGGGCACGGCATTTGCAGAAGACCTGGCGCAGTGGCTGAACCTGGATGACGCGATCACCTTGCATGCGGTGCTTGCCGCGGGCGCCACGCCGCCGTCGCGCTCTGGCGCCTCAGAAAAAACGAACCTGACTGAGCAGTTCACGCGTCTGCGGGATGGCTTGGCGACGGTGGACTGGCCGGTGCCGGCCACCGCGTCGTATGAACCGTACCGTCGAGCCTATTCGGCGCATCAACGCGACATGGAGGCGAGCCTTCGCCCATTTCGTCTGCAGGTGCGGGAGGTGCTGGCCAGAACCTCGCCAACACTGGCGAAGCTGGCCGCGCTGGACGCCGTTTTCGACAAGTCGCTGTGTGAACGTGAGCGGCAATTGCTCTCCACGCTGCCTGCGCTGCTGGCCAAGCGCTTTGAACGTCTGCGCCAAGCGCATCCGCCAGCGCCTGCTGACACACCCGACACCGTGAATTCGCTCTCTCCCGAGACGTCCCCAGCCTGGCTGACGCGCTTTGGCCAGGAGATGCAAGCCGTGCTGCTGGCAGAGCTGGACGCCCGGCTGGAACCCACACTTGGGCTCATTGAAGCCTACAACCTTGAAATGCCCCAACCGTCATGAATAGACATCTTTTCTCGCTCGCCTTCGCGGTGGGTCTGCTGGCCATCGCCTGGGTGGGCGTCGGCTTCATGGGCGGCCCTGTTCTGGCCATGGTGATGACCGTCCTCATCGGCTTGGTGTACGGGTTGGGTGCGCTGGAATTGCGCCAGTTCCGCCAGGATAGCGCGCGCCTGACCGCGGCGCTGGCAGCCGTTCCTGAGCCGCTGACCGACTTGCATGCGTGGCTGGACCAGGTGCCGGCATCGCTGCAGAACCCGGTTCGGCTGCGCGTGGAGGGCGAGCGCATCGGCTTGCCAGGCCCGGCGCTCACCCCCTATCTGGTGGGTCTGCTGGTGATGCTGGGCATGCTGGGCACTTTTCTCGGCATGGTGGTCACCCTCAATGGGGCGGCTTTCTCGCTCGAAGGCACGGCAGATTTGCAAACCATCCGCAACGCGCTGGCAGCACCCATCAAAGGTTTAGGGTTGGCGTTTGGCACCTCAGTCGCGGGTGTCGCGGCATCGGCCATGCTGGGCTTGATGTCGGCCCTGAGTCGGCGCGACAGGCTGCAGGCGTCGCAACGGCTCGACACGCAAATTGCCACCCGCTTGCGCCAGTTTTCACACACCCATCAGCGCCAGGAAGCGTATCAGGCGCTCGCCACGCAAGCCCAGGCCCTGCCTGTGGTGGTGACCCAACTGCAGGCCATGATCGGCCAGATGGAGCGCACCAGCCAGCAGCTCAATGAGCGTTTGCTCAGCAACCAGAGCAGCTTTCATGGCGAGGTCAAAAGCCTCTACAGCGATCTGGCCGCCTCGGTGGACCAATCGCTCAAGGACAGCCTGACACAAAGCGCCCAGACGGCTGGCCAAAGCATCCAACCGGTGATCACGTCCGCCATGGCCGCCATGGCGCAAGAATCGCGCATGCTGCACCAGCGCGTGATCGATGCCGCGCAAGCCCAGGTTGACGGGCTGTGCGCCCAATTTGGCGCCACCGCGGCCACCGTCGACCAAACCTGGCAGGCGGCGCTGGCCAGCCACGAACGCACCAGTGCCGGTGTGGTCACGTCCCTGGGTGCCACGTTGACCGCGTTCAATGCGCAATTTCACGCGGATGCTGGGGCACTGCTGACCTCGGTTGCCAATGGGCAAGCCCAGCAGCTGAGCCAACAGGCCATCGCGGATGCGCAGCGTCAACAGGCCTGGCAAGACGCGTTGACGACCATGACGGCCGATTTGCGGCAGGCATGGCAACAAGCCGGTGCGCAAACGCAGGCCCAGCAGCAGCAGATTTGTGCCACCCTGGCCAGCACGGCCCAAGACATGGCCCAGCGGGCACATGCCAGCGCCAACAGCACGCTCAGTGAAATCACCCGGCTGATGGGTCAGTCAGAGCAGCTGATCCAGACCTGCCTGGCCTCAGAGGCTGACTGGGTCCAGCAACACCAGGGACAGATGGCGCAACTGGCCAGCCTGCTGCGCCAGGAACTTGGCCAGCTGCGCGATGACGAGGCCCGGCGCGGTCAGGCGGCGGTGGAGCGTCTGGGTGACTTGCAAACGGCGGTGGCCAGCCATTTGGTGACGCTGGGCACGGCGCTGGAAGACCCGATCAGGCGGCTGATCGACACCGCGTCCGAGGCGCCACGCGCCGCAGCCGACGTCATCGGTCAGCTGCGCCAGGAAATATCTGATGGCATCGCCCGTGACAACGACCTGCTGGCGGAGCGCAGTCGCATTTTGGCCACGCTGAACACCTTGCTGGATGGCATCCAACAGGCCTCGGTGGCGCAACGCGCCGTGATCGACAGCTTGGTGGCCTCGTCAGCCCAGGCGCTCAATCAGACCGGCAACCAATTTGCTGAGCGGATGGATGCCGAGACCGGCAAACTCTCTGACATCGCCGCGCAGGTGACCGGCAGCGCTCTTGACGTCGCGAGCCTGGGCGAAACCTTCGGCTTTGCGGTCCAGACCTTCACGGCTGGCAATGAACAGCTGATTGGCAGCCTGCAACGCATCGAAGCGGCGCTGGACAAGTCGATGGTGCGCAGTGACGAGCAGCTCGCCTATTACGTGGCGCAGGCGCGCGAAATCATCGACCTGAGCACCCTGTCCCAGAAGGAAATCTTTGACGAACTGCGTCGACTGCCAGGGCGTTCGGCCTCAGAGGTGCGCTGATGCAGGACAGTGACGGGATGGAACACACGGCGCCGGTCTGGGCCGTGTTTGGTGACCTGATGTCGGGCCTGCTGGGGGCGTTTGTGCTGATTTTGGTGGCGGTGCTCGGCGTGCAGCTGGAGCTGGCCACCAACCTGGAAGCCGAGGTCAAAAAGCGCCAGATCGAAGAACAACGCCGCATGACCCTGGAGAAGGCTTTGGCGATCCCTCTGGCGACGGGCCGCATCACTTTGAACAACGGGCGCATCGGCATCAGTGGCCGGGTGCTGTTCTCGCTGAACTCTGACCAGTTGCAACCCGAGGGCCGACAACTGCTGAAAAGCCTGGTGACGCCGCTGCGGGCCTATTTGGCGTCGCGCAACGAACTGCTGATGGTCAGTGGCTTCACCGACGACCGCTCCATCCGCGACGGCAACGCCCAGTTTGCCGACAACTGGGAGTTATCGGCCCAGCGCGCGCTGACGGTGACCCGGGCCCTGATCGACGAAGGCATGCCCTCGGGTTTGGTGTTCGCTGCGGCCTTTGGCGCTGAGCAGCCGATGACGCCCAATGTGGATGAGGCCGCGCGGGCGCAAAACCGGCGCGTGGAAATGGCGCCCGTGCCCCGGAACAGCACGTCAACACCGACGCCATGAAGGACGCTGACCCGGGCGGGCTGACGCCGGACATCGACGCCTTGCGCCAGCGTGGTGCGGCCAAATTCGACCCGGTCGGGTTCTTTTACCTGGAAGCGCTGGCCCGGCGCGCAAACGCCCAGCAGGGTCCGGTCAAACGCTTGCTTGACGTCAAACTGGCTCAGGCGTTGGTGAGGCTGAGAGACAACTTTGAGCGGGCCCAAACACAGACCCGCGAGGCGTTGGATCGGGTGGCGGTGCAGCACCCGCAGGCGCTGGCTGAGCTGGAGCGGCGCTACGAGCTGGGGGACTTTGCCGCGGTGACCTCCGGCATCGCCAGGCTCAGAAACAAGGTCCACAGCACGCCTTTGGGGGCATTGGCCGGTCAGTTGTCCCCACCCCAGTCGCCCGGTGGCGCTGACCGTCTGGGCGAGATCGGCCGCGTTGGGCTGGGCCCGGAGTTGACAGCGGCTCCGTATTTCAGAGCGACCTGGGCCAAACTCAGTGCCAACAAGCGTGTGACACAAGCCCTGGTCCAGGCACCCAAAAACGCGGGGCCGATCAACTCCCACAGCCTGGTGCTGCGTTCGCTGGCCTTGATGCGCGATATTTCCCCCGACTACCTCAACCGCTTGACCTCGTACGTGGATACGCTGCTTGGCCTGGACCAAGGAGGTAGACCGAAGCAGGCCACTGCCAAAAAAACGACCGAAGCCACTTCGGGCACCAAGAAAACAAGCCGCCCTGCGCGCCGGGGTCAAGCCTGATCACCCAGCGCCACGGGGCAGCGAGGGATCAGGCCAGACTCAAACGCGGCGCCGCCAGCCGACTGGCGTGAAGCCAGGCGCGGCGCAGCACAGCCGGGGACTTGGTTTCTTCGGGAATCAGCAGGTAGTTGTGGGCACGCATCGCGGTGCCCAGGCCCACACGGCTGGTGACCACCGCCATCGGGATGGCCAGCAGCAGGGGCAGGCCCACCGGCAGCAGCCAGACCAGGGCGCGTGGGTCGATCATGGCCACACCCACAGCAAGCGCCACCACCATCAGGCTCATCGGGGCGAGTTGCGCCAGCGCATGGCGCCATGGCACGGCGGCCGCTTCGCGTGGGGGCGATTTCCATTCGAGCTTGAGGCCGGTGACGGCCACCGCCACAAACAGCGAATGCGCCAGCATACGCACCGGGGCTTGCAGCAGGGCAATCACGGTTTCCAGCACGGCACTGCGCAGCAGGCTACCGGTGCCGCCAAAACTGTTTTGCTGGCCCTTGAGCAGCACCGCGGTGATGCCCAGCACCCGTGGCAAAAACAGCATACACAGCGTCCAGGCCCACAGTGCCATCAGTTCACCGGGCAGTTGCAGCCAGTCGGCCACCATGGGGGAGCCCGACAACCACAACGCGGTGCCCAGGGTCATGAAACTCAGCCACAAGGGCGCCGACAAATACGCCATGGCGCCGGTGGCAAACATCGAGCGGTGCACCGGGTGAATGCCGGGTTCGGCGATCAACCGCGAGTTTTGCAGGTTGCCCTGGCACCAGCGGCGGTCGCGTTGTAATTCGGCCAGCAGATCTGGTGGTTGTTGCTCGTAGCTGCCCACCAGGTCGCCCACCAGCCAGACGTTGTAACCGGCGCGGCGCATCAGCGCGGCCTCGACAAAGTCGTGCGACATGATGCTGCCCGACATGCCGCCGGTGCCAGAAATACGCGCCAGCGCGCAATGTTCCATGAACGGCGCGATGCGGATGATGGCGTTGTGGCCCCAGTAATGTGACTCGCCCATTTGCCAGTACTGCATGCCCAGTGTGAACAGGCGCCCGGTCACGCGTGAGGCAAATTGTTGTGCCCGGGCGTGCAGGGTGACGTGGCCGATGGCCTGGGTGGCGGTCTGGATGATGCCTGCCGTGGGGTGGGCTTCCATCAGCTTGACCATGGAGACCAGGCAGTCGCCACTCATCACGCTGTCGGCATCCAGCACCACCATGTAGCGGTAGTCTTTGCCCCAGCGGCGGCAGAAGTCGGCCACGTTGCCGGCCTTGCGGTCGCTGCGGCGTTTGCGCAGGCGGTAATAAACCTCGACGTGGGGCCGGTCGGGCTGGCTGGCCAGCTGGCTGCGCAGTTCTTCCCAGGCGGCACGTTCGGCTTTCTGGATGAGCGGGTCGTTGCTGTCGGACAGCACAAACACGTCAAAGGTTTTGACATGCGCTGTCAAAGCGACCGACTCACAGGTGGCGCGCAAGCCAGCAAACACGGTGGACACATCCTCATTACAAATCGGCATGATGATGGCGGTGCGGGCAGTCGCGTCCAGCGCGTGATGCTGCACCTGTTTGGCCGACAGGCTGTGGCGGTCACCCCGCAGCATCACGTAAAAACCCATCATCGCGGTCATGAAACCGGTCACCACCCAGGCCGACAACAGGCCAAACAGCGTGGCCTGCCCGTATTGCCAGAAGGCGTTGTCGTAGTCGGGCTGCATGTCGGTGAACAGGGTGGTGGCCAGCACCGTGCTGATCACGGTCAGCAGCACAAACACCATGCGCCGGCGTTGGGCAGCGTGTTGCCAGGGCTGCAGCCCTGTCGCCTTCGACGTGGCTGGCTCAGTTTGGGCCGCCGCACCGCCTGTCAGCTTCAGCACGGACTGCAGCGCCACACTGGCCAGGCTGTTCCAGAAACCACGCCACGGGCGCGGCACCATCGAGCCGCGATGGATCGGTGGCGCGGTGACGGCGTTGGGGTGCCGCACTTCGCGCAAGAGGCTGCGTGGGTTGGCTGCGCTCACGGTGTGATCAGGTTGGTCCATGTTTCGCTCAGTGTTTGTTGGTTGTGTTGCAGAAAGGCGCGCAGTTCAACCGGCTGGGCCGGGTTGAGCCGCTGCACACGCAGGGTCATGCGCCAGGCGCCGGTGACCGGGTTTTTGTAGGCCAGGGTTTCAATCACCCGGCCATTGGCGTTGCTGCTGGCCATGGCCTGCACGGGTGCGCCTTCGGGCAAGGCGTCCAGGGCCGGGCCGGCAAAATCCAGCACAAACTGGTGCTGGTCCTGCACCTCAGCGCCCGGCCGAAGGTAGCCCGTGCCACGGCGTGACTGCGTCACCCAGCCATTGGGCGGCAGCTGCTGGTTCTGGCCCTGCCAGTGGATCGTGTAGGCAAAATCTATCGACTGGCCCGGCTGGGGCATGTTGGCGGGTACCCAGTAGGCGGCCACGTTGTCGTGGGTTTCGTCGGGAATGCCAAACTGCAGCAGCTCCACCCGGCCCGGGCCCCAGTCGCCCAGTGGTGTGACCCAGGCGCTGGGCCGCAGTTCATAACGCGCTTCGGTGTCCTCATAACTGTGGAAGGCGCGGTCACGCTGCATCAGGCCAAAACCTTTCAGACTGGCCATGCTGAACGAGGTGGTGATCGCCGCGCCCGGGTTCTGCAATGGCCGCCACAACCATTCACCTTCGCCGGTGGCAATCATCAAGCCGTCGGAGTCGTGCACTTCGGGGCGGAAGTCTTCTTTGCGGGGCTGGTTCTCACCAAAGAAAAACATGCTGGTCAGTGGCGCCAGGCCCAGGGTGGCCACCGGTTGGTCGGTGGCGCGCATGAAGACACGGGCATGCACTTCGGTGATGGTTTGCTCACCCGGAGTGATGTCAAAACGGTAGGCGCCAGTCATGCGGGCTGAGTCCATCAGCGCGTAAATGGTGAGTTGTTTGGCACCAACACCCGGTTTTTCGAGCCAGAACTCGGTAAACCGTGGAAACTCTTCTGGGTTGGCGCCCGAGGTGTCCACCGCCAGCCCGCGTGCCGACAGGCCATAACGTTGCCCGGCACCCAGCGCCCGGAAGTAGCTGGCGCCTGAAAAAACGACCAGCTCGTCCTTGTGATCGGCCGTGTTCAGGTGGCTGAAGGTGCGCAGGCCACCAAAACCGAGGTCACCCCAGGTTTGGGGCGACAGCTTGTTTTGCCCGTAGTTGAAGTCGGCCGGGTTGTACGGAATTGGCTTGACACCCTGCGCGGTGATTTCGTTGAGGCGAACGATGTCGCTGAGTCGGCCAACATGGAAAAAATTGGCCTCATACGGCAGCTTGTCGGCACGCCACAAGTTGCGGTCTGGGCTGAAGCGGATGTCGCGGTAACCGTCGTAGTCCAGATTGGCCAGCTCGGTGGGCATGGCCTGGTTGGCCGGTTTGAAGGGCGCTTGCGCCTGCGCACGGGCCAGTGCCGCCACATCGTCTAAACCCCAGGCTTGGGCCTGATCAGCGGCCAGAGTCAGCATACCGGCAACCAGAAGGGCCACAAACTGGGTCGAAACGGCAGATGCGCGACGCTGAAAAGAAGGGTGAAAAAAGGATGGCATGCCACCCCTAGTGCAAACCCTATGCCAGTCTATAAAAGTTTATATAAATCAATGACTTGGGTGCCATCTGGAATAACTGGCCGGGAAAACAGCAAAAAACTCGGCTGAAACCCGCATTTTTGTCGCCAAACAGCGACAAGATACCGGTGGAAAAGAAAAACTCTTTTGAAATCAACGGTTTATTTTGTCGCCTGATAGCGACGCCTGTCGCAGGCGGGCGACAAGCATTAAGCGCCGTGGTCGGCCTTGAACAGGCCGGGCGTCAAGCCGTGTTTTTGCATCAGGCGGTAAAACTCGGTGCGGTTGCGGTCGGCCAGCTGGGCGGCATCGGCCACATTACCGTCGGTCAGCTTGAGCAGACCCACCAGGTAATCGCGCTCAAAACGTTGTTTGGCCTCGGCAAAACTGAGCACCTCCACACTGGGTGAACGCAGGGCACGTTGCACCAGGGTCAGTGGCACCAGCGGGGTAGTCGAGAGGGCGCAGACCTGCTCCACCACGTTGTAAAGCTGGCGCACATTGCCCGGCCAGGCGGCGGTGGTCAGGGCAATCAATGCCTCGGGCGCAAAACCGCTCAGGCGTTTGTTGTATTTGCTGGCCAGTTTGACCAGGAAATGGTTGGCCAGCAGCGCGATGTCTTCGCGCCGCTCTGACAGCGGTGGCAAGGTCAGGGTCACCACATTGAGCCGGTAATACAGGTCGGCGCGGAACTGGCCCTCAGCCATGGCCTGGTCCAGGTCGCGGTGGGTGGCCGAGATGATGCGCACATCCACCGGCGTGGACTGGCTGGCGCCCAGCGGGCGCACCGTGCGCTCTTGCAGCACCCGCAGCAGCTTGACCTGCAACGCTGAGGGCATGTCGCCGATCTCGTCAAGCAGCAGGGTGCCACCGTCGGCCGTCTGAAACAGGCCGATGTGGTTGGACACCGCGCCGGTGAAAGCGCCCCGGACATGGCCAAACAATTCCGACTCGAGCAGGGCTTCTGGGATGGCACCGCAGTTCACCGCAATAAAGGGTTTTTTGGCGCGTGTACCGGCCTGGTGGATGGCCCGGGCCAGCAGCTCCTTGCCGGTGCCACTTTCACCCCGCAGTAACACGCTGGCGTCCGACTGCGCCACCATGTGCGCCTCGGCCAGCACCTCGGCCATGCGGCTGGATCGGCTGATGATCTGGTCTTGCCAGGCGGGCGGGCTGCCGGGTCGGCTGGACTGGGACAGCGCGCTCAGCGACAGCGCCTGCGCAATCTTGTCGAGCAGCGCTTTGCCGTCAAACGGCTTGGTCAGGTACGAGAACACACCGCGCTCGGTGGCCTGCACCGCATCGGGAATGGTGCCGTGGGCGGTCAGCAGAATCACTGGCAGCGAGGGGTGTTGGGTGCGGATGTCGTCAAACAGCGCCAGGCCGTCGCGCCCCGGCAGCCGCACATCGCTGAGCACCAGCTGGGGCCGCTCGATAGACAACTGGGTCAAAGCGTCCTCGGCAGAGCGCACCGCGCTGACCCGGTACCCGGCGGCTGTGAGTCGGATGGTGAGCAGGCGCAGCATGTCGGCGTCGTCATCCACCACCAGCAGATGCGGCCCGGGTGCGGGCGGTGTGTTCAGCGGCGGGCTCATGGGGCGGGTGTGTGGCTGCCACGGCTGTTGGAGGCCGGGGTTTGGGGTGGGCGGCTGGTCAGGCTGCGCTCAATCGCCTTGAGGGCTTCCAGCCGGTCGGTGGTCTGGTCGAGCCTGCGCTGCAGCTCACGCGTCTGCTGGTTTTGTTTGTCCAGCAAGTCTTCCAGGCGGCGTTGCTCCCCCAGGCGATAGGCCAGTTGCCCCACCAGCGGGTGCAGCGCTTGTTCGCTGGGGTTGGCCAGCACCCGGCCCAGCAAGTCCTGGGCACGCTGGAACTCTGGCAACTGGCGAAACTGGCTCAGCACCAGGGCCAGCTGCACCTGGTCGGTGGGGCTGGCGGCATCACCGAGCCGGGTCACTTCCTGGCTCCATTCTGCGGGCTGCATGCGCCGCACCCGCTCGGCATACACCAGCAGGCTCAGGACGGGCTCAGACGCCTGCGGTGCGGTGTGTGCCACCGGCGGTGTCGGCTGGCAGAGCACCGAGCTGGCGGGCAGCGCTGGCGCGGCGGCTGGGTTCACCGTCGCACTGCCGCCCTGGCCGACGGAACTGGCGCAACCCGCCGTCAACATGACCAGCGCGACAGAGGTCAACAATCCGGCTCGGCGCAGGCGACGAGGGGGCCGCGCACAACAATCAGGGTTTAAAAACATGGGGTAACTCGATTCTGAAATGGGCACCCACGGGGGCGGGCAGCAGCTCGATGCGCCCGCCGTGGGCGGCAATGTACTCATACACGATGGACAGGCCAATACCACTGCCGCGCACCACGTCGGTGGGTTGGCGTTCGCCACGGTAAAACGGCTCAAAAATCCGCTCGCGGTCCGCCTGCGCCACCCCCACACCCTGGTCGTGGATGTCGATGCGCACCAGACGCGGCAGCGTGCTCAGTTCCAGGCGGATCACCCCTTTGGGCGGAGAGTAGCGGATGGCATTGGACAACAGGTTGCCCAGCACCGTGCCGATCTTGTCGGGGTCCAGCTGCACCAGCGTGGGCTGGCCAAGCACCGTGACGGTCAGCTCGCGGGCGCGGTAGGGCAGGCGCTGGGCGTCCGCCTGGGCTTCCATCAGCTGCAGCAGGTCAATGGTCTGGCGTTTCAACTGACGCGCGTCAAACGCCGCGGTGTTGAAGCGCAACAGGTCTTCAATCTGGCCCTGCAACACATTGGTGTTATGGCGCAGGATCTGGGCAATTTCGCGCTGTTCGCGGTTGAGTTCACCGGCCACACTGTCCTCCAGCAGCGAGACCCCTTCGCGCAGCGAGGCCAGCGGGGTTTTGAGTTCGTGCGAAATATGGCGCAAAAAGCGTGATTTGTCGGCATCGAGCTCCACCAGGCGCAGGCGCAGCCAGTTCAGCCGCTGGCCCACCATGGCCAGGTCAACCGGCCCACGGATGGTGATGGCGTCATCGAGCCGGTTCTCACCCAGGTCCACAATGGCGTTTTCCAGTCGCTTGAGCGGCACCGTGAACCAGACGCCAAACGCCAGCGCCATGGCCACCGCCAGCACAATCGCCCAGGTGACCTGCTGCGCCAGACGGCTGCGGCTGTCTTCCAGCTTGGCCTCCAGCGCCTGGTTGCGCTGCTGGATGATCTTTTGCACCTGCACCGCCACAGCCGCATTAACGCTGGCCAGTTCTCGAAAGCTATGCGCCAACTCGCGCTCCCGTTCCAGCGCGGTCTCGGGCGGGCCGGTCAACAGATCGTTGACCGTTTGCACATGGGCGCGCCATTGCTGCGCGCGCTGGTGCGACAGGCCCGCGGTGCTCAGGCTGGCCAACAGCGTGCTGGCTTCGCGCGCCTGCTCTGCCACACGGGCACGCAGCACGCGGTCATCCAGCACCACCGATTGGCGCGAGGTGCGCTCCATCGACACACTCAGCTCACTGAGCGACTGGGCCAGCTGGCCCAGCTCCAGCGAACGCGCCGCACCATCGCGGCTTTGCAGCGTGAGCTCTTCCAGCGTGAACAGGGCGCGCAGTGAGGCGGCCCCCAGCAAAGCGGCAATCAGCAAAAACGCGATCACCAGGAGTTGCCGGAACGAAAATTTCTGCAGCATGGGGGGACGGGCTAGTCGGGCTGGGCACGGTACGAGACGCGCCGCTGACCGCTGTGGTGCGTGTTCATCGGACAGACGCAGGTGTCAATGAAGCTTATCTGGGAGATGGTGAGAGTTTTCAACTGATTTGCTACTATAGGTATAGCATTCAACTCTTTTTGGACCGCGCCTGATCTGCGGGCAGTGAGGTCAGGCTCAACATGGCTGAACAAGCCTTGCATTTCCCAGCAACGGTGGGCTGGTGTTGCAAAAAATCTCGACCCGTTCTGGATGGATAAAGAAAGGTGTCTGCCGTGGCACCAGACCGGCATCCTGAACCGGGGTTCAGGTGGGCGAGGTCAGCGTCGTCTTGGGTTCATCTAACGCGAGATGATCACGCCAACAACACAATGTTCCAAGCCCTGGCTCAATGAGCATTGGTTCAAGGAATATACAGCCCAGCGAACACGACAGACGCCCCCATTGTAGAGCGATGCGCTCACCTCAAGCTGTCCAGGTGCGAGGAAAACCTGCTGGGTGCCATGTCAAAGCGCTGGTCCGCCACCAAGGCGGCTTAGCGTGAAATCTGAACGTATATTTCGTTCGTCTTGACCATGCCCAGCTCCATGCGCGCCTGCTCTTCGACCATTTCCAGGCCTTCTTTCAGGTCACGCACTTCGGCTTCGAGTTGGTGGTTGGCCAGCATGGCCTGGCTGTTGCGTTGATTCTGTTCAGACAGTTCGGTACGCAACTTGGCCACGTTGGGCAGGCTACCTCGTCCAAGCCACAGTTGCCCATGCAAAACCACCAGCAGGGCAATCAGCAGGGACGGGACGAGGCGGCTACCCACAGGTGGTGTTAGCGCAGGTTGTAAAACGCGGCACGGCCCGGGTAGCTGGCGACTTCACCCAGGTCTTCTTCGATGCGCAGCAGTTGGTTGTATTTGGCCATGCGGTCCGAGCGGCTCAGCGAACCGGTCTTGATCTGGCCCGCGTTCATGCCCACGGCGATGTCAGCAATGGTCGAGTCTTCGGTTTCGCCCGAGCGGTGGCTGATCACGGCGGTGTAACCGGCGCGTTTGGCCATCTCAATCGCGGCGAAGGTTTCGGTCAAAGTGCCGATCTGGTTGATCTTGATCAGGATCGAGTTGGCAATGCCTTTGTCGATGCCTTCCTTGAAGATCTTGGTGTTGGTCACAAACAAGTCGTCACCCACGATCTGCACGTTTTTGCCCAGACGGTCGGTCAAGACTTTCCAGCCGTCCCAGTCGCCCTCGGCCATGCCGTCTTCGATGCTGATGATCGGGTATTTGTCGACCCAAGTGGCCAGCATGTCGGTCCATTCCTCAGCGCTCAAGACCAGGCCTTCACCTTCGAGGTGGTATTTGCCATCTTTGTAGAACTCGCTGGCAGCGCAATCCAGGCCCAGGGCGATGTGTTCACCGGCCACAAAACCGGCCTTGTCGATGGCTTCAAGAATCAGCTGGATCGCGGCTTCATGGCCACCTTCCACCTTGGGCGCAAAACCACCTTCGTCGCCCACGGCGGTGCTGATGCCCTTGTCATGCAGGATCTTCTTCAGCGCGTGAAACACTTCTGCGCCGTAACGCAGGGCTTCGCGGAAAGAGGGGGCACCCACCGGGATGATCATGAACTCTTGCAAGTCCAGGTTGTTGTTGGCGTGTTCGCCACCGTTGATGACGTTCATCATCGGCACCGGCATTTGCATGCCACCCATGCCGCCAAAGTAGCGGTACAGCGGCAGGCCGGATTCTTCAGCAGCAGCACGTGCCACCGCCATCGAGACGGCCAGCATCGCGTTGGCGCCCAGGCGGGACTTGTTGTCGGTGCCGTCCAGGTCAATCAGGGTCTTGTCCAGGAAAGCTTGTTCCGACGCATCCAGGCCCAACACGGCTTCGGAAATTTCGGTGTTGATGTGCTCGACAGCTTTCAACACGCCTTTGCCCAGATAGCGGGTTTTGTCGCCGTCGCGCAGCTCGATCGCTTCGCGGCTGCCGGTAGACGCACCGCTGGGAACGGCGGCGCGACCCATGGTGCCGCTTTCCAGCAGCACGTCGCATTCGACGGTGGGGTTGCCACGGGAGTCCAGAATTTCACGACCGACGATATCTACGATTGCACTCATTGGCTTCTTTCAGTAGTTAAACACACGAGAAAAGAGATGGTGGATGGGCGTGATTGGATCACGCCGAAAAGTCATTTTCAAGAAAACCGTGCTTTTTGGTGACCCGGTCCAGGTCCAGCAGGGTTTCCAACAGGGCTTTCATGTGTTTGAGCGGCACCGCATTGGGGCCGTCGCTCATGGCCTGCGCCGGGTTCGGGTGGGTTTCCATGAACAGGCCGGCCACACCGACCGCGACGGCCGCACGGGCCAGCACCGGCACCATCTCGCGCTGACCGCCACTGCTGGTGCCTTGGCCGCCGGGCAGTTGCACCGAGTGGGTGGCGTCAAACACCACCGGCGCACCGGTCTCGCGCATGATGGCCAGCGAACGCATGTCGCTCACCAGGTTGTTGTAACCAAAGCTGGCACCGCGTTCACAGGCCATGAAGTTGTCTTCCACCAGACCCGCTTCACGCGCCGCAGCGCGGGCTTTGTCGATGACGTTTTTCATGTCACCGGGGGCCAGGAACTGGCCCTTCTTGATGTTCACCGGTTTGCCACTCTGGGCCACGGCGCGGATGAAATCGGTCTGGCGGCACAAAAAGGCCGGGGTCTGTAACACATCCACCACCGAGCACACCTGGGCGATCTGGTCTTCAGAATGGATGTCGGTGAGCACTGGCACACCGAGTTCACGCTTGACCTTGGCCAGAATCTCCAGGCCCTTGTCAATGCCGGGGCCACGGAAGGTGGCGCCGCTGGAGCGGTTGGCCTTGTCAAAACTGCTTTTGAAAATGAACGGGATGCCCAGGCTGGTCGTGATCTCTTTCAGCGTGCCCGCCGTGTCCATTTGCAATTGCTCGGACTCGATCACACAGGGCCCGGCAATCAGGAAAAACGGCCGATCCAGGCCAATCTCAAAACCACAGAGTTTCATCAGGCCAGCGCTTTCTCAGGAGTGGTTTTGACTTGGTGGTCCAGCGCTGCGCGCACGAACGCGTTGAACAGCGGGTGCCCGGCCCAGGGGGTGGACTTGAACTCGGGGTGGAACTGCACCCCCATGAACCACGGGTGCACCGCTTGCGGCAGTTCGACAATTTCAGTCAAGTGCTCCCGCTGGGTCAGCGCCGAGATCACCAGCCCGGCTTGGCGCAGCGCATCCAGGTAATTCACATTGGCTTCAAAGCGGTGGCGATGCCGTTCGGTGACCACATTGCCGTAAATCTTGTGCGCCAGCGTGCCCTTGACCACGTCCGAGCTTTGTGCGCCCAGGCGCATGGTGCCGCCCAGGTCCGAGTCTTCGGTGCGTGTCTTGATGCTGCCGTCGGCGTCTTTCCATTCGGTGATCAGGGCGATCACCGGATGGGGGCAATCGGGCACAAACTCGGTGCTGTTGGCATCTTTCAAGCCGGCCACATGGCGGGCAAACTCGATGGTGGCCACTTGCATCCCTAAGCAGATGCCCAGGTAAGGAATCTTGTTTTCGCGGGCAAAACGCGCCGCACAGATCTTGCCTTCGACACCTCGCACACCAAAACCACCCGGCACCAAAATGGCGTCAAATTTGGCCAGCTGCGCCACGTTGTCAGGCGAGAGGGTTTCCGAGTCGATGTAGCTGATGTTGACGTGCACATGACTTTTCATGCCGGCGTGGCGCAATGCCTCGTTGAGTGACTTGTAACTGTCGCTCAGCTCCACATATTTACCCACCATGGCGATGGTGACTTCGCCCTTAGGATGCTCGGTCTCAAACACCAGATCGTCCCAGCGCTTGAGGTTGGCGGGCGGTGTGTTCAAGCGCAACTTGTCACAAATCAGGCCGTCCAGCCCTTGCTCATGCAGCACCCGCGGCACCTTGTAGATGGTGTCGACATCGGGCATGGAGATCACGCCCCATTGCGCCACATTGGTGAACAGCGAGATCTTTTCGCGCTCGTCATCGGGGATGTTGCGGTCAGCGCGGCACAACAGGGCGTCGGGCTGGATGCCGATCTCGCGCAGTTTTTGCACCGTGTGTTGGGTCGGTTTGGTTTTGAGTTCACCGGCGGCGGCGATCCACGGCACATAGGTCAGGTGCACAAAGGCGGCCTGATTCGGCCCCAGGCGCAGGCTGAGCTGGCGCACTGCTTCCAGGAACGGCAGCGACTCGATGTCACCCACGGTGCCGCCGATTTCCACAATCGCCACATCCACGGCATCCGGTGTGCCAAAGTCGGCGCCGCGTTTGATGAAGTCCTGGATTTCGTTGGTCACATGTGGGATCACCTGCACGGTTTTGCCCAGGTAGTCACCACGGCGTTCTTTCTCAAGCACGCTTTTGTAGATCTGGCCGGTGGTGAAGTTGTTGGCCTTTTTCATGCGCGTTTCAATAAAACGCTCGTAGTGGCCCAGGTCGAGGTCGGTTTCTGCGCCGTCATTGGTCACAAACACTTCACCATGCTGGAAGGGCGACATCGTGCCGGGGTCGACATTCAGATAAGGATCCAATTTGATCAGAGTGACTTTGAGGCCACGTGATTCAAGGATCGCGGCGAGTGAGGCAGAAGCGATTCCCTTGCCCAGGGAAGACACCACGCCGCCGGTGACGAAGACAAATTTGGTCATGTCGAGGGGAGCTGCACGCTCATGGAGCTGGTAAAAATGGATTATAGAAGCTTGCCACTGGCTGACATGTCTACCCCCTGTACCCGGGTACACCTCTGTTACATTGCGGCGCATGAAAGACCTTGCTGGAAAACATCTTGTTCTGGGCCTCACCGGTGGCATTGCCTGTTACAAATCTGCCGAGCTGTGCCGGTTGCTGATCAAGGCGGGCGCGTCGGTGCAGGTGGTGATGACAGCCGCTGCCGAGCAGTTCATCACCCCGGTGACGATGCAGGCGCTGAGCCAGCGCACCGTGGCCACCTCCCAGTGGGATGCGCGCGAAGCCAACAACATGGCGCACATCAACTTGAGCCGCGAAGCCGATGCCTGCCTGATCGCGCCCTGCAGCGCTGATTTCATCGCCAAACTTGCGCACGGGCAAGCTGATGAGTTGTTGAGTTTGATGTGCCTGGCACGGCCTGCCCACACGGTGCCGCTGCTGCTGGCGCCTGCCATGAACCGCGAAATGTGGTCACACCCGGCCACCCGGCGTAACCTGGCGCAGGTGGCGGCAGATGGCGCGGTGGTGCTCGGTGTGGGAACCGGTGAGCAGGCTTGTGGTGAAACGGGTGACGGTCGCATGCTGGAACCCCAGGACCTGCTGGATGAGCTGATTGCTTTTTTTCAGCCCAAGTTGCTCAAAGGTCAGCATGTGCTGGTGACGGCCGGGCCGACCTACGAGGCGCTGGATCCGGTGCGTGGCATCACCAATCTGTCGAGTGGCAAGATGGGGTTTGCCATTGCCCGTGCCGCACGCGAAGCGGGTGCTAAAGTCACGCTGGTGGCCGGTCCGGTCAGCCTGCCAACGCCGCGTGGTGTTCTGCGTGTGGATGTGCGTTCAGCATCCAATATGCTCGAAGCCGTGATGGATAAAGCGCCAGTAGCTGATATTTTTGTAGCGACTGCCGCTGTGGCCGACTGGCGCCCGGCGCAAGAGGCTGAGCACAAAATCAAAAAAGACGGCTCAGGCAAGCCGCCCGCGTTGAGCTTTGTGGAAAACGCCGACATTCTGGCGACGCTGGCGCAGTCACCTCGAGCGCAACGCGGCGAGCTGTTTTGCGTCGGCTTCGCGGCAGAAAGCCAGGACCTGCTGGCCAATGCCCAGGCCAAACGCCTGCGCAAAGGTGTGCCCCTGCTGGTGGGCAACATCGGCCCGGCCACCTTTGGTCAGGACGACAACACCTTGCTGCTGGTGGATGAGCAGGGTGTGCGCGAGTTGTCGCGTGACTCCAAGCTGGCGTTGGCTCGTAAATTAATAGCGGACATCGCACATAAAACAAGAGCTGCAGGCTAAAAATGCTAGATATTGATATCAAGATCATCGACCCGCGGCTGGCCGACCAGCTGCCAACCTATGCCACACCGGGCAGTGCCGGGCTGGATTTGCGCGCTTGTCTGGACGCGCCATTGACCTTAGAGCCCAATGCCTGGCAACTGGTGCCCACGGGCATGGCGATTTACCTCAAGGATCCGGGCTACGCGGCATTGATCCTGCCGCGCTCGGGTCTGGGCCACAAACATGGCATTGTGCTGGGCAACCTGGTGGGACTGATTGACAGCGACTACCAGGGCCAGCTGATGGTCAGTGCCTGGAACCGGAGTGACACAGCGTTCACCATTGCGCCGATGGAGCGCATCGCCCAGCTGGTGGTGGTGCCGGTGAAACAGGCGCGTTTCAACGTGGTGAAGGAGTTCCCCGCCAGCGAGCGTGGCGAGGGCGGTTACGGCTCCACCGGCAAGGCTTGAGTGTTACGGGCGCCTGAGGGCACCCGTGCCATTCAATGCAGGCTGTCGCTGCCGGGCGCCTGCAGCATCGGTGTGATCCGGAAAAAACCGGTGCCAGCGGTGCCGCTGCCGATTTCTTCCTCGGTGGCTTCGCGAACCGCGCGCACGGTCAGGCTCAGGCGCAGGGCAATGCCCGCCAGCGGGTGGTTGCCGTCGAGCACCACATGCTCGGGGTAAATTTCGGTCACCGTGTAGAGAGCGTCCTGCGGCGTGTCGGGGTTGCAGCCCGCGGGCAGGGCGGTGCCGTCAAAGGTCATGCCTTCCTCGAGTTCAGCTGGAAATATCGATCGCGGCTCCAGAAACACCAGTTGCTCGTTGTACTCGCCAAATCCCTGTTCGGGTTCGATCTGCAGGTTGACCGTGTTGCCAGCGCTGCAGCCCTGCAGTGCGTCTTCAATGACCTGAAACAGGTCATCGCCACCAATCAAAAACTCCACGGGATCGTGCAGTACGTCCAGTTCTTCGCCCAGAGTGTCAGACAGTGTCCAGCTCAGGGCGGCCACGCATTGTTCAGTAATTTTCATACCTAGAATTGTCGCATCACAGGAGCCACCCATGGACATCACCCAAGCGCTGACGCTGCTCGGCGGCATCAGCCCTCAAGTCTTCATGAAACGTTATTGGCAAAAAAAGCCGCTGCTGGTGCGCCAGGCGATACCAGGTTTCAAGCCGCTGCTGCAACGTGCCGAGCTGTTTGAGTTGGCTGCTGACGAAGACGTGCAGTCGCGTCTGGTGGTGCAGGAGCCTGGCAGCAGCCCCGGCTGGCGCCTGGCGCAGGGTCCGTTGGCGCGCAAGACCTTGCCACCACTGAAACAACCCGGTTGGACGCTTCTGGTGCAAGGCGTTGACCTGCAAAACGAACCCGTCCATGCGTTGATGAACCAGTTCAGGTTTGTGCCCGACGCCAGGCTGGATGATGTGATGATCAGCTACGCCACCGATGGGGGGGGTGTTGGTCCACACATTGACAGCTACGATGTGTTTTTGCTGCAGGCCCAGGGACGAAGACGCTGGCGCATCGGTAGGCAAAAAAAGCCGGTGCTTCAAGACGGTGTGCCTCTGAAGATTCTGACCAACTTTGTGCCGGAAGAGGAGTTTGTTGTTGAACCTGGGGATTTGCTCTACCTGCCGCCAGGTTACGCGCACGACGGCATCGCGCTGGGTGAATGCATGACCTATTCGATTGGTTTTCGCATTCCGAAAAAAGCTGAACTGGCGAGCGAACTGCTGCATCGCCTGGCCGAAGACGCAGAAGACGCACTCGGTGAGGTACTGTACCGGGACGCGGATCAGCCCGCGGTAGCGCAACCCGCGGAGATCCCTGCGACGATGCTCGCGTTTGCCGAAAAAGCCGTTCAAGAGGCGCTACAAGACCAGCACGCCCTGGCTCGCGGCCTGGGTGAATACATGACCGAACCCAAACCCAACGTCTGGTTTGAAGCGATGGACTTGGACAACGTCGCGTTGGCGGGTTGCGACCTGCGACTGGACTGCCGCACCCGCATGATGTTTGACGAACATCACATCTTCATCAATGGCGTGAGTTTCAGTGCCGCCGGTCGCGATGCCACGTTGATGCGCCTCCTGGCCAACCAACGGCAGCTCGACGCCAGCGCAGCCAAAATGCTCAGCTTTCAGGCCAAGGAGCAGGTGGCCTCCTGGGTGCTTGCGGGTTGGATGCAGGCGTTATGCCCTTAAGCACAGTGGGCCGATGGCGTCAATGGGACAAACCAGCGCTTAAGTGACTATAATCAAAAGCTAAGCAAATTTCGCATCAGCGGGGTGTGCTTGGATGGTGCAAAAAAACTGCATCAACAATTTCCGGAAAATTGTCTTTCTTCAAAATTTAGGTACCTGTAAATGAACAAATCCCTCGCCCTGATTGCTGTGATCGCTGCCGCTGCTGCCTTGTCGGCTTGCAGCAAGACCGAAGAAGCTCCTGCACCTGCTCCCGTGGCTGCCCCGGCAGCTGATGCCGCTGCTGCTGCCGCTTCATCTGCTGATGCAGCTGCCGTGTCGGCTGATGCTGCTGCCTCCGCTGCAACTGGTGCTGCTGACGCCGCAGCAGTTGCAGCTGATGTTGCCGCCTCCGCTGCAGCTGCTGCTTCCAAGTAAGCCAGTCGCTTGGCAGAAAACCACCTTCGGGTGGTTTTTTTATTTGTGCGCCCGGCCGGGGCACATTGCTGGAAGCAGGACATCGCCGCAAACTCTCGGGTCGCCCAATGCAGCAAAAAATGGCAATCGGTGTTGCAGGGGAACACCGCCAATCGCGGCGTTGCGATAGCGATCTTGGTCGTTTTGGCGCGCCAAGGTTCGGGCTCGGCGCTGCAGTTAAAATACCGTCATCAATATCTGGATAAGAGCGAGAAAGGCACCTGGTTATGACACCGCGAACGGCACGGCATCAATATGAGAAGTAAGGCCGTAGCCCGCGTGCCTTGAGCACAATGTGCTTTTCATAAACTGTAAAACGCGGACAATTCCGCGTTTTTTTTTGACTCAACCCACCTCAAGCTTTACTCATCATGGTCCAAATTACGCTTCCTGACGGCTCACAACGTGATTACCCTGCCGCGGTGACCGTGGCTGAAGTTGCTGCCTCCATTGGTGCTGGCCTGGCCAAGGCTGCGCTGGCTGGCAAAGTCAATGGCAAAACGGTGGATACCAGCTTCGTGATGGATTCGGATGCCAAGTTGGCCATCCTCACCGCCAAAGACGCCGAGGGGCTGGAGGTCATTCGTCACTCCACCGCTCACTTACTGGCCTATGCCGTCAAAGAGTTGTTCCCCAGCGCGCAAGTCACCATCGGCCCGGTGATTGAACATGGCTTCTTTTACGACTTTGCGTTCGAGCGCCCATTCACGCTCGACGACCTGGTCGTCATCGAAAAACGCATGACTGAACTGGCCAACAAGGACGAACCCGTGACCCGCCGCGTGTTGCCGCGCGACGAAGCCGTGGCGTACTTCAAGGGTCTGGGCGAACACTACAAGGCAGAAATCATCGCCAGCATCCCATCCAACGAAGATGTCAGCCTGTACCGCGAAGGCGCTTTTGAAGACTTGTGTCGTGGCCCGCACGTGCCCAGCACTGGCAAGCTCAAACACTTCAAACTCATGAAAGTGGCTGGTGCTTACTGGCGCGGCGACCATAAAAACGAGATGTTGCAGCGCATCTACGGCACCGCCTGGGCCACTAAGGACGACTTGGCGCAGCACCTGAAGATGCTGGAAGAAGCCGAAAAGCGCGACCACCGCAAACTGGGCCGCGAACTGGACTTGTTCCACATTGACGAGCATTCGCCAGGCACCGTTTTCTGGCATCCCAAGGGTTGGGCTGTGTGGCAGGCGGTGGAGCAGTACATGCGCCAGGTCTATCGTGACAACGGTTACCAGGAGGTCAAGGGGCCACAGCTCCTTGACAAGGGCTTGTGGGAAAAAACAGGGCATTGGGACAAGTACCGCGACAACATGTTCACCACTGAGTCGGAAAAACGCGACTACGCCCTCAAACCCATGAACTGCCCGGGCCACATCCTGATTTTCAAGCAGGGCATCAAGAGCTACCGCGACCTGCCGCTGCGCTACGGCGAATTTGGTCAGTGCCACCGCAACGAACCCACCGGCGGCCTGCACGGCATCATGCGGGTGCGTGGCTTCACACAAGACGACGGCCACATTTTCTGCACCGAAGACATGATCCTGGATGAGTGCGTGGCCTACACCACGCTGCTGCAAAAGGTGTACAAAGACTTTGGCTTCAGCAAAATCATTTACAAGGTGGCCACCCGGCCGGATGCGCGCATTGGCTCGGACGAGTCGTGGGACAAAGCCGAGCACGCGCTGATCGAGAGTCTGCGCCGCTCAGGTTGTGAGTTTGAAATCTCGCCGGGTGAGGGCGCGTTCTACGGCCCCAAGATCGAATACACCTTGAAAGACGCCATTGGCCGCCAATGGCAATGCGGCACGATTCAGGTTGACTTCTTCATGACCGAGCGGCTGGATGCGGAATACGTCGGGGAAGACGGTGCCCGCCATCGCCCGGTGATGCTGCACCGCGCCATTGTGGGCAGCCTGGAGCGCTTCATCGGTATCCTGATCGAAGAAACCGCTGGTGCCCTGCCAACTTGGCTGGCGCCGACCCAGGTGATGGTGCTCAACATCACCGATGCACAGGCAGAATACGCCCAAAACGTGGTTAAAACGCTGCAAAATCAAGGGTTTAGGGTGCAGTCAGACCTTCGCAACGAGAAAATCACGTATAAAATACGCGAGCATTCGATGCAAAAAGTGCCGTATCTGGTCGTAATTGGCGACAAAGAGATGGCGTCTGGTGCCGTCGCGGTGCGCGCCCGAGGTGGTCAAGACCTTGGAGTGATGTCTCTGGATGATTTCTCGCAGAAATTGTCAGCAGATGTTGCTCGCAAATCTAACACTTAAGTTGCTGGAAAAAAGCCAGTTCACCGGCGTGTGTTGTGCGGTTATCGCTACTGTTGTAGTAGCAGTTATTGTGAAGGATTAAGCCATCGCTACCGAATTTCGTGATCGCCGTCAGCGCGAAGAACGCAAACACCGATTAAATCGGGAAATCATGGTGCCAGAAGTTCGCCTTTCTGGTGTGGACAACGAGCCGCTTGGTGTCGTCAGCCTGATGGAGGCGTTGCGCATGGCCGGCGATCTGGATGTGGATTTGGTGGAGATTGCGGCCACGGCCACGCCGCCGGTCTGCCGTCTGATGGATTACGGTAAGTTCAAGTACCAGGAACAGAAGAAGGCTGCTGAGGCCAAAGCCAAGCAGACCGTGATCGAAATCAAAGAGATCAAGTTTCGCCCTGGTACCGATGATGGTGACTACAACATCAAGATGCGCAATATCAAGCGCTTTTTGGCCGAAGGTGACAAGTGCAAGATCACGCTGCGTTTTCGGGGTCGTGAAATCACCCACCAAGAGCTGGGCATGGCTTTGTTGAACCGGATTCGTGATGAGTTGGGTGACTTGATTTTGGTGGAGCAGTTCCCCAAACTTGAAGGTCGCCAGATGATTATGATGATTGCGCCGGGTCGCAAGAAGCAGGTTGCCAAGCCGGTCGCAGCTGATAGTGCTGCCGTCGCAGCTTGAAAGAATCGGGTGCCCTCAGTGGGCATCAGGCAGGATTTAAAACCGGATTCGGTGGTCTGAAAATGACTGCTGGTTCTTGTTTTGAAGGTGGTGGGTGAGAGCTCATTGCCAAAATTGAGTTGGATTGATGCCAACTCTTTAAAAGTGGCTCGGGGCCAACAAGGCTGCACACCCAGTGCAGACGCCTCACGAGCACAATGTAAAAAGGAGCATGAAAATGCCCAAAATGAAGACCAAGAGCGCGGCGAAGAAACGCTTCCGCGTCCGTCCAGGTGGCACCGTCAAGCGCGGTCAAGCCTTCAAACGTCACATTCTGACCAAGAAGACCACCAAAAATAAACGCCATTTGCGTGGTGCAACCGCTGTTCATGAGACCGATATGGGTCGCATGGCACAGATGTTGCCCGGCCGTGGTCTTTAATTAACGACGAACAAGGAGTAATCACATGCCTCGCGTCAAACGTGGTGTAACGGCTCACGCCCGCCACAAAAAAGTTCTGGCCCTTGCAAAAGGCTTCCGCGGTCGTCGTGGTAATGTTTTTCGGGTCGCCAAAGAAGCGGTCATGAAAGCTGGGCAATATGCCTACCGTGACCGTCGTACCAAAAAACGTGTCTTCCGTCAGTTGTGGATTGCCCGTATCAATGCCGCTGCCCGTCAGTGTGGCATGACCTACAGCCAGTTCGCCAACGGTCTGAAGAAAGCCTGTATCGAGATCGACCGCAAGGTGCTGAGCGATATCGCCGTGCATGACATGGCAGCGTTTGCTGGTATCGTGGCCCAAGTCAAGGCCAAGCTGGCAGCTTGAGTGCTGACTGTTCGCTATTTTTAGTATAGCGAATCGCTACCATTGATGAGGGCTAGCGCTTGCAAAAGCACTAGCCCTTTTTCCTTGACTCTGTGTCGCCTGGCCACTTACTGACTTCATCCCCATTTTTTATGAACGACTTGACTACCGTTGTTGACAGTGCCGTTGCGGCGTTTGCGGCTGTGAATACGCCTGCCGACCTTGAGAACGCCAAGGCCCAGTACCTGGGCAAGTCGGGGCGCATCACCGACATGATGAAGGGCATGGCTGCACTGCCCGTGGAGGAAAAAAAGACCCGTGGCGCGGCCATCAACCTGGCCAAGCAAGCCATTGAAGCGGCTTTGAATGCCCGCCGTCAAGCCCTGGCCGATGCCGAGTTGCAGGCGCAGTTGCAGGCCGAAGCGCTGGATGTCACGTTGCCTGGCCGCCAGCGCGGGCAGGGCGGTTTACACCCGGTGTCGCTGACGCTGGAGCGTATTGAGGCCATTTTTGGCTCGATGGGTTTCGAAGTGGCGCAGGGCCCCGAGATCGAGTCCGACTGGTTCAATTTCACCGCACTCAACACGCCCGAAGACCACCCTGCGCGTTCCATGCACGACACCTTTTATGTTGAAGGTGGTTCTGAGGCCGCGCCCAATCTGCTGCGGACGCACACCAGCCCGATGCAGATTCGCCACGCGGTGCAGCATGTCAAAAAACACCGTCTGGCGGCAGAAGGCAGCGTCACAGCAGGCGACTTTTTCTCGGGCGCCATGCCTGAAATCCGCGTCATTGCGCCCGGGCGCACCTATCGTGTGGACAGCGATGCCACCCATTCACCCATGTTTCACCAGTGTGAAGGCTTGTGGGTGGGCGAGGCCATCAGTTTCAAGGATCTGAAGTTTGTCTTCACCGATTTTTGCCGCACTTTTTTTGAAAACAAAGACTTGGTGTTGCGTTTTCGGCCGAGCTTTTTCCCGTTCACCGAACCCAGCGCCGAGATCGACATCCAGTTTCCCAGTGGCCCGTTGGCCGGTCGCTGGCTGGAAGTGGCGGGCAGCGGCCAGGTGCACCCCAATGTGATTCGCAACATGGGCCTGGACCCGGAGCGCTACATCGGCTTTGCCTTTGGCATGGGGCCGGACCGGTTGACCATGCTGCGTTATGGCGTGAACGATTTGCGCCTGTTTTTTGACGGCGACATCCGCTTTTTGTCGCAGTTCCGCTAATCAAATTTCACTCCCGTCGCTTGCTCGCTAAAGACTATTTATGCAATTCCCTGAATCCTGGTTGCGCGAATTTTGCAACCCACCCTTGAGCACCAGCCAACTCGCTGACACCTTGACCATGGCGGGTTTGGAGGTGGAAGAACGCCAGCCTGTGGCGCCGCCGTTTCATGGCATTGTGGTGGGTGAGATCAAGGACGCCATCCAGCACCCCAATGCCGATCGACTGCGCGTGTGCCAGGTGGATGTGGGCGGACCTGATCTGCTGACCATCGTGTGTGGTGCGCCCAATGCCCGTGTGGGTATCAAGGTGCCCTGCGCCATGGTTGGGGCCGAATTGCCGCCGGGTGAGGACGGAAAGCCGTTTTTGATCAAGGTCGGCAAGCTGCGCGGTGTCGAGAGTTTTGGCATGCTGTGCTCGGCGCGCGAGCTCAAATTGTCCGAAGACCATGGCGGCTTGCTGGAACTGGCCTCGGATGCGCCGGTTGGGCAGGACATTCGCCAGCACCTGAACCTGGACGACACGCTGTTCACCCTCAAGCTCACGCCCAATCTGGCGCACTGCCTGAGTGTGTACGGCGTGGCGCGTGAACTGTCTGCGTTGACCGGTGCGCCGCTGCAAAAGCCGGTGTTTGCCGCAGCACCCGTCACCCACGCCGACGTGTTGCCGGTCAAGGTCAGCGCGCCGGACCTGTGCGGCCGCTTTTCCGGGCGTATTGTTCGTGGCGTCAACCCCAAAGCCGCCACACCCGCCTGGATGGTGGACCGTCTGGCGCGTTGTGGCCAGCGCAGTGTGACGGCGTTGGTGGACATCTCCAACTATGTGATGTTTGAATTCGGCCGCCCGTCCCATATTTTTGACCTCGACAAGATTCATGGCGGCCTGGAGGTGCGTTGGGGTCAAGCTGGTGAGTCGCTCAAGCTGCTCAACGGCAACACCGTCACGGTGGACGCCCAGGTGGGTGTGATTGCCGATGCAGCGCAGGTCGAGTCGCTGGCCGGCATCATGGGCGGTGACGCCACTGCGGTGTCAGACGATACGCAAAACGTCTATGTCGAGGCCGCTTTCTGGTGGCCCAAGGCGATTGCCGGACGTTCACGCCGGTTCAACTTTGCCACCGATGCCGGTCACCGGTTTGAGCGCGGGGTCGACCCTGAACTGACGGTGGCGCATCTTGAGCGCATCACCCAGCTGATTGTGGACATCTGCGGCACGCCGCAAACCAGCTGCGGCCCCATCGATGACCAGCGCGTGGCGATGCCCCAGCCCGCCGTGGTCACCCTGCGTGTGGCGCGTGCGGCCAAGGTGCTGGGCATGCCGCTCACCCAGGCGCAGTGCGCCCAGGCGCTCACCGGACTGGGCTTGCCGGTGGTGGAGGGCGATGGGGTGTTGTCGGTCACCGCACCGTCGTACCGTTTTGACATCCAGATTGAAGAAGACCTGATCGAAGAAGTGGCGCGGGTGGTGGGTTACGACAACCTGCCCGCTACACCGCCGCAAGCCCCCATCACCGCCAAGATTCGTCCGGAAGCTCGGCGCGGCGAGTTTGCCGTGCGCCGCGCCGTGGCGGCCCTGGGTTACCAGGAAACCATCAACTTCAGTTTTGTGGACGAGCGCTGGGAACATGAGCTGGCGGGCAACCCGGCGCCCATCAAGCTGTTGAACCCGATTGCCAGCCAGATGAGTGTGATGCGCTCGTCCTTGTTGGGCTCATTGCTACAGGTTTTGAAGTTCAACCAGGATCGCAAGGCGCAACGCGTGCGCGTGTTTGAGCTGGGCCGGGTGTTCCTGCGTGACGATGCGGTCGCCAGTTCCGACACAACGGTCCAAGGCTTCAACCAGCCGATGCGGTTGGCGGGCTTGGCCGTGGGTGCCTGTGATGAGCCTGAGTGGGGCGTGAAAGAGCGCGCGGTTGATTTCTTTGATGTCAAGGGTGATCTGGAGGCCCTGCTGGCCCCAGTCCAGGCGACTTTTGTGGCGGCCACCCATCCGGCCATGCACCCGGGGCGTTGCGCCAAGGTGGTGGTGCAGGGTGTGGATGTGGGTTTTGTGGGTGAATTGCATCCCAAATGGCGCCAGTCCTATGAGCTGAACCAGGCGCCGATTTTGTTCGAGGTGGACCTGGACGCGGTGCTGGCCCGTGAGGTGCCGCGCTTCAAGACGGTGCCCAAGTTCCAGGCGGTGGAACGCGACATTGCGGTGCTGGTCGACGAACGTGTCACACACGATGCCTTGATGGCCGCCATCTGGGCTGCCCCGGTGGATGGCGTGCTGCGCGATGCCCTGCTGTTTGACATCTATCGTCCCAAAGTACCGGCAACGGGTGCGGCACCCGCAGCAGAGAAAAGCATGGCGGTGCGCCTGACGCTCAATACGCGGGATGAGTCGGCTCTGACCGAGGCGCAGATCGAGTCAGCCGTGGCGGCCGTGGTGGCCACGCTGGCCGAGAAAATTGGTGCCCGCCAACGCACCTGAGCGGATGCAAAATAGCCCCTTACATAAAAGAGCCCTCATGGACATCACCGTCGAATCGTTAGAGACCCCCGCGTTGACCAAAGCCCAGCTTGCCGAATTGCTTTTCGAGCAAATTGGCCTGAACAAGCGCGAGTCCAAGGACATGATTGACGCCTTCTTTGATCTGGTCTCTCAAAGTCTGGTGGATGGGGATGACGTCAAAATCACCGGTTTTGGCAACTTCCAGATCCGCACCAAGGCCCCCCGACCCGGGCGCAACCCGCGCACTGGCGAGGCGATTCCGATCGAGGCGCGCCGCGTGGTGACCTTCCATGCCAGCCAAAAGCTCAAGGAACAAATCCAGGAGCAGGGGTTTTCATCGCCGCGAATGCTGCCCTGAGGCAGCCATCTGCCGTGTGGATGCACAGCCTGCTTTACAGGCACCAGTGACTTAGAGTAATCTGCAAGCTTTTGCAGTTATTTCATTGATTTCAATGGAGAATTCTCTCCCCATCATCCCCGCCAAACGCTACTTCACCATCGGTGAGGTGGGCGATTTGTGTGGCGTCAAGCCGCACGTACTTCGGTATTGGGAGCAAGAATTCACGCAACTGCGCCCGATGAAGCGCCGTGGCAACCGCCGCTACTACCAGCACCATGAGGTGCTGATGATCCGCCGCATCCGCGATTTGCTGTACGACCAAGGCTTCACCATCAGCGGTGCGCGCAACAAAATGCAGGAACTGTTGCAGCACGAGCGCGACAAATCCCGCCATGGCGAAGTGCTGCTGGAAGGGGTCGAAGTCATCGAGGTCAGCAACTCGCAATTTGGAGACTTCGAAGATTCGTCGCTTGCTCCTGAGTTGGCGTCAACGGCGGATGCCTGGCAACAGGTGCGTCGCGAACTCGGTGAAATTCGTGAGCTTCTGGCCGATAATTGGTAAGAAGCGCCTGGGCAGACGTTATAATTTATGGCTTCGGTGTGTGGCGCAGCCTGGTAGCGCACTTGCATGGGGTGCAAGGGGTCGAAGGTTCGAATCCTTTCACACCGACCAATAAAATCAAGGACTTAGCTTAGAAATGAGCTAAGTCCTTTTTCTTTTTCGCGTTCTATGAGCCCCATTGTGTGCACGGTTGCCATTGCTGATGCCCTGGTCAACAACCTCGACCCAGTCGTTGCGCTGCAAACTTGGGATCGCTCTCATTGTGACAACGGTGGCTGAGGCCAACGCTTCAATCTCTGGCTGTCTGAAGATGACCCGCAGCCTTATAACTCCTGGGGTAGCGGCACTGCGATGACCGTGACCCACGCTCGCATGAGTTTTCAGTGCAGTTGCGTGGCTTTGACACGACCTAGTCAGGTACCCAAGACCGGCGTGGCATCGTTGATTGCGCTGTGCAGGGCGCTGTTGCGCAAGTTAGTGCGCGATGGGCTGGTGGTGGTTGGTGAGGTGAAGCTGCGCGGCACCATCGAGCTGATGTTCAACTCTTTGCGGATGACCGATCAGGATCGTCGGGCTCAGTCAAGGAGCGTCTGTTGAACTGGCAACTCAGTCCCCGCCATCAGTCGATCCGAAGGGTAAGGGCGCATGAAATCCAGGCTGTCTTGCGGTTTGGCACGTAACCAGTGGTCGTAACTGTCTGGCGGCAAGATCACCACCATGCGCTTCTCATCGACAGGCTTGTGAAACTGGCACATCAGTGCATGGCCATCGGCATTGATTGTCAGCATGGTGAAGCTGTGCAGCAGCCCTTTGGGTGACTTCCAGGCTGACCACAGCCCGGCAATGCCCAAAGGGTCACCATTGACACTGGACACCCGGGTGGCGATGGCTTTGCCACTGCGCCAATCAGGCTCAAAGATCGCTTCGACCGGGATGATGCAGTGCTGGGCATGCTTCCAGGCGTCTCGGAAACTGGGCTTGACCGCCATCGTCTCGCTGCGGGCATTGAAGGTCTGGCGGCCAATCTTGGTGTCGGTCGCCCAGTGGGGTATCAGACCGAATACACCTGACAGGGCTTCGCGTTCCGGCACCGCTTCATCACCGACATCAGCTTCTTTGGGTCTGCGAATAAAGGACGTGGCATAACTCGGCCAGACATCCAGATTGCCCGGATCAGCAGGTGGCTCGACGCCGAAGTGGCGGATATACCGTTCACGCTCTTTGACGGCTTGATAGTGGCTACACACCGCGATCTCCTACCCTTGTACCGACTCACCAATGGCAAAAAACTGGCCCCCAGCGACATGGTGAAGGGTACGCAAATCATCCGGTGCTGATTCAAACTGCCAGTGCCCGTCACGAAAAACACGATCATCCGCCCAGGCGGCAACCACTTCACCGATGAACAAGTCATAGGTCTGCTCGTTGTGGGGTTCCGGAACCCATTTGCAGATCAGCCAACCGACACAGCCAGCCACCAGCGGAACCGTGCTGCCCGGTGCCGTGAACAACTCAACACCGTGCTTGGACAGTTTGTCTGGCACCTCGCGGGCACTGTCAGTCCCGACACCAACCGTCAACGCCGCCAGGGCCTTGGGTGGCAGTTGTAGGGCGAACTCGCCGCTGGCCACCAGCAATTCGCGGGTGAAGGTGGATTTGTCCAGCACCACCGTGACTTTGGGTGTCTGACCGTAATCGAGCACACAGGCCCAGGCTGCGGCCATCACATTGGAGATGCCCCCGTGGCTGGCGGACACCAACACCGTGGGGCCATGGTTAAGCAGACGATAGGACTTGTCCAAGGGGACGGCAGAAAAGTGTTTGGGTGGCATGGTTGTTTGGCTTCAATGTATCAAGGTGACAGAGAGGCGGCAGACATCGTAGCGCAGCCCTTGTCCCCAATAAGTGGGCCCAACCCTGTGGACAAGAGACTGAACAAGTCGGCAAACCCTTACCAGTACTGGGCTGGCGGGCTGTGCTTAATTTTTAGGCAAAGCACCTGTCGGGCGCTACTGTTACCGCAGGGATTGAAATATACTGTTTAAATGCACAGTAATATTTCAGCCCTGCAGCCGATCCCCATTGCCAAGGTACCGCTGCAGGTGTTGCTTCTCAACAACCGGGTCACGGCTGGCTTTCCATCACCGGCAGACGACCTCGGTGCCCAGCGCATTGACCTGAGCCAAGTGCTGATCACCCATCCCCAAGCGACTTACTTCCTGCGTGCCAGTGGACACGTCATGGTGGACGCCGTTATGCCTGTGGCGCGGGCTTGAGGGGGAGGGCACCATGCAAATGCCAGCTCTACCTGTGCAGATTCCATCAATGGAGGCGCCCAACCTCAAACGCATCCATGCCCAAAGACTCAGGGCGGTGTATCGGTCGGCGGGTTGGCCGTACCAGGACGTGGTGGAGATTGACTTATTGGCAGCGGGATTGCTGGAGCGCACGACCAACGGCCATGGCCACGATCTGGTGCGCCTCACGGGTGCCGGTATCGCCCACTTGGCCAGCGCCACCCAAGGCAACCGCCAGGCTCGCTCGGCCCATGAGAGCCTGGTGGACAAGGTGGCCCAAACCATGTTGCGCGATGGCCGCCTGGTCTGGACGGGACTGAATCTGCGTGCCAGGGTCGCAGGGGAGGGCGAGGACACCTCCCGCTGGAAGATGTGCCAACCCGATGTCTTCTCGATTCGCAACAGCTCGAGACAGGACTGCCTGGAGCCCATCGTGCATGAGATCAAGGTCAGCCGGGCTGACTTGCTGGGAGACATCAAACGCATCGACAAACGAGCGGCCTACCTGGATGTGGGTGGCCAGTGCTGGTATGTGTTGGGCTGTGACCGCAGCGGCTACCCGATTGCCAAAGCCAATGAAATTCCGCTGGAATGCGGGGTGATGGTGTTCCAGAACAACCACTTCGAGGTGCTGCGCATGGCTCCCAAGAGGGCAGTGAGCCAATTGCCGTTTCCGGTCTGGATGGCCTTGGCGAAGGCGACGCCCTTGAAGGGTGATCAGATGGCGCCTTGTCAGGACGTATTGGGGGCCGGGGAGTGAAAGCCATAGCGCCATTGACACGAAAATACCAACAACGCCAAGGACACAAGACATGAAAGATATGTTGGTGGTTTTCTCGCACGGCAAGGAGTCTGGTCCCATGGGCTCCAAGATTCGCGCCTTGATGAAGGTGGCCGAAAACCAGGGCGCGCAGGTGATGTCGGTGGATTACCGCGAACATCCTGTGGGCATCGTTCATGACCAGAATGCCGCCGGTGAAGCTGAACGGCGGGTTGCTCAACTGTTGGCGACGGCATTGCCGGCGCATCGTCAATTGGTCTTGGTGGGCTCCAGCATGGGTGGTTATGTGTCCACCGTGGCCAGCCAACAGATGGCGATCACTGGCTTGTTTCTGTTGGCACCAGCGTTCTACTTGCCCGGTTATGCCCGGCAGGACATGGCGCCTGGCACCTCCAACACCCTGGTGATTCACGGATGGTCCGACGAGGTGGTGCCGGTGCAAAACAGCATCCGTTTTGCCCAACTGCACCAGTGTGATCTGCATGTGATGGCTGGGGACCACCGCTTGAACGATGCGCTGCCGAAGATTGAACCATTGTTTGGGCTGTTTTTGGCGAAAGTTGTCTCGGGGATGAAATAGCCTCTGTCGAGAAGATGACAGTGTGCTGACCCCAAATCAGGGATCACGGTCCTATTGCGGGTGACAGGATTGAAAATCCAAGGATGGTGCGCGGATGTTGTTGGCTCTGGCTGATGGCATGGTGATGGCTGATGGGGAAATTTGAGAGCCAGGTTTGGGCCAGTTGCAGATCTTGGTGAGCGTCAGCTCTACGGCATCACGAAGTATCTGCCGGATTGCCGCGCCGACGCCCCCCGGACTGCACATCCAAGTGCTACTGAAAATCGGGAGACGTCGCAATTTGCAAAATTTCATTTCCACATGCATCCATCGAACAGGTCAATGCCTCTGTTAGGCTTTCGCATACAAGACAGAGGGAGACTGAATGTTCGCAAATATGCCAAACGACTTAACACTGTGGCCACATCAGAAGGAAGCGCTAGAGTTTTTGATTCAGCGCCTAAACAATGACGTAGGCCCATTCCTGGTCCGCATGCCTACTGGGACTGGAAAGACCGGAGTCATTGCCTCCCTTTCTCTTCTATCTGTTGGAGGTCGGACCCTGGTTTTGACGCCATGGTCGAACCTCCGTGACCAAATGGTAGGCGCGCTTAAGGAAGATTTCTGGAATTGCGTCGGATATAAAGAAAAACCCGCAGGCAAAGTCGCGATGATGTTGCCGTCAGACGCAGCTAAAGTGATCGCAGATCCGAGTTACAAGGTGATTGTCTGCACGTTTGCGACGCTGACTAACCTTCATCGCTCATCTCCACTGCTCTACGATGACCTTGCCGCTTCCCTTGAAGCTGTCGTCGTCGATGAGTGCCACTACGAGCCTGCTATCGAATGGGGAAGAGCCGTCAAAGGGTTAGTTAAGCCGATGGTCCTACTTACTGCGACTCCTTACCGCAACGACCTCAAGCTCTTCCGCATTCAGAGTAACCAAAACGTCTTTAACTTCACGCACAAGTTAGCAGAGCGTCGTCGAATTATTCGAGGTCTGGGATTTGAGCCGTTGAAAGCTTCAACGGACATCCCATCGCTGAGCCAAGAATTCGCTTCGCTCTGGAATCATTGGTGTTCTTCGAACCAATTTGCGAGCACTTTCCCTCGCGCAATAGTCTGCTGTGCGGGCGCCGAAGATATCAGGGTTGCAGTTTCAGTATTGAATGCCAAGGGAATTGCCGCGATTGGCATCCATGAACAGTTCGAGCGGTCTACTGATCCTGCCTTGGTCAAAGATGTCCCGTCGAGCACTAATCCGGCAAAAGTGTGGGTCCATCAAAACAAGCTGACAGAAGGCTTAGACGACCATCGATTCTGTTGTCTCGTTTTCATGTGCGACGTACGCAGTGACCGAAAGCTGGTCCAACAGATCGGGCGTGTCTTACGCTCTCACAAGTCTGATGTGGCTAAAGCGCCCGCAGTCATGATGGCACCGCCCGAGTTTGAGCTATTTCAGCGGTGGGAGGCTTACCGTGAATTCGAGCAAGACACGAAGGTCATGGACGTGAATCACTATAGACGCATAGTGGAGGGGCTGTTAAGTATGCAGCCTCCGATTGAGTACTTCGATGGCCGCTTTCGTAAGCGGTTTCAGACAGATATCCTCTCAACTGATCCACAAGTGGCCATCGCGCCGAGCGTCCTCATCAGGAAGGTGCAACCAGGTTTTTCCTTGAGCGACTACATCGAAGACTGTACTGACAGTCTGAACCTTTGTGACGCAGTCATTTTGGGGGAGGCTAATGCCCCGTGCCAGAGGTCGGATAAGCACGCTCTGTGGGTTTACGCCTCCGTCGAGAACTCGAATCTTCTTGAAAAAACCTCCCTCTATGAGGTCACCCTCGAGGCTCACTGTGCAGTTGTCGCAGGAGACTATCTGCTGATTTCGGATACGACCGGAACATTTCCTGAGGCGCTGTTAGAGGAACGAACTGTCGGGATTGGTGCGGCGGATCTCTCTAGTCTCCTGGACAAAACTTATCGCGTGACTAACGTAGCTACAAGTAGCGCGGTTCCATTCGATACGGTTCTTAGGGCGTCGGAGCATCGAGGTCACGATTTGAATTCTATTCCCGCCTCACTAACCGACAGAGTGCAGATCTGCCGTTCGGCTCGCGGCGCGAAACCAGGGGCTCGACGGTATATTGGATTGCAGCGGGGCCGTATTCGTGAAGAGCTCTCGGAGCGCATGCGGCGTCGGTATTCGGTCACACACTTCCAGACGTGGGCCCAATTGATCGGTAAAGCTCTTGTGGCCGCCAGCGGAAATCATCCTGTACTTCAACGTTACATGCAGCCATGCGCTGCCCCGAGTGCGCCTATTGCTGTATCTCTATCTATCGACATCTCCCATTCGGGAGTTGATGTTGTTGATACCACTGGAAGCAGTCTTGAAATCGTCGAATCTTCCGTAGTGGTTAGCCCCTCTGCCAACGGCGATCCCGACTTATTTGACTGCTTGTTTAAGTTCCTACATGACTCGTCACCGCAGAACCAACTTGCGGTACATCTATCAATTCAGTATCAGCAATCGAAGGGACGTTTCTGGTTCAAGTCCCGTGGCGCTGCAGATGTTCACATACTGGAGACTGACGGTAACGATAGCACTCGCAAAAGTCTTGCAGATTTCCTGAACCAAAACCAGGACTTGATCCTTATTGGACTTACAGGCGGATCCTATGTGTATCAAGGGAGGAGCTTTTACGCTGTCGACTACAGCCACGCTGAGAAATCATTGTTTGATCAGATTGTGCGGCCAAAAATCGCTGCTTGCTCTAACGAAAAGGGCACAGAGAGTGAACTAGAAGCAGCAAAAATGAACGGTTCTAAAGCCAAGGAGTTCATCGAGGGATCCCTTTTTAAGCGGATTGCAGACAAGGAGCTTAAGCTTGACTTTGACCCTGAGCTTGTGATTTGCGACGACCTTGGTTCAGAGTGCGCTGACTTCATCTACGCGAGCTTTGGTCAGAAGGCTATTGCCCTCGTACATGCAAAGGCCGGATCCGGGAAAGGAGTTTCTGCGTCTGCCTTTCATGACGTCGTCGCACAGGCGATGAAAAATCTCGTCTACCTAACCCGGGCAAAAGAGATACCTGATGGGGCAAATAGTTGGACTCGAAAAACGTATTGGAACAAAACTGAAATATCGCGTTTGTACCGCTCACCATCCGGCATTGGTGAGGGCAAAAAACTGTGGGAGAAGTTACGTAATGACATCATCATGAGTGCCAATGCCAATTTGCATGTCGTATTGGCAACCACAGGCTGCTGCGATATTAAGCAACTGCGTGATGCTGTTACTGATCCGACTAAACGAACTGCAGAGACTGCGCAATTGATTCATATGCTTGACGGATTGATTGGCTACGCCCGTCAGCTCGGTGTTCGAGTTACGATTTTTGACGTGCCGTTTAAAAAACCATCACCGACAAAGAAGGCTGTACAAGCAAAGAAGGCTAATTAGTGCTGTGTGCATGTCAGCTATCCAGCAATGAAACAGAGTGATCGGAATTCCGGTTTGGGTCGATTGCTTGAACCGCCTGCGTACCAACCAAGGACCGCCATCAGCCTGTAACGGGCACCCAATTGACAGCATGACCGAACATTGGGAACGCTCTTCCAATTTGTCTTTCATTTTGGGCAACTAGTCGCCGTGGGACACGCCCGAATGCTGTGACAACATCTTCCAGGTCAGTCCGAGCGGCACATCGGTCTTGAACGATACCAACTTCCTGGACAGCCTTGCCATCTCAACACCTTTGCGCAGATTGGCGCCAACTTGGCCTGTGACTTTGTCGGCATTTGAGATCACCCGTTCCAGATGGCCATTGATGCGAAGCAGTTCTGCGGCGGTCTTGGCACCGACCTTGCTCACACCCGGCACACCGTCCACAGCATCACCCATCAAGGCCAGCAGATCGCCCATCTGGGATGGCTTGACACCAAATTTCTCAATCACATAAGCCTGGTCACGCCAAATGCCCTTGAAGTGATCATAGATACAGACTTGGTCACTGAGCAGCTGCAAGAAGTCCTTGTCGGTCGACAAAATAGTGACCTGGTCCGGGCTGGCCAGACACCATTTCTCCACCAAGGTGGCAATGGCATCATCGGCTTCGATACCCTCAATGGCAATCCAGTGCAAACCCAAGTGTTGGAGTTCCTGTTTGATGGTCTGCAAGCCCTCTCGCAGCAGAGGCGGCATGGGTTTCCTGTTGGCTTGATAGGGTGCATAGAGTTCATGCTTCCAGGTCCGACCGCCATGGTCAAACACCGCCACAGCATGGCTGGGTCGGTGCGTCTTGAGGGCGCGCTTGAATGAAGCCAGGCTGGAGGTGATGGTGTCCGCCACCTTGACCTCACTGTCCTCACCGGGAACCGCCTCGTGGATGCGCCGGATGATGTTCAACGCATCAATGATCAGAAGCGGCATCTTGTGTGCAAGCTTTTTGAAAACATTCTCATGGTGTGAAGTGTAGGTATCAAGCCCGACGCCCGCTGCGCCCCCAGCGCCGCGCTGCTTCTTCTGGCGTTTGCGAAGTGGCCACCAAGAACCCCAGCGGTGATAACAAGGCCTGCAGATCGGCTTCGTCAAATTTGAGCGCATCCGCCGCATCGTGTCCCAGCACGCTGTTGGCCAGTGCCTGTTTGCGGGCCTGAAGTTCAAGCATGCGTTCCTCGATGCTGCCTTGCACCACCAGCTTGTACACGAACACCGGCTGGTCCTGGCCGATGCGGTGGGCGCGAGCGGTCGCTTGTTCCTCCACGGCGGGGTTCCACCAGGGATCCATATGGATCACGGTATCGGCAGCAGTCAGGTTCAATCCGATGCCACCCGCCTTCAGGCTGAGCAACAGCACGGGTGCTTCTTGTGCCTGAAACCGCTGCACCACGCTGCCACGTTCCTTTGAGGGTGTTTTGCCGGTCAGTCTGAGAAACGGCAACGACAGCACCTGCAGTTGTTCTGCAACCAAGTCCAGTAGCTCAGTGAACTGTGAGAACACCAGCACACGACGGCCTTCATCCACCAGCGCGGGCAGCATGTCTACCAGCAGTTCCAGCTTGGCGCGCTCCATGCTGGGGCCTGCCTTGTTGCCTTTGACCAGATGCGGGTCACAACAGACCTGGCGCAGCTTGAGCAGCGCGTCCAGAATACTGATCTGTGCAGCGTTGAAATCCTGGCGTTGCAGCACCCTGCGCACTTGTTTGTCGGCCGCTACGCGCACGCTCTCGTACAGCTCACGCTGTTGGCCTTGCAATTGCACCCACTTGATGATTTCCGTGCGAGGTGGCAGTTCGCTGGCCACGTCCTGCTTGCGTCGGCGCAGGATGAAGGGGCGCACGCGTTGCGCGAGCAAGGCGGCGCGCAGGGTTTCGCCGTTCTCTTCAATCGGTTTGCGCCAGTTGGCTGCAAATTGGCGCGAGTCGCCCAAAAAGCCAGGCATGAGCCAGTCAAATTGCGCCCACAACTCGCCAAGATGGTTTTCCATGGGCGTGCCGGTCAGGCACAGGCTGTGCCGGGTTTGCAATCGGCGCAGGGCGCGGGCGCTGCGACTACCGGCGTTCTTCACCATCTGCGCCTCGTCCAAAATCACCAGGTGAAAGCACTGCGCAGCTAGCGCATCCACGTCGCGCCACAGCAGTGAGTAGGTGGTCAGCACCAGATCGTGATCTGACATGTGCGCAAACAAATCCTCACGCTGCGACCCTTGAAGGGTGAGCAGACGCAGATCGGGTGCCATGCGCCGGCACTCGGCCTGCCAGTTGAAGATCAACGAGGTGGGAAGCACCACCAGCACCGGTAGATCAAGTCGCCCCGCGTGCTTTTCTGTCAGCACATGGGCCAAGGCCTGGGCGGTTTTGCCCAAGCCCATATCGTCGGCCAGGATGCCCCCCAGGTTATGGGTACGCAAGTATTGCAACCAGGCCAGTCCCTCGACCTGGTAGGGGCGTAGTTGCACTTGCAGGCCTTGCGGTGCCGTCACGGGTTGAGGTGTACCGATCGCCTTCAAGCGTTTGGCAAGCTTGGTCAAGCCTGCCTCACCCTCCAGTTGCCAGGTGTTGTGAGGACCCACGCGGTGGGTGTCAAGCAGGCTGGCACGCAAGGCGTCGAGCCGACGTGCTTCCCAGGCACCCAAGTGCAGCGAGCTCTGGTGTTGGTTGCGTGTCGGGTCGGTCAGGAGATCGACCATGGCGCCGATGATGGCTTTGAGTGGTGCGGCCGGGGCATCGATGCGCTTGCCACCCGGCGCGCGCAAGGACACGATCGCCAGGTCGTCAATGGCCGCGAATTGCGTTGCGTTGAGCCAGCGGGCGTCGCGGCGCAGCAGGTCGGCCAGCATGGGGACCAGGTCCAGCGTCTGGCCGTCGATCTCGATGCCCAGACTCAGCAGCCAGGCCCCTTCACGTTCAGGGAGTTGCAGCTTGTCGACACCACGCGCGGGCTTGATCAGACGGCTGTCAAGTTCCCTGCCCCGTATGTCACCGGTCTCGGGGCTCACCACCAGCTTCCAGCGTTGCACCGGCACGCTTTCGTGCGCAAAGCCGGGCTGCACCACCACCGACCAGCCTTTGGTCTGTAGTTGCGGTATCTGGTCGGCCCAGAAGTCGCCAAAGAACTCCTCTTGCGGTAGTGTCCATACTGCGCCCAGCACGGGTCTGTGAGCACGACTGCGCCATTGAAAGGCGTTTTCTGCCAAGGGGACAAAGCCCATCTCCCACACGAGGTCCATGGCATCGGCTTCGGCGGCCAGATCGCGCTGCATGCGCACCACCGGGCCGCCGGTGTCGAACAGTTCTACCGCGGCAGGCGCACGGTTGTTGAGGATGGAGGTGGGCGCCGGCGTTTGCCAGTGATCGCCGGCTTGCGTCTGATAGGTCCAGTCGAACTGGGCCAGGGTCACACTGTCCCCACGCGGGCCGAGTTTGCCTTGGGGCTTGAGGCCGAGCAGCCCATCGCCACGGTCCAGCGTTTGCAAGCTAATGCGGGGACGGAAGTGGCCGATGACGCTGTTGCCATCGGATGCCATCACAGGCGAGGGTTCAGCCGCAGCCGGCGGGTCCATTCGCAGGATGGCCATGACGCGACTCGCGTCTGCATCGGCCAGGGTAGGGAGTGTCTTTAAAGTGGCTGCATCTGCCTTGCTCCGCAGCGCGTGCACCCACATGGCGACGGTGTGATCAGGTGCGTCAGCGCGGGGAGGCAGGTTCTGTGGGCTGTGGCGAGAGGGGGGCATGCGGGAATTGTGCCGCGTGACAACGTCGCCTGAGGACAAATGCGAAAGGGTTGAGGCCGACTCGCGTTTTCTTGTGTTTGCCGATCTACCTGCCACAGGCCTGCCGCTCAATCGCGCGACTCAGATTGCCAGCTTTAGACGGTTGTCGCCAGCGGCATGTAACTGTGATTCAATCCCGGCCATCCATTGTTGGGGAACGGGTCTGTTCAAGAACACACTGTGCCTCCTACAAAGCATTCAGGTACTCGGAGTTTCATGCGCGTAAGGACACCTAGGGCATGAGCTTGTGACATCACAAACGACGAATCCCCATGCGTTAATTGCCATCTTTTAAAGTGCACCCATGCCGACTACCACTTACCTGACCGCCGCTTTCTACAAATTCGTCACACTCTCGGACTACGCATCCCGCAAGGCTCCCCTGTTGGCGTTTTGCGAGCAGCACAAGGTGAAGGGCACCATTCTTTTGGCACGTGAGGGCATCAACAGCACCATTGCTGGTGCGCCCGATGATGTGCACGCGGTGCTGGCCTATTTGCGCAGCGACCCACTCTTGGCCGACCTGCAACACAAGGAATCGTTCGCTGAGACAGCGCCGTTTCACCGCATGAAAGTGCGTTTGAAGCAGGAGATCGTCACCATGGGCGTGCCTGGCACCGACCCCACCCACATTGTTGGCACTTACGTCAAGCCAGAGGACTGGAATGCGCTGATTGCCGATCCCGATGTGGTGGTGGTCGACACGCGCAATGACTACGAGGTGGCCATTGGCAGCTTTCGTGGTGCGATAGACCCTCACATCCGCACGTTTTCGGCCTTGCCCGCCTGGACCGAACAGGCGGCGCAACTGCGCCCCACAGCCGATGGCAAAAAGCCGAAAGTGGCCATGTTTTGCACCGGGGGTATTCGCTGCGAAAAGTCCACCGCGTACCTGCGCTCCCAGGGCTATGACGAGGTCTACCACCTCGAAGGCGGCATCCTCAAATACCTGGAGACTGTGCCGCCAGATGAAAGCCTATGGGAAGGTACTTGCTTTGTCTTTGATGAGCGCGTGTCGGTAGACCACGGCCTGACACCGGGCACCCACAAGCTGTGCCGGGGTTGCCGCATGCCACTGGAGGACGGCGCCCAGGAATCGCCCTTGTTTGAGCTGGGTGTGAGCTGCCCGCGCTGCCATGCCAGCACAAGCGATGTCCAAAAAAGCCGGGCCCGGGAACGCCAGCGCCAATGGGTTCTGGCCAAAGCACGCGGCAACGCCCACATTGGCGAAACCACGCCACCCGTGCTCAGCAAACCCGTCCCATCCGACGTCGCCAGCGCCTGTTCCCCGACCAAAGCCGCTGGCTGATGGCAGCATCGGGGCCAACTGCGGCACACCCGCTGCTGCCACTGCCCGTTCTGTATTCGTTTCGGCGTTGCCCCTACGCCATGCGTGCCCGCATGGCACTGGCGGCCAGCGGTCTGGTATGTGAGCTGCGCGAGGTGGTGCTCGCCCGCAAGCCTGCCGCGCTGCTGTTGGCTTCGCCCAAAGGCACGGTGCCTGTTCTGGTGTTGCCAAACGGTGCCGTCCTGGAGCAAAGCCTGGACATCATGCTGTATGCCCTACGCCAAAGTGATCCGTGGCAGTGGCTACCCTCATCCGTACAGGATCTCAGCGCCACGCTCGCCCTTATTGCCCAGTGCGACAGCAGTTTCAAAGCGAATCTCGACCGCTACAAATACCCCAACCGCTACGCTCTGCCTGATGGCCTAGGCGATCGCGCCGAGGGCGCCGTGTTTTTGCAAATGCTCAACGATGTGCTAGCGACACAGCGTTTTCTGCACGGCGCACACTTCGGTCTGGCCGATGCCGCCATAGCGCCTTTTGTGCGCCAGTTTGCGCACACCGATATCTCCTGGTTTGCCAGCCAGCCGTGGTCCGCGCTTGGCGCCTGGCTGACTGCGTTTGAAACGTCCAAGGCGTATTTGCAAGTGATGGACAAGGTGCCGACTTGGTTTGAAGGCCAATCGCCGTGGCGATTTCCAACCGTGTAACCGATATTTGTTCGATCACCAGGCGTGCAGGCCTGGCGCGTAACACAGTGAAGAAGCACCTGCTGACCGATGAGACTGAGCCCACCTGCGCAAGACGGGCCGTCGTATAGGTGCACCCCAGTCAGCGCTCCCCATACAACTGATTGGACGTCCGCTTTAGGATGAGCAACTCAAATGCGTGGAGGGCAGCTTTGGGCCGACTGCTAAGGCAAGTCCCGGCCCTTTGCCAGCGAGCTGTCATTCAAAGAGCCTCATTGTCGTAGGTCCAACGCTTGGTTTCATTTGTAGAACCGACGTCGAGGGCGTAAAGCATCAAAACTACAAATCTAACCTCCATTCAACATTTGAAGCGGTAGCCGACCCCTGTTTCGGTTATCAGATGCTTGGGCATCGACGGCTGGGCCTCGATCTTCTTGCGCAGGTTGGCCATGTGTACGCGCACGTAGTGCATGTCCTCCAGGTGCCCAGGACCCCACACGGCCTTGAGGAGTTGGGCGTGGGTGATCACGCGGTCAGGCTGTGAGGCCAGGTGCGTCAGCAGCTTGTATTCGATGGGGGTGAGGCGAAGCTCCTGGCCCGCCCGCTCCACCACGCGGCGCACGAGGTCGATGCGGATGTCACCAAACGCGATCAGCGGCTCGCCAGCAGGCGTTTGCTGCTGGTGGCGGCGCAGTTGTGCACGCACGCGCGCAGTCAGTTCGCCCGAGCCGAAGGGCTTCACCAAGTAGTCATCGGCACCGGCGTCGAGCGCGGCGATCTTGCTCGCCTCGGCGCTGCGGGCCGAGAGCACGATCACCGGCATGGCCGACCACTGCCGCAGTTCGCGGATGAGGTCCACGCCGTCGCCGTCGGGCAGGCCCAGGTCGAGCACCACCAGGTCAGGGCGGCGCGTGCCGGCCTCGATGAGGCCACGCTGGTAGTTCTCGGCCTCGTACACCGTGTGGCCTTCGGCCTCCAGCGTGAGTCGCACGAAGCGACGGATATGAGCCTCGTCTTCGACGATCAGAATCTGGCTGCCGGGTGGGGTCATGGCACGGGTGGTTCCTCAGTGGCGGTGGTGGTTCCCAGGTCTGACGGCGGCGTGCCGCACGGCAGGGTGATGACGAAGCGCGCGCCTAGCACAACACCATCAGACTCACGATTGTGGCCTTCAATCGTGCCACCGTGGGCCGCCATGATGGCGCGGCAGATTGCCAGCCCCAAACCAACGCCTGGCAGGGCGCTCTCGCGCTGGCCACGTTCGAACTTCTCGAAGACACGCTCTTCGCGCCCCCGGGGCAGGCCGGGGCCGTGGTCGTCCAGCGTGAGCATCACGGCGTCGCTGCGCGAACGCGCAACTATGTGGATGGTGCTGCCGGCGGGGGTGTACTTGCTCGCGTTCTCCAGCAGGTTCACCAGCACGCGCTCGATCAGCACAGCGTCCAGGTGCAGCAGCGGGAGTCCGTCTGGCAGGTCCACGCGAATATCTCGCCCGGCGAGCAGGCTGTCGCAGGCCGCCAGCGCACTGCCCACCACCTCTTCCAGCGGTTGCCAGGCGCGGTTGAGCTGCACGGCGCCAGCCTGCAGGCGAGCCATGTCCAGAAGGTTGTTCACCAGCGCGCTCATGCGCTGGGCAGACTGCCGCATGGCGCTGGCCACCTCGCCCTGCGCCTCGCTCAAGCCGGGGGGAGTGAGCGCCAGCGCATCGGCCAAGCCCACCATTGATGTCAACGGCGTGCGCAGGTCGTGCGAGATAGCCGAGAGCAGCGAGTTGCGCAGGCGTTCGGATTCGATCTGCACCGTGCTGCTCTGCGCCACTTCGATGTAGTGAATGCGTTCCAGCGAAATCGCCAGCAGCGAGGCGCAGGTCTGCAGCAGGCGGCGCTGCTCCAGCCCCCAGAGTCTCTTCCCTGGTGGCTCAATCACGAGAACGCCGCGCACGCGCATCGGCGCTTTCAGCGGGAGTACCAAACAGGCGCTGGCGGGCAGGGAGTCGGTGCCACGTCCGGCTTCTTCGCCCCGGTCGAAGGCCCACTGGGCCACGGCGGTGTCCACTGGCGCAGTTGCGCCATCCACCGTCTGCAAACGGCCCTGTTCGTCGGCCACGAGCAGGGCCGATCGGGCGCCGAATTCGCCGGTGAGAAAGCGTGCTCCGATTTCGGCCACCTGCGAGTTCAACAACGCGGCGGACAGATCGCGCGACATGTCGTACAGACTGCGCACGCGGTGTTCGCGCTGTGTGGCCGCTTCGGCCTGCTGTTTCAGGCCTGCGGTGAGCTGCCCCACCACCAGCGCCACTGCCAACATCACGGCGAAGGTGACTAGGTATTGCACATCGCTCACAGCGAAGTTGAAGCGGGGTGGCACGAAAAAGAAATCGAACAGAGCCACGCCCAGGAAGGCGGCCAGCACCGCTGGCCCCCGCCCGAAGGCCAGGCTCACGCCCACCACGGACAGCAGGAAAAGCATGACGATGTTGCTGAGTTCCAGCACGTCGATCAGCGGCGTCGCCAGCAGGGCTGTGGCCACGGAGATGGCGCTCGCCCAAAGGTAGCCACGCCATTGCCCATCCGTGCGCTCGGCTAGCGCCGCAGCTGGCCGCGCTTCGGCTGTGGCGGGTTGTCCCACCTGTAACAGGTCGAGGTCGTCGGCTTGCGCGGCTATGCGGTCGGCCACGCTGCGCGGCCAGGGCCAGCGGCGCGAGCGGCGCCCGAGCACCAGCCGCACCAGGTTGTGTTCGCGCGCATATCGCACCAAGGCTGTGGCGGCGTCAGGGGCGGAGAGGGTGGCGGTGGTCGCTCCCAGAGATTCGGCCAGACGCAGCGTGTGCTGCGCGGCCTCACCCAGAGGACTCCCCGGCGTCTCCACATGCACCGCGTGCCAGGGAACGTCGAGCTGTGCCGCCATGCGCGCGGTGCTGCGCACCACCTTTTCGCCGTGGACGCCCGGCCCCACGGCGGCCAGCAGGGCCTCCCGGTTGGGCCACACCGGTTTGTCGGCACTGCCCTGGCGGTAGGCGCGCATTTCGTCGTCCACCCGGTCGGCGGTGCGGCGCAACGCCAGCTCGCGCAGCGCAAGCAGGTTGCCCTTGCGGAAAAAGTTGGCGGCCGCGCGCTCGGCACGGTTGTCGCCCTCGCGCGGCAGGTAGACCTTGCCGGCCTTCAGGCGCTCCAGCAGTTCGTCGGGCGGCAGATCAACCACCACCACCTCATCGGCTTCATCGAACAGGCGGTCGGGCACGGTCTCCCAGACGCGGATGCCGGTGATGCCGCTGACGATGTCGTTCAGGCTCTCCAGGTGCTGCACGTTCATCGTCGACCACACGTCGATGCCGGCGGCCAGCAGCTCTTCGGCGTCTTGCCAGCGCTTGGGGTGGCGCGAGCCGGCCACGTTGCTGTGGGCCAGCTCGTCGAGCAGCACCAGCGCCGCTTCATGCTGCGCCCCGAAGGCGAGCGCGGCGTCGATATCGAACTCGTGCAGCTGGTGGCCCCGGTAAGGCACGACCTTGAGGGGCAAACGCGGCAGATCGCGCGCCAGCGCTTCGGTGTCGGGTCGGCTGTGCGTTTCGACCACGCCGATGATCACCGGCGTGCCTTGCGCGTGGGCTGTGCGGGCGGCGGCAAGCATGGCGTAGGTCTTGCCCACACCGGCCGAGGCGCCAAAGAAGATCTTGAGGCAACCGCGTCGCGCACGCGCTTCCTCCTGCTGCACCCGGGCAAGCAGGGCGTCGGGGTCGGGGCGGGTTGGATCGGTCATGGCGGGTCGGTCACATCAGCGCAATGAGCGCCGGGTGTTGTCATTGTCACCGGGCCGGTGTTTGCTGCGCTGCGGGCGCTGCGCCCCGCGCACCACCAGCCACCAGGCCAAAAGCAGCGGTAGCACGATGGTCAACAGCGCCAAAAGCATCGCCCACACCTCGGACATACCAGTCCCACCGTCGCTCACGGCCTGGCCTGCGCGTCGAGCGCCAGGTTCAGCGCCAGTACGTTCACGCGTGCCTCACCCATGAAGCCGAGCCATGCGCCTTCGGTGTGCTGGTCCACCAGGGTGTTCACCTGCTCGGGCGCCAGGCTGCGCACACGTGCCACCCGCGTCACCTGGTAGCGCGCTGCAGCCAGGCTGATGTGCGGGTCCAGGCCACTGGCGGAGGCAGTGATCAGGTCCACAGGCACAGGCGCGGTGTTGCCCGGGTCGTCCGCGCGCAACGCCGCGATGCGCGCCTGCACGGCTTCAGCCAGCGCCGGGTGGCTGGGACCAAAGTTGGAGCCGCTCGAGGCGGCGGCGTTGTAGGCCATCGGCCCGGTCGCCGAGGGGCGGCTCCAGAAGTGGCCGGGCTGCGAGAACGGCTGACCGATGAGTTCGGACCCCACGGTCTTCCCGTCGCGCTGGACCAGGCTGCCGTTGGCTTGGTGCGCAAAGACCGCCTGCGCCACGCCGGTGACCAGCAGCGGGTACAGCAGGCCGGTGAGCAGGCTCAGCACGACGAACAGCACCAGGGCCGGGCGCAGTACCGGGCTCTTGTCGTCGGGTTCGCTGGGGTTGGTTTGAAGTGAGTGATTCATGTTCTTTCCTCGAAATAGTGTTCAGGCGAGGCCTGCCGCAGCGATCAACATGTCGATCGCCTTGATGCCGATGAAGGGCACGATCACGCCACCGAGCCCGTAAATGGCCAGGTTGCGGCGCAGCAGCACGGCGGCGCTGACGGCGCGGTAGCTCACGCCCCTGAGTGCCAGCGGGATCAGGAACACGATGATCAGCGCGTTGAAGATCACGGCGGACAGGATGGCCGAGTTGGGGCTGGCGAGATGCATCACGTTGAGTGCCGACAGCTGCGGGTAGGTGGCGACAAAAGCCGCTGGCACGATGGCGAAGTACTTGGCCACGTCGTTGGCGATGCTGAAGGTGGTGAGCGCGCCGCGCGTCATCAGCATTTGCTTGCCGGTCTCGACGATCTCGATCAGCTTGGTCGGGTTGCTGTCCAGATCGACCATGTTGCCCGCCTCCTTGGCGGCCTGGGTGCCGGTGTTCATGGCCACCGCCACGTCGGCCTGGGCCAGGGCGGGCGCGTCGTTGGTGCCGTCGCCCGTCATGGCCACCAGCCGGCCCTGCGCCTGGTGCTCACGGATCAGCTTGAGCTTGGCTTCTGGCGTGGCCTCGGCCAGGAAATCGTCCACCCCCGCCTCGGCGGCAATAGCCGCGGCGGTCAGGCGGTTGTCACCCGTCACCATCACGGTCTTGATGCCCATGCGGCGCAGCTCGGCAAACCGTTCCTTGATGCCGCCCTTGACGATGTCTTTCAGTTCGACCACGCCCAGCACCTTGATGCCGTCGGCCACCACCAGCGGCGTGCTGCCGCGACGCGCCACGTCGTCCACCGCAGTCTGCAGAGCCGCCGGGAAACTGCCGCCCAGCGATTCGACATGGCGGCGGATCGAATCGGCCGCGCCCTTGCGCACCGCGCGACCCTCGCCGTCCGGGCCCTGCAAGTCGACACCGCTCATGCGGGTCTGCGCGGTGAAGTGGACGAACGTGGCGCCCAGCGCCGCCACGTCACGCTCGCGCAGTTGAAACTTCTGTTTGGCCAGCACGACGATGCTGCGCCCTTCCGGTGTTTCGTCGGCCAGCGAGGCGAGCTGCGCGGCGTCAGCCAGGTCGGCCTCCTTCACACCAGGGGCCGGCAGGAAAGCGCTGGCCTGGCGGTTGCCCAAGGTGATGGTGCCGGTCTTGTCGAGCAGCAACACGTCCACGTCACCGGCGGCCTCCACGGCGCGGCCCGAGGTGGCGATGACGTTGGCCTGCATCAGCCGGCTCATGCCGGCCACGCCGATGGCGCTGAGCAGGCCGGCAATCGTGGTCGGGATCAGGCAGACCAGCAGGGCCACCAGCACCACCAAGCTCACCGGCTGGCCGGCGCCGCTGGCCAACACCCCAAACGACGAGAACGGCAGCAGCGTGACCACGACGCCGAGGAACACGATGGTCAGCGCCACCAGCAGGATGGTCAGCGCGATCTCGTTGGGTGTCTTCTGGCGTTTGGCGTTTTCGACCATCGCGATCATGCGGTCCACGAAGGTTTCGCCCGGGTTCACCGTGACGCGCACGATCACCCAGTCCGACAGCACGCGCGTGCCGCCGGTCACGGCCGAGAAGTCGCCGCCCGACTCGCGGATCACCGGTGCCGATTCACCGGTGATGGCGCTCTCGTCCACCGAGGCCACGCCGTCGATCACCTCGCCGTCGGCGGGCACGGTGTCGCCGGCCTCGATCAGCACCAGGTCGGTCTTGCGCAGGTTGTCGGCCTCCAGCGGATGCCACTGCATGGCGGTGCGCGGCGTGCCGCGCTCGTAGCTGGCTTCAAGCTTCTTGGCCCAGGTCTGTTTCTTGAGGCCGCGCAGGCTGGCGGCCTGCGCCTTGCTCCGGCCCTCGGCCATGGCTTCGGCGAAGTTGGCGAACAGCACCGTGAACCACAGCCACAGCGCCACCGCGATGGTGAAGCCCTCGGGCTGGGCGATGGCCAGCGCGGTGGTGAAGGCGCTGCCGACGTAGACCACGAACATCACCGGGTTGCGGCGCTGCACGCGGGGGTCGAGCTTGCGAAAAGCGTCGATCAGGGCCGGACGCATCAGCGCCGGATCAAACAGGGGAAGGTTTTGGCGACTCATATTCATCTCCCGACCGACAGCGTCAGGTGCTCGGCCACCGGGCCCAGCGCCAGCGCAGGCACATAGTTCAACAGACCGACCAGCAACACGGTGCCGACCAGCAGGGCCACGAACAGCGGGCCGTGGGTGGGCAGGGTGCCGTCGGTGGCGCTGGCGCGCTGCTTGGCGGCCAGCGAGCCGGCCATGGCCAGCACCGGCACGATCACGCCAAAGCGGCCGAACACCATCGCCAGACCGAGCAGCACGTTGTAGAACGGCGTGTTGGCCGACAGGCCGGCGTAGGCGCTGCCGTTGTTGTTGGCGGCCGAGGACAGTCCGTATAACACTTCGCTGAAGCCATGTGCGCCCGGGTTCAGGATGCCAGCGCGGCCGGCCTCGGCCATCACCGCCACGGCCGTGCCCACGAGAACCAGCAGGGGCGTGACCAGGATGGCGATGGCCACCAGCTTCATCTCGTGCGCCTCAATCTTCTTGCCCAGGTAGGCCGGTGTGCGCCCGATCATCAGGCCGGCAATGAACACCGCCATGATGGCGAACACCAGCATGCCGTAGAGGCCCGCACCGACGCCGCCGAAGACCACCTCGCCCAGTTGCATCAGCACCATTGGCACCATGCCACCCAGCGGCGTGAAGCTGTCGTGCATGGCGTTCACAGCCCCACAGCTGGCCGAGGTGGTGACCACCGCGAACAGGCTGGACGCGTTGATGCCGAAGCGCACCTCTTTGCCTTCCATGTTGCCGCCGGCCTGCAGGGCGCTGGTGGTCTGGTCGGCGCCGAGCGCGGCCAGCACCGGGTTGCCCTGCTGCTCGAAGCTGGTGGCGGCGAACACGAAGGCCACGAACATCAGCGTCATCGCGCTCAGCACGGTCCAGCCCTGTCGCTGGTCACTCACCATGCGGCCGAACACGAAACACAGCGCAGCCGGGATCAGGAAGATGCTGAGCATCTGCACGAAGTTGGACAGTGGTGTGGGGTTCTCGAACGGGTGCGCCGAGTTGGCGTTGAAGAAGCCGCCGCCATTGGTGCCCAGCATCTTGATGGCGAGCTGCGAGGCCACCGGCCCCATAGCCAGGGTCTGCGTGGCGCTGCTGTGCGTCTCGGTCTGCGTTGCCTGGCCTTCGGCCGCAGCCGTGCTGGTTGCCCAGCTCACGGTCTCCAGGGTCTTCACCTCGGTGGAGGGCGAGAGGTTCTGCACCACACCCTGGCCAGCGAAGAACAGCGCCAGGGCCAGCGACAACGGCAGCAACACCCACAGCGTGACGCGGGTGAGGTCCACCCACACGTTGCCGATGGCCCGGGCCGAGTGGCGCGAGAAGCCGCGCACCAGGGCGATCACCACCACGATGCCGGTGGCGGCCGAGAGGAAGTTTTGCACCGTCAGGCCCAGCATCTGCGTCAGGTAACTCATGGTGGTCTCGCCGCCATAGCCCTGCCAGTTGGTGTTGCTCATGAAGCTGATGGCGGTGTTGAAGGCCGAGTCGGACGTGACCGCGCCGAAAGCTTGCGGGTTCAGTGGCAACACATCCTGGAGGCGCTGCAGCGCGTACACCGCGAGCATGCCCAGGGCGTTGAACACCAGCAGGCCCAGCGCGTAGCGCAGCCAGCCGGATTCGCGCTCGGGCCGCACACCGGCCAGGCGCCACAGGGGCGTCTCGACACGCTGTCCCAGTGCGAAGCGCCCGGCCATCACGGCATCGATGGCGCGCGCCAGCGGCCAGGATAGGGCGAGCAGCAGGGCGAGGAAGACCGCGAGTTGCAGCCATGCCATGGTGTTCATGAGAAGTCCTCCGGCCGCAGCAGAACGGCCCCCAGGTAGATCAGAAGGCCGCCCGCGAGAAGGGCGGCCAGCAAGGTCCAGCTGTTCATGAGCGGCCCCCGCTTATGGGTTGCAAACGCCGGCAGAGAAGCGCCAGCCCCCAGATGGCACCGCCGCACGCGGCGGACAGGGCCAGGTAGAAAAAGTCCATGGAAACCTCCGTTCTAGACATGCCACCATGCTAGGAAGCGGGGTCTCAAGACGGGGGAAAGACTTGCGCGGCTCGTATCAAGAACGTATCAAGATAGCCAAACTTCACATCCCCGAGAACTGCACGGGTCGCTCCCGGTCAAGCGAACGGTTGCGGTGTGTCGAAAAATTCAGTTCTCGAACGCGCGTGGCCGCAAAAGCTTTGAACAGTCGGCCGCCCGGAAAACTGGCCAAGATCCAGGCCTGTGACTCTCCAAGGCTGGTTGCGGGTGTTCACGAGGGGCAGCCTTATGGTGGTCCGGTTCGGACCCAGTCCGCAGCCGTTCTTGGTTGACGACAACGTGCCCATAGCGGTTAGCCACCGCTTGAAAAAGCAGTCATTTGAACTGACGCATCAGGGTTTATCCTAATAAAGCAATCGTTTGCGCAATCGTTTGCGAGTATAGAATTCGCCTCGAAGGTGTCCAAGATGCATGCTGAATATTCTTTTTCGCCTTCATTGGGTCAAAGACCTGTTGGCAGTCAAAAATTTAAGGAGTTCCTCTCATGAAATTCACCCGTCGCGCTGTTCAAGCCACTATCGCTCTTGGTTTGCTGGGTGGCTTGTTTGCCACACCAGGCTTTGCCCAAGACAAACCCAAAGTCGCCCTGGTCATGAAGTCGTTGGCCAATGAGTTCTTTCAAACCATGGAGGCCGGTGCACAGGCGCACAACAAGGCGAACGCATCCGAGTACACCTTGGTCTCCAACGGCATCAAGAATGAGACTGACACGGCTGCCCAGATCCGGATGGTTGAGCAAATGATTGCGCAAAAAGCCAACGCCATCGTGATCGCACCGGCGGACTCCAAAGCCCTGGTGCCTGTGTTGAAGACGGCGATCGATAAAGGCATCCTGGTGGTCAATATCGATAACCAACTCGACCCGGCTGTCCAGAAGGAAAAAGGTATCCAGATTCCATTTGCAGGTCCAGACAACCGCACTGGCGCCAAGCTGGTGGGTGACTACCTGGCTAAGCAACTCAAGGCGGGCGACAAGGTAGGCATCCTGGAAGGCGTGTCAACCACCTTCAACGCCCAGCAACGCACCTTGGGCTTCAACGATGCCATGAAGGCCGCCAGTGTGTCGGTTGTTGGCGTGCAGTCTGGTGATTGGGAAATCAACAAAGGCAATACCGTTGCCTCCGGCATGCTGCGTGAACACCCCGATCTCAAAGCCTTGTTGGCCGGCAACGACAACATGGCCATCGGTGCCGTAGCTGCGGTCAAGGCCGCAGGTAAAACCGGTAAGGTGATGGTGGTGGGATACGACAACATTGATGCGGTGAAGCCGATGCTGAAAGATGGTCGCATGCTCGCCACCGCCGACCAATTTGGCGCGAAGCAGGCCGTGTTTGGTATTGAAATCGCTTTGAAAGCGCTGAAAGAGAAGAAAAAGCAATCTGAAATGCCAGCTGCCATCCAGACCGACGTGGTGTTGGTGACCAAAGACAGCAAGTAAATCGGTTTCTGATTCCTGGGAGTGCGGCGGGGGTTGTCGATTTGGAAGCAAACAGGCCCCCGCCTGGCACGCACTTGGCCGATAGTTGACAGGAATTCCACGTCGGCTATCCAGCACTTTGACACCTGAATGGACCCATGCCATGCCGTCTTCCTTTGACTCTGCTGCGCCAGTACTGACGGTCGAAGCCGTAGGTAAAACCTACATCACCCCGGTTTTGCAGGGCGTCAACCTGAATTTGCGTCCTGGGGAAGTGCTTGCCTTGACGGGTGAAAATGGCGCGGGCAAAAGCACGCTGGCGAAAATCATCTGTGGACTTGAGTCACCCAGCCAAGGGACGATGAACCTAGCCGGGAAGGTGTTTTTACCGAGCTCCCGGCGAAACGCCGAGAGCTTTGGCGTGCGGATGGTCATGCAGGAACTCAGCCTGATACCAACCTTGACCGTCGCCGAAAATTTACTGTTGGTGGAAATCCCGAACCGTGGAAAGTGGCAAGCCAACTGGATTGACCGCGACCAGCTCAATGCTTTGGCCTCGCAAAAACTTGCCAAAGTAGGTATGCAGGCCATCAATCCAGAATCCCTCGTGTCCCAGTTGGGAATTGGTCAGCAGCAAATGGTTGAAATTGCCCGCAACCTGCAGGACGACACCCGGGTGTTGATACTGGATGAGCCAACCGCGATGCTCACACCGAGCGAAACCAGCCACCTGTTTGAGCAGATTGCCCGGCTCAAATCGCAAGGGGTGGCGATCATTTATGTGTCGCATCGGCTGGAGGAGCTGAAGGCCATTGCCGATACGTTGGCGGTTCTGCGCGACGGTCATTTGGTCAAGGTTTGTCCCGTCGACAGTGTCACGGAAGATGACATCATCCAGTTGATGGTGGGACATTCTGTTTCACAAGATCTGGAGCGACCGCGTCGGCCACGCGGTCACCTGTTGCTCAGTGCCAAAGACATCGGCAGGGGCCGCTTGGTCAAGCACATCAGCCTTGATCTCTACGCCGGAGAGGTGTTCGGTCTGGCGGGACTCGTGGGTAGCGGGCGCACCGAAGTCGTTCGGTTGCTGTTTGGTGCCGATGAGAACGAACGCGGTGAGATCACTGTTTTTGAGAATTCACCTGGGCAACCGATTCGAACCAAGGTCAAAAAATGGGCCTCGCCGTTGGCAGCCATTGCAGCAGGCATTGGCCTCGTCACGGAAGACAGAAAGTCCCAGGGCTTGCTGCTTACCCAGCCCATCCGCATCAACACGACCTTGAGTGACGTTGGCGCTGTCTCCAAAGCGGGTTGGTTGCAACGGGCGCGCGAGACCAAGATCGTCAAAGAATTGATACAACGCCTGTCCCTGCGGTGCAACTCCATGGAACAAAACGTGGGCACGCTCAGTGGTGGGAATCAGCAGAAAGTCATTGTGTCGCGCTGGTTGCACAGGAACTGCGACATCCTCTTGCTCGATGAACCCACACGTGGCGTCGATGTCGGGGCAAGAGCAGAAATCTATTCTGAACTGGAGCAGATGGCGCAGTCAGGCAAAGCCTTGCTGATGGTGTCCAGCGACCTGCGCGAGCTGATGCAAATGGCTGACCGGATCGGCGTCATGAGCAACGGGCAGTTGGTCACCATTTTTGACCGTGGACAGTGGACTGAAAAGTCACTGTTGGCAGCGGCATTCAACGATGCCCACCATTCAACAGAGCCTTTGGCTGCTTGAGTTCGCGGGCTCTTTTCTGTCATTTTTTTATTGATCGCCACCATGACTATCTCACTAAAGCAAGGAGCCACAGGCTCTGCACGCGGGCAATTGGCAACCTACCTGGGACTTGCTGCCGTTTTGCTGGGTATGGTTATTTTCTTCGGCAGCCTGAGTGAATATTTCTTCAGCGTTGCCACATTCCTGGCGATCGCCAACGAAATTCCAGCGTTGCTGGTGATGTCGGTCGGCATGACGTTTGTCCTCATCATTGCCGGAATCGACCTGTCCGTCGGTTCGGTGCTGGCGTTGTCGGCAGCCGCAGCGGCAAACGCGATTTTGCAGTGGCACTGGGGTAGCGTACCTGCTGCACTTCTGGGGCTTGCGGTCGGCTTGGCCTGCGGCGCTTTCACCGGCTGGGTCTCGGTGGCCTGGCGACTCCCGTCCTTCATCGTGTCCCTGGGCATGTTGGAGGCGGTGCGCGGTGGTGCTTATGTCTTGACGGACTCAAGAACGCAGTATGTGGGCGACGCGATGGCCGGTCTGGCAACGCCGTGGCTGGCGGGCATTTCTACCGCTTTCTTTATCGCGGTAGCGCTGGTTTTCGTCGCTCAAATTGTGCTGACGAAAACTGTTTTTGGGCGCTATGTGGTGGGCATAGGCACCAACGAAGAAGCGATGCGCCTGGCAGGCATCAACACCAGCCCGATTCGTATCGCTGTGTTTGCGTGTACTGGTTTACTGGCTGGTCTGGCTGGTTTAATGCAATCCGCCCGGCTGGAAGCGGCAGATCCCAACTCGGGCACCGGTATCGAATTGCAGGTGATTGCGGCCGTGGTGATTGGCGGCACCAGCCTGATGGGCGGGCGTGGCTCGGTGATCAACACCTTGTTTGGTGTCTTGATCATCGCTGTGCTTGAGGCTGGTTTGGCACAGATCGGCGTGAGTGACCCCAGCAAACGCATCATCACCGGGTGTGTCATTGTGATTGCGGTCATCATTGACACGCTGCGCCAAAAACGCGGCGCTGCAGTCTAAGATACCTATTTTTTAGCAAATGGCTTCGATAAAAGACGTGGCTTTGAAGGCCAATGTGTCCACCACCACGGTCTCGCACGTGGTGAACAGCACGCGATTTGTGAGCGACAAGGTACGCCATGCAGTGGAATTGGCCATCCGGGAGTTGAACTATGTGCCCAGTGCTGTGGCGCGCAGCCTCAAAAGCAACTCAACCAAAACCATTGGGATGTTGATTCCCAATTGTTCCAACCCGTACTTCGCAGAAATCGTCCGCAGCGTGGAGGACCATTGTTTTGGTGCGGGCTACGCGCTCATTTTGTGCAACACCGACGATGACCCGCACCGGCAAGCCGCCTACCTGCAGGTCATTTCCGAGAAGCGCATTGATGGCGCGATCATCATCTCGACCGGTGACGATGAGGATTTGCTGCGGTTACTGGAAGGCTTGCCCATCCCCACGGTGCTGCTTGACCGCGAGATCAAGGAAGTCAATTGCGACCTGGTGGAAACAGCGCATTGGCAGGGTGCCCTGATGGCAACCGAACACCTCATTGAACTGGGTCACCACCAGATAGCCTGCCTGGCTGGCCCCGCCAACCTCAACTCAAGCGCCCAGCGGGTAGAGGGCTGGCGTGCGGCGTTGGCCAAGAGCGGCCTGACCGACGAAGCGTCCCACTTGCTGTGGCAAAGCGACTTCACAAGTCGAGGTGGATTCACGACCATGCAGACCATCCTGCGTTCACCCCAGGTTCCCACAGCCGTTTTTGTCTGCAACGACCTGATGTGCATTGGTGCGCTGAGTGCCGCCCATCAAGCAGGGGTCCGGGTGCCCCAGGACATCTCGCTGATCGGGTTTGATGACATTGAACTGGCAGGGTTTGCCAGCCCGCCCTTAACCACCATTGCGCAGCCCAAGCACCGTATTGGTGTTGCCGCTGTTGACATGGTGTTGGAACGTATTCAAGGGGGCCGGGTGGAAGCACGACAGGTGATCCTTCAGCCTGAATTGATGGTCAGAAATTCAACGGCAAGACTCAATCCCCAAAATTGACCCAACAGGTAAAAGCAATGCCCCCCGCCATGACACAAATAACTCCCAAAATTGTTTGCCTCGGCAGTCTGAACATGGACCTGGTGATCCGGGTGCCGCGAGCGCCCGCTGAAGGCGAGACCGTTCAAGGCGACTCCATCCGGTATGTGCCGGGTGGCAAGGGCGCCAATCAGGCCGTCAGTTGTGCCCGCCAGGGCGCCAGGGTCACCATGATGGGCCGGGTTGGCCCAGACCATCATGGTGAGGTCCTTTGTGAGGCGCTCAAACAAGACGGGATTTTGATCCGCGGCGTGACGGTTGATCCGGATGAATCGACCGGTGTTGCCCTGGTGATGGTGGAAGAAGGCGGACTCAACCGCATCGTGGTGATTGCCGGTGCCAACGGCAAGCTCAGTCTTGACGAATCACAACTTGTTCAGGAACTGAGCGATGCGCAGTTTCTGGTCATGCAGTTTGAAGTGCCGATGCCGCAGGTGGTGCAGGCTGCCACCGTGGCGCGCCGCCTGGGATGCAAGGTGGTTCTGAACCCGTCGCCTGCAAAGCCTTTGCCTGAAGAACTGTGGCCGCTGGTGGATGTCATGGTCGTGAATGAAACCGAGGCGCGGTTCCTGACCGGTTTGTCGCCAGACACCGAACCGCAGGTCGCAGCGGCGGTGGGGCGGCAGTTGATGGCCAAAGGTGTGGCACAAGTGGTTGTCACGCTGGGTGCTCTGGGGGCCGTGGCCACAGACGCGGGTGGCAGCACCTACCATCCAGCGCCTCAGGTCAACGTTGTCGACACCACGGCGGCAGGCGATACATTTTTGGGTGTCGTCACTGTGGGTTTGGCCCGCGGTCAGAGTTTGAGCGCCAGTGTTGACATGGGTATCCGTGCGTCGACACTGTGCATTCAGACCATGGGTGCCCAGCCGTCGATACCCACGCTCGCACAAACCCTGCAAAACACATCTGTTCCGTCCTGGATAACGCTATGAAACGCCATCTTTTACTCCATGCAGAGCTCTCGCATGTGATCGCCACCATGGGTCATGGCGACATGTTGGTTCTTGGTGACGCCGGTCTTCCGATTCCGGTGGGGCCCAACGCGCCCCAGCGTATTGACCTGGCCGTGTGCCCGGGTACGCCTGGGCTGGAAGACGTGCTGCGGGCCGTGTTGTCTGAACTGCAGGTTCAAAGCACCGTGATTGCGACAGAGGCATTGGATGTCGGCTGTGCGCCAGCTTGGTACACGAACCAGTTGAGTTTGACGCCCAAAACGGTCAGCCATGAGGAGTTCAAAAAGGTATGTGGTACCGCACGCGCCATGGTGCGAACGGGTGAGTGCACACCTTACGCGAACATCATTTTGGTGTCTGGTGTGACGTTCTAATGCCTTGAATGCGTATACCTGGGCCGTAGCCTGCCGGGCCGATCATGCGCGTCTCGGTGGGCGAGATGCCAAGGCACGCAGCCAGTTCCTCGCTGGTGGCGGCGCTTCCCATGCGTGCGCACGCTGCTGGCGTGCGCGCGGGTCAAGATCGCATCGGCGCGGCCGCTATCATCTCGGCCGTGCTTCAGTACTACATGAATTTCATGCCCCGCAGCGGCTCACGCGACGTGGACAGCTTTCTGCTCGCCGCCGCCTCAGTTGGCGCGTTGTGCAAGAAAAATGCGTCAATTTCCGGCGCCGAAGTCGGCCGCCAGGTTGAGGTCGGATCGGCCTGCGCGATGGCTTCAGTCAAGGCGACCAACGCCGCACAACTCACGCTGCGTGGTGATGGTGCGCACGCCATCTCACTCGGCCAGGTGATCCCTACGGTGAACGACACTGGCCGTGACGTGCTGGACAAATACAAGGAAACCTCCCGCGGCGGTCTCGCCGCCAGCCTCCCCGAGTTTTGAGAACGCCACCCTCGCGCCCCGTGCAGCCCCGCCCGGGCACCCCTTCATACCAACAAAATTACCCACAAAGAGATTAACTCATGAAAAACACGAACCCTACGGCTCTGCAGCGACTGATGCGCCTGAGCCTCATTGCCCAGATCACGATCGGCCTGGTCCTGGGCGTCGCCCTGGCCCTGATCGCGCCCGGTGCGACCCCATCCGTCGCGATACTGGGCGACCTCTTCATCTCCAGCCTGAAGGCGGTCGCGCCAGTCCTGGTGTTCATCCTGGTGATGGCCGCCATCTCCAGTCACGAACATGGTCAGCCGACCCATATTCGCCCGATCTTGATGTTGTATGTTGTTGGCACGTTGGCCGCTGCCGCGGTGGCCGTCATCGCCAGCTTCAGCTTTCCAACCACGCTGGTCCTGAGCGCGCCGCCGGCCGCTGGCTCACCACCGAGTGGCATCGTGGTCGTGCTCAAGAACCTGTTGCTGAGCATATTTACCAGTCCGGTCAAAGCCCTGCTGGAAGGCAACTTCATCGGTATCCTGGCGTGGGCGGTCGCCATGGGCATGGCGCTGCGCCACGCCAGTGCTGCCACGCGGACGATGCTCAACGACCTGGCCGACGCGGTGACCGGCATCGTGCAGACGGTCATCCGTTTGGCGCCGCTGGGTATCTTTGGTCTGGTCGCTGGCACGCTGGGTGAATCGGGTTTTGGCGCCTTGCTGGGCTACGCCCATCTGCTGCTGGTCCTCGTCGGTTGCATGCTTTTTGTTGCGCTGGTGATCAACCCGATGATCGTGTTCTGGAAGATTCGCAGCAATCCTTACCCGCTGGTGTTCACCTGCCTGCGTGAGAGCGGCGTGACCGCCTTCTTTACCCGCAGCTCGGCAGCCAATATCCCGATCAACCTCGCACTGTGCAAGCGCATGGGCCTGCACGAGGACACCTATTCGATCACCATTCCGCTGGGCGCCACGATCAACATGGCTGGCGCGGCCATCACGATCTCGGCGATGGCCCTGGCCACCACACACACACTGGGCATTCATGTCGATGTACCGACCGCGCTGCTGCTGTGCGTCGTGTCCTCGTTCGCCGCCGCCGGCGTGTCAGGGGTGGCGGGCGGCTCGCTGCTGCTGATCCCGATGGCCACGTCGCTGTTCGGCATTTCGAACGATGTGGCCATGCAGGTGGTGGCGATCGGCTTTGTCATCAGCGTGATACAGGACTCGACCGAGACCGCCCTGAACTCCTCCACCGATGTGCTGCTCACCGCTGCCGGCTGTGCAGCTGAAACGGGCGAACCGCTGCAACTGGCGAGCACAAGTCAATCGCACGGTTGAGTTGCCGTGCGGTGAGCGATTGATCGGGCGACGTCCGGGCGGGCGTCAGCGCAAGACCGTCGAGCTCATGGCGCAGCGGTCCTTGCCTTGTTCCACGCGCACCTTCATGCGTTGACTGTCGATGTCGGTGACTTCGATAAGATCACTTCATTGGCACGCAATCCGGTGCCGTAGGCAAGCGTCACGATCGCCGGACTACGCACCTGAATTTTGGGCGGAATGACTGAAACGGAGATTGCAGTTCGGCGAAAGACTGTTATGGAGCAGCCACCCCAAATACCCGCTTCTGGTCGTCACATATCTGCCACGGTCTCCAAGTGTTCACCCGAAACTTGACGTTGGGAGCCTGGATCAAATCGGGCAACCATACAGCTGCCGGTCGTCGGTGCGAGCAACGTGCCCACAGCGGTCAGCCACCGTTCGAGGAAGCAGTCATTCAAACTCGCCCATGGGAATCAATAAAGACTCGAAATTAGACGTCGGTTATGAAGCGACTTTGAACTCGAAATTCAACCAGTCATACGGAAGCGCTCGCACTTTGGTAGTAAATTCAATCGCTTGAATTTACTTCATAAATGAACTATTTCAACATTAGTCCATTTGTTACGAAGATATTCCGCAACAACACGCCGATGGCAGTGGTGAGGTTTGTCTTCGCTGCAAAGTAAGCAACTGCCATCAAGTTGATGGGGATCAATGTCCTCAATGCGACGCTTGGTCATTAGATCAAGAAACTTATTCTCGTATACGTTCCATGCGCCACCATTCTTTTTGTACTCATCCAAAATATCTTTAGTCGGTGCCAGTTTTGAAGCATGTTCGTAGCCAAGACCGCATATCTGTTTAGTAAAATATCTCAAATCGTCTCTTTTTGCAAAGCCAGCAAGCTGAGAAATATTGTTCAGACGTACATCAACTAGCTTCTTTGCCCCCGATTCAGTCAAACGTGTGAAAAAGCCCTCCGCTGAAGTTTTTGTGAATCCAATCGTGTAAATTTTCACTCGTCGTCCTCTTCGTTGTATGCGACTTCAGCGCTTTTCACCGGCTTTCCGCGACTTACTTTTCTATCATACGCAATGCGATCGCCTTGCATATCGTAGGCATCGTTGACGGTGAGTTCCTCAGATCGAAACATGTCAGCCTCGCTAAGTCCCATTTTTGCAATCAATCTTCTGACCGCATCACAGTGCAATTCGGTTGAACCATCCTGCAAAATATGTATGACTTTTTCGCCACGATTTGACAGTTCTCTGGAAACGAGGATGGTCCGATGGCAATCCAGCGGATCTTTCTCAGAGCACATGAGGGCTATTCTGTGTGTGTCCGAGCCTTCAATAATTCGGTCAATGCCCGATTGAAAAATCGGCGTCTTTGCGAGCAACTTATAACTGACCTTGTCATTAATGTAGCAACTCTCATCGTCGCTTCTTGCACCAAGTTCCTTGCCAAGAAATACATATCGAATTCCATTCGCCTTCAACGAACCACGGAGTTCTTCCCGATTGAATTGAGGATTGAACCGACTGTACGGTGCAGACCGTACGTCAGCAATTGCCGTTACACCCTGCTTTTTAAGTAATTCAGTCAACTTTTCGATTGTTTGGGTCGAATGCCCGACGGTGTATATCTCAGTTACCATGAATTTGAGCGCATCTTTGTTGAGTAATATGGGATGCAATCACCCTGAAAGCAAACCCATGGTAGACCTCGACCAAGCTGACACAAAGCGCAGCATCTCCGATAGGGTACTTTTCGTCGCCCCGGAGCAAATACGCTTCTTCAATTTCAGTATCTGTTACCGACATTGGATAAGGATTTCCACTCAAGGTGAAGCGACCGCGCACACATCGTCGTCCTTGAAGGAACCGGCGGCCACGACAGGCAGCAATCCTCAAACCTATCTGGGTGATCCCCGCCAGGCCGGCAGCCCAAATGCTCCACTGCAAATGCTCACAACGTGTACGCGCTGCTTCAGCTTGCGCGTCATGTTCGTCTACTCTTGAAACAATTTTTTTGACATCAACGCAAAAGTGATTTTCATCTTTGAGTTTTGTTATCGACCCCGCGACAGACAGCGTTTTCCAATACAAAAGTAGCGATGTTGCTGACATCCGCCAAATCTAACTGCACCAACGTGTCATTCGGAACCGGGGTTTCACTTGCAATGGCCACGATCCCGGGCCACTGCGGCCACAACATCGGCTGGCCCTGGCTCTGGCGCCAGACCTCCAGCTTCGGAAAGTCACCGCCCTTGAAACCTTCGATCAGCACCAGGTCACAGTGTTGCAGGCGGTCGAGCAAGTCATCGAGCGGCGGCTCGGGTGCGCCACGCAGTTCATGCATCAAGGCCCAGCGCTCATTGCCAAGCAATAACACTTCCTGGCAGCCCGCCTCGCGTAAACGGTACGAGTCTTTGCCGGGGTGGTCGATGTCGATGTTTTTGTGGCTGTGTTTGATCAGCGACACCACCAGGCCACGCCCGGCAATCTCCGGCACCAGCCGTTCCAGCAAGGTGGTTTTTCCCATACCGGAATGTCCGGCAATACCAAAGATCTTCATGTGTCTTATTCTTTCTTCAGGGGGTGGGGCAAGGTCGCACGGCTTGGCGCTGCAGTTCAGACCACAGAGACTGCAGGTGACCTATCTCCTCGGGCAGACGCTGCTCAAATTCACGTAGCAGCCGCGCCACGGTGGTCTGTGCACCCTCGGCGGCGGCGGTCTCCAGCGCAGCCGCCACCTCGGCCAGGGCGCTCAAGCCCAGCGTGGCGGCCGAGCTTTTGATGCGATGGGCGGCGCGCTCTACCCGCTGCAAATCGCCAGCCTGGTTGTCTCGCTGGGCTTGCGCCAGACTGGTTGGCACCGTATCCACAAACAAACGGACGATCTGCTCCGTCATGGAGACGCCCAGTTGCGCCGCATGTTCAGCCAGCAGCGAAGTGTCCAGTGCTGGCTGGGCAGGGTTGTTCGGGTTGGCGCCTTCGCGGGCTTGATCTGCGGGGCTGACTGGACTAGTCTCGGTGCGTAGCACGGCGCGAATCGTCGCCTCCAGACGGTCCGGACGATAAGGTTTGCCCAGAAAGGCGTTGGCGCCCGCAGCCAGGCAGTCCTGAATCGCATCCTGGGTAACCAGGGCCGACACCACCACCACCGGCAGGTGTGAAATCAAGGGGTCCGGGTTGGAGCGGATGCGCCGGATGGTCTCCAGGCCGCCAAGGCCGGGCATATTCAGATCTAGCAGAATGAGGTCGAAGCGTCGGTCGGCCAGTAATGCCAGTACCGCATGACCGGATGTCACGGCGCTGACCCGGTGGCCGACCTTTTCCAGCAAGCCACAAGCCACCAAGCGGTTGATCTCATCGTCCTCCGCCACCAGCAAGTCCAAGCCAGGCGATGATGCATCGCGGTCCTCAAACGCAGCCTCGGCACTCAACCGTGCCAGTACAAGTGGCACCTGAAACCAGAACCTGCTGCCTTGGCCCACCTGGCTGTCCAGGCCTATCTCGCCGCCCAAGGCGGTAACGAGTTTGTGGCAGATGGCCAGCCCCAGGCCGGTGCCGCCATAACGCCGGGCCACCGAGGTGTCGGCCTGCACAAAGGCGCTAAACAAATGGCGCTGGCCACTTACCGAAATGCCAATGCCGCTGTCGCTCACCACAAAACGCAGCCATGGGCCCTGGCACAGCGCCTGCACGCCGATGCTGCCATGTTCGGTGAACTTGACCGCGTTGTTGACCAGGTTCAGCAGGATCTGGCGCAGTTTGTTGAAGTCGCCCCGTACCTGGACGGCAGGGGCCAGGTCCAACTCGGCCGTCAGGGCCAAGCCTTTTTGCGAGGCCGAGGGCACCATCAACGTCATGACGTCGGCCAGCAGCGCTTCCACGCTGAAGTCGATGTTCTCCACCTCCAGCACCCCGGCTTCGATCTTTGAGTAATCCAGAATGTCGGCAATCAGTGAGGACAGGATCTCGCCGGAAGTGGCGATGGTGTTGACATACCCGCTTTGCCGCGCGTTCAACGGGGTATCGCGCAACAGCGAGGTCATGCCGACGATGCCGTTGATCGGGGTGCGGATTTCGTGGCTCATCGAGGCCAGAAACGCCGACTTGGTGCGGTTGGCCTGCTCGGCCTGCTCCAACGCCTGTTTGTAATCGGTGATGTTGTTGAAGATCAGCACCGTGCCAGCGAACTTCTCGCTGACATCCAGCATGGTCTGGGTTTTGACATCAAAACAGCGGGGCCCGCGCGCCGTGTCCAACACATGTTCACCGTCGCCCTTGGCAAGCGCTGGCAGCACCGCATCGAGCAACGGCAATTGGTTGTGGCTGTAGTAGCCAGCGCCAGGAACCTCCGAGCCACCAAACAGTTCGGCGGCGGCCTGATTGGTGTTGTCGATGTGCCCGGCCATGTCGAGCAGCACCACCGGGTCTTTGAGACTCTCGAAAATGGTCAGGTACTTGTTTTTTTCGTGGGTCAGCGCCCGGTTGATCTCGCGCGCCTCCAGCACCAGCTCACTTTCGTTCTGGGCCGCCCATTCGCTGCAAAAGCCAATCTCCACCCGGTCAAAGAAGCGGTAGACAAACTCCCGGTAACGTGCCGTCTGCGCGGTGGGCCAGGCACCCAGCTCCAGCAGATCCAGGTAAGACTGGCGGTAATACTTCATCAACCCCAGGAATAGACCCAAGGTGATGCCGCGCGAGCGATGCCGTCGTGCGGCGGCGATGCCGTAAGCGGTGATGGCGTCTTCGGCATCGTCACCGGCCACCAGTTGCGGCGGCTCGTCGTACGCGGCCAAGGCCTGGATCAGGGGTGCCGACATGCCACAAACGGACGCCCGCCAAGCCTCAGCTAGCGTCGATGTGTACGGCGTGTAGCCGTAGAGCTTGGCATAGTGGATCGTTCGATCCACCAGCCAGTCTTCGCGTTGGGCAATCAAGTCACTCAACTCTTGCATGTCACTCCTGAACCAAACGCCTTGGGGCGAAAATCCGCAGCCCAAGGCCAGAACACCTCGCTCAGGCCGCGGCCTTGGGGGCAACAAACACGCCGGGCTTCGGTGCCGCACCGGTGTATTTCTCGACATTGCCCACCGCGGTGTGACCGCAATTGCCTTGCGCCAGTTTGGAGGAGCCCATATCGACTGTCAACACATTGACGTCGCCGTAACGGTCCAGACTACCGGGCTTGCCGGGCTCCACCGGGTCGTACCAGCCGCCTTCACTGACCCGGATTACCCCAGGTCGGATGGCTTCGGTGACATTGGCTCCAGCCAGGATCTGGCCGCGGTCATTAAACACCCGGACCACATCCCCGGTCTTGATACCACGGGCCTTGGCATCCGCCGTGTTGATGAAACACGGCTCCCGCCCGGCAATCGCGTAAGTATCCCGCATCACGGTGCCGCACAGTTGGGAGTGCAGTCGGCCTTTGGAGTGGCTGGAGGCAATGTGCAGCGGGTACTTGGTTTTGGGTCCACCGAGGCGTTCGACCGGTTCCATCCAAGTCGGGTGCGCGGGGCAATCGTCGTAGGCCATCTTCTCGATGTTCTTTGAGTAGATTTCGATCTTTCCGCTGGGGGTTCCTAGCGGATTGAGCAACGGATCTTCGCGGAACTTGCCGTGGCGCACAAAGGCTTTGGCAGCCGCGGAAATCGGAAACTCGACGACTCCGGCACCGTTCCAGAAGGTGTCAAAGGCCGGCATGTCGATTTTCTTGGTCTTGGCTTGTGACAGGGCCGCGTCGTAGAACGAGCGGATCCATTCCATTTCGGACTTGCCCTCGGTGAACTCCTTTTCCTTACCCAAACGTTTGGCGATGGCGGCAAAAATGTCGTAATCGTTGCGGGCCTCGAACATCGGTTCAATCACTTTTTTCATCGCCATGATGGCACGCATCGAGTAGTCACCCACATGTTCGATGTCGTTGCGTTCATAGGCGGTGGTGACCGGCAGGACGATGTCGGCGTGGCGGGCGCTGGCGGTCCACTGGAAATCCTGGACGATGAAGGTGTCGAGCTTCTGGAAGGCCTTGACCATGCGGTTACGGTCCTGATGGTGACCAAAGGGGTTGCCACCCACCCAGTAGGCCATCTTGACGTCGGGGTAGTTGGCGCGTTTGCCATTGAAGTCAAACGGTTTGCCCGGATTAAGCAACATGTCGACGACCCGCGCCACCGGAATCGAGGCCGCGCCTGCGGTCGACAACCAGGCCGCCCCGGCCACCGCCTTGCCACCGTCGGTGATGCCGGGCATGACCGGGCTGTCGGCGCTGGGGGCGCCACCGTTGGCGTAGTGGTAACTCAGGCCAAAACCACCACCAGGCAGGCCGATCTGACCCAGCATCGAGGCCAGTGTCACCAGCATCCAGTGGGCTTGTTCACCATGGTGTTGACGTTGGATGGACCAGCCGCTGGCCAGCATGGTGCGGTTCTTGGCAAAGCGCCGGGCCAGTTCCTTGAGGGTGGCTGCCGGGATGCCACAAATGGCCGAAGCCCATTCGGCGGTCTTCGGTGTCTTGTCGGTTTCGCCCATCAGGTAGGGCAGGAACTTGTCGAAACCGGTGGTGTAGGTCGACAGGAACTTGGTGTCGTGCAACTTTTCTGCCACCAGGGTGTGGGCAATGCCCAGCATCATGGCCACATCGGTCTGCGGCTTGGGAGCCAGCCATTCGGCCTTGAGGTAGCTGCAGGTTTCGGTTTTTTCCGGGTCAATACAGATGACCTTCTTGCCCGAATCTTTCAGTGCCTTCAGGCCGGCATAACCATCGTGGTCGGCAATCGTCCAGGCGATCTGGTTGGTCAGCATTGGGTTGGCGCCCCAGAACACCACCAGTTCGGACTTTTCGACCACCACCGGCCACACCGTTTGTTGTTCGTAGACTTCAAGGGAACCCACCACATGCGGCATGATGACCTGCGCGGCACTGGTCGAGTAGTCCCCCGTGTGGTTCACGAAGCCGCCCTTGAGGTTCATCATCCGGCTCAACAAGGTCCGGCAGTTGTGCAGCTTGCCAGGGCTCTTCCAGCCGTAGGAGCCGGCAAAGGTGGCAGCCGGGCCGTAGGTCTTTTCAACCCGGGTCAGCTCTTTGACCACCAGGTCGAGGGCCTGATCCCAGCTGACGCGCACAAAGTCGCCGTTGCCGCGATTGGCGTTGTCTGTGCCAGGGCCTTTTTCAAGGTAGGAGCGCCGCACCATCGGGTATTTGATCCGGCTGGCCGAATAGATGGAGTCAATCACGCCTTTGAGCTGCGGGCTGGGAAACGGATCTTTTTCCCACGGGGTGAAACCGACCACGCGACCACCTTCGACCTTGGCACGAAACGCGCCCCAATGTGAGCCGGTCAGGACGCTGCCCGACGGCGGCACCGCGGCGGCGGCACCAAATGACAACAGCGAGGTGCCCACCATGCCCATGGCACCGGCGGCACTGGTGGCCTCCAGAAAATGGCGGCGCGACAGCTGAGACGAGACGGGGGTAAGGGTTGAGTCTGACATTTTGAATTCCTTCTGTGCGAATGATTTCCTGCGAACCGCCAGAGGTCATCTCAAACCACAACAGGGGCGGCGTCCTGCTGTAATCAGTCTAGGCAACCCGTGTGAACAACGATGGCGCTTGAAGTGATCCAGGCGCAAACCGGATGTGAACACGGTGTAACAACAGCCGCCTCATGGCCTGTTGTCACATACCTTTGAGGTAAGCCAGATCCTGCTGGAGCACCACCAGCAGCACACAGGCCAACCCGGCATGGAATCCGAGGTCATCCTGCTCTGTCACACGGCGGCTGAATTCGGGCACCCAGCTCAGGAGTTGCTGCTGCAGAAAGTCGGCTTGTTCGGCGCTCAGAGGCGCCAGCGGGGCATTCGTCGGGTCGACGACTTCGGCCAGCCGCAAAGCCAGTTGCGCCATCACCTCCAGTTGAATGGACAGGTGATCGGCCGGCTCACAAATCGTGTCCTGGACCCGCAGGCGGTGCTGGCGCAGGACTCGCTCCATGGACAGCGTTGCCTGCTGGCATAGCACACCCCGCTCACCGCTGTACAGGGACCGGTAGGGTGGGGCGCCATGTCGGCCCCCAACACCGTCAAACAACCGGGCATGTGCCGCGCCCAACGCCGCAGCTACCTGGGAGGAAGTCCCACCACGCAGCACGTCTTGCATGGCCTGGACACCCACTGCAGCCTCCGGGGTCAACGCCAGGGAGGTCAGTAAGCACTGGCCGCCGCCCTGCTGCAGGTCAATCACCTCGGCGGGCGTCGGTGGGGCATAAAAGGCTCGGGCAAACCAGCGGTACAAGGCCGCCCGATCAGCTGCGACCTGGCTCAGTGAGGTTTCAGTCATGGTGAGCACCTCCAGTGTCCTTGGCGTGGAACTGCAGGTATTTCTGGAGAAAGCGGTATTCCTCATCGTCCAGGGAGATAAAACGCTTCATGGCATTGAGGCCGCCAATGACCTGGTTGGCCAGGGCGTGGTCGGTGGGCGGCAGGCTGTGACAGGTGCCGCAGCTGCTGCGATACATCTCCGAGCCATATGCCCACAATGCGGCTTGATCGCGGCTGAGGTCGGTCCGGGCGACCCAGGCCTGCAGCGAGACCTTGGACCACACCAAACCGGTGTCGGGGTCTTCGACCGGCGCTTCACTGAGCACTTTGGCCATCAAGCCCTCGCCGAGGGCGGCGTTCAGGATGCGCTGGCCCTTGAGGGCGTAGATCACCCGTTCGGCACCCTGCTGTTGCCAGCCGTCGAGCTTGATCAACACCCAGTCGCCTTGTTTGTCCACCACGGTCGCTTCGGAGGCGGCCAGCAGTTTGCCGTCGCCCGTGGCATCGGGCGCCAGATTGGCGACGTCCAGAAATAATGCACCGGTGCGGAAGGAATACACCTTGTCACCCTGGCTGAGCTTGCTGTTGGCGGCAGCGGTGGTGGTGATGTCCTTGAGCATCGAGCGGTAACCCTGGCTCAGGTCCGGCATCTTGTGGGCGATGCCCTTGTGGCAGGCGATGCAGGTTTCCCCGGTGGCCATGCCTTGTTGCATCCGCTTGGCTTCTTCGGGCTTCTTCATCTTGTGGAAGTCCATGGCGTCGTCGGTGTGGCAGTTTCGACACTCGCGGGAGTTGTTGGCTGTCATGTCATCCCAGACCCGGCGGGCCATGGTCAGGCGATGGGCCTCGAATTTCTCGGGTGTGTCGATCGTTCCGACCAAGGCGTGATAGAGCTCGGTACTGGCGGCGAGTTTGGCCACCAGCTTCGGGATCAAGGGTTGGGGAACATGGCAGTCCGGGCAACTAGCGCGTACGCCAGAGGCGTTCTTGTAGTGCACCGATGTGGTGTATTCCTTGTAGACCGTGTCGCGCATCTGGTGGCAGGAGATACAGAACGCCTCGGTGTTGGTCAAATCCAGCGCGGTATGAAAACCACCCCAAGCCAGAATGCCGGTCAGGCCGCTGCCGACCAGCAGCAACGCCAGGCCGTAACGGGGCCGGATCGATTTGAGCCACTGCCAGATTGTCTTGATCATCAATGTCACCTGTTTCCAACGTTGGAGTGGCAAAGGTCTCGCCACCTGTTGCCAACGGTATGGCCACGGTGTGAATGCCGTTCGCCGCCGATTTGAACGCCTTGCCCGAAGATGTAAATGGCGTGTGAACAAGCGACTATGATGACCGGTCCTCCTACCCGGACCTCTAAACCATGCTCGCCAACAGCCACATCCTGATCGTTGAAGATGACCCGGTCGCCAGCACCACTTTGTCGGCCTACATCAGCAAAGAGGGCTACCGGGTCAGCACGGCACCCGACGGCGAGACCATGCGCGAGCTGTTTGCTAAAGGCGATGTTGATCTGATCCTTCTCGACATCAGCCTGCCCGATGAGGACGGGTTTTCCCTGTTGCGGGAAGTCCGCCGCCAGTCAGAGGTGGGGGTGATCATGGTGACCGGCAAGGCCGAGGATGTGGATCGGATCGTGGCGTTGGAAATGGGCGCCGACGATTACGTGGTCAAGCCTTTTAATATGCGTGAATTATTTGCCCGGACCAAGAACTTGCTGCGTCGCACCCAGCTGGCACATGTGGTTCGGAAAGATGAAGCAGTGAAGCGATTCTCCGGTTGGACGCTGAACATCCCTCGCAGAACTCTGATGTCCCCGACCGGGGATGATGTCCGGCTGACCATGTTTGAATTTGAATTACTGGCAGCCTTGTGCCAGAACGCTGGACGGGTGATGACCCGTGACAGCCTGATGGACCACGTCAGTGGTCGTGATCGGGCGGCCAACGACCGGACCATTGACGTCCTGGTGGGGCGGCTGCGTCGCAAGTTGGAAGCCACGCCTGCTGATCCACGAATCATTGTGACAGTTCAGGGCGTTGGCTACGTCTTGGCTGGGGAAGGTTGATTTGAACGGCCGGTATGTGGCGTGTAGCACGAGAAACTGTAGCCCGCTTTCAGCCTGTTGAAATCAGCTACCCAAAATTTAATCCTTTTTCAGTTGACAGGCGCCAATAGACCCTTACGAAGTCGTGTTCCTGCTCACTGCAACCCAGCTCCTTAGGCACAAGTGGTGTTCGAATAGATGGGAAGCAGATGACGCTTGCAGTTTCCCGGCAGCTAGTCGGTGTCCTTTGAGCTCAGCAACATCCGCCTGAACGCCCGGCGCCATAACGCGCATCCTGCCGATTCCGAAAGAACTCCAATTCAGTCATGATCGGCAGACCAGGATGGGTGATGCGCCGGTGCCGCACATAGGTGGCGTAATCGGGCACCCCCACCATCTGGCGGGCGGCCTGTCCCAGGTATTTGCCTACCGTGGACAGGTCATTGAAGGAGAACAGCCTAGCCATGGGCAGGCATGGCCTGATAGGGTGTTTCACAACTGGTGACTTTGTCCTGCTTGAGAGCTTTCAAACAGGCCACCACGGTGTAGTACATCATGCTGACCACCACAAAGATGAAGAACACGGCCAATGCGGCGTCAAGCTGGTTGTTGAACACAATTTGATGCATTTGCTCCATGCTCTTGGCTGGTGCCAGCACCACGCCTTGGTCAATGGCGGCCTGGAACTTGTTGGCCAGCGCCAGAAAGCCGATCTTCGGATTGGCATCAAACACTTTTTGCCAGCCCGCGGTCAAGGTGCAGATGATCAGCCAACTGGCGGGAAGAATCGTCACCCAGGCGAACTGTTGGCGCTTCATCTTGAACAACACCACCGTGCACAACATCAGTGCGACACCGGCCAGCATCTGGTTGGAGATGCCAAATAGCGGCCACAGGCTGTTGATGCCCCCCAGAGGGTCAACCACGCCCTGGTACAAGATGTAACCCCAGGCGGCCACACACAAAAAGGTGGCGATCAGGCTGGCAACCCAGGAATCGGTTTTTTTCATAGCCGGCACAAAGCTGCCCAGCAAGTCCTGCAGCATGAAGCGACCGGCACGGGTACCTGCGTCACAAGCCGTCAAAATGAACAAGGCCTCAAACAAAATAGCAAAGTGGTACCAGAACGCCATCATGCCGGGCCCACCCAGAACCTGGGAAAAGATCTGCGCCATGCCCACCGCCAGTGTCGGCGCACCGCCAGCACGTGACAGGATGGTGGTTTCACCCACGTCCTTGGCGGTTTGTAACAAGACATCCGGGGTGATCATGAAACCCCACTGCGAAATCACCAGGGCCGCACTCTGCACGTCGCTGCCAATCACCGCCGCCGGGCTGTTCATCGCGAAATAGACACCCGGGTCGATCACTGAGGCGGTGACCATGGCCATGATCGCCACAAAAGACTCCATCAACATGCCGCCGTAACCAATCATGCGGGCATTCTTTTCGTTGTCCAGCAGCTTGGGCGTCGTGCCCGACGAGATCAGGGCATGAAAGCCAGAGACTGCACCACACGCGATGGTGATGAAGATGAAGGGGAACAGGCTGCCAGACCAGGCCGGGCCGGTACCATCCACAAACTGGGTGACTGCAGGCATGCGCAAATCGGGCGCCACAAACACCATGGCCAAGGCCAGGCCGACGATGGTGCCGATTTTCAGGAAAGTTGACAAATAGTCACGCGGGGCCAACAGCAGCCAGACTGGCAACACCGAGGCAATGAAGCCATAGATGATCAGCATCCAGGTCAGCTGTTTGGCATCAAAGGTGAACATCGGGCCCAGCACCGCGTGCTCAGCCACCTGTCCACCCGCCACGATAGAGGCAATCAACAACACCAGGCCGATCACCGACACCTCACCGACGCGACCGGGGCGCAGATAGCGGCTGTAGACCCCCATGAACATGGCGATCACAATGGTGGCAGCCACGGTAAAGGTGCCCCAGGGGCTGGCGGCCAGCGCCTTGACCACGATCAGCGCCAGCACGGCCAGAATGATGACCATGATGACAAAGGTGCCCACCAGGGCAATCATGCCGGGCACCAGGCCCAACTCGGACTTGACCAGGTCGCCCAGTGAGCGCCCGTCGCGCCGGGTCGAGACAAACAGCACCATGAAGTCCTGCACGGCACCGGCCAGCACCACGCCAACGATGATCCACAGCGTACCGGGCAGGTAGCCCATTTGCGCTGCCAGCACCGGGCCCACCAGGGGGCCGGCACCTGCAATGGCCGCAAAATGGTGACCAAACAGCACATATTTGTTGGTCGGTACATAGTCCAGCCCGTCGTTACGGCGCACCGCCGGGGTGGCCCGGGTCGGGTCGATCTGCATGACCTTGTCTGCAATGTAGAGGCTGTAGTAGCGGTACGCCACCAGGTAAATGGACACTGCGGCGATGATGATCCATAACGCGTTCAACGTCTCGCCCCGGGACAGGGCGACCGTGCCCAGGGAGAACACCCCGATCACGGTTATCAGCGCCCAAAGCGCGTGCTTGTAAACAAGGTTCATGTTTTCTCCTGTAGTAGTTAAACGCCCAGGCCCTTGCAAACCATGGGGCATACCGCAGCGAAAAGGAGCAAACGTTGTCACCCCAGCCCGCAGTGGAGGCGAAATGTAGCGATTTCAAGCTGGGTTTTGGAACCTATCTGGCCAGTGGTTTCCATGGGGATTGAGCGGCACACTGGCGGTGCCGAGCGGCCATCGAATGCGTCAGCCCACCAGCAAGCGGTCTTTCAGTTCACGCAAATAGCGTCGGCTCACAGGCACCCGTCGGGCGCTGCGGGTGACGATTTCCGCACTGCCGTTGTCCAGCATCTCGATCTCGGCGATCTGGTCGATGTTGACCAGATACTGCCGGTGGCAGCGCATCAGGGGTGTGCGCTCCTGCAGGATTTTGAGCGTGAGTTCGGTGATGCCCTGGCGCTTGTCAGACACCACATGCACCCCGGAGAGATCGGTGTAGACATACTCAACTTCGTCGAGCCCCAGCAAGGAAATCCGGCTCAGGCTGACACAGGGAATGTGCCGCAACACCGGCGCAAGCGGCGCGTGCGCAGGCATTGAGGGCCGAGCCCCGGCACGCAGCCACTGGAGGGTTTTGGCCAGGCGTTGCGGGTCGATCGGTTTGAGCAGATAGTCGGCTGCGTGTTCTTCAAACGCTTTGAGTGCGTGTTCGTCATAGGCGGTCACAAACACAATGTGCGGCAGGGCCGCTGGTTCGATCATGCCGACCATTTCCAGGCCGCTGACCCGCGGCATCTGGATGTCCAGAAACACCACATCCGGGCGCAGCCGGTGAATCTGCGCAATGCCTTCCAGCGCGTTGGCGCATTCACCCAGCACCTCGATGTCGGCATGTGCGCCCAGCAGGGCCCGCAGCTCTTCCCGAGAGGGGGCTTCGTCGTCAATGATCAAGGCGGTCAACATGCGGTGCGGTCTTCTTCGATGGGTAAACGTATGGCCACGCGGGTCCAGCAATCGGGCTGACAGGTGACCTCCAGCCCAAATTCAGCACCATAACGCAACTTGATGCGCCGGTCCACCAGACTCATGCCCAGGCCGTCACTGCCTGGCTTGGGCTGGTACAGGCCGGCGCTGTCTTCCACCACCACCGACAACAAATCGCCCAGGCGCTGGGCGCTGACCACAATGGTGCTGGGCTCCAGCATTTGGGAAATGCCGTATTTAATGGCGTTTTCAACAATCGGCTGCAATGAAAAAGCCGGAAGCCGCACGTCCAGCAGCTCCGGCGGCACGTCAAACCTGACGTTGAGCCGGTCGGCAAATCGCGCCAGCTCGATGTGTAAATACGCGTCCACGTGTTCCAGCTCGTCTTTGAGGCTGGCGTCATTGCCGCCGCGTTTGAGGCTCTTGCGGAAAAACGTCGACAGGTATTGCACCAGTTGGCGCGCCGACTCGGGGTCACGCCGGATCACCGCGGCCAGGGTGTTGAGCGCGTTGAACAAAAAGTGCGGGTTGATCTGCGCCTGCAGCAGCTTGATTTCAGACTGCGCGAGCAAACTCTTTTGCTCCTCGATGCGCCCGGCCAGCACCTGGTTGGACAGCAGCCTGGCAATGCCTTCGCCCAGGGTGCGGTTCAGCCTGGAGAAAAATTTGCTCTTGGGCTCATACAGCTTAATAGTGCCGATCACCCGGTTTTCTTCACCACGCAGAGGAATCACCAGGCAGGAGCCGAGCTTGCAGTCCTTGGTGACCGAGCAGGAATACGGCGTCACCGCGCCGTCGGCGTAGACCACCTGGTTGTGGTTGATGGCGCGCAAGGTGTGCGTGGACGAGATCGGCGTGCCCGGCAGATGGTGGTCGGCGCCCGTGCCGACAAACCCCAGCACCTTGTCGCAATCGGTGATCGCCACCGCGCCGACACCGGTTTCCTCGCGGATGATGGCGGCCATGCGCGCGCAGTTCTTCTCGTTGAAGCCCTGCATCAGCACCCCCACGGAACGCTCGGCAATGCGCAAGGCCATCGCCGAAAAGGCAATCGAGTACTTCTCCATGGTTTCGCGGCGGTCCAGAATCAGCCGCATGAACAGCGCCGCGCCAAAGGAATTGGTCAGCACCATCGGCAAGGTGATCTGCGACACCAGCCGCGTCGCGTGGTCCGAGGGCCTGGCCATCAGCAGAATGATGCCCATCTGGAACAGCTCGGCCACAAAGGTGGTGCCAAAGGCAATGGTTGGGTTGAGCAGGCGGTCGGCCTGGTTGCGGCGCATCAGATAGAGGTGCAGGAAACCACCGATCAAGCCCTCAACCACGGTTGAGACCGCGCAGGCCGACGCCGAAAAACCGCCCAGCGAATAACGGTGCATCCCCCCGGTCAAGCCAACGGCCAAACCCACCAGCGGCCCGCCCAGCAAACCACCCAGCACCGCACCAATCGCCCGGGTGTTGGCAATCGCGTCGTCAATCTGGAAGCCAAGGTAGGTGCCCATGATGCAAAAGCCCGAGAACACCACGTAACACACCAGCCGGTCCGGCAGGCGGACGGTGACTTGCATCAGCGGGGCAAAAAGCGGGGTTTTGCTCAACAGATAGGCGACGACCAGGTAGACGCACATCTGTTGCATCAGGTCGCCGACGAGTGCCATGTGGTTGATGCCGGTGAACATGCGGTCAACGCCGAGGCGCAAAGTCGGGGTTAATGGTCATACTGGAGCTGTATTTTTTTGCAATCCAATATTGTCATGCACACCTTACCGGGTTTCATCGCAGGGGTGTTGCGCTTCGCTTTTGAGGGGGCCGATTGTTTTGAGTGTTGATCAGCTGACCATGCTCGCCCAGCTTGTTCAAGTCAGCACTGCTTCAAGGCGGAAAAAATCTGCAGATGCTCGAACCTCTTTCATGTGACCGTGACGCGGCAGAACCTTGGTCTCTATCGTGACGAGACCGGCTTGTGCTAACTGGTCTACATCACGTTTGACAGCGCTGCGATCGCGATGCAAGCGCGCAGCAATGACGGTGATTGAGCCTGGTTCACTCTGAACACTGCGGAATACGTCCAGTCGACTGGCCGTCAGCAGGCGCAAGAGATCGGATGGATCTTCAAAGCTGACAGTGCGTTCCTCCGGAATCGGTTGACCCGCGCTAGCCAAACGTGCCAACGCCTTCCCTCTGCGAAAGAAATCTTGTTCGTTAGCTGATTTGACGGTGACAGTTTTCATGCTTTACCCCTGAGGGCAGTCCAATCGATCTGGAACTGATCTTCAATGTCGTCAAAACTCGTGAATTCAACCGCAGCCACAACACCGAAGTCGTGGTGATACCCATGGTGGTTGTCATAACCGACCACGCGTCCGTTATCGGCACCGTGCAACGCATGATTGATGTACGCAAGGTTGTAACGCGTCACCTGATCTTGCGCATCGACCCATATTTCACGTCGAAGCTGACCATTGCCGCGCTTTTGTGAGATGTGGTGCGTATCCCCCACACCGCAATTGAAAAATCTACACAAGTGGTCGAGGTTTTCCGTTGTGGCGTTGTACGCCGGGGTATTGAGCATCCGAAACAGGGTTGTTCGATGCAAACCCGTTGCCTCGGAAACCTCTTTCCACTCGATGCGGCGCTTTTCCTTGAAGGCTTTTTCAGCCAGTTGCTCAGCTAGTCGCAAACCGGCATTTCCCTATGTGGCTAAGGTGCGCTGGTGGTACGAGTCCCACCATTGCGATAAGAGCAAAATACGCCGCTGGAAGAACTGTCTGTGTAAGGCAGTGATCCTACTGCCACCACGCTGTAGCAGTAGGTTACCTTGTTACCATTTCCCGCAGTAACACTCGCAGCGGTTTGGGCGCCAGTCGGGCTGGATGGCGTGCAGGGAGTCAGGGTGTCATTTGTCGTTGGACTCTGGCAAGCGCTGACCTTATATCCTGTTGCGTTGGAAATGCCTGTCCAGATTAGCGTCGAGGCTGTCCAAGACGGAGAAGGAGTTGCCAAAGTGATCGTGGTTGCATTCCATTTTGCGTACAACGTGGTATTTCCATTAATGGTGAACGTGTTCCCAGCGCTATAGGTGGTGCCCGTACCGGCAGTGGATGTGGTCCACCCGGCAAAGGTAGCGTTAGCTTTGGTCAAACTTGCAGCCTGGACGGTCACGGTGTTACCAGCTGCGTATGAAGCGGCGTCAACTGGTGGTGTTCCCGAACCGCCATTGACGTTGTATGTCACTGAATAGGTGATGGCAACGTTCGACCAGCATGCATACAGACTGGTATTTGCAGTGATGGCAAAGGTTGATCCTGCTGCACGCGAAGTCCCTGAACAGTCTGCAGACGTATTCCAGCCAACAAAATTCAGTGCGCCTTTGGCCAAGTTGCCTTTGGTCGCAACAGTGACTTGGGCGTTGGCCGCGTAGGAATTGTTGTCAACTGGAACCGTGCCAGTCGTGGAACCATCGATAACATACGTAACTTGATAAGCTGTTGAACTTGTCGCAAGTGGACAATCGGTTGCGTGTGCACCGTTGGATGCAGAGCGGCAGTCCTGGTGAAGAACACCTAGCGACACATTCGCCAGAGTCATGTCAGTTGGGCAAGTTGGTTGGGTTGTACTTGTGCTGTTGTTGGTACCACCCACTAGGTAATTCTGTTGGTCCAACGATTTGTTGACTTCAACGTAAGGCTGCACATTACGCTGGTTGACATCGGTGAGAACGACCGTTGCTGCATATTGATAACGGCAAACGAAGTAGGGGTTGCCGCTGGCGTTCCAGTTGCTCGGGCCAGAAATCAAAATTTTGCCCGACCAGTTGTAGGGACCTTTGACTGTAATCGCTGGACTGGGCTCGATCAGAGGAATCACGCAAAGATAAGATTTGTAATTGGCAATGCTTGCGTCCGTATTTTGATCAACCGCATTACCAAACTGGCAAGTAATGTCATTGGTTCCCGCGGCATTTCGGGTTATGCCTAAGTGATGGATATTCAAACCGTTCCAGATAGAATCTGAAACGTTATTTCCTCTTTTGATATATCCAGTCACAATGTAGCCGGTCACGCTAGTGCAATTACTTTGATCAGATGTCAAGGCTGTTTTTACCTGTGCATCAGTCGGATTATCAGTTAATCCGGGTTCGCAAATTTGAACAACATCACCATTGACATTGTCAAAGACAACGTACTCACCATTCTCTCCGAACTTTATTGCACTTTTACCACTACCAATATCAATCGCCGGAATGGGGATACTTAAATTTCGATTCAGAGGTCGTTTGAGATTGATGTTTTGAGGTAATGGAAAGCCCAGAAAACCTGAATCAGCCGGATCGGTTTTGGAGATAACCGAGTTCAGTGTGACCGACTGTGCTTCGTTTGCACGGTCAGTCCAAGTCACGGTCACTGTGACGGATCGCATGGCATCTGCAACGGCTCCCCCAAAAGTCCAGGCACGGGTGAATACTGCATTGGTCGTAATTTCATCTGAACCGTTTGCAAGCGTATCCCAGTACCCAGCGACGGGTGTGCTGGCTGCCGAAGCTGGCACAGCTATCCCTTTGATGTAACGAAGTTGTTCCATTTTTTCCTGTGCCAACCTCACTGCTTCGGTGCGCTGTTGCGCCACATCGACGTTGCGTGTCAGGGCGCCCTGCATCCCTGCCAAGGCCAACATACCGAACCCCACCACGACCAGTGCGACCAGCGCTTCAATGATGGCGAAGCCAGATGAACGATGTGCAAGAGTTTTCATATTCACCTCAGTTGCAGGTTAGAACGGGTTCCGCTGCTGTGCTCAGCGTGCAACGATCTGTCCAGCTGCCTGGCACTCGTACGAATGTTCCTGTTGCCCGCCGTACACCGTTCAATACGGTGGGGTCATAAATCAAACTGCCATTCCCGTTGTTGTTGTATCCAGCACAGGTCACCATCGCACCATGAATATCTGCCGTCCCGGTTCCGACATCGTTCACATTGGAGCTGTTGGAGAAAATCATGCCATAAATGTCAATATTTCCGTTAATGTCAAATCCTTCCGCGGAAACAATGGTGACTGGGTCAGTTGCGGATCCAAACGAGCCGCTGCTGTTGTTACGGGCAAATCCATCCGGGAAATAAAATGCCCGCCAGCCCGACGCGTAAGCCGTATCTACCAAACCACCACAGGTATTTGCACTGTTGCAATTCGGGATAATCTTGGTCGTGGGTGAGTTTGCATACTGTGAAATGGTGGAACCAAAATAAGCGTTGAACATGGCCGAATTGCTGCAAGTTGGGTCTGAGTTGGAAAGCGCAGCTAAGGTACTGTCCCCACCGATTAGCGAATTTTGAACGGGTTGGCCTGGAATTGTGGTGTAGGACGTTCCATTGCCTTGTGTGATCGTGGTGCCCGCGTTGACCAGAGTTCCACCCGTTACGGCATCAAGATTTGCAATGTTGTAGGAGCCACCCACAGCACAAGATGTTCCACAAGTCAGCGGTGCTGCTGGGGCTGCGCGTAACAACGGTCTAAGTTTCAAAATAACCGACACCACCGCGCTTGCGTCTGAATTGACAGCAGAGGCTGGCGTGCAAGTACCAGCCTGCGCAGCACATCCAACAGAGGTGACTTGAACCGCCTCCAAATCAACCAGTCCTGTTATTGAGTCAGGTGGTGCTGGTTTGAAAACAATGGTGAAGCTAGGCGCGACGTCAGTACCTAAATTGGTTGTGCTGTTTGGCACATCAGGGCAATTGCAGGTAAACGCAGAGGTTGCCTCGTTGATTTTGCATCCTGGAAACGTTGTCAAAGCCGGGTTGACATCGGTGGCGGTACCTGTGCCAGAGGACCATTGAGTCTGAACGTATTTTTTTCGGAATGAAATGTTGGTGGTGGTTAACAAGGTGCATGCAGTATTGATGTCATACGGCGCATTAAGCATGCCAGTTGCCCATTCAATACCTGCTTCAGCCATCTCCAGCGCTTTGGTTGACCGCATTTGACTGGCTGATGTTTTTTGCTCAAACAAAACGTTTCTATTCAGGTACAACATCACGATAGATATGCTGAACAAAAAAACCATGGTGACAATCAGGGTAGCTGCGCCACGTTGGTGGTGGCGGGTCTGATTTCGGCCATGCCGATTTGAAATGTATGACATGGACATACCGCTAGAGGAGTTAAGTTGGGCAAACGCCTGACATAGCATCGTTGCGAACTCTTACCTGTGAGCGCAACGTGCGTGTCATGCTTGGGTCCGCTACCGACGTGCCAGTCAGCGTGATATTAAAAGTGCGTACTGCAACCGTCGGACAACTGCTGCCCGTGCAAGTCGTAGCGCAAGACGCACGGATATCAATGGTGGTGGTGTCTTCTGCAATCGTCAGGCCTGTGATGTTTTGAATATTGGTGTCGGTCAGTGACTGCGGTGTACCGCTTGCACCCAGTTTCATCTTTATGGCGTGGTCAGTATCGAGTTTGAACTCAAAGGTTCGGTTATTCACAGTGCCTGAAGAATCATCCGTGCTGTTGGCATAGCGGTAGGTCACCACAGGAGCAGAAGCCGTGCCAGCCAGACTAACGTTGGCATACGGATTGGCTGTAGTCGTTGCGCCGGTCGTGTTGGTGCCAGAAAGCGAGTTGACCCAATATGCACCCCGGCGCAGGTCGCGGGTGATCAGGTCCATGGCAGAACGCAAGTCCTGGTCCATGCGAGCCTGGATCAACAGCAGGCGGGAGTTGCCCAGGTTGTTGACGTAGAGCAGGCTGGCCCCCGTCAAAATGAACAAGCCAATCGCCACGCCGACCAGTAATTCAACGATCGAGAAACCACGGGAATGGCGCCGAGCGCCAGCACGTCTGGATGGCGCGTTGTACCGCTGATGAGCGTGGTTCAGCATGACGGATAGCCTCCAAAACCATTTGGACTGCAAATATTGATGACGCCCATGGTGCTGATATTGACGCGCAGTGTGGACGTCGTTTGGGGGCTGCAGGCAACGCCGATAAAGACGAGGTTAGCTGCTGTTGACATGCCGCGGGTGGGCTCAAAAGTGACGGACAGCGGTAACGTTTCACCAGAGGACAAGCTGCAACTGGAATCGATGGTGACGGTTTTCACGCTGCCCACGGTGTAGCCTGTCGCGCTGGCCACCAGTGTCAAAGCGGTGTTTTTGCTGATGGCTTCTGCCCGGGTGAACTGCAGGTCGGTGCTTAGCTCATTGGCAATGCCATCAAGCCGCCTGCGTGCGATAGATTCTGTGAAAGAGGGTGCAGCCAGCGCCACCAGAATGCCCAGAATGGCAATGCCGATTATCAGTTCGACGATGGTGAAGCCTTTCACTTGGCGCATCATTTGCTCCAACAGCCTGTTGGGGTGTTGACGGCGCTTCCATTCGTCACAGTGACAGTCAATACCGTACAACCCGTGTCACCGGCTTGGCTTTTTCCAGAGATCGCTGAAGCCGTCGCCGTATAGGCTGTGCTGGTAGGGGTACCCGAAATGCCCAACGTGTAATAGGCTCCTGCCGTCGTAGCCGATGTGATACCCAAGCTTGTCAAGCTTGAGGCGTACGTCGAATTGTTTGAACGCCACCGTTCTTGCGCCTGCTGCAGGGCCGACAAGGCTTGAACCGCATCAGAGCGCCGACTCTTGCGAACCTGCGACTGGTAGCTCGGGTAAGCCACGGCGGCCAAGATGCCAGCAATGGCCACCACAACCATCAGTTCAATCAACGTGAAACCGCGGTGTTTGCGCGCAAACGGGTGGCCTGGCTGGGGAAATTGGATGTGTTTCATGGTGTTGATTTTGTGGCAGTGGGTGTGGGGTGACAAGCGATTGTGTCGCCGCCAATCTGCCGGGTTATCCCGCTTGTCGGCGGGCGTCTGACGTCAGCAGGGTTTGTAGCCGCTGACCGCACCGTCCGGCGAGCAGGTCCGGGTGCGGCCCATGATGTTGACGATGTGCCGAATGGTGTTGGCGCGGCTGTCGGTGAAGTTGATCGAGCCAGCGGGGGAGGCGGTGCCGCGCACTGGGTCAAACAGCATGGTGGTGACGTTGGCGCTCACCGTCACGCCGCTGGCTGCGGCCAGGCCGACGCTTTTTAGAACCACGGCGTCGGGGTTGCTGCACTGGGCACCGCCGTTGCTGCTGCAGGTGCAGTCTGCCGCAGCGCCGGTGTGCAGCAGGTAGCAGGTGCCGCCCGCATCGGTGTCAAAGCTAAGGCGTGTGTTGCGGTTGCGGGCCACGGCTTCGCTGCGGGCGTATTGGATGTTGGTGGTCATTTCAGAGGCGTAGCCCTGCAGCCGCTGGCGTTGCAAAAAGTCTGTGAATGAGGGGGCGGCCAAGCCGGCCAGGGTGGCGATAAGGCCGATGACGACCAGCAGTTCTACCAGCGTTAAGCCGTGTTGACTGGCCGGGTGACACTGACGTGAGAGTGTGTTGCGTCCCTGCATCGCGCGCCCTCTATGGAGTGGATGCAGTTCATGGTAGGCAAGATGAAAATCTTTTGGTATCCCCCGTTTGGGGGATAAAGCCGGTCAATGAAGCAGTTTTACAACATGTTCAGCCAAGATAAATCAAACCGCTGGTTTTGATTTGCGCTATTTGCATTGATGATGGACATGTCGATTCAGCCCAACTGCAGGCCTACCGCCCCACCTCATCCACCAGCGTCTTGAAGTCGTCAATGTCTTCAAAACTGCGGTACACGCTGGCAAAATTGCGCTATTTGCATTGATGATGGACATGTCGATTCAGCCCAACTGCAGGCCTACCGCCCCACCTCATCCACCAGCGTCTTGAAGTCGTCAATGTCTTCAAAACTGCGGTACACGCTGGCAAAACGCACGTAGGCGACCTTGTCGAGTTTTTTCAGCTCGGCCATCACCAGTTCGCCAATGCGGGTGGACAGCACCTCGCGCTGGCCCAGGTTGAGCAGTTTTTCCTCGATGCGTTCGACCGCGCCATCCACCTGTTCGGTGCTGACCGGGCGTTTGCGCAGCGCCAGTTTCATCGAGCCGATGAGCTTGGCACGCTCAAATTCGATGCGCCGCCCGTCTTTTTTGACCACCGCCGGAAAGCTGACCTCCGGGCGCTCGTAGGTGGTGAAGCGTTTGTCGCAAGACGCACAGCGGCGTCGGCGGCGGATGAAGCCCCCGTCTTCCGCCACCCGCGTTTCCACCACCTGGGTGTCGGGGTGGCTGCAGAAGGGGCATTTCATGGGTTTCTCAAAATGTTGGGGACAGAGCAGATTTCACTGCGTGTAAATCCTGGACTGTCCCGCAATCAGCTATACACAGGGAAGCGAGCGGTGAGGGCGTTGACCTTGGCGCGCACCGCCTCAATGTTGGCCGGGTCGCGCGGGTTGTCCAGCACGTCGGCGATCAGGTTGGCGGTGATGCGCGCTTCTTCTTCCTTGAAACCACGTGTGGTCATGGCCGGGGTGCCGATGCGCACACCGCTGGTGACCATCGGTTTCTCGGGGTCGTTGGGGATGGCATTTTTGTTGATGGTCATGTGGGCGCTGCCCAGCACGGCTTCCGCTTCCTTGCCAGTGATGCCCTTTGCGCGCAGGTCGACCAGCATCACATGGCTTTCGGTGCGGCCACTGACGATGCGCAGGCCGCGCTCGGTCAGGGTTTCGGCCACTACGCGGGCGTTGGCCAGCACCTGTTGCTGGTACAGCTTGAAGTCGGGTTGCAGTGCTTCCTTGAACGCCACCGCCTTGGCGGCAATCACGTGCATCAGCGGGCCACCCTGCAGGCCGGGGAAGATCGCGCTGTTGATGGCTTTTTCGTGTTGCGCCTTCATCAGGATAATGCCGCCGCGCGGACCGCGCAGGCTCTTGTGCGTGGTGCTGGTGACGATGTCAGCATGTGGCACCGGGTTGGGGTACACACCGGCGGCGATCAGACCCGCATAGTGGGCCATATCCACCATGAAGATGGCGCCCACGTCTTTGGCCACCTTGGCAAAGCGCTCAAAGTCGATGCGCAGGCTGTAGGCGCTGGCGCCGGCAATGATCAGCTTGGGCTTGGATTCATGGGCCTTGCGCTCCATGGCGTCGTAGTCGATGGCCTCGTTGGCGTCCAGGCCGTAGCTCACCACGTTGAACCATTTGCCGCTCATGTTCAGTGCCATGCCGTGGGTCAGGTGGCCACCTTCGGCCAGGCTCATGCCCATGATGGTGTCGCCGGGTTTCAGGAAGGCCAAAAACACAGCTTCATTGGCCGAGGCGCCGCAATGCGGCTGCACGTTGGCCGCTTCGGCGCCAAAAATCTGCTTGACGCGGTCAATGGCCAGCTGCTCGGCAATGTCCACAAACTCGCAACCGCCGTAGTAGCGCTTGCCAGGATAGCCTTCAGCGTACTTGTTGGTCAGTTGGGTGCCTTGCGCGGCCATCACCGCGGGTGAGGCGTAGTTTTCACTGGCGATCAGCTCGATGTGGTCTTGCTGGCGCTGGTTTTCGGATTGGATGGCGGCAAACAGCTCGGGATCGGTTTGCTCGATGAGAATATTGCGGTTGAACATGGCAGTCCTATAAGACTAAGGGCCTGAGCGTCATCCGAGTGATGACACCAGGGCTGCCCAGGCGAACGGCTGATCACAAGGCCCGAATGGGCGCCTGCGGCACGCTCCCCCGTGGTGTTCCCACTTCGGTGCCCCAAAAAAACCTGTGAAGGTGGAGCGCCTATCGCCAGTTGCGTGCCGCCGGATTTTAGCCCAAGGGCTTACTTCAAGGCGACGATGGCGGGGGCTGCTTCAACGGCGTCAGGGCTGGCGGGCGCGGCTGGCGGCGTCGCTTCGGTGGCGCTGGCCTCTAGCGGTGCCGGGGTGGGCGGCACCCGGGCTGGCACCGGGCGACCCTGGGCCACCTGTTGCAGGCGGGTGTATTCCGCCATGACCTTGGCGGTATAGCCGCCGTCGCTTTCAATGTTGGCCGCACCCACGTAGTACTTCAAGCCACCTTCCACCGAGCCGGCGGTGCGGATGCAATCCTGCAGCACCTTGACACCCACGCGCAAGTTGGCCAGCGGGTCAAAGGCGGCAAACTCACCACCAAAGCTTTTGTACTTGTCGCTGTGCACACGGGTCATCACCTGCATCAGACCCTGCGCGCCGACATGGCTTTGCGCAAACGGGTTGAAGCCGGACTCAATGGCCATGACCGCCAGGATCAGCGTGGGGTCCAGGCTGACACGTTTGCCGATTTCATAAGCCTCCGACACGATGGCGCTGATCGGCTCGGGAGCCACGCGATATTTTTTGCTCAGCCACAAGGCTACCGAGGCCTGTTGTTTGGGCAGGTCCTTCGGGTTGGCTGCGGTGGCACGGTCGCTGGCGACGGGGTCGCTGACCACCGCCGTCACGTCAACGCGGCGTTCCTGCAGCCAACTGAACAAGTGGGTTTCGCCAAGCGCGCGCAATTCGGGGCGGGCAAACAGGGCGATGGAGACAAAGAGAACAGCCAGGCCGATCAGGGCAATGCTGTTGTGGGTGATATCGAAAAAGCCTTTGGCGACCGTCGTGGTGACGCGGCGCAGGCCAATGAACAAATTTTTAGATGCTGACATAGCTTCTCCTTCTTGCGCGGGGTTCGTCGCGTGGCACTGCATGCCGCTGAACTGAACACTCGCCTGGGTTGTTACGCTATCAATATCCTGCGGTTGACTTCTTTCCTGGTTGGGTGCAGAGACTTGATGTTGCCGGGGTCGGCAGCTTAGGGTATTCCCGCGGTATCGCGGTTTCGGCGGATTCTAGGTGGGTTATATATGTCAAGTCAACCATATCAAATTTATTTGTTATGCATAAAAAAGTGATATCCCGTGTTATTTGCTACACCTTTTGACGTGTTTCCGCCTTCAAAATCCGTGCCATGAAAACAGATCAGCGCAGCCCTGCCGTGTCGAGCCCATCGCCTCTTGACCAACCTTGGCTGCGCCGCTCGCTCTGGGTGCTGGGCGGATTGCTGCTGTTATGGGCGGTGACGTGGCTGGCGGTACCGCCGCTTCTCAAATCTCAGGCCGAATCGCGGCTGGGCGACTTGCTGGGGCGGCAGGTGACGGTGGGTGAGGTGGACTTCAAGCCCTGGTCGCTGGAGCTGAGCGTGCGCGATGTGGCCATCGCCCGCGCCAACGGTGCGGGCATCACATCCCCCCAGGTGACGCTGGGTCATCTCTATATAGATATGGCGCTCCAGTCGTTGTTGCGGCTGGTACCGGTGGTGGATGCGTTGGTGGTGGCGTCGCCACACGTGCACCTCACCCATCTCGGCCAAGGGCGCTACGACGTGGATGACATGCTGGCCAGGTTGACGCCACCCCCCCAAGACCCGGCTGAGCCAGCGTCATCCCCACTGCGTTTTGCGCTGTACAACCTGATGTTGTCAGACGGTTTGGTGGCGTTGACCGACGCGCCCAGGAACCAGGTGCACACCTTGAGCCAGCTGCAACTGAACCTGCCGTTTTTGAGCAATCTGGACTCCAAACGGGATGTGCTGGTGAGCCCCAAGCTGGCGTTTGACCTCAACGGCACCCGGTTCGATTCCAGCGCCCAGGCCTTGCCGTTTGCCCAGACGCGCGATACCGATGTTCAACTGTCGTTCAAAGACCTCGACCTCGCCCCGTATCTGGCCTATCTGCCCGCCAGCTTGCCGGCGCGGCTGGGCGCGGCGGTGCTGGATGCGGACCTCAAACTGGCCTTTGAGCAGACCGACACGCCCGTGGTGTCCCTCAGTGGCGTGGTGGGTGCCAGCCGGGTGCAGATCAGTGTCGCGCAGGGTGCCGCCAAGGACCCGGCCAGCACGGAACTGCTGGCGTTTGACCGGCTGAGTGTGCAGCTCAAGGACGTGCAACCGCTGTCACGCCGGGTGCAGCTGGGCCAAGTGACACTGACCCAGCCGCGCCTGAACGTGCAGCGCGACCACGCGGGTGTGCTCAACCTGCTGGCGCTGGCGCAACCGGCCGCATCCAGCGCCGCCCAAAACACAGCCACCAGCTCGGATGCCCAAAAGGCTGGTTCTGACAATGAACCACACCCTGCTGATGCCGCCAGCGCGCCTGCGTGGCAGGTCAGTGTGGACACCCTTGCGCTGGAAGGTGGTGAGGTGGCCTGGTTGGACCAGGTGCCTGCGCAGCCCGCCCAACTCAAGCTGACTGCCCTGAACATGCACGCAACCGCGTTGGCCTGGCCGTTCAGCCAGCCCATGCCGTTTGATGGCAGTGCTTTGTTGGCTGGGGCGGCACTGCAATTCAAAGGCAGCGCCACCGATCAGGCCACTGACGTCAGTGCCCAGCTGGCCGCCTGGCCGCTGAGTGCAGCGCAACCCTACCTGGCCGATGTGCTGGTGCCCCGGTTGGACGGTGCCGTTACAGCGGACCTGGGTTTGCGCTGGGCGGCGGCCCAGGGTGCGCAAACCTCCGTTACAGAACTGAAGGTGAACAACCTGAGCCTGGACAAGCTGGTCTTGATAGGCGGCAAAAAAGCACCGCTGGCCAGCGTTTTCCAGGTGCAGTTGCAGGAGGCGGTGGTGGATGTGGGCCGCCAGTCGGCCAGCCTGGGGGTGATCAAGGTCACGCAGCCCAAGCTGGCCATCACCCGCGCGGCCAATGGGCGCTGGATGGCGCAAGACTGGCTCCAAGCGCCGTCGGCCAAGCAGGCTGCGCCCGCCGCAGCGGGCCAAGCGCGGGCCAAGAGGGCCACGGCGGCGGACCCAGCGCCGTGGCAGGTCAAGCTGGGCGAGTTGCAACTGAGCGAGGGCAATGTGGCTTTCGTCGATCAGAGCACCCCCACCCCGGTGAGGCTGGCGGTAACGGCGGCCCATCTGCAGCTGAAAAACTACGCCAACACCGGCCCGCAGAGTTTTGGCTTCAATCTGTCGGCCCGCCTGCGCCACGGCAACACCGAGCCCGGCAAACTGGCCTGGCGTGGCAGCGGCGCCTTGCACCCGCTGGCGCTCAAAGGCGACCTCAACGCCGAGCGCCTGCCCATCCACGCGCTGGCGCCGTATCTGAGCGACACCCTGAACATTGCCCTGCTGCGCGCCGACACCAGCTTCAAGGGTCGCGTCAGCATGACCCAGCAAACCGCGGGTCTGGCGCTGCAACTCAAGGGCGACGCCCGGCTGGAAGACCTGCAGACCCGCACCCTGGCACAGGCCGAGCCCTTTGTGGCCGCTGAAGAACTGCTGAACTGGAAAAGCCTGAGCCTGAGCGGCATCAACCTGGCCTTGGCACCGGGCGCCGCCACCCAACTGGAGGTGCAAGGCACAATACTGAGTGATTTTTATGCCCGGCTGATCCTCAGTGAGGCGGGTCGGCTGAACCTGCAGGATGTGCTGAAACCGGCTGTTGCCCCTGCCAGTCAGGCGTCAGGAGCTATGACCGGGGAATCGATGCCGGCCCCACCTGCAGTGGCTGCGGCCAGTGCGCCCGGTGTGCCGGCCGCCGCGCCTGCCCCGGTCAACACGGCGCTGGCGCCGGTGGTCCGATTCGGCCCCGTCAGCCTGCTCGGTGGCCGGGTGAACTTTACCGACCGCTTCATCAAGCCCAATTACTCGGCCGATCTGACCGAGCTGGTCGGCAAACTCAGTGCGTTTTCGTCGCAAACGACGGCGGGAGAGATTCAGCTGGCTGATCTGGAACTGCGTGGCCGTGCCGAGGGCAGCGCCACGCTGGAGGTGCTGGGCAAGATCAACCCGCTGGTGCAACCCATTGCGCTGGACATCCAGGGCAAGGTGCGCGACCTGGAACTGGCGCCGCTGTCCACCTACTCGGCGCGTTACGCGGGATACGGCATTGAACGTGGCAAGCTCAGCGTGGATGTGGCCTACAAGGTGCAACCCGACGGCCAGCTCACCGCCAACAACAAATTGGTGCTCAACCAGCTCAGGTTTGGCGACAAAGACCCCAACGCCACTACCAGCCTGCCGGTCAAGCTGGCGGTGGCCTTGCTGGCAGACCGCAATGGCGTGATCGACATTGACCTGCCCATCAGCGGCTCGCTCAACGACCCGCAGTTTCGCCTGCTGCCGATCGTCTTCAAGGTCATTGGCAACCTGATTGTCAAGGCCATCACTTCGCCCTTCAGTCTGCTGGCCAGCGCCTTGGGCGGTGGCGGTGACACGCTCAGCATGGTCAGTTTTGAGGCGGGCTCGGCGGTGCTGAGTGATCAGGCCAAGGCGGGCTTGGACAAAGTGGCCAAGGCGCTCACCGACCGCCCCGCACTCAAGATGACCGTGGTGGGCACCGCCAGCCTGGAGGTCGAGCGCGAAGACTTCAAGCGCCAGCAGTTGCAGGCGCTGGTGCAGGCTGAAAAACGCCGCAACCAGCCCGCCGCTGACGGCAAAGAGGCCACCGCGCCAGTCAAAGCGTCTGCCGACGAATACCCGGCGCTGCTCAAAGCGGTCTACAAACGCGGTGATTTTCCCAAGCCGCGCAACCTGATCGGCCTGACCAAAGACATGCCGGTGCCCGAGATGGAGGCCTTGCTGCTGGCGCATCTGGATGCGTCCGAGGCCGCCATGCAGGCGCTGGCGGTGAAACGCGGGGTGGTGGTGCGCGACTACCTGGCCAGCCTGAAGCTGCCCTCTGACCGGCTGTTTCTGGGCGCCGCCAAGGCCGTGGCCCCGGAGTCCAAGTGGCAACCCCGCGCCGAACTGAATCTGACCACCGAGTAGGGCGCGCACCAAACTCTGCAAATGTTTTGGCTGGGGCGGCAAAACCCGGCGAAAATAGAGCTTTGCCCCTGCCGCACTCTGGCAGGCATCCTCTTATTTTTGTGTGCGCGATGTCGATGTTTCCCTTCTCCAAAAACAACCCTGCAGACACCCCTTCTGACGCCCCTGTGGCGCCCGCCAAAACCCATGAGGCGCATCCGCTGGACGCGCTGACACGTGGCGCGTTTTCGGCGCAGACCTCGGGCGAGCGCATGGCCTGCATCCGCGAGTGGCTGGCCAGCGGCCCCACGCCCGAGCAGTTGCAGCAGGTGTTCAAGGAACTGAGTGGCAAGGACAAGGGCGCCGCCAAGCTGTTGCGCGAGAAGCTCGACGAAATCAAACGCAGCAAAACCCAAGCCACCATCGCGCTGGAGTGGGCCGACAAAGCCCAGGCTCTGCTGGCTGTTCCCAAGCTCAACCTGGCCGACGCTCTGGCCTGGCAGCGCGATGCCGCCAAAGCCGGTGCGCCCTTGAGCAAAGAGCCGCTGGCCGCTCTGAAAGCCCAACTGGTGGAGCGTGTGCGCGCCATCGAAGACCTGCAGCACCGCGTCCAGGTGCAGCGCGAAGCTGCCGTGCTGGTGGCCCAGCGCATCGAAGTGCTCTCCACCAAACCCTGGCGCGATGCCCAAGCCGCGCATGATGCGCTGAGTGCCGATGTCAGCAACTGGCAGGCCGAGGCCAGCGCGCTGTCCGGGGACGCCAATTGGCCGAGCGTGGATGCCAAGTTCCCGCCGTTGCTGCAAGCCTCGCAGGCCCAGCTGGGCCTGGTCTGGGACGCGTTCCAGGCGGCGTTGACCTCCACCGTGCTGGCTGCTGAAGACACCGCCGCGCCGCTGCCCAGCGTGCCGGTCTGGGCTGACGAGTTGCGCCTGGCGCGCGGCATCCCCCTGGAGCCGGTGGTCAAGGCTGCCAAGGCACCCGTTGACCCTGAAATCAAGGCCCACGCCACCACTGCCGTGGCGGAAGCACTCGCAAAGTTAGAGCAAGAAGTCACCCAAGGTCACGGCAAAGCCAGCGCTGGTGCCGCCAATGCCCTGCGCAACGCGCTGAAAGAATTTGGCCGCCTGATTGACGACAAGCTGGAAAACCAGGCCAAAAGCGCACTGGCTGCCGCCGGTGAGCTCGAAGGCTGGCAACGTTGGCGCGCTGACCAGTTGCGCGAAGAGATGGTGGCCAAGGCCGAAGGCCTGCTCAAGCGCCCAGAAGGCCAAGCCATTGGTGGGCGCAAGATGCAGGACACCCTGCGTACCTTGCGTGACCAGTGGAAGGCCACCGACCAGGGTGGCGTGCCCAATCACGGCTTGTGGAAGCGGTTTGATGACGCCTGCAACGAAGCCCACAAGGTGGTGGAAACGTGGCTTGAAAAGCTCAAAGCCGAGACCGCCGAACACCGCGCCCAACGTCTGGCACTGATCGAAGAAGTCAAAGCTTGGGCTGGTGCCAACCGCACCGCGCTGGACGACGACTGGAAAGGCTTCAACCGCGTGCTGCACCAGTTTGGCGACCGCTGGCGCGAGTCCGGCCACGTGGGCGAGAAGATGTATGCCGAACTGAACACGCTCTGGAAAGCCGCCATCGACGAAGCCGCCGCGCCGCTGGAAGCGCTGCAAAAGCTCAGCCTGGCCGCCCGCCATGCCATGATTGACGAGGCCAAGGAACTTGGCGGCCAAGAGGTGCTGCGCATCGACGCCGTCAAAGCGTTGCAGCAGCGCTGGCAGGCCGAAGCGCACCGCGTGCCGATGGACCGCCGCCATGAGCAAAAGCTGTGGGATGCGTTCCGCAAACCGATCGACGACGCCTTCAACCGCAAGACCGCTGAGCGCGAAAAGGCCCAGAGCGCCCTGAGCGAGCGCGACCGCATCGTGCTGGACGCTTCCAAGGCGCTGCAGGCAGCCAACGCCTCGGGCGACGCCCAGGCCATCAAGAGCGCCATGGCCGCACTCGACGCGGCCCTGCGCGGCCAGGCCCAGGCTCAAGCCGCAGTCGCCGCCAGTGCCCAGACTTCAGACGAAAAAGAAGCGCTGGCCCAGGCGGATCAGGGCCAGGCAACGGCTGAAGCCGCCGCTGGCGGAGACACGACGATGGACGCACCCGCCGAGCCGACAGGCGAGGGCGCTGCGCCTGAGGCCGCCAAACCCGTGGCACGCAAACCGGTGGTGGCCATGCGCGGTGATGACCGCCCTGGCATGAAAAAAGACGCCCCGGCGATGCCTGCCCGTGGCGGCAAATTCGGTGACCGCAAGGATGCAGGTCGTCCGGGTGGCCGTGACGGCGGACGTGATGCTCGCCCGGGTGGTCGTGGGGATGACCGTGGCGGCTTCCGTGACGCTCGCCCGGACCGCGCCCCGATGGGTGAACGTTTTGATGCACCGCGTCTGGGCGATGCCGCCTTCCGCGCCCAACGTGACGCGCTGGAGCAAGCCCAGATGGCGTTGCGCAAGCTGGCAGCCCAAGCCCATGGCGAAGCGCTGACGCACCTGCTCACTGCGTGGGAAAAACGCGATGCGGCGTTGGTGCCCAGCGTGCAGGAGTTGGGCAGCCGTGTCGCGCCCGCTGTGCGCGCCGGCTGGTCCAAAGCCATCACCCAAGCCCCGGCCGGTGACGCCAGCACCGCGCTGCTGCGTCTGGAAATGGCCGCTGAGGTGCCGACACCCGCTGAGCACATCAGCGACCGGCGTTTGCTGCAACTGCAATTGCTCACCAAACGCAACGATCCGGCACCGGTGCAAACCTGGGGCCAGGACGCCGCGACCGTGCTGGGCGGCGCGTTTGAGCCTGCGGCCGCTCGGCGCTTGCAAAACGTGCTGAAGGTCTTGCTGAAGCCCTGAGGCGTTCACAGCGGTGACGGGGTCGCTTGTTGCAGGCTTCGGCCTGTCGGCTGGCGGGTTATTCGGGTGGGATGCGCGCTGGCGCCGCGCCACGGCGCAGCCGCAGGATTTCCAGCCGGGGTGGAACAGCCGATGTATCCCAGTCACTGAGCACCAGACGGCGCTTCGGTGCGGCCTCGCCGGGGTTCAATACGTGATCTGCCGGTTGGTGTGTGTGGCCGTGAATCAAGGTGCTGGCTTGCGCTGCTGCCAGCCATTGCAGCGCAGCCGCCGTGTCCACATCGGCATATGTTGCACCACGGCGTTTGTGGGATTCACTTTGTACGCGCAGTTGGCGGGCGATGGTTTGGCGTTCGGCCAGCGGTTTGGCCAGGAAGGCGTCGCGCCAGGCGGGTGTGCGCACCTGGGCACGAAACTGCTGGTAGTCGGTATCGCCCAGGCACAACGCGTCACCGTGTGACAGCAGCCAGCGCTGGTCGTCAAAGACCAGAACGGTGGGGTCATCCAGCAGGGTCATACCGCAGGCCGTGGCAAATGTCTTTCCCAGCAAAAAATCGCGGTTGCCGTGCATAAAAAATACCGGTATGCGCTGTGCGGCTGCGGCCAGGAGTTGTTGACATTCGGCCTCGAATCCCGGCGTTTGGCCCGACGGTACATCGGCCACATCGTCACCCACCCAGACTTCAAACAGGTCCCCGAGAATGATCAGGGCGTCTGCCGGGGTGTTGGTCAGGTGGTGTCGCCAGGCTAGAAAGGTGGCCTGCTCGCTGGATTGCAGGTGCAAGTCAGAGATGACGTCAATCACCTGCCAGTGCGGTGCGGCATCCAGTGTGTGTGTTGCCGTGGGCAAGATGAACCTCTCAGTCAGATGGCGATACCGACCCCGAATCCAGTCCGGGGTGACTGCCATGGTGTCCGGTGTGACCGCAGCGCCGGGTAGTCACCCGGGTTGTCATGGCGGGTTGGGCCCGCCATCCATGACTTTTTGGCCGTTTTACAGCGCCACGGCTTTTTCAATCACCACGTCCACGACGGGTACATCATCGTGGTAACCCTTGCGGCTGGTTTTGACGGCCTTGATCTTGTCCACCACCTCGGTGCCCGCCACGACCTTGCCAAACACGGCGTAACCCCAGCCCTGCTGGCTGGGTGCGGTGTGGTTCAAAAAGCCGTTGTCAGCCACGTTGATGAAGAACTGCGCGGTAGCGGAGTGCGGGTCGCCGGTGCGGGCCATCGCCACGCTGTAGGCGACATTTTTCAGGCCGTTGTTGGCCTCGTTGTTGATGGGTGCGTCGCCTTTTTTCTCCAACATGCCGGGTTCCATGCCACCGCATTGCACCATGAAGCCGGGAATGACGCGGTGAAAAATGGTGTTGTTGTAGTGGCCTTTGGCAACGTAGCTCAAAAAGTTGGCGACTGTTTTGGGCGCTTTGTCCTGATCGAGTTCAAGGGTGATGACGCCGTAGTTGGTAATGTGGAGTTCGACTTTTGGGTTGCTCATGATTTATTTCACCAGGGTTGCAGAGTTGATAAGAACGGGCGTTTTGGGAACGTCCGTGGGGAAAGGGCCGCCCGAGCTGGTCGGCGTGGATTTGATTTTTTCAACCACCGCCATGCCCGAGACCACCCGGCCAAACACCGTGTAGCCGTAAGACTGAGCGCTGGGGTCCAAAAAGGCATTGTCTTTGACGTTGATGAAAAACTGTGCCGTGGCCGACTGCGGGTCGTTGGTGCGCGCCATGGCCAAAGTGCCGGTGACATTGCGCGGGCCACCTTTCTCAAGCGCCTGGCGGCCCTCATGGGCGACCGGGGCGCGGGTCGGTTTTTGCACATAGCTGGCGTCAAAGCCACCGCCCTGGATCATGAAGTTGGGGATGACGCGGTGAAAGAGGGTGCCGTCGTAATGTTTGTCACGCACGTACTGCAAAAAGTTGTCCACCGTCTTGGGCGCCTTGTCGGGGTACAACTCCACCACAAAGTCACCGGCAGAGGTGGCGAACTTGACTTGGGGGCTGGCCTGCGTCTGCGCGTTGGCCGTGACGGACCACATGGCTGCCGAGGCCAGGGCCACCACGGCCCAGGTACTTTTATTCAAGAATTTCATGCCATCACCTCTTCAAAAAAAATGGTTTCTGGGTCAGCCCGGCCCAGTCAGCGCCGCGTGAACGCACTGAGCGGCAGCCAGACCAGAATGTGTGTGCCTTCAAAGGCCAGCGGCTTCCCCGGTGACCAGCCATTGCTGACCTGATTTCTTCAGGTGCAAGGTTTGGGGGCTGGACTTTGATGGGTTGCCTGCGGTGTCGACTTGACGGAAACTGGCCACGGCCTGGTCATCCTGAACGCGAATGCTCAGATCGGTGAGCGTGAGGCTGACGTTGTTTTTGTCCGACCAGGCCTTGGCCCAAGCCAGCACGGCGACCTCGACCGCCTTGTTGGCTTCGGGGTCCAGTGGCACCCATTGGGCTTCAACACCGTTGGCGGCTGGGTGGGCCGCCGCCGGGCTGTTGCCGGGGGCACGCGGGAATATCTTGTCAATCAATGCCAGCTTGGGCGCTAGAGTGGTGTTGCCGCCGTCAAGTTTTAACGCTTCGCTGTAGGCCTGGCTGGCCAGTCTGGCGTACACGTCACCCAGGTTTTCGTGGGCGGTGGCGTAGCTGCGGTTGGTGCGGATGGCCATCTCAAGCGCTTGGCGCGCCTGGTCGTACTGTCCTTGGCTGGCGTACAGCACCGCCAAGTTGTTGTAGGGCTCGGGCAACTCGGGGTAGTCCTGCGTCAATTCAGTCAGCGTGGTCATGGCCTGTGCAGTTTTGCCCTGATGGCGCAGGATGACCGCTTTGAGAAAGCGCATTTGCGGGTCGCCCGGCTTGGTGGCCAGGTAGCTGTCAACCCGGGTCATGGCTTGCGAAAATTGGCTGGCGCGCACCAGTTGGGCCACGTCGGCATAGTCGTCAGCCAACGCTGGCAGAGCCAGGCAAGCGCTGGCCAGAATCAGCAGACGAAACGACCGGGAAATTGCGTTGGGAGCCTGTTTCATGGACACTGGGTTTTTGGGAATGATGGGTCGGCCGTCAAACCGGCAGGTGCCGCCAGGGCTTTATACTGCCTTCCATTGTAGCGGAGGGTGTGCTTTTCAAGCGCCCGGCCTGCCTGCCTGGTCTGGGCAAAGACCACCAGTGCGCCCCATCCGCCAGCCGCTTCGGCTTGTCTTCTTCCCTGACCCGATTTGAATCTTTGGACCCCATGAGTTTGCGCATTTTCAATACCCTCTCGCGAGAGCTGGAAGTTTTTTCACCCCTGGAGCCCGGCCACGTGCGCATGTACGTGTGCGGGATGACCATTTACGACCTGTGCCACATTGGCCACGCCCGCATGATGATGGCGTTTGATGTGGTGCAGCGCTGGTTGAAGGTCAGCGGTTACCGGGTCACATATGTGCGCAATATCACCGATATTGACGACAAAATCATCCAACGTGCGCTGCAGCGCGGTATCAGCATCCGCGCGCTGACCGACGAGATGATTGCGGCCATGCACCACGATATCGCCCTGCTGGGCATCGAACCCCCGACGCTGGAGCCGCGCGCCACCGACTACGTGCCGCAGATGCTGGACCTGATCAAACAGCTGGAAGACAAGGGCCTGGCCTATCAAGCCGCCAATGGTGACGTCAATTACGCGGTGCGCAAATTCCCTGGCTACGGCAAATTGTCGGGCAAGTCGGTGGATGAATTGCGTGCCGGTGAGCGTGTGGCGGTGCAGGATGGCAAGGACGATCCGCTGGATTTTGTGCTGTGGAAAGCCGCCAAACCGACCGAGCCGGACGACGCCAAGTGGGACGCCGACGCACTGGGTTACGGCTACGGCAAAGGCCGCCCGGGCTGGCACATCGAGTGCTCGGCGATGAGCTGCCAGAACCTGGGCGAGACCTTCGACATCCACGGCGGTGGCGCTGATCTGCAGTTTCCGCACCATGAGAACGAAATCGCCCAGAGTGAAGGCGCCAGTGGCCAACCTCTGGCCAAATTCTGGGTGCACAACGGCTTTGTGCGGGTGGACAACGAGAAGATGTCCAAGAGCCTGGGCAACTTTTTCACCATCCGCGACGTGCTGGCCAAGTTTGATGCCGAGACCGTGCGATTCTTCTTGCTGCGGACCCATTACCGTACCGCCCTGAACTACAGCGACGTGCATCTGGACGATGCCCGCAGCGGCCTCAAGCGCCTCTACACCGCGCTGGATTTGGCGGGCAATCCGGCAGCAACGGCCATCGACTGGGCGCAGCCTTACGCAGCGCGTTTCAAAGCTGCGATGGACGACGACTTTGGCACACCCGAGGCGGTGGCGGTGTTGTTTGATCTGGCATCCGAGGTGAACCGCACCCGTTCACACGAGTTGGCGGGCTTGCTCAAAGCCTTGGCCGCGGGGCTGGGCCTGCTGCAGGGCGATCCGAAAGTGTTTTTGCAAGCTGGTGCCGGGCTGGACGAGGGCGCCATTCAAGTCTTGATCGCCCAACGCGCAGCCGCCAAAGCCGCGAAAAACTTTGCTGAAGCCGACCGTATCCGCCAGGATCTGTTGGCCCAAGGCATTGTGTTGAAAGACTCGGCAGCGGGCACGAGCTGGGAAGCGGTCAAGTAAAAGACCATGAAAGTTACTGAATCCATCGCGGGCGAAGCTCTCGCGCCGGTGTACTGGGCCGACGCCTGCAAACACCTGATGAAAAAAGACCGTGTCATGAAGCGGCTGATCCCGCAGTTTGGCAAGACCTGTCTGCAAAGCCGCGGTGATGCGTTTGCCACCTTGGCGCGCAGTGTGGTCGGGCAGCAAATTTCGGTCAAGGCGGCACAAACCGTGTGGGACCGTTTTGCCCAACTGCCAGAGCAGATCACGCCAGCGCAGGTGCTCAAGCTCAAGATCGACGACATGCGCGCTGCCGGGTTGAGCGCCCGCAAGGTCGAATACATCGTTGACCTGGCGCTGCATTTTGACAACGGTGCGGTGCATGTGGATGCCTGGACCGGCATGGACGACGAAGCCATCATTGCCGAGCTGATCGCCATCCGTGGCATTGGCCGCTGGACGGCCGAGATGTTTCTGATCTTTCACCTGATGCGCCCGAACGTGTTGCCGCTGGACGATGTGGGCCTGATCAACGGCATCAGCAAGTGTTATTTTTCGGGTGATGTGGTCAGCCGCAGTGACGCGCGGGAGGTGGCGCTGGCCTGGGCGCCGTACCGCACCGTGGCGACTTGGTATATTTGGCGCTCTTTGGACCCAGTGCCAGTGGAATATTGAGACCTTGCGGGTCAGATCAAGAATTGCGCAGCAATTTTGCTCTGACCCCAACAAATTGTCGGATGTTGGATGTTTGCCTTGTGGGACAGATCAAGCGTGACAAGCCGTGCACGTTACTCTGTCCCTGACAAATTGTCGGATGTTGGATGTTGACCTTGCGGGACAGACCCAGCGTGACACACAGTGCGCGTTGCTCTGTCCCCAACTGATTAAACGGAGCCCCCATGGCTAAAAAAACTTTCCTCGATTTCGAAACCCCGATTGCCGAGCTGGAAAACAAGATCGAAGAGCTGCGCTACGTGCAGACCGAGTCGGCGGTGGATATTTCGGCTGAAATCAACCAGCTGGCCAAAAAGAGCCAGCAACTCACCAAAGACCTCTACAGCGACCTCACGCCCTGGCAGATCACCAAGATTGCCCGCCACGCCGAGCGCCCCTACACGCTCGATTACGTTAACGAGATCTTCACCCACTTTGTTGAACTGCACGGTGACCGGCATTTTGCCGACGACCTGAGCATCATCGGCGGGCTGGCGCGCTTCAACGGCATGCCGTGCATGGTGATTGGTCAGCAAAAAGGCCGCGACACCAAAGAGCGCGGCTTGCGCAACTTCGGCATGAGCAAGCCCGAGGGCTATCGCAAGGCGCTGCGGCTGATGAAAACCGCTGAAAAATTCAAGCTTCCGGTGTTCACCTTTGTCGATACGCCCGGTGCTTACCCCGGCATTGATGCCGAAGAGCGCGGTCAGTCTGAAGCCATTGGTCGCAACATCTTCGAGATGGCGCAACTGGAGGTGCCGATCATCGTCACCATCATTGGTGAAGGCGGCTCGGGCGGCGCGCTGGCGATCTCGGTGGGCGACCAGGTGCTGATGCTGCAGTACTCCATCTACTCGGTGATCAGCCCCGAAGGCTGTGCGTCCATCCTCTGGAAAACGTCCGAAAAGGCGCAGGAGGCCGCGGACGCGTTGGGCATCACCGCGCACCGCTTGAAAGCGCTGGGCGTGGTGGACAAGATCGTCAACGAGCCCGTCGGTGGCGCGCACCGCGACCACAAGCAAATGGCGACCTTCCTCAAACGCGCCCTGACCGATGCCTGGCGTCAGATCAGCGACCTCAAACCCGCTGAACTGCTGGACCGCCGTTACGAGCGGCTGCAGAGCTACGGCAAGTTCACCGACATCAAACCGGGCAAGTAGCCCGGGTGGTTTGGCGGTGCCGTCAACCCGGCCCGCGGTGACCTTTGCCCATGACCCTTTCTTTTGAGCAAGCCATGGCGGCTTTCGAGCCGCGTTTGCCCTTGGCAGTGGCCTACAGTGGCGGCGCCGATTCCACCGCGCTTCTGATCGCGTGTGCAACCAAGTGGCCAGGTCAGGTGAAGGCTATCCACGTGCACCACGGGTTGCAGGCGGCGGCAGACGACTTTGAGGCGCACTGCCGCAGCGTGTGCGCTGCGCTGGATGTGCCGCTCACGGTCCAGAAAACCGATGCCCGGCACGCCCTCGGACAAAGCCCCGAAGACGCCGCCCGCCGCGCTCGTTATGCCGCTTTTCAAGCGCTAACCACGATCAAACATGGACCTGACGCGATTCAATCCATGGCCCTGGCACATCACGCCGATGACCAGGTCGAGACCCTGCTGCTGGCCCTGAGTCGTGGCGCCGGCTTGCCCGGCCTGAGCGCCATGCCCGAACGCTGGACGCGCGGTGGCATCAGCTACCACCGGCCCTTGTTGCGTGTGTCTGGTGCAGACATCCGGCGCTGGCTGGCGGACCAGAACGCTGGTTTTGTGACGGACCCGACCAACATCGACCCGCGTTACACCCGCAACCGCATCCGTGCCCAACTGTTGCCTGTGCTGGAGACCTGCTTCCCCCAGTTCCGCGATACCTTTGCCCGCAGCAGCACGCACGCTGCACAGGCCCAGGCGCTGTTGCTGGAGGTGGCCGCGCAAGACCTGGCCCAGGTGGGCGTGGCACCACGCATCAAATTGCTGCAGGCGCTGAGCACACCGCGGCTGGCCAATGTGCTGCGTCACTGGCTGCTGAGCTGCCATCAGGCCACGCCCAGCACCGCGCAGTTGACCGAGCTGATGCGCCAGATTGGCGCCTGCCAGACACGCGGTCACGCGCTGCGCCTGAAGGTGGGGCAGGGCGTGTGTGAGCGCCGGGGCGGCGAGCTGCATTGGTACAATCTTTAGCTTTTCAGCCCTCTCAATCCCCCAACATGTCCTTGATTGTTCACAAATACGGCGGCACGTCGATGGGCTCCACCGAGCGCATCAGCAATGTCGCCAAACGCGTTGCCAAATGGGCGCGCGCCGGTCACCAGATGGTGGTGGTCCCCAGCGCCATGAGCGGCGAGACCAATCGCCTGCTGGCTCTGGCCAAAGAGCTGGCACCTGCCAAACCCACCGATGCCTACAGCCGTGAGCTCGACATGCTGGCCGCCACCGGTGAGCAGGCGTCGAGTGCGCTGCTGGCGATTGCACTGCAGGCGCAGGGTCTGGAGTCGGTCAGCTACGCTGGCTGGCAGGTGCCCATTCGCACCAACAACGCTTACACCAAAGCGCGCATCGAATCCATTGACGACCAGAAAGTGCGTGCCGATCTGGAAGCAGGCAAGGTTGTGATCGTGACCGGTTTCCAGGGGCTGGACGAGCAGGGCAACATCACCACCCTGGGCCGTGGCGGCTCCGATACCTCGGCTGTTGCCGTGGCAGCCGCCATGAAAGCCGACGAATGCCTGATCTACACCGATGTCGACGGCGTCTACACCACCGACCCGCGTGTGGTGCCCGAGGCGCGCCGCCTGCACACCGTCAGCTTTGAGGAAATGCTGGAGATGGCCTCCATGGGCTCCAAGGTGCTGCAGATCCGCTCGGTCGAATTTGCCGGCAAATACAAGGTCAAGCTGCGCGTGTTGTCCAGTTTCACCCCCTGGGATATCGATATTGTTGAAGAAGCCAAGTCTGGCACGCTGATTACTTTTGAGGAAGATGAAAACATGGAACAAGCCATTGTTTCCGGCATTGCGTTCACCCGTGATGAGACCAAAATTTCCGTGCTCGGTGTGCCCGACAAGCCCGGCATTGCGTACCAGATCCTGGGCGCCGTGGCCGACGCCAATGTCGAGGTGGACATGATCATCCAGAACCTCAGCAAGGACGGCAAGACCGACTTCAGCTTCACCGTGAACCATGGTGATTTCGCCAAGACCATGGACCTGCTGAAAAACGTGGTGGTGCCTAAGCTGGGCGCGCAAGAGGTGGTGGGTGACACCAAGATCTGCAAGGTGTCCATCGTGGGCATTGGCATGCGCAGCCACGTGGGTGTGGCCAGCACCATGTTCCGCGTGCTCAGCGAAGAAGGCATCAACATCCAGATGATTTCCACCAGCGAAATCAAGACCTCGGTGGTGATCGATGAGAAGTACATGGAACTCGCCGTGAAAGCGCTGCACAAAGCTTTTGGTCTGGATCAGGCTGCAGCCTGAAAACAGCCCGAAGTCGTGACATAATCGCGGCTCTGAATTTCAGGAAACGTGACCGAGTGGCCGAAGGTGCTCCCCTGCTAAGGGAGTATGGGGTGTAGAGCCTCATCGAGGGTTCGAATCCCTCCGTTTCCGCCAAGTAGCTAGTAAAAACGCCCCGCATTCGGGGCGTTTTTCATTTCAGCCCAACCCAAGCCGAACCTCATGCACATCAACAAAGACACCGCCGTTACGCTGACCTACAAAGTCACCGACCTGCAAGGCAAGCCCCTGGATGCGGGTAGCCTAGCCTATCTGCATGGGGGCTATGACAACATTTTCCCCAAGGTCGAATCTGTGCTGGATGGGCAGTCCGTCGGCTTCTCGGCTGTGCTGGAACTGCAGCCGGTGGATGCCTTTGGTGATCGTGACGAGCAACTGGTGCGCACCATTCCCAAGAGTGAATTTCCTCCGGGCGTCAAAGTGGGCGGCCAGTTGCAGGGCCGCGGCGACGACGGGCAGCCACAGATCTTCAACGTGGTCAAAATCAAAGGCCCCGTGGTGCATCTTGATGGCAACCACGCCCTCGCTGGCCAAGCCATACGCTTTTCGTGCAAGGTGACTGCGGTTCGCGCAGCCACGGCTGAGGAAATCACGCACAAGCACGTGCACGGCGAACACGGGCATCAGCACTGAACTGACCTGTTCGTTGGGCTGCGTGCATCACAGCGAGCCCACCCAGTCTCGTCCGCCCTAGGCCCGTGGCCAGCCACGGCGACGCCCAAGTTGTGACAGGCCTGAATCAGCCATGGCTTGCGGCTTTTCTTTTTGCTGCAGGCTATTGAGTTGTGGGCTCGTTGTTGTCAAAATTCTGCGACGAGCGGTAACTGGGTGACCAGAGATGCCAAGGGTTTCGGCCACGTGGGGCATCGCCACATCGCCACTCGGTGATTGTTGTCAGGTGTCGTGTACCAGCACCCATGTGATTGGAGGCCCCCATGCCAGCCGATGCCACTGCGGGACGAAGCGCCTTGGAGCAAGCCATCGCCATTGGCAAGGATGTGTTTGCCTTGCTTCGAGACGGCTCACTCTTTCTTCTTGCTGTCTTGCTTTTGTTCTTTCCGACCCAACTCAACAGCGTGCTGACCAGCGCCGGGTTCGAGGAGGGCAGCATCGTCGGCTTCAAGTGGAAGGCCCGACTGGTGGAGACGGACGACGCGCTGAAAGCGGCGTTCGCGACGATTGAGAGCCTTCAAGCGCAATTGAAGCAGGCCAACGACACCCTGGCCGCAGCCAATGCCGTGGTGCCGTCCGGCGACCTCAAGGAGCGCATCCAGCGTGTTGAACAGGCGGGTCGCGATGTGGCCGCCACGTCCGATGGCGCCACCGATGCCGCACGCTCCACCATTGCCGCCAATGCGCCCCTCGTTGACCAGGTGCAACAGAGTGTGGCGGTGTCCGGTGGATGGGCGGTGGTGTTTGGCAGCGACAAAACACTCGCCGCCGCACGGGACGAAATCGCCAGAGCAAGCAGGGCCGGGATTCAGGGGGCGGGCATTTACATGCGAAACAACTATTTTGCGAGCATGTCGGTGGTAGCAACACGGGAACAAGCGGCCGAGTACCTGCAGATCGCCAGGGTTTTTCGTCCCGATGCTTACATCACCCGGTTTGCCACCTGGTGCACGTCACCGTCACAACGTGATGGGTACGTGGCGTGCGCACCAACCAGGTAGTGCCGGTTGGCACCAGCTCACTCTGCCAATCGGCCCCCGCGGTAGGCGTCGGATGAAATGTTGTACTTGCGCATCAGCTCAAAAAATGCGCGACGGTTTTTCTGGGCGTCACGTGCCGCATGGGTGATGTTGCCGTCGTGGGAAACCAGCAGGTGCTCGATGTAGCTGCGTTCAAAATTTTCGATCAGGCGTGCCTTGGCCACGTGAAACGGTTCTTCACCCCCGGGCACATCCACCGCTGACAGGGCGCCGCCCAGGTCGATGTCCTGCGCCGTCAGCGGTCCGGCGGCTGACATCAGCACGGCGCGCTCCATCACGTTCTTCAACTCGCGCACGTTGCCGGGCCAGTCATAGGCCATCAACTTGCGCACGGCCGAGGGCGACAGGGTGGGGGCGAGCTTGTGCCACTGCTGGGCGGCACGGGTCAAAAAGTACATCGCCAGGCTGGGGACATCTGACAGACGGTCGCGCAGCAGCGGCATCTGCAGCGTCAGCACATTCAGCCTGAACAGCAGATCATGGCGGAACTCGCCGCGTGCCGCCATCTGCACCGGGTTGCGGTTGGTCGCAGCAATGACGCGCACGTCGGCACGAATGAGCTGATTGGCGCCGACCGGCCGGTACTCCTTGTCCTGCAAAAAACGCAGCAGTTTGGCCTGGGCGCCATAGGGCAGCGAGTCAATTTCGTCGAGGAACAAGGTGCCGCCTTCGGCTTCATGCACCAGGCCTTTGCGCGAGTTGTGGGCATCGGTGTAGGCGCCTTTCACATGGCCAAACAGTTCGGCCTCGACCAGCTCGGTGGGAATGGCGCCGCAGTTCACCGACACCCAGGGCCCGCCGGCGCGGGCTGAGAGATAGTGGATGGCTTGCGCGCACACTTCTTTGCCGGTGCCGGTTTCCCCCAGGATCAGCACGCTGGCGTCATAGCGCGCCAACAGGGGCACACGCGCCACCTGCCGCACAAAGACCGGGCTGGTGCCGATGAGGCCCCGCAGCGCGGGGTGAACCGGGCGCGGGTCGGGGGGCGTGTCTGCGTGGACAGACCCCAGCGCCCGGTGCAGGCGGATCGAGATCTCGGCCGGTGCCGCAGGAACCAGCAAGAAATCACAGGCGCCCGCGCGCAGCAACTGGTTGATCTGGTCGCTGTCCAGGTCCACCGAGGCAACCAAGGCCGCGCAGGCGGGACATGCCGAGCGCAACACGGCCAGCTGGGTCAGCGCTTGGGGGATGTCCGCGGCGCGAACCAGCTGGATCAGCAGGCTGGACGCATCGGGCGCCGCCTCAAAGCCTGCGGTGCGCACACTCAGGTCGGGCAGCTGGCTGGCTGCCAGCGTGGTTGCCAATTCGCAGCGCAGGTCGGCCAAGGTGTCGTGGGCGCACACCACGACCGAACTTGGCAACGCTGGTTTTTCCGGGGGGCCACGACTTTGATCGATGGTTTTCAAAGCACTCCTCCTTCGAGGTTCGGTTTTGTACCGACTGATTCCAAATTGATCGGCCGACTGCCGGGCATTTAAAAACCAAACCTTGCGCTGCGTCAAGGCAAGTTTTTCTCCCTGGTTGCGGCGTGGCCTTTTGGTATCACACCAATGCGATGCGATGTCGGGCGTCAGGCTGGCGCATTCAGCCCGGTGGCTTGACCGCGTGCCAGACGATCTTCAAGCGTCCGCCCAGTCCTTGCCCTTGCAGATCCTTGAGGATCAGTTCCTTGGTGTCGGGTGGGCAGTCCACCGGCGCGACGATGTGGTAGGTGATCTGCGCGCCAGGGTGCCGCTGCGCCACCATCTTGATCGTGTGCGGAATTTGTCCGCGCTTGCGGCTTGATGCGCTGCGGGTCAGGGTCACGTCCACCGTTTGTTCAACGATGTGCACGGCGGTCGTCTCGACCTTGGAGCGCCCGCCACCTGCGGGCTTCACGCGATCCTTCACTTCGGCCTCAAAGTCAGGCGTGCGCTTGAACATGCCGCCTTCGAACACGTCTCGGTGGCTGCGCTGGGGCTTGAGGTTGATGCGCTCGGTGGTCGATTCCCTGGCCCTGGCGTTTTGCTGTCGGCGCCGGCTGTCGGCGTCCCCTGACAGCGGCAAAGCACCCACCACCGCTTGTTTTTGGTGGGTGCTGGCGATGTCTTGCAACAACGGGCCAACGACGAACGGGTTGGTGGCCTGTTCCCAAGGGTTGGCGCCCTGCGCGGATTGTCGGCCAAAGTGCGTTGTCTGCGCTGGTTGCAGCGCCTTGCCGAACGCCTCTTGGCCGATCGGGAATTTTCGTTGGGCAAGGTCTGAATCTTCCCAGTCAATGTCGTCCTTGGGCGCGGGTTTGACCTGGCTGCCACCGTCGCGCACCTGTGCTTCCACCACGCCCTCGCCCACGGTCAGGGTGGGGTTGATGCGGCCCTCTACGACGAAGGCACCCTGGCCCTTGCTCTTGACGCGCAGTGACTTCCAACCGTACTGCACCCACAGTTTCAGGACCTGGGCCCGCAGCCACAGTCCGGAAACACCCTTGGCCAGCATGGCCGAGAGGGCGGCGCGCGTCTCGCGCTCGGCTCTTTCACGCTTGCGCTGCCTGGCGTCTTGCTTGTCCTTCCTGGCTTGGTTGGGGTCATTTTTCTTGCCCGCGCGCCGGGCGTCCTTCTTCGCCTTGCGCCTGGCCCACCAATCGCCGAACTTTTTCGTGCCCTTCTTGACCCAACCGCCAACCTTCTGCGCCACTTTCTTCAACGCGCCACCGACCTTTTTCATGGCCGCCTTCATCTTGGCCATGATCTTTTGGGCAATGGCTTTGACCCTGGCGCCGACCTTGCTGGCCGGGCCGCGCAATTTTTTCAGCAGCCAGTTGGCCACAAAATCGATCACCACCACGGCCGCCGACGCCAGCAGCTCCGCAAAACTCGGCCCCGCGCCACCCGACTTGACGGCCTTGAGGAAAGAGACGAACTTGCCCAGCGCGGCGATGAGGCGCTGCACCGTGCCCCAGGCGGCTTGCAGGCCTTCGATGATGGCCATCACCGCACCGGCGGCGGGCACGATCATGGCCACCACCTTTTCGATCAGCAGCTGGATCAGCGCGGTGGGGATGGCAGCCTTGAGCGCCTCAAAAGCCATCTTGCCGACGTCCTTGATAGCGATGCCGCCTTTTTTCAGCACGTTCCAGATCGTCAGTCCGACGCCCAGCACCTCTTCGAGCTTGTCGTTGAACCAGCCGTTCACGGCGGTCTGGAACGACTTCCACAGGTGGTTCTTCACGCCGTCCATCACGGCAGCGCCCAGCTTGCTGATCCAGCCGCCGGGGTTGGCGGCGATGTCCTTGATCAGCACAAGGAAGGTGCCCACCAGATCGGCCACGGCCTTGGCGGCCTTGATGGCGCCGTCGACCACGGCTTTGGCCGCGTCCAGCACCATGAACATGGCTTTCTTGTAGGTATCCAGCAGGAACTCAAAGGCCTTGCCCAGCGCGTCCAGCAGCTGGGTCACTCCTTTCTTCAAGGCGTCGGCCAGCCGGTTGACCGCGTTTTCGGCGGCCTTCACCTTGGCCTCGATGAAGCTGCGGAAGCGCTTCTTGAGGTTGGGGAAGGCGGCCAGCAGCACGTCACCCAGCGCGATCAGGGCCGCACCCACGGCCTGGATGATCGACACGATGGCTTGGCGCGCGGCCTCGATCACCGCCACCGCGAGCTTCTTGGCCTTGTCGATGGCGGCACGCACCAGCTTTTTGGCGGCATCGAAGATGGCGGTGATGCCGCGTTTGATGGCGTTGAAGAACGACGAGACCTGGCTGGAGAGCCAGCCGAACACGCCGCCTGATTCCTTCTTGGCCTCGGCTTTTTTGGCGGCGGCGTCGCGTTCGGCGTTGGCTTTGGCTTCACTGGCTTCGCGCTCACCGTCGCTGATGTGCTGGGTGGCTTTTTGGTCGGCCTGGTGCTGTTCCTGGCTGACCTGGGTGTGGCCCTTGGCCACTTCCTGACCGGCCCGGGCGTTGGTGGCCGTCAATTCCTTGCGCTGTTCGGCGCTCCAGTCGCTACGGGCCTTGGCGACGTCGCTTCGGGCGCCCGCTTTCTCGGCAGCTTGCTCGGCGGCGTTGTCGGCCTGGAGGGTCGCCATCTGCTCGTCGTTTTTGCTTTTCTCGGCGCTCACCTTCTGCTGGTGTTCACCTTTTTTGCCAGCCATCTCGGCCTGGGCCCGGGCCAGAGCCGCGCGCACTTCGGGGCCTTTCTTTTCGTTGGCGATGATGGCCAGACCCTCGTCGGCGGCTGCGCTGGCCATGCCGCTCTTGCCACTCGCGGCGCCGCCCCGGGCGATGTCAGGCCCCTGGATCACTTCGCGCGGTCGGTTGGCCCGGATGGCGTTTTCGCCCGCTGGCGCTGCGGCGTCCAACGCACCCTGCAGGCGCTGTGCGGCCACCGTTTTGTCGAGTTCGGCTTTTTGCTGATTCGCATGGGCCGGGTCAGCCGCGCCGCTGAGCTGCACCTGCGGTGGCGCCCCGGTGGGCACATTCAGGCCCGGATCGTGGGTTGGCAAGCTCGCCACCGCGCTTTGCACCCGGGCGCCATCTTCGCTGGACACCTTGCCGTCCTCGGTGGCGCTCACCTGGGGTTCGGCCACACTGGCGACAGGTGCCGGGCCAGCGGCTGGGGTGGCAGCCGGTGGCGGCGTCACCAGAGACGCACCGGGCTTCACGGCGGTGGGCCGGACCGTTTGGCCTTCTGGCCGCAGGGTCTGTACGGCGGTGGCGGGGGCGCCTTCTTCGCCCACAACGGTGGCTGGCATTTGCGCCTGCAAGACAGCTGCTTCTTCGCTGGCGCTGCTATGGATGGCGTTGCCCACGCCCCCCAGGGCCGCGCCCGCCTGCACCGGGCCCAGCGAGGCAGCGGCGCCCAGGCCAGCGGCCGGGTCTTGTGTGGCCAGGTCGGGCGGGGCGGCTTCTTCGACGGCGGGCGCCGCGCTGCCGCCACCGCCGCCAGCGGGGCCAGCGCCTTCGCCGCCACCACCCACGCTTTCACCCAGATCGGACAGACCGGCACCGGCTTCGCCGGGTGACAACTCGGCACCGCCCGGGGCAAAAGCGCCTGCAGGGGCATTGGCCTGCTGGTCGGCCTGGTCTTGCGCCTGGTCGTCACTGGTGGTTTGCGCCATCCGCTGGCTGTCCTGACTTTCTGCCCGTGCCTCGGTGGCCGCTTGTGCGCGCTGGGTGGCTTCGGGGTCCTTGCCCGCGCTGTTGTCTGGTGTTGTGGGAGACGTCTCGGCTGCGGTTGCGGCAGTGCCCGTGGTAGCGGTATCCGTCGCAGCCACCGGTGCTGCATCCGTATCGGCAGCGGCGTCGGCGGACGGTTCTCTGGCTGCGCCGTCCACGGCGGTTTGAGTGCCTTCAACGTTGTGGCTGTTGGCCTTGGCACCTGTGTCTTCACTGCTGGCTTCAGCCGGTGCGTGGTCCGCTTGTGCCTCTTCGGCCGCACCCTCGGGGTTGGCTGCGGCCATCTTGTCGTCGGTTTTTTCCTGCACGTCATCAAAGGTGCTGCCGCCCTCGGTGCCCGGTGCGGCGGTGCTGCTGGCCTCGGCGGCAGTGTTGGCGCTGTCGCTGGCGCCGCCTGAATCACCTGCGGCGCTGACGCCACCCGCCGGGGCCGGTGCAAAGGCGACGCTTGCGCTGGCGCGCCCGCCACAGCCGCCGCTACCACCACTGCGGGCTGTGGCTGGTGCTGAGGGGGTTTTCACTGCCGCTTGCACTTGACTCTCCGTGGTGGTCGCTGTAGGTTGGCCAGGTGCTACTGTGCGAACAGCTGGGTTCTGCGCTGTAGCGCGGTCAGCAGCCGTGGCCAGGGGTTTTGCCGCCGTGGCTTTTTCTGTCGTGCCTTTTTCCGCTGCCTGCCCTTTGATTGGGAAAGAGACAGTTTGGGCCGTGGGGAGGTCGCTCTTAGCCATCTCGCCGGGCTGCGTGCGCTGGCCCGGTGGCACGCCGACCTGTGCCTCGCCAACGCTTGGCTGGGTGTTGAGCGGTTTCGGGACCGGTGCAGGCTGGGTCGGTGTTGCTGGTCCGGTCGCAGTGGTGGTGCCGGTGGTCGGCGCAGGTACGGGGATGGCGCTGGGGCCTGGGGGCGGCTGTTGGAAGCTGGCCGCCTGCGCTGATGTGGGCTCGGCGGCTGTGTGGGAGGTCATTGCCGAGCTGGCCGAGGTCTGGGTCGGGGGATCAGGACCGGTTGGCGGTCGCGCACCCGTCTGCAGGTAGTTGGGCAGGGCGCTGGCGCGCGGTGTGAGGCTGGTCTGTGGGTGCCGGGCGGATCCGGGTTCCCCAGCCCGTGGCGCAGACTCGGCGCCTTGCCGGCGCGCGGTCTGGGACGCGGCGCCGCGTTCGTTGCCGGTCGGCCCCTGCTGGCCGGGCGGTAGGTTGACATCAACCCCTGGCGCCGCCGTTGGTGCACGCCGACGCGTCGTGTGGGGACTAGGACCAGGCGCCTGGAACACGGCGGGCTTTCAGAGGCTGTCGGGTGGGCGCTGGCCCAGCTTGTGGTATTCCAACGCCAGGGCTTCGCGCAAGTCGTCCGCCTGCAGGTCGCTGGTCTGTGGCGGGGTGTCGTCAGCGTCGCCCAGCGCCTCGTACCGGCGCTGCCGGGCCAGCAGGGCGGCGGTGAGCACGGCGTTGCGGATGTGCCCGCCGGGCAGGTCGGCCAGCGCGGCCACGGTGTTCAACACCGCGGGGTCCAGCTGCGGCGATTCACCCAGGTGCAGCGACCACAGCGCGCGGCGCTCGGCCACGTCGGGCAGGGGGAACTCAATGACGGTGTCGAGTCTGCGCAAAAAGGCGTCGTCAAAACGCGCCTTGCTGTTGGAGGTGAGCACGGCCACGCCGTGGAAGGTTTCCAGCCGCTGCAGCAGGTAGTTGGTCTGCATGTTGGCGTAGCGGTCGTTGGCCTGTTTCACGTCGGTGCGGGCGCCGAACAGCGAGTCGGCTTCATCGAACAGCAGCACCGCATCCAGGTGCTCGGCCCGGCTGAGCAGCTGTGACAGGTTTTTTTCGGTTTCGCCGATGTATTTGCTGACCACGGCGGCCAGGTCCACGCGCACCAGCGGGCGGGCCAGGCGGTCGGCCAGCCATTGGGCAGCCAGCGTTTTGCCGGTGCCCGAGGCGCCGATGAACAAGGCCTTGACGCCATGGCTCAGGCGCCCGCGCAGCAGCGGCCCCAGCGGTGCGCTGGCATCGCCGCGGGCCAGGCAGCGGGTGAGCAGCAGGCCCAATTCGCGGTGCACGCTGGGCGGGCCGACCCAAGCGTCGGCAGGGATGTGATCGTCCGACACCTGGGCCCAGGCCGACAGGCTGCGGGCGCTGGCGCGCACCGCCTGCTCGATGGCCGCAGGCGCCGCCACGTCGGTCCCGGCCAGCGTAGCTGCCTGCGCCAGCACCGACAGGCCGCAACGTGATCGCTTGACGGCGCGTAAATCGGCGCACGGTTGGTTGGGTGTGGGCGTGGTCGGGTTGGTGGTTGTGGCCACGATGGCGCGCCACAGCGCCAGCCGGTCTCTGGCATCGGGCATGGGCAGGTCCAGCTCGTGCAGCGGCAGGTCGGTCTGCAGCGCGGTGTCCACGCCACCCAGCACGATCAGCGGGCCGTGCCAATGCGCCAGGGGCGGCAGGTGCAGCGCGCTGCCGGGGGCCAGCTCGGCATGCCACACCGGCCAGCCCTGCATGGCGATCAACGCCGGTACCACGCCTTCCCAAGCGGCCCACTGGGCGAGTGCTTCGGCGGACAGGGCGGCATCCGCGTCGGTCGACTGCACCGCGTAAGCTCGCTGGCCGCACAGGGGCGCCAGCGCGGCGGCCCAGGCCGCCAGTTCGTGGGCATCGGCACCGCGCAGCACCACCACACACGGACTCGTCGCCGCTTTTAACGTGGCAGCCAGCGTGTTGGCGGCATGTTGCCAAGCCTGCGGCATGGGCCAGGCGGGTGGGGTGATGGGGCGCAACACCAAGCGGCCCAGGCGGGTGGGGTGCACGGGGGGATTGGGGTTGGCCAACAGCGCCAGCAAGGCCTGCGGCAGCTGCAACAGGCGGCTGTGCGCCAGGTCAGAGGCTTGACCGCCCTCGGCGACCAGCTGCAGCAGCCCGCTGGCCATGGCCGGGCCTTGCAGGATCTGGCTCATGGCGAGCGCGGGTGATAGCGGCAGCTGATCTGGCGTTGGCAGCCGGGCGGCCAGGCTGGCGATCAGGCCCAGCGTGGGCCGCTGGGCGCCACTGCGCTCGGCGTTGCCCTGCAGCAGCGCCAGCGCGCTGGCCAGGGGCGCGTCGAACTCCACCCACACCGCCAGGGTCACCGCCAGTTGCTCAGCCTGGCTGAGCGACAGCGCCCGGGTCAGTGGCAATAGCCGCGCCTCATCCACCGCGGGCAAGGTGTCGGCGTCGAGCAGGGCCCGGGCGTCGGGGTGGCTGCGCAACTCGTCGGGCAACAGGGTGGCCAGCGCACCCAGCACGCGCTGGTGCAGCGACGGGCGGGTGCGTTCATCCATGCGCGCCTCCGTCATCGGCCGGCAGCCGTTCGCGTGACACAAAGTGGAATGCCACGATGCGGCCAAACCAGGGCACCCAGCCGGGGTCGCTGTCCAGCCCCAGGCGGCGCAAGCGCAGTTCCACCTCGTCCAGCGGATACAGCACGTCGAGGTGGGTGGCGGTGGCGCTGACCCAGCCGGTGCGCCGCACCACATCGGCCAGGTCCAGTCCGGCGTGCTGGCGCAAGGCACGGCGCAAACGCAAGCGCCACAGCCGCAAGGCCGCTGGCAGCGACCACCGGACCCCATCCACGCGCCCGGTTGGCAGGGTGATGTTGTCGGCGGGTGTGCGGATGAGGCAGTCACGTTGCGGGTCATGCGCCGGGGCGCCAGATTGGTCCAGCGCATCGGTCAGCAAGGTCTGGACAAAGGGTTGCCGCAGCTCGACCGGCTGCGCTTGCAGCCAGGTGTCAAAGCGCAAGACGCGCAGCAGGTTCAGCAGCAACAGCAGCCCGGCGTGGGCGCTGGGCTGGGCAGCGGCGAGCCAGGGCAGGGCAGAGATGGCGCCGGTGGGGCGGGCGCGGGCGGTCACGGGATGTGGCGGTTGCGTGGGCGGAACTGATGCTCGTTGGTCAGGGAGGTGGTCAGTCGGCGGGGTTGCCGAGGGCGGCGCGGTGCCCCGGGCAGGTGTGTCGGACGAGCTGACATCAAGTGCGCCTGGTAAGGCAGCTAGCGCAGCCGCTGCGGCGCCGGTGGCTGGCGGCGCGCGCTCCGTCCCAGGCAGTTGCGGGCGGGCCACGGTACCGTAGAAGCTGGTGCCGTGGGTGGTACCAGCCGGGCCCACTGATGCCGTGGTCGGGCTGACCTGGATGGCCAGCACCTGTTGCACGTCGGCCGATGTGGGTGGGCGTCCCAGCGCTGGTGCCAGCCACAACGCGGCCAACCAGGCGGCGGCCGAGGGTGAATCGGGCGCCACCTGGCCTAGCTGCAGCGCCGTGGCCAAGAGGGCCGCAGCCGCGGGAGGCGCAGCGCGGACGTGGGGGGCCTGCTTGGTGGCGGGCAGCAGCTTGCCAGCAGGTTCTGCCACCAGCAACGTTTGCCAGGCGTCCAGCGTGGCAGGCTGCATCGCCTGCGCCAAGGCGACAAGTTCCTGGTCGCGCCAGCACAGCAGCGCTTGCCGGGCCGGTTCGGGCGCCTCTTGCAACAACCACCTCACCACATCACTCACCTGACCGCGCAGCGGCAGGCCGGGTGCCAGCTCGGGCAGTGCGGCTGGCCAGAACCAGGCCTCGGTGGGCCGGTCTTGCGCCACCTGGTGCAGCCAGGCCAGCCGGGCTTCAAAGCGCGAAGCGAAAAACACCGCCTGGGCCTGAGCGGCCTGCGGGTGGTGGTGTGGCAAGGCATGGGCGGCCAGCGTGCGCCAGGCAGCCTCCAGCGCCCGGGCCACCAGCACCGGGCCCGCATGGCGCGGCAGATGGTGCAGCTGCAGGCGGCGCACCAGCACCAGGCGCCCGCAGTCGCCGAAGTCGGCGGTGGCCAGGGCGTCTTCGAGTGCCAAACGCAATGCGGTCGCCTCATCCGCAGCGCCGGTGCGAAGGATGGCGTGTTGCACGATACGCCCCCGCGGCCCCAGGCGCCGGGCCTGGTCGATGCGCGTGGCGCTGCTCATCATGGCCTAACGCACCGTGTTGAGCCTGGCGCTGTTGGTGCGCAGCTGATCGACCTGTTTGGCCAGGAGCCGCTCGGCTGCCACGCTGGCCTCTGCGCGCCCAGTGTCGCCACTTGCCTTGGGGATGGCGCTGGCGGGCACGGCGCTGGTGCGTGCCTGGTCGGCCTCGGTCTGCTGTCGCTGGGGCGTGGAAAGCGGCGTGCCGCTTTGCACCTGGACGCGCATGCTGCTGTCGAGCGTGAAGGTCACGCCCGCGGGCGCTTCGACGATGCGCGCCGTGGCGGTGCCCGCGCCCAGGTCTTCAATCACCGCCCGCGCCACCAGTGTGTGTGTGGCTGGCGCATGCACCAGCACCTGCATGCCGATGCGCGTGGTGGCCGGGTCGATGGCGATGTCCAGGCGCGTGTTCACCACCGCTGGCACCGGGCGCTGGATGCGCGCGCTGAGGATGCGTTTGACCGGTGCGTGGGCTGCCAGCAGCAGGCACACGCGCACCAGGTCGTTGATGGCAGCATGGGCCGAGGTCTCGTCCACCACCTGGGCAAACAGCCAGTCCACCATGCATTGCATCTGCCGCCAGACGATGTGATCGACACCCAGGCTTTCATCACCAAAACCGGGCAGCACGGTGAGCTGGCGCAGCGACACCGCTGGGTCGAGCTGCGAAAACAACTCGGCCCAGCGCAGCCGGGTGACCGGTGGCACCGAACACAGCGCCGCGTGCAGGCAGCTGGCGACCCCGCCCACGTCATCCAGCAAGCCCGCGGCGGCCAGGGTGACGGCGCGTGGCAAGGTACCAGCTGCAAACAGGTCGCGGATATTGACGATGTGCTGGGCGGGTTCGATGGCCTGGCGCCAGCTGCTGGCGCTGAACTGGCTGAGCTGCAGCGTGGCGTCCTGCTTGGACTGTTTCACCCGCAGGCTCTGTCGCTCGAAGGTCTGTTTCAGCAGCTGCCCGGTCTGGGAGGTTTCGCCCTCGATCAGGCTCAGGTGGCGGGTGGACAGGCTGTCGCTGCCGGTGGTGGCGATGCGCAACTGGGCCTGGGTGACCACGCGCTCCAGGTCCACTACCCGGTCCAGCTTGACAAACACCTGTGACAGCGTGCGCAGCCAACGCACCGGCACATCACGCAAGGTGTCGACCATAGCCTCTAACTCGGGCGGCGGCGTATGGGCCTCGCTGCGGCAGCGCGGCACCGGGTCGGCCACGTCGGCGGGCTGGGCGGCGAGCAGCGGCACGTCCTGCAGCGTCAGCGTCACGCGCGGGCGGCGAAACACCAGGTAGGGCACCTGCTCGGCCAGGATGGTTTTGCGTTTGGCCACCAGCGCATCGATGCGGGTCTGCTCCTCAGTGCGCAATGACCGTGCCACCGACAGGTCGTGCCGCACCTCGGCCAGCCGCACCGCCAGCGCATCCAGTGCCATTTGGATGCGGGTTGCCGCAGCCTGGATGCGTGTGCGTGCCGATTTGGCGTCGGACTGCAGTCGGCGGTAGTCCTCGGCGCGCAACTCCACACCGCGCAGGAAGCGGATGGTGTTGTCGATGGCGTCGATGCCACGGCGGAAGTAGACGGCTTCGTGTTTGTCATCGCCTTCGTCGAGCGCGTCGCGGTCGATAAAGTCGCCGGTCAGCATCTCCCGGGCGGTGATGGCCACCGAGGGTTGCGTCAGGTCGGCGGGGCCGTAGCCATAGACCTTGATGTCGTCCACCACCAGGCCGGTGGCGGCCAGGCCGTTGAGACCGGCCACGACAAAGTCGTTCTTGGCCTTGGCCGCCGCGTTGCTGGAGACCACCGAGGCCGGCAGTGTGAACCGCTCGGCCACGGTGACGGTGTTGTAGGTGGCGCCGATCAGGCTGGCGCCCACCACGTCTTTCACGGCCGGTGGGGCTTCCACGCTCAGCTGGCTGCCACGGGTCAGGCCCAGACCTGCGGTGGCTTTGACGCTGACCACGGTGGGGGCGATTTCCAGCGCGCCCAGCGTGCCGATCTTGTCGGTGATGCTCCCGGTTGCCGTCACCTGGAAGCCGCTGGTGGTAGCCCCGGTGTCCAGCGCCACCCGGTCGATATTGCCCAAAGTGGTGAAGGCGCCGGGCGTGGTGGTGATTCGGGGTGTGGCCACCGCAGTGCTGAAGAGACCCGTGTTACCCACAAACGCGCTGGCCGGTGCCGAGGTGCCGGTGAGCCGGGTGCTGGCCAGCAGCGTGCTGCCCCGGGGTTGAGCCGCAGGCACTGTCCCCCGGGGCTGGGCCACCAGCCCTTTGAAATCAGGCGGCTGGACCGCAGCCGCGCTCAAGCGGTTGAAATAGTCACTGAACTCCTTCTCGGTGGCGGCGGGGTTGTCGTTGCGTTTGACCAGTTCTGCCGCCGCTGGCGAGGTGAGGAAACGCCCGGCGTCTTCCACGCCCAGCACACTCTGGCGCAGTCGGAAGATGTCGGTGCGGGCGCGTAAAAAACCCATGTCGATGTGGTCGCCCGCGGTGCGGATGCGGCCATCGAGCCGGGTGATGAGCTCGTCCAGGCCGCCGTCCACCGTGCGCGGCAGCGACTCGGGCGTGCGCCCGGTCTTGGGCTCACCCAGTTCCACACTCAGCGCGCCGGACTGGAAATTGGCCCAGTTCTTCAGCAGCTGGTCGAGTTCACTCACATGGCGGGTGTGCGCTCTAGCTTCGGCTTGGGCATTGGCGGGAACAGGCTCGATGGGCAGCCCGTAGCTGGCGTCGTCGTCGGCGACGCTGGCGTCACCCTGGGTTTGCCAGGTCCATGTGCCGCCAACCCGAGCGCCGGGTGGCAGGGCATCCCCAACCCAGACAGTCTCCAGCCCGTTGGACGCCTTGCCCGCATGGCCCCAGGTGACTTGGCTTGGGCCCTCGCCGCCAAAGATGGCAAACGCCAGACCGTCGATGCGCCGCCGGCCCAGCCCGGCGCGCGACATCGGCACGGTCAGCTGGACCCATTCACCACTGGCAGGCAGGTCACCCACGCGGTCACCGTTGGCCTCGGCCGGTGCCGTGCCCCAGATGAACGGGCGTGTCACCACCTCGGGCACGTTCAGGGTCGCGCTGATCAGCGGCCGCAGACCGATGCCCAGTGGCGCGCTGTCGATGCGCACGAACACGATCAGGCTGTCGCTGGCCTGGAAGTCCAGCGGCAGATGCGCTTCGCTGAAGTCATGCAGCTCACCCGCCCCGGCCGCGGCGGTGGAGAGGTGCACGCGGCAAAACGCCAAAGCATCCAGCGCGCCGGTTTCGTCGGGCAGGGCGTTGAGATCATCTTGCGGGTAGGCGGGCAGGTTGCCAACCACCGCCTGGGTCAGCAGGTCGTGGCGGCGGCGCAGGCCGTCACGACGGGTCAGCAACTGCAGCCGTTTGCCGCTCAGGCGATTGATCTCCAGGTCAAACAGCGGGTGCACAGCCAGGTCGAGCTTGAGCAGGTCAGGGTCGTAATACCGTGCGGGCACCGGCACCAGCAGCTGCACTTGGTCGCGCAGCGAGAGGTTGTAGGGCAGCAGGGCGGAAGATTCGGCGATCAGCGCGTCCACCATGTCCAGCGGCACCGGCTGCGCTTGCACGTCGAACTGCGGCGGGAACAAGCTTTGGCGTCCGGTGGCGAAATCGGCCACGTCGCGCGGCAGCACCCCGGCGGGCGGCAGCCAGTCAAATTGCTGCTGCAGCGCTGTCGCGTTGCGTTGCGCCGCGGGCAGTTCGGCCAGGTGTTCCAGCAGTTGGGACACGCGGGCCTGCCACAACACATCGTCCCCCGACCAGGGCACCAGCGCGCTGCGGTTGCGCCGCCCGCCGCCCTGGCGGGCCACCGAGGCGCTGTCGGCAAACACCGGCTTGAAATCGGCGTCAAACGCGACCAGGGCCAGCGGCACACCCAAGCGCTCCCAGGGCCAGGGCGCGCCTCGGCTGGCCACCAGCGCGGCCTGCGCTGCTGCGTCATCGAGCTGGTCCTGGGACCAACCGGCGCGCTCGCGCCATTCGCGCATGGACCGGGGCGTGCCGACCGAGAGCCGCTCGCGCTCGGCATTGAACACCGCGTAGGCCAGCCGGTTGCGAAAGCGCGCATCCACCGTGCGGCCATCGCTGCGCCACAATGGCAGCGGACGGTCTGCTGGCCAGGGGGACCACATCAGCTGCAAGCCGTCTTCCCAAGCAGCCCCCGAGCTGGCCAGGGTGTCGGTAGCGTTGGGGCAGGGGGAATTGAGTTCGCCTCCCCGGTCCAGCGCGATGCTGCGCGGCACCGCTACCAGCACCATCGCGTGTGGCAGAAAACCTGCGCCATCCAGCTCGTCCAGCACTTGGCGCAGCGTGGCCTGGCGCTGTAGACCGGAGAGGCGCGTCCATGCCGAGGCATCGGCCAGCCGGTCTTGTAGCGCCTGATCAACCCGCGGCGAGGCCATGCAAATCGCATCAAACGCGATGTGTAACGGGTAGGCCAGTGCCACGTCCTGCCCGTCGGGGGCGATGGCGTGGCCGGGCATCAGCACCAGCGTCTGGCCTTCAATGGCAAGCGTCAACCCGTCGACGATGCCCGGCGCCACGGCCTGGCCCAGGCGCTGGGTGTTGGCAATGCGGCCGTGTTGTTCGGCGATCAGCGCGGTGTGGGTCAGCGCGCGCTGCGGGAACAGGTGGAGGTGTTTGCGAAGCGGCGGCTCGCCCGCCGCGCTGGCGGGATACGGCCCGAGGGCGGGCAGCGTGGCCAGCACATGTTCGCCGCCCACCGGGTGGGGGATGCCGCGCAGGATGTTCATGTTACGGCTCCGCGCAGGCCAGCCAGTGTGGTCAGGTTCTTCGTCGGATCGGCCGACACCGCCGCATCGCGCAGCTGTGCCGCAAATCGGCTGTGCTCGGCCAAAGGCAGCGCGCGGATCGCCACGTCCAGCTGCGGCGCCACACCGCTGTCGGCCACCGCTTGCACCACCTTGGCGCCCTGCAGGTCTTGGCGGGTGGTCTCGTCGGCCGCCTGCACCAGTGCGTCAAACCCTTCGCCCAGGCGCGGGTCGCCAAATTGGCGGGCAATCGTCAGCACATCGTCATGGCGCAGGCCTTCGTCCTGGCGCGCGTCGGCGCGTTGACTCAAGGCGCTCAGGGCACTGCGGCGCAACAGGTCGGAGGTGGCCAGGCGCTTGTCGGCCAGCGTGCTTGAGACCGCCAGCCGGGGCGAGGCCAGCAGGTTGGCCGTTTCGGCGCGCGCCAGCGTGGGCATGTTGGCGGTGATGGCATTGAAGCGGGTCAGTAGACCGTCGGCGCGCAGGCGCACGTCCACCTCTTGGTCGATGGCGGCGGCATCACCTGCCAGCCGCAGGGTGGCGCTGGAAATTTCGGCCGTGTAGGGCAGCTGGCGCTTGCGCAGGTACCAGAACATGCCACGCCCTTGCGCCGCGCCGCCGAGCTGGGCGCGCGTGGCGTCGATGGCGCTCTGCCAAGCCTGGGCCAGCGCGTCGGGTGCCAGCACACCGGGCAGCGTGGGGCGCACCAGCAGCGGCGGCTGCGCCAAGCGGATCAGCGACTCCAACGGTGAACGCTTGGCCACCAGCCCGGCTGAAGCCGAACGGACCGGGGTGACCACACTTTGCAGCGTGCGCTTGTGGGCTTCAAGTAGCTGGCGGGTGACTGGTGCCACGATCAGGATGGACAAGTGGTCCAGATCGGCGTCGGACGCCCGCAGGTCGATCGGCGGCAGCGCCAGAGATTCCTGCACCAGCGCGGCCAACTCGTCGCTGGGGATGAAGGCAAATTCACAATCCACCTGCGGCGGGAAGTAACTTTGCAGCAGCGTAAGTTGACCCAGCTCCTGTTCAAAACGCAGGGTGGACGCGGGCATGGGGCCCACAGGTGGCAGCGCCTCAAATTGGCGCACCGCCGCAAAACCGGCCTGCACGGTGGCGGTGTCGATGTCGTCCAAGTGGTCCTGGTGTTGTTGCAGCCAGGCTTCGAGCAGCGCGCGCGTGCGTTGCGACAGGCCCGCGGCCAACGTGGATTCGGCACCCACTTCGCGCCGAACCATGTAAACGTCCAGCCAGCGCAGCACGCCGCCTTCAAGGCACAACATGGCCAGCGGCAGGGCTTCTTGCTGCACACCGGTTTGTTGGCGCTCAAAAAACACCTCCCGCGCGACCCGGGCGCGTTTGGCGTTGGCGTTTTCCACGCCAGCGCGGTCGGGGTAGGGGATCAGGGTGATGGCGGTGGCCTCAAAAATGTCGCCATCACGCACCGTGCGCTGGCCATCCAGCGTGGTGGGATACGCGGTGGTGGGGGTGGCGCTGAACTCGATGGGGCGCAGCGCCAGCACAAACAGGCCACTGCGGTTGACGGCGCTGGCACCGGGCAGCACTTTTATGCCGAGCTGCACATCCAGCTGTGCGGTCTGCGGCAAGGCGCTGATGGGAATGGTTTGCCGCGTGTCGACGTTGACCAGGTCGCCCGCGGGCGTGATGCCGATACCGGGCTCGATCACCAGCGTGGGGCTGTTCGAGGCGGCTTGTGTGCCCAGTCCCACCATCAGCCCGCGAATGACACCGGCACCCATCGCCTGGGCCAGGTCTGACTGGCGCGCGCGGATGTAGTTCTGGTCCGCGGTCAGGTCGTCGGCGGTGAGAAAGCGGCCGTCGAAATAGAAGGGGCGGCGCCGACCGCTGTCGACGATGAACGCACCGGCGGCCAGTTGCGCCTGCAGCCGGGCGTCGTCCAGGGCGCTTTGAACCGTGACTTCACTGTTGGCCATGTCTTTCTCCTTGGGTGCGACGCGGGTCTGTGTGGTCTGTGTGGTTTACGTGGTTTACGTGGTTTGCCTGGTGCGCGGGTGGCCAAGGGCTGGGCGGGCAGGTCGCTGCGCTCAACAGCAGCGGTCGGCGTTGCCGACTTCGCTGTGGTGCTCGGGCATGGGGCGTGCCGCGTAACTCGCTGCGTTCGCTGGCGCTCTCTGCGCTCAGACAGACGCGGCGAGTCAGTGATGGAGGCGCGCTGTGCGCGCCGCCCCATGCCCTGCGCTCCTCGCCGCTGCTGAATCGCTCCGCAACCTGCCCGCCCAGCCCTTGGCTGAGGCGTAACGTGAAAGCACAGGCTGTCATCCCGGACTCGATCCGGGATCCATGGATTGCGGGTCGGGGCCCGCAATGACAGCCTTCTTTCAAGCTTCGTCGTGGCTTGGTTGCCAGGTCGGTTAGGCTGTGACCGTGACTTTGACTTTGACTGTCGCATTGGCTGTTTCCCCTTGCGTGAACACCAACACCGCTCGTTGAGCGGCAGGTGGTTGGTTGGGGCTGGCGATTTCTGGGGCGCTGAAGCGCGCAGGGTTCGGGGCTGCGTGCGCAGCACGCCTTCACAACTGACTCGTCGTGGTTGTCTGAGCGCAGAGAGCGCCAGCGAACGCAGCGAGTTCCACGACGCGCCCCGAACCTGAGCACTGCAAGGGAGTCGGCGTGCAGCGTCGACCGCCCCAGCATGAGCCAGCCCCAACCAGCCACCTGCCGCGGCACCAGACCGAGCCAGCCCCGACCAACCACCTGCCGCGACCACCGAACACTGCCATGAAGATAGCGCAGTCGGCCGCCCCAGAATGAGCCAGTCACGGCATACCCACCGCCACGACGCACCCCAAGCCAAACGACAACAGCGTTCACACCGCCCCCCGCCACGCATAAGGGTTGAACACAATCGGCCGCAAGCCGTTGTCCGCCAGGTCGCGCCACCTGGGCTCACGCAAATCACCCGCTGCTGGTGCGGCAGCGCTGGCGATGGTCTCAATGCCAGCCAGGTCCAGGGTGGGAAATGTGTTGCCGTCAGCCTGCAGCACCGGCACCGACACACGCGCCAGCAGCACCCGGTCCCATTCGGCGTCGCTGGCGTGTTCGGCCAGCTTGGGCAGGCGCTCGGGGTTCAGGGGTGATGCCTCGGGCCAGGCGTCGAGCGCACTTTCCATGCACCACAGCCGCCGCGCTGCTTCCAGCTGCACCGGGTCGTCGATGCCCTGCAGGGCAGCCAGCATGGCCTCCAGTTTGGGCGAACGCGGCTGCGGCACGGCCAGCTCACCGTCGGGTTGGCCAAGCGTGGCGTTCACCGTGTGGGCCAACTGCAAGGTCAGCTCAAAGGCGTCGGCCAGGCGCGAGGGCACCACGTAGTCGGTGGCGTTGAACGGGCCGGCGGCGAAGGCGGGGGTTTTGCCGTGCGGGCAGACGGCAAAACGCGCAAACACATCAAACACCAGGCGCTGTTGGCCCGGCGTATCTTCACGCACGGCGTCGATGACGGCACGGCGCTCGGCAGCCGATGTGCCCGGGTCCTGCTGACGCGCCAGCCAGCGGGCAATGTGAATGCACTGCGTGCGGCGCACCTCGATCAGCCGACCCAGCCGGTCCATCGCCAGCCCGGGTGCCACAAACACTTCGAGCTCGGGGTTGTCCCCTGCCGGGCAACTCACACGCAAGCCCGCGACCGTGCCGTGGCCGTAAAGCGCGGCAAAAGCCCGGCCCATGCGGCCACGCAGGTAGTGCTGCTCATCGGCAAAGTCTTCGGCCCCCAGCAGCACGCCGGTGGCGTAGTTCACGCGCTCGGGCACACCTTGGGTGGCCAGGCTGTCGGCCACCAGGCGGTCGGTCTGTTCCTCCACGCGGGTTTTGTCGGCAGCACCCATGCTCACTCCTTCACGACCTTGATCAACAGACTGGCCACGGCGCTCTTGCCGGTGCGCCCCTGCACCACCAGCTGCACTTGGTAGGTGCCTGGTTTGAGCCGGGGATCGAGCGCGACCACGGGCTCAGGGGTGCTGAGCCGGGCGCCGAGCTTGAGCGTTTCCATGGCGCGGCGCTCAGCCTTGCAGCAGCGTCCAGTTCCAGACCTTCACCGCGCCGCCGATGTCGCTGGAGCGGTCCCCGGTGAGCAGGAAGGGCTTGCCGAACGGTACGGTGACTGCGGGCTCGGAATTGCGCGAGCCGTCGGGGTTCATCAGGTCGACCACGGCGGTGGGGCGTTCGGTGTCTTGAATGATGATGGTGACGCTGGCGGTGTCGGAGTCGTTGCCCGAATCGTCGGTGACGACCAGCTGGAACACGTGTTTGCCGGGCTTGAGCGGGGCGCGCTCAGAGGCCACCACGTCGAGCAGGGGCTCGTCGGACTTGACCTGGGTGTCGGTGCCGGGAATGAATTTGGCCATGGTGATTGCTCCTGTTGGGTGAGGGTCAGGCGGGGGGTAAATGGGTCCACGAGAAAGCGGTGATCACGTGGCCAGCATCGGCAGATGACTCGCTGCCGTCGAGTTGAAAAGGAGTAGTGGTTCCACCAGGGGCGCTGCCCTGCAGTCTTGCGCGCGCCACGGGCGGCGTCGCCGACGCTGTGGCGCTGGAGAGTACTCCCTCGAAGGCACCGGCATGGGCGTCCAGCGAGGCCTCGCCGCGCAAGGTGTCCACACCGCCCAGCGCCGAGGTCTCATCACCAGGGCCGACACGCACGGGCCGCTGCGGCGGCGCGGCGCGCAGATACGTGTCGGCGCCGATCAGCGAGGCCACGCCGACCATGAACGGGTAGGCGGCACGGGTCACGCGCACTAGCACGTGCGCGGGCGCCCCCAGCTGGCTCAGCCGCTGCACCAGGCCGAACTCGTCGGCATCCACCGTCTCGTGCACCAGCACGGTCACGCGGTGGGCCAGATCGTCGAACAGGGCCCGCCCTGCGGCGGCGGTTTGGCTTTGCAGCAGGGCGCGGTCGCTGTCACGGTCGGTGCCCAGGCGGCGAAACAGGGCCAGAAAGGTCTGCAACTGGTCGTCTTGCAGCGTGCGCGCGTCGCCCAGGAACAGCGTGTCGCCTACCACCGAGTTGCCCGATTGGGTGATGTCGCTGGTGAGCGGGTCGTGCCGGTCCTGCAGGTCGGCGCCGAGGATGGTCGAGAGGGTGCGGCGCAGCCGGAAGTCCTCCACCACCACGATGCGGCCCTGCGTCACGCCGCCGTCGGTGGCGATGTCCAGCGCCAGTTTGAGACCCGCCAGCGTGCCGTGGCGCCGGGCCAAGGGCGCGGCGTTGGCCAGCATCCAGCGGGCCCGCGCTGTCGGCAGGCCCGGCTGCAGCGACTGGCCAACCCAGCTGGCCAGCCAGGGCAGGGCCTCGGGCGGGCAGGCCTGGGCGTCGGTCAGCAGCGCGGCGGCGGCCACGCGGGCTTCGATGTCGGTGAACAGGCCTTCAAACAGGTGCAGGAACCGGTCCAGGAAATCGGCGCCGGTGGCGGGGCCCTCGCGCTCAGCATCCTCACCAAAGGCTTGTTCGTGGTACAGCGCGGGCAGGTAGCGGTCGCGGTACGACACACGGCCCGCGTAGGCCCGCAGCGCCACCAGCTCCGGGCTGGCGCGGCCGTCGCCAAACAATTCGACTGCCACCCACAGGCGCGAGCCCTGCAGCGCGCGAACGGCGGTGTTCGCCCGCTGGATCAACACGGTGAACAGGCCGCTCTGGCCCGGCACCGGCGGGCAGCCCAACACGCCTTGACCTTGCGGTATTTCGGTGGGCTCTTTCACCCAGGCCGCGCGTGGCAGGTCGTCGGGAAGGGCGGCCTGCACATTGGGTGGCAGGGCGCTGCGCTCGCCAAACAGGTGCGGGTACCAGCGCGCGCGCTGGCCCGGCTCGGCGGGGGCAAAGGCCGGTACACCGGCTTCGCTGGTGGCCAGCCAGACGATCATCGCGCAGCCGGGTGGCACGATGGCCTCGGCATACAGCCGGTGCCAGACGGTGGCCGGATCGCGCGTGTCCACCAGGCCCAGCGAAGCCAGCACCCGGGCTTGGGGCGTGCGGCCGTCGGCTGCGTTCACCACCAGGCCGTAACGCGCGCGGGAGGCACTGGAGATGCGCGCCACCCGCGCCGGTTGCGCCCCCTGCGGGCTGCTGCGCGGATAGTGCAGGCGGTCGCCCGGGCGCGTGGCCAGGAACGGGCCGCCGGTCCAGCCTGCGAGCGGGTGGTAGTCGCCCAGAGCGGGCAGCGCGGCGGGCAAGTCGTCCGGCAGCGCGGTCTGGCTGGGGTCGCTGGCAGCGGCTAACCGCGCCAGCAAGGCCCGGGGCAGGGCGTAAGTGAACACGCCCGGGTCGCGCAAGCGGCCATCGGCGCCAGCCAGCGTGCCCCGGGTGGCCACGGCGAGGCGTTCGCCCGCTACAAAACCCAGCGTGTGGGGAAACTTGGGGCCGTCCAGGGTTAGTGGCAGCGAAAGGCGGCCATCGTCGAGCAACAGGCGCACCCGCGCGCCGCCCGTGCCGCGCTGCAGACTCATCACCATCAGTTGGCCGTGGCGGTGGGTGGCCAACGCGACCACTTTTTCTTCAGCAGGCGCCTGGCCGACCAGCAGTTGCCAGCGCGGTGGGTTGGGGTTGGGGTGGTGGGCTTCAAAGCGTGCGTCGCTGTCGCGCCCGACCCAGATCGGAGCCTGGGCGGTGGGCAGGCCAGACACACGTGCCAGGCGGCCTTGCGCCACATCCAGCGCCCACACACCGCCACCGGGTGCCGAGGCCAGGCGCTGCGGCTGAAAACCGGCGGGGGCATCCAGCTGGGTCGGCCCGAAGCGGCCGCGCAGGTCCACCAGCCACAGGGCGCCGTTGGCCGCGAGGTAAAGCATATCGTCGTCACCCACCGCCATGTCGCTCACCGGCTGGGCCTCGGGCGGCAGGGCGAAGGCGCGTGGGGCCAGGTCATGCTGCGCCGCCAGGTGGGAGGTGGAGACGATTTGCGTGCCGTCCCAGCGCACATGGTTGCCCAGCGCGTCCACTGCCATGGCGGGCTGCAATACCACATCCGCCACGCTCTGGGCGGCTTCAGTCAACGTGCCGCCGGGTGCGCAGCTGGCCAAGCGGGTGCCGGTGATGTGGTGGTTCAGCGTCGGCTCCACGCTCACCGCGCGTGCGTCACCGTCTTGTGGCACCCGCCAAGGCTGCAGGCCGCCGGTGTTGTGCGACAGACCAAAGGAGCGCAGGCCGTTGATGTCCATGGCGTGTGCTCAGCAGAGGGTGGGCACCACCGGCAGGGCCAGCGCGGTTTGGCGGGTGGCCACCGGGTCGTCAAACGGCGAGGTGACCGAGGCCGGGGCGTCCACCCCCTCGGTCACCACCACGGCGCTGAGTTCTGGCAACTGCCAAGGCTCCAGCGTCAGCGTGGTCACGGCCTTGCCGATACCGGGCAACTCGGTGTAGACACCGTCTTTGGCTTCAAACAGGCGCACCGGCGAGACACCGGCCACACCGGGGGTGCGCGCCACCACCACCTCGAGTTCGCGGTCGGTCAGCGCGCGCCCCAGCGGGTAGCCGCCGTCGCTGGTGGCCGTGTCCGGCCAGGGGCCATCGACACCCGCCGGGCCGATGGGCAGCGGCCACAGGTAGGTGCGCAGCGCCTGTCGCACAGCGCTCAGCACCTGTTCCCGCGCAAAACCGTCGGCCACTTGCACTGCCACGGTCAGACCGATTTGCCGGTACTCGCAACCCATCACATACAGCTCGGTAGCGAGAGGGCGGCGCTCGTTCAGGAAGCCGTGGACCGCTTCCAGCAACGGGCGGTCAGCGCGCGGGCAGGGGGCGGCATGGTCGACGCTGCTGCGTGCGGGAAGCACCATCACCGACACCGCGCCGGGTACCGCGCTGTTGCGCTCGTGTGGTTTGAAACGCGGCAACACCGCCACCCGGCCGACGGCGGCGCCCGGCGCTTCACGGGCCAGGGTGCGGTAATCGTCGGCCGTGACGGCACGGTCGCGGTGCTGGAAGTAGGCCGGGATGCGGCGTTCAGCGGCGTCCAGCGTTTCAGCGTCGGCGCCGCCCTGCAGCGCCAGCGGTTGCCACACGGTGATGGCCGGGCTGGGTTTGGCCAGGGCGCCGGTGCGCATGTCGGTCACGCGGTCGAGTTGGGTGAGCAAGCCGGGCTGCAGATTGCCGCCAGAGCCGCCGCCCACGCGCAGGCCATCCACCACGATGCGGCTGCCGGTGCTGGGCACACGCCCCTGCACCCCGTTGCCAAAGCGCACCGTACCGGCTTCGATGTCCACCTGCACCGCGCGGTCCAGCGGGCCGCAGCGGCCCAGGTCGTCCACCGCGGGCCAGACCGCGCTGCCGCTGATGGCGTCATGCACGATGACCTGCAGGGTGGCGGCGTCGGCGCTGCCTTGGGCGCTGATGCCCAGGTCATACTGCTGGTCCGAGCCGCCGTCTGACACGCCGATGGCACGCGCCGGCAAGGCCTGGCGCTGTTCCACCTGCACCGCGTTGATGCCTGCCCAGGTCAGGCGCAGGCTGGTGGTGCTGGCCTGGCCGGGTGGCAGGCGCAGGCGTAACCAGCTGACCAGGCGCTCGGCTTCTTCTTCATTCTCCAGCCGCGGCGGGGCGTTGCCCACGCCGGCCATCAGGTTCTGGCGCGGGTCGTTGGCGGGTGCGCCGATGCTGGCCAGGTTAGGCAAGGCCAGCCGGAGCACACCGGCCTGGCGCAGGCCGCGGGTGCCGTCTTCCAGCACGTCGAGCGCCAGCATGTCGGGCACGTCCGGCGTGCTGGCGTCGCTGCCGGTGCTGATCTCCCACAGCAGGGGCAGCGGCGCGCGGGTGCTGACTGCCTCCATGTCTTCGGCCATGTCCAGGGCCGGCACCACGCCGACATTGAGGGCGCGTGAGCTACCCCGCACTTCGGCGCCCAGCGACTGCAGGGCCTCTGCGCGCTGCTGGGCGCTGGGCGCCAGCAGCGCGATCCAAAGCGCGCCATCTACCGTGGCCTCCAGAATGTCGACGCCTTGTGCCAGGTTCTGGCCCGGTGCAAACACCGATGTGGTCACATAACCGGTAGGGGTGCCCTCGACCCCCTGGTAGACGGCCTGCAAGTCAGGCAGCAGGGCGTTGAAATCGGCCTGCTCGGCCGCGCTGAGTTTGCGCCGCACATAAGCGCTGCCGGTCAGCGGGTAGGCGGTGCAGAAGTTCAGCGTGGCAAAGGGAACGGGTTTGTCGATGGCCGCACCGGCAGGCACCGGCAGCGCCACCACCTGTTTGTCGGCCTTGACCTGCAGCGCCACCATGCCGCGCGCCGCGCGGGCGGGTTTGAGTGGCATGCCCAGCAGGCGCAGGTAGGCCAGACGCTGGCGCTCGGGGATCAGGTTGGCGCGGTACAGGATGGTGTCGCCCAGCCACGCAAACAGGTCGATCAGTGTGCGGCCGGGGTCGCCGGGGCGTGGGTGCGTCCACTCAGGCGTGTGGGCCGGGATGCGCGACAGCAGTTCGGCGACCAGGTCGTCGTAGCTGCGGTCGTCGAGGGCGGGCGGTTTAATGGGCACGACGTGCCTCCATCACCAGCGTCAGGCCCACGCGGGCCGGGGCGCCGGTACGTACCAGCCGGTAGGCAATCTCCACCCGCACACCGTCGGCCACGCCGGTGGCGGCGTCGCTCACCGGGTCCACGGCGATGCCGTCCACCACGATGCGGTCTTCCCAGCGTTTCAAGGCATCTTCCACCAGCTCCTTGATGCGGCTGCGCGTGGCGACCGTGTTGGGCTCGGTCAGCAGGTTTTCCAGCCCGGCACCAAAGCCGGGGGCCATCAGCTGCTCACCCGGGCGGGTGGCCAGCAGCACCTGGATCTGCTCGCGCACACTTTGCGCCAGGCCCGGGTAGTGCAGCTGGCCGTTGGCGTCGGGCACCGGCAGCAGCGGCCAACCCAGCGGCTCGCTCAGGTGGATGCGGGGGGGTGCCAACGGGGTCATGTGCTACTCCTTGGCCTTGGGGATGGGAATGCAGATCTTCAGCATCGGTAGCCACCAGAAGATCAGGTTGAACAACTGCAAAAAGATGTTCAGCACGATGAAGGCGCACAGCGTGATGATGGGCAGCGAGAAGCTGCAGATCCAGCCCAGGCCCAGACCGTTGCCGCCGCTGCCCTTGCCGTCGCGCAGGTCTTTGGCGTCGGTGCGCAGCAGGGCGGCAAGCTTGGGCGGCAGCGCAAACGCCACGGTGGGCCGCACGCGGGCCAGCTGGGCGCGGTCCATCAGGTCGGGCAGCGGGATCACCGGCACCGGCGCGCCCGAGGACTCGAACCACGGCGCGATGGTGAACGGCTCGCTGTAGTCAGACCACACCAAGCGGCCGGGGCAGCCCGGGTGATCAGGTTTCAGGCGGATGAAAGCGCGCACCACGTAGCGGGCCTCGACGCCCGAGCCATCGGCCTCAAAGCGCCCTCGGGCGGGCAGCAGCTGCGCAAACTGTTGCTGCAGGCACAGCAGCGACGCCTCAAAAATCGCCTGCGCCAGCGTGTCGCTGACTGCGCCCCAGCGGTCGGGCAGGGTGAGGGCGGCACCGGGTACCGCGTCCAGCAGCACTGCCTTGGCGCGCAGCAGAAAGTCGTAAGCGCTGCTGCGGTCGGTGCGGGTGACTTGCCCTTGGCTGTTGCGCACATCACTTTCCACCTGCAACTGGCGCAGCGCGGCTTGCATGGCAGCCGGGCCGGTACCGCTGCCGAAGGCGTTGAACTCGTTGCCCAGCTGCAGCAGCAGCGCGCCCAGCTGAGCGTCCAGCGCCCGGAATTCGGCAGGGGACAAGCTCGATGGTTTTTCCTGCGCAGCCGCAGTCCATTGCTCGGTGCTGAAGCTGCGGGCCGTGGGCACCGGCAGCGTGCGGGCACCGCCCTGGCGCAAATACACCACCAGATCGTCGGCCAGTTGCTGGCGCTCTTGCGGGGTGCTGCCAAACACCGGCGGCGTGGCGGCGTGCTCAGTGAGTTCACCCGAACTCACCCGCAGGGTGCCGAACAGCAGCGTGCGGGCCACGCCATCAGCCACCTCGGGCGGTGTCTTGAACAGCGGTTGCACGTCTTCGCTCACCGCCACTTTGGCGCCAGCCAGTCGGGCGCTGCCAGCGGTGCGCACGGCACGCTGACTCGGCGCCAGCGCGTTGAGCACCGGGTGGCCCAGGTTCACCGCCAGGCCGCGTCGGTCTTGCGCCGGGTCCAGGCTCTCGTCCACCGCCTCCCAGCCGAACACTTGCGTGCCGGCTTTGAGCCAGGCCAACTTCTGGCTGCCCACGACACGGCGCAACACGAAGCCGCTGCTCTCGATCTTCCTGGGGTCCAGACGCGGCTGGCCGGGTAGGTCGCAAAAAACCTCCATCACCACCAGGTTGAACACGCGCTGCACCGGCTGGAACAGGCGCGGTACACCCTGGTGGCGGGTAGGTGTGCTGGCCAGCAGCGCGGCGTGGGCGCTGGCATCACCCAAATCAGCCAGCAGGCCTTCGACAAAGTCTTGGTCGCGCCGCGCCACGATCACCGGCGCCGCTGGAGCCGCACGCGGGTCGGCCCGCAGGCCGCTGAGCAGCACCGGATGGGCCTGCCCGGGCGCCTGTGCCGACGGTGCACGCAGGGCCAGCGGGCGCGGCGGGCTTTTGGGCGGTGGGGTGATGGTTGCTGCGCTCATGTCGGACTCACCAGATGTTGCCTGCGCCGGGGGTGTACGAGGTCGACACCACCGCGTTGGTGATCAGCGTGTCGCACTTGACCACGCCCGAGAAATTGGACATGGCGGCGTCCACCTTGACCGTCGCCGCAGTCACCTCCACGCTGGCCGCCTGCACTTTCACCTTGGCGGGCGACTCCACCGTGATGCCCGCCGGCGCCAGGGTTATGGTGTTGCCGGCACATTCGATGGTGACGTTGCCGCCGCTCGCGTCGGTCAGGGTCAGCGTCACACCGCCCGGGGTGGAACATTCGATCTTGCAGGTAGCGTCACTTTCCTCGACGATGGCGATGCGGGTGCCGGCCTTGCCGGTGAGGCTCCAGCGGTCCACCCGGCCGTTCAAGGTTTCGGGCGGTGTCGAGGCACCGTTCCAGAGGCCACCCACCACCACTGGATGCCGCGCGTCGCCGCCTACAAACACCACCAGCACCTCGTCGCCTTCCTGCGGGATGAAAAAACCACCCCGGTTGGCGCCGGCAAACGGGCTGGCCACGCGGGCCCAAAGGGCCACATCGGCATCGGTATCGAGTGCGTAGAGTTCCACTTTCACCCGCGCCAGCTGTTCAGGATCGTCCACGTCAGTGACCCGGCCGAGGTAGGGCAGGGCCAGCGCGTGCAGCGGCACGCCAAAGCTGGAGAGGGGCAGGGTGTCGCGTGGCATGGCGTTCTTTCGCGACCTCAGGCCGGGTTACCGAAGTAGGCGCACTCGGCGCTGAATTCAGTCTCAAACCCGCGCTGCATGTCGTAACGGTGCGTGCAGGCGGTGACGTAGTAGGTGTTGTCAAAACGCGGCGACACACCGGCTAGCGTCAGGTGGGTGCCCACGCGCAGGGCCGGGTTGCCCTCGCACTGACCCTGTACCCGCACGAAACGCCGGGCGCGTTGCGCCATTTCGGCCTGGGCCAGCGCGTCGGCCTCGGATTGGCTCAGCGCCAGCCGGTGTGCGGTCTGTTGCACCCGATCACCCCAGGTTTGCTGCAGCAGCGCCTGCCCGGTGCGGCCGCTGCCCGGGCCCAGCGCTGCGCCACGGCTGCTGCCCAACACGGCGCTGCCCTGGCTGGGGTCAAAGCCAGTGACCTTGACCTCAGTTACCTGGTGTGCGAGGTCGGCCACCACCTGCAGCTTGTGCAACTGGCTGTGCAGGCGCAGGGTGATCTGGCTGCGCTGCACGTCCTGGCGCGGCGCCACCTGCAGCTCGCGGCCCACCACCTGCATGTCGGCGCCATGGCGCGCCAGCAGGCGGCGCAAAAAAGCGAGGTCGCTTTCGTCGAACTGCACTTCCAGATCGGCCACCTCGGTGAGGCCGGTGACGGTAGCTGTGAGGCCCATGCGGCTGGCCACGTCGCGCGCGATGTCGGCCACGGACTGGTTCTCATAAACCGCGATCCGGCGCGTCATGCGGGCTTGCTGGGCGCTGTCTTCGGCCTGCAGAATCAGGCGGGGCGGGCCCTCGGAATCGAAGGCGAATGCCAGCGCGCTGACCAGCCCGGAAAAAATCTCGGTGGGCGCGGCGGCTTCACCGGCGTACACCTTCAGTTGGCTGCCCAGTTTGAGCACCTGCTCATCTTCAAAGGCCGGGCCAACCTGGCCACTTTCGCGGGCCGTGAAGTTGACAAAACTGACCTCCAGGCTGGACAAGGCGCCTTCCTGCTCGCGCATCACCAGCGACTGCAGCAGGCTGCCTGCCATGGCGTTGTCCTGCCCGTCGATGCGCAGCGTGGGCCGCGCCGAGTACAGGGCCAGTTGGGACAGGTTGCTTTCGCCCATGGTGTGTGCTCAGTCGGCGGCGAGTCGCTCCAGCCGCCAGGCTTCGCGCTGCAGTACGGTCTGCAAGGCGGCCTCCATCAGCGCCACGTTGGCCCCAGCTGCCTCGTTGGCGGGCGCAGCGGGCGTTTCGGGTGCAGGCAGCGTTTGCACATCCAGTTCTTCAATGACAACGGCCATGCTGTGTTCCTCAGTCGAATTTGATGCGGGCACTGGGGCCCATGTCGGCCCGCATGCCCGATGAACTGGGGCTGATGGCCTGACCGCCCAGTGCAAAACCACTGCCTACTGCCAGGGCCGGTGGCGGCGCGGCGGGCAGAAGCGCGCTGGTGTTAAGTGCCGGGACACCCGCACTGGCCTTGCTGGTACCCAGTCCGGAAAAAGCCTGCAAACTGCTGGCACCCTTGCTGCCCGCGCCGACGCCTGCGCCCAGGCCAACGCCCACGCCCACGCCCACGCCCACGCCCACGCCCACGCCCACGCCCACGCCCACGCCCACCGAGGCGCCTGCCGAAAAACTCACCGCAGCTTTGAGCTGGATACCGCCACCCACCACCGCGGCCACACCCACACCGGGGTTGCGCATGCTCTCAAAACCGTTGCTGGCGGCCAAGGCGCGGCCCGCGTTGGCGTTGCCGCCTTGCGCCGCCATGCCACTGGTGCCGCGGCTGCCCAGGCTGGCCAGGCTCACGCTGCCACCCGCAGCCGCCGCGGCATCGGGGTGGCCAGGTGGCAAGCTTGCGAACACGTCTTTCGGGTCTTGCGAGGACAGGCCGATCTTCAGCGTGGAGCGCAGCGGCACACCTTCGGCGGAGAAAAAGTCCAGGTTTTCCCGGAACGCTTCAACGATGCCCTTGAACAGGAAAGTGCCCCAGCGGAAACCCACCAAGGCCGGGGCCTGATCCTTGTTGGTGGCTTTGTCGCCCGGGTTGAGGAACTGCTTGATGCGGTCTGTCTCGCTGCGCACATCGCCGCCGTCGTGCGTGCTGTCAAACACCAAGTCGAACTCCAGCTTGGCGGTGGTCTGGGCCACGAACTGTTTGGCGTTGGCATCGCGCCCCTTTTTCTCCAGCGTGTTCTGCACCGAATAAGACAGGGATGTCGGGTTGAACTGCACCAGCACTGCGTCCGCGCTGGTAGCACCGGGCTCCTGCCCCGGGCAGGCCTGGTTGACCTTGAACAGCTTGGCCTTGTGTTCGTCGGGAATGCGCATGTCAGGCCGCCTCAATGAAGAGGCCCTCGTGAACCAGGTGGATTTCTTCAATGCCCACGTCCGCGCTGCGGGCGTTGAAATCGGCTGCCTTGAACTTGACCGGCATGGCGCGCTCCAGCCGCCACTTCAGCACCGGGTTACTCTGCAGGTCCAGCAGGGTGATGCGCACGGTCAGGCGGTGGGCGAAGGCGCCGTTGGCGCGCGTGGCGTCGGTGCGCGCACCGGCAAACAGGCCCCACCAGTGCCACAGGTCGCTGGCCTGGGTCAAACCGCGCTTGAGGACCACGGTGGCAAAACTCACCTGGCCGGCGCGCTGGTGGGCACCATAGTTGGCACCACCTTCCTGGATGGTTTTGGGCGCCATGGCAGCTTCCAGGCCCGAGACCTCTGAAAAAGCGCCCTGGCACAGTGCTTCGCTGCTGCGGTCGTCGTTGCCACCACCGCGCGCGGCAATCGGCTCGCGGGTGAACGCCACCACAAAGCGGTTGCCAAACAGCGGTGCTTCAAAGCCGTCGTTGCCGGGGCGGGTGAGATCGGCCATGGTGGGCATCCGTTCGGGGGCTCAGGCGGCGTTGGCAAACACTGGCGCGGTGCCAGCGTCGCGCAGGTTCAGCACCACCACGATGCGCTGCACCGGCTGGGCGGGTTGCAGCGCAATCTGCACGATGAGTCGGCCGTCATCGATGTCGCGCTGCTGCATGGTGTCGCGGCCGCAGCGCACGCTGTACGGCGTGCCATCGGTGGACAGCGCCCCCGCGTTGAGCAGGCTGCGCATCAGGTCGTTCAGCCGCTCACGCACGCGGGCCCACAGGCGCTCGCCGTTGGGCTCAAAGGCAAAGTCGTCACCGGCGCGCCGGGCGGACTGGATCACCACATTGATGAGGCGACGCACGGCGGCCTGACGGGTGCGCGGGTCGGCCGAGCAGCTCACATCCGAGAGCAATTGGGCCCCGAGCGGACTCGGTCCCAGCAGGCACACACGCTCAGCCAGGGTGAGCGCGCCCAGCGGCGTCCAGGTGGCCTCTTGCTGCACCTGGGTCCAGGGCAGGGCGGGGGCGCTGTCTTGGTAGCGCAAGAGCGGCCGGGTGGCGGCTGAGCGGTAGGCGCCGCGCTCCAGGGCGTTGCGCGCCAGCACACCGGCCAGGCTGCCTTCGGGCGCTTCCACGCCGCCTTGGGCGTCGGCGCTGTCGGCGGTGATCAGCCACGGGTAGGCCAGCTGTAGGCGATCGCTCAGCAGCGTGTCGTCGGCCACGCTGGTGCTGCGCAGCCATCCCGGTGTGCGTGCCATCCAGGGCACCCACTGTGAGGGCGCTGGCAGCTCGCGGCCATCGCCCAGCAGGGGCAGCGAGGCGAGCAGTTGCACATCGCGCCGGGCGTGGGCGCGCCCGGGGTTGTCCAGCAGATGCAGTGCGCGCAGTTGCAACTGGCGCCAGACTTCCAGCCCCCGGCTGTTCAGGCGCGGTGGCGCCAGGCGGCGCCCGGTTGGCTGGGAGGCGGGGGCAACTTCAGCCACGCAGTCGACAAACCGCTCTTCGCTGCTGGTCACTTCAGCCGGTGGCACGTCGCCACTCAGCGGCTGCGCGCAGGCGTCCACCAGATCGGGCATCAGGGCGAAACTCACCTCCGCAAGTCCGTAAACGTGCTCCAGCCCTACCCAGTCGGTGGCTGACAGGGCGGGTGGCGGGGCACTGCCCAGCAGACCGACCGGCATGCCCAGTTTCACCTGGCGGCGGATGCCCGGCAGTTGCGGGCAGCGGTCGGTGTCGTACTCGTTGCCCTGATCAGCTTCCGGGAAGCAGGCGGCAAAGCGGCTGACGGCGGATTCAAACAGGGCACTGGGGTCGCCGGTGCGCACCACCCAGGCGCGGCGACCGCCTTCACCAAAAAAAGCCCGCAAGGCCACACCCAGCGGTGTGGCCACCACTGGGTCGGCCGGGCGCACGGTGCGGTCACGCACGCCGCGCTGGTCCCAGGCAAACAGGCTGCTGAAGGCTTCGAAACTGTCCAGCCGCACCGGCAGGTTCAGCAGGCGCTGCACCCGCGTCCAGGCGGCCAGTTCATTGCCAAGCAAAAGCCCGCCGGGATGGAATTCGCGTTGCCGCAGGTCTTCGACCAGCGCCTCTGGCAAAGGACTCAGCTCACGACAGGCCTGCAGCAGGCTGGCGAACAGCGGCTGCTGATCGCTACTGGCGGTGTGCTTTTCCAGGAAGTTGGTCAGGGCTGAGCGCTCATCCATCCCGCCACTCTGGGCCAGCAGGCTTTGCGAAAAGCGGTCGGGTGTGTCGAGTGCCACACGCAACCGGGCCAGCGGCAAACCACCCACGCTGCTCACCTGATGCGACACCAGCCACCGCTGCAGCACCACCGGTAGCAGTTGCGGTCCGGTCACCAACCCCGCACGCCGCCGCGCCACCGTGCCCACAAAGCAGGCGATATCGCTGCGCAGCGGGTGGCTGGTAGCAGGCGCGGCAAGCTCAAAGCTCAGGCCTGGGCGAAGGCGGGTGATGGACATAGCGGCTCGGTGGGGGCGCTTGGGCCAGGGTCACTCGACCTGGTAGCCCTCGCAGGACAACACCAGTTCTTCCATCGCCACGTCGCCGCCACCCTTGCCAGCGAGCGTGGGGCCGGTGTATTTGAGCGGCATGGCGTTTTGCAGTCGCCAGGTGGCCACCGGGCCGCTGCGGGCTTCGTCCTGCAGGTGGATGACGACGGTGCGCTTGGCTTTGTAGCCGTCGGTGCGGGTCTGCTTGATCCAGTCGAACAGGTCTTTGCTGCCGATCAGGCCGCGTTTGAAGGTGACGTCGCCCACCTTGTGTATGCCGGGGATTTTGCGCACATGGTTTTCGGCGTCGGTGCCGTTGCGGTACTCGGCCACGGTCATCTCGGTCACCAGGCCCGACACGTCGGAGAACCCGGCCACCACGCCCGTGCCCAGGTCCACCTGGAAGTTGAACGCACCATAAGGGGTGTCGCGTTGAATCATTTGAAGGCTCCTTGCTGCGTGGGGCTACAGGGTTCAGCTCTTGGCGTCGGCGGTCTTTTGGCCGATGCGGAAGATCACGAATTCGGCGGGTTTGACCACCGCCACGCCAATCAGGCAGATGAGGCGGCCGTTGTCCAGGTCGTTCTGCGTCATGGTGCTGCGGTCGCAGCGCACGAAGAAGGCTTCCTCGGGCTTGCTGCCCAGGAGCGCGCCGTTGCGCCACTCGTTGTAGAGGAAGTCGCCGATGGTGCCTTTGACGTTGGCCCACAACATCTCGCCGTTGGGCTCAAACACCGCCCATTGCGTGCCGCGGTCGATGGAGGCGCCGATGTAGTTGAAGTAGCGCCGCACGTTGAGGTACTTCCACTCCGGGTCGCTGGAGATGGTGCGCGCGCCCCAGACGCGCAAGCCGCGGCCTTGCAGCAGGCGCAGGCAGTTCACGCCGATCGGGTTGAGCAACTCCTGCTGGCCGGTGTTGACCGAGGGCTCGAAACGCAGCGCACCGCGCACCACCTCGTTGGCGGGTGCTTTGTGCACGCCACGCTCGATGTCGTTGCGGGCGTAGATGCCGCAGACGTGGCCCGAGGGTGGCAGCGCGATCTCAGCGGGCTGCGTGCTGCTGGGCCCGGCCAGCGGGTTGGCCGCGATGACCCACGGGTAATACAGCGCGGCGCGGTTGGAATCGACCAGGCCACGCAACTCTCGCATCACGCCGGGCGTGACGGCCGGAGGCGCATCCAGCACGGCCATGCGGTAGCGGCGCGGGTCGGCCACGTGGGTGAGCAGCGCGTCCTGGATGGCCTGGTAGGTGTCGGGGTCGGCGTCGGTGTAGAAGGCCGAATAACCCGGTGCCGCCACGATGGACACGTCTTCCAGACCCACCAGAATGCCGAGCGCCTCGGCGTACTCGTCCGCACCGGGTGCAGCGCCGTCGGTGCCGCCGCTGAGTGTGTAGGTCTTGTGAGGCTCGGCACCCTCACTGTCGAGCTTGCCGCCGCCAAAGGCCGCCAGCATTTCCACCACCGTGGGCGCCGTGGCACCCAATTGCAGTGCCACGGGTTGCACCAGCTGCGCGGCGCGGGTGGCGGGCTTGTCGGCCATCACGCTGCCGATCCACGTTGGGCTGGTACTGCCCAGCGTGAGGCCGGTGAAGCCGGTGCTGTCGTTCGGACCGGCATCGACGCTGACGTTGAAGCTCAGCAATACCGCGTTGTAGAGGGCTGCGTCCAGGTCTTTGCCCAGATCGGTGATGACCAGCGGGGTGGGCGGGTCAAGCTGCGTCCAGCTGCCTGCGGCCTTGGTCCACACACCCATCAGGGTGGCGTCCTTGTCCTTTTTGTGCACCCGCACCGCGCTGCCGTCGGGCAGACCGCCCAGCGCCTTGATGCTGGTGGGCGTGCTGACCTGTTGCACCGTGACTGTGGCCTGGTTGAAGTGGGTGCCGACAAAGCGCGCCTCAAACCAGGCCTTTTCCGCACCGCCGCCGGAGGCTGGCACCACCGGTGTGCCCTTGGCGGAGGCACGCTTGGCGTCGGCGCTGAGGGCGCGCACCACGTACAGCCGCGCGCCGCCGTTGTTGAAGAAGGCTTGAGCGGCGTGGGCGATGTAGTTGCGGTTGTGGGCCGCGTCGGTGTCGCCATCAAAGGCCAGGTCGTCCAGGCCGCCGTAGGTGCGCTCGAAATCGGCGAAGCTGGTGAGCAGTTCGGGCGCCACCCCGCTCGGTCCTTTTCGGGTGGGGCCGGCAAAAGCACAGGTGCTGGTGCCAACCCCTTCGATGGACTTGGATCTGAAACTCACTTCCTCGACGTAAACGCCAGGTGCTAGGTATTCGGGCACGTTTCACCTCCTTGGCTTGGACCCTGGAAAATATGGCTCGCCTGAAATGGGTTCAGGGCCATGTGACCTGCTCCACAGCACGTCGGCTTTGCCCGGCGCGCAGCAGTTGGCCGCTGGCAGATACAACCGTCACGCCTGCTGCGCCAGCGGTCTGGCGTTGCAAGATGAGGGTCGGGTCGGCCAGCGGATGAATCTTGTCGGCGCTGGTGCGCACCACGCTGGCATCGAGCACCAGGCTGATGGCCAGTTTGAAATCGCGCGTCAGCCCGACCGGGCCGCTGTCGGGCAGGATCGGTGGTGCGTCGGCAATGATCACCAAAGCCTCGCCATGGCGGTCGGTCAAGGTGCGGCGCACACCCAGCCCGACCGCGCCGGGGCTTGCCTCTACCAGCACATTGGCCAAACCCACCGGTGGTTGACTGCCTGCCACCACCACCTGCAGGCGCAGCACGGCCCAGGTGGCGCGCAGGGGAAGGGCGGCGCCAGGGATCAAGCGAATTCGCACCGGGCGCAAGGCGTTGTCGGCATCGTCCACCGGCGCCCCGGGCGCTTCCAGCCAGCGCGGCAGCAGCAAGGTGAAGCTTTGCGGCAGGAAGCGGGCCTGCGGGTCTTGCACACTCAGCGTGAACGGTTGACGCGCTGGTTGGGCGGGCGGGTCATCGAATTGGCGCGTGTAGTCGTCTTCACCGTCGATGGCGCGTATCACATACAGGCCGCTGCGGTTTCTGAGCAAGGTCAGGCCAGCGGGCGCTGTGACCTGCAGCGGCTCCAGCACGCGGGCGTCGGTCAAATCATTGACGAATTCGATGGCGCCAAAGACACGGCGGTCGATGCACTCGTTCATGGCGCACCCTGGCTCACGGTGGCGACGTCGTCGTCCAGGATCAACCGCACGGCGGCAACCGGCGCAAAGTCTGGCACCGGGTCCAGATCCAGCATCACGTTGCGTGCCACATACCCCAGCGACGGGCGCATTGGTGGCACCAGCACTTGCCAGAGTTTGCTCAGGTCATCGAGCGTCAGATCTTCGGGCGCCAATGACACGATGTCGCCCGCACCAAAGCCACCGATGTCGGTGAACACACTGCGGTCCAGCACCGGGTGCAGGTGCAGTTCGCGCAGCGTCCAGGCGAGCAGGCTTTGTTCCTTGAGCGCCGCATCGGCCCACACGGTGATCAGCAAGTGGGCGTTGAGGGTGAGCGGCGCCGGGCGCCCGGATGGCAGCGTGGCGGGCGGCCGGTTGCGCAAATGCTCGTTGTGGGTGATGCGGTACAGCAGGATCGTGACCTTGGCGTCTTGCCCATCGAGCTTCTTGAAGTCGGAAATACCAGCCGGTTCGAACTTGCAGCTCAAGCCCGCAATCGGCTGCAACTGGTAGCTGCGTGACAGCAGTTGGGCCAGACCGCTGGTCAGGGCGTGGATGGCAGAGATGCTGGCCATCAGTGCACCTGCCTGGGCTGTTGCGCGGTGTCGCAAGGCAAGACCGAGTGGGGGTCGCGCACCATGGCCGCCAGTTTGGCGTTGATGTCGGCGGCGTCGCTGGCGAGCCGGTAGCGAATCCGCCCGTCGGCGGCGTGTAGCGCTTCCATCAACTGGCATGCGGTCATCCAGGCCAAGGCGGCTTCCATCATCACCTCCGGTACTGCCGCCTCAAGGGGGTCCATCCACCAGCGGGCAATGCCCTCGGCCGTGTCACAGCCATCCGGGTGATCCCGCAGGTATCGCGCAAGCTGCTGCGCGATGGTCAACACATCACGGTGTTCGGCAGGGTCGGCGCCAAGGTAGTGCATGCGACTCTTTTGCAAGTTGGGTGCCAGGTCCGGAACTGTTTTTAAGTCCTTGTTATGTATGGGTTTTGTGGTTTTGGCTACAGATCGGGCACGGATAAATTTGTCCGGCTGTCAGGCGGTGAAGGGGGGTAAGGCTGGAAGTCAGCGGGGTGGGGCCAGCATGGACAAATTAGTCCACGCATGGCGCTGCGTTGTCCGGGCGATGGTCGGCTGGTGCCTTTGGCTAGAAATGGGGCAGAACGTGGGACTGCAAGGCAGCGGGAGCTGACATAGGTTTCCCCGAAATGCTTACTCCAGACCAGTCAGTCGACCTTGAGCCTGACCGTCAGCAATGTGGCATCGAGTTTGAGGGTCGCTGTACCCGCCATCGACCAGGTACAGACAATGGAGCCAGTTGCTCGGTTGGATGATTTCGGTCAGGCAACCCTGGTGGACTGCTTGCAGCCTATACGGGTATTGAGGGAAAAAATGCAAATTTCCAAGGCCACCGGCTCCTGCTTGGCTGATTGCTGTCGGCCAGGTAGCCGAAGTGCACGCCACATGGCCGTCGTTGGACAGCCTACGCGTGTAACTCGAGCTAATCCGCAGGACGCCTCACTTCACTAGAACGCGAACTGAATCGAGGCCGTAGCTGCCGTGGATGTCCAGTTATTCGCTGACTGATAGGTGACATCAAGCACGATGCTGGTTTGCTTCTCTAAATATCCCAAGAGGCCGAGCCCCAGTGTTACGCGATCGCGCCCGATCGCGCCACTGCTTACTTCGTAGGGCTTGCCAAGTAAACTGGCATTAAGCGTCGCACGGGCATCAACCAATTCCCGAGTCCAAGCGGCCTGCGCCGAGAGATGCCATTCGAACTCATGGGTCTTGATCGGTACGCTGATGGCACCACCAAGCGTCACTACGAAAGATTTATTGGTCGTCGTTTTCGCATGGATGAGGCTGGCCATATGCTGGTTGCCGTCCGTGAATGCCAAACTGCGCGACGATAGGTGGCTTGCTCCCAGATAGCCTTCGTAGAGCACATCGTCATTCTCCCCGCTGGCCCAGCCGGTCATTACGGAGGCTGCCAGATTGGCCGTGTCAATGTTCGCGCTGAACTGGGTATTGAGGATGGCGACCGGACGCGTTGCCGCGATCCTTCCTGCTCCCCCGCCGACCGCGCCTTGCACGAACGAGCCATCTTCGAACGAGCGACTGGCATAACCCATCAGTTGAAAGTTCTGTTGCGACCCGCTCCCCATGTTTTGGTGAATGCTGGGGGTACTTTCTGCGTAGGCAACCGAGAAACCAGCCAGCGTCTCAGCATCGATTCGCTTCTGCTTTCCACCGATCAAGCCGCCCAATGAATCATCCATGGTGTAGCCAGTACCGTCTCCTCGCCATGTCGATACGCGGCCTAATGCCCGCCCCCAGAGTTCTTCTCCAGGCTCCCCGGTCCCTTCGCTGATGTCTTGTTTGATGCCGCGCCGCTCGCCAGCACGCCGCCGGCCGGCGACGGCAAGCATCGTTTGGTCGGCGATGAATTTGCTGTTCTCGAGATTCATCCCGATCAACTGGGCGTAGCCCACACCGCCGAGTTGATCCAGTGCAGCCGGTAGACTGCTTGCGGTTTGCGGTGCCAGGCCGTCGAAGAGCAACTTGATCTCTTGCTTGCCTTCGCGCACGCCCGCGACGGGCCGGAGTGCGTCCAGTGCGGCACCAAGCTGTTGCCGGTTGCGATTGTTCGCTACACCTGCCTGACACAGATCGCTATACGCGGCCGGCGTGCTGTAGAGACTCAAGGCTTGGCTGCCATAGACCATGTCCAGCCGAGTGCCGGGCAGCAGCCCATCGCTCGGCTGGCCGATAGCGTCGTAGCTGCCAAGGATGCCTCCAGGCGCGGTGACCATCTGAAATCCCTGGCCCAAGGGCGGGCTGTAAGTATTGGTCGCGTCGCCCGCAATACCGCGCAGGAGGATACTTGCCGTTCCGTCGGCTGTGTACTGTGCCTGCGCACCTGTGAGAACCAGCCGATCGTAGTTGCCAGCACCATTGGCATGGCCCGTGCCGTCAATTTCGATAGCGAGATTGCTCCCCGCCTCCTGAACCACGGAACCACTGGCAAACAGGGTTCCGGGAGAGTTTCCGGGCGCCAGCGTGCCACCATTTTTGACAAGGACGCGGCCAACCTGTCCGGTCCCCCCCAGGGTGCCGTCGCTCATGACCGTGCTATCCGAGATGATGGAACCATTGACCAGCAAACGCCCATCACTAATGATCGTGGGGCCCACATAGGTGTTGGCCCCGGCAAGCGTCAGCGTCCCGCTCCCCATCTTCGTCAGACCACCCGTGCCTGAGATGTCATTGCGCCAGGCGGACGACATGCCTTGGGTATCCACTTGCCACATAGAGGTCAGTTGGCCGGGGCCGTCGACCGCTTTGCCGAGGTTCAGCAAACCCCATCCAAAAACGTCATCCACCCCCGGTGCGCCGATATCCGTGGCCGTCGTGAACATGACCGTCTTGATCTGTTCAGCAGTCAAATAGGGGAAGGCCTGGATCAGCACAGCGAGTGCGCCAGAGACATGCGGCGCGGCCATTGATGTGCCGGACATGCGCACGTAATTTCCTTCTGCTGCCGGATAGTCCTCGGGGTAATACTGATGCAAAACAGCGAGGGCCTGATCATGAAATGAATCGGGCACATTGACCGAGAACACCCCTTCTAGAGCGTTATCGCCGCCGGGAGCAGAAATGCACCATCCTGCCGCGACACCGCAATCGTTGCCGTAATTGGTTTTCTCACCGTTGAGTGTCAGTGCGTTCACCGCCACCCAAGTCGCTGCGAGCTCCGGAAAGAGATAGGGAAGACCAGCTTGCAAACTAGGCTGGTTCTTTGAAGAATTTGCGGTGGCCCAGACCATCAGGGTGCCAGCTGCAACCGCTTCGCGTACAACACCAAGCAGCGGCTCGTTGATAACTGCTTCCCGCGTAAAGTCCGTTATTACTGCCGACGAACCCCAACTGTTGTTGATGACTTTGGCACCAGATTGCACCAAATAGCGAAGCCCTTCGTCGGTGCGGTCGATTCGTCCTTGTGCATCTCCAATACCCGCCACCACGAGTCTTGCATCGTAGGCGACGCCATGCATGCCGATTCCGTCCCGGCGCGCAGCAATGGTTCCGGAAACATGTGATCCATGGCCACTTGAATCGTCCACCGGAAATTTGTCAGGATTAATCCAAAATTCCCAACCGTCTTCCACAGCAGAACTGTTATAGATGGTTTTCAGAACAAAATCACGCCCTGCAAATTCAGGATGATTGAGTGCGATACCGGTGTCCGCTACGCCAACCAAAACACCGGCCCCCGTCAGGCCCTGGTCGTAGGCGCGTTGGGCATTGATCAGCGCCAATCCAGCCTGCGCGTCATATTCGCTATCTGCATTCGCCGTTTCCACAAGGCCGACAAGTAGCGCCAAGGAAAAAATACAGGATGCAGTTCGGCCTAACCAGCTGCCGTTGTGGCGTTTCATAGCTGACTTTTCGGGGGCAAATGCGCAGATGCGCGCTCTGTCTTGTTCCGTTTTAAAGTTCTGATTGCCATCGGCTTCAGTAAAGTCGCACCTCCTGGCAAGAGCAATGCTGCAACCCAGAAGGATGCGGCGCGAAGGGATTTCATGGGACTCATCCTAGGTCTAAACTTGCGACGAGCCTGTGATATTCGTCAAGGCCAACGATTTTTTTCAGTGGCCCTAATCACCTTTTGTGCAGGCACGTTTGATGCGCAATGAGCACCTCGACCCAGCCAATGCGGCGTTCCAAACCGGTTACGAGAGTCCTTCGCAGTTCAGCCGCGAATACGCTCATCTTTTCGGTGTGACACCCCAACGCGACATCAATGGATTGCGGCGCAGTGTTGTGACGTGAAGGATATTCTCATGAAATTGGTCCACCCGAAAGCTGGCATTCGTAGCTGTCGGCAAACGCTGCAAAAGAGTCGCAAAGTCGGTGGAAATGGCCCTGTGACTGTGAGTGTCAGCTTACTGATTCCCATGCGAGTTTGAATGTCTGCTTCCTTGAACGGTGGCTGACCGCTATGGGCACGTTGAAGTTAACCACGAACGGCTGCGGACTGGGTTCGAGCTGGATCACCATAAAGCTGCCCGTCGTGAACACCCGCAACCGGCCTATGGACGACACTGCCCTTGAAAACACCCATCCCCCCATGACCGTGGGTCTCGTCACAGACCTCAACCAAAACCAACAGCCACCGACAAATTCAACCGCCGATGGCGCGCAACCGCGTACAGGTAAATGAAACTTGTCTCAGGCCTTGACGGCCAACACCGGGCAGGACACCGACAGCAAGATGTCCTGCGCCACACTGCCCATGACCAGTTTGCCCACGGGCGTGCGCTTTCTCAGCCCAATCACCAGCAACGAAGCCTGCAGCCTATCGACCAACGCTTCAATCTCTGCCACCGCACTTTGGCCCCGGACAAACTGCTTGAACTCAGCATCGACACCGGCGCTCGCCATCAAGGCGGCAATTCGTTCGGCATCCAGCGCATCGGTCACGGCGGGGTCTTCCTTGTTGCCGCCCCGTCCGGCATTGACCACCACCAGGCGCTCGTTGCGTTCTTTCGCCATCTCAATCCCTTTGGCCAGGGCGGCCTGTCCTTCAGGACGAGGCACGTAGGCGACGATGATGGTCATGATCACTCTCCATAAATGCATTGCAATTTGAAACTGCCAACCCTGCAGCCCAACGGCTGGCGCCGTTGCGGGCATCACCTCCGTTGGCTACTGGGCACCGCGACGACGGCGTCGTTCCCGAAAGCTCTGTAGTTCGCCCACGATGCCCTTGCGAAACGCCAGCACACACAGCACAAAAATCACGCCAATGATCACATTGACCCAGGAGCCCACCTTGTCGGCCAGCGTGTCCTGCAGCGCAATCACAATGCCGGCGCCCAGCACCGGGCCAAAGAAAGTGCCCACGCCGCCCAGCAGCGTCATCAAAATCACCTCGCCCGACATCGTCCAGTGCACATCAGACAAGGTGGCAAACCCCATGATCAAGGTCTTGAGCGAGCCCGCCAGCCCGGCCAACGCGCTTGAGAGCACAAACGCCAGCAATTTGTAACGGTCGACCTGGTAGCCCAGCGAAATGGCGCGCGGCTCGTTTTCACGGATCATCTTCAGCACCTGGCCAAACGGCGAATGCACGATGCGCGACACCGCCAGAAAACCCGCCACAAACACCGCCACCACCAGGTAGTACATGGCCGTGTCCGACTGCAGCGACAGCATGCCAAAGAGTGCGCCACGCGGCACGCCCTGCAGGCCGTCTTCACCGCCGGTGAACGGCGCTTGCAGGCAGATGAAGTAAATCATCTGCGCCATCGCCAGTGTGATCATGGCGAAGTAAATGCCTTGCCGGCGAATCGCCACCAGCCCCACCACCAGGCCGATCAGCGCCGCCCCGATCACACCGCCGGCAATACCCAGCTCTGGCGTGAGGTTGTGCGACTTGATCAGATAGCCGGTGACATAGGCGGCCGAGCCAAAAAAGGCGGCGTGGCCAAAAGACAGCAGGCCGGTGAAGCCCAGCAGCAGGTTGAAGGCGCAGGCAAACAGCGCAAAACACAGCAGCTTCATCACAAACACCGGGTACAGACCCAGCATCGGCGCCACCAGCAACAGGATCAGGATCACCAGGTAGGTCACCTGCAGGAGTTTGGCAGTTTTGGGCATGGGTTGATCGGGGGTGAGTGGTTTCAGGACGGCGCTCATCTCAGACTTCCTTGCCAAACAGGCCGGCCGGGCGAATCATCAGCACGATCACCATGATGATGAAGACCACAATGCTCGACGCTTCCGGGTAAAACACCCGTGTCAGGCCCTCAATCACCCCCAGGCCCAGGCCGGTCAGGATCGAGCCCATGATGGAGCCCATGCCGCCGATCACCACCACGGCAAACACCACAATGATCAGGTTGGAGCCCATCAGCGGGTTGACCTGGATGATGGGCGCGGCCAGCACACCGGCCAGCGCCGCCAGCGCGGCACCCGCGCCGTAGGTCAGCATCACCATCAGCGGCACATTGATGCCAAAGGCCTGCACCAGCGCGGCGTTTTCAGTCCCGGCGCGCAAATATGCACCCAGCCGGGTTCGCTCGATCAGGTACCAGGTGCCCAGGCACACCGCCAGCGACACCCCCACCACCCAGGCCCGGTAGTTGGGCAATACCATGAAACCCAGGTTGGTGGCGCCCGTCAACAGCTCAGGCACGTTGTAGTTCTGGCCAGAGACGCCATACAGCTCGCGGAAAATGCCCTCGGCAATCAGCGCCAGGCCAAAGGTGAGCAGCAGGCCGTAAATGGGGTCAATCTTGTAGAGGTGTTTGAGAAATAGCCGTTCGATCACGACACCGAGTGCCCCCACGGTGACTGGCGCCAGCAGCAGCGCCCACCAGTAGTTGATGCCGAACTTGTCGAGCATGATCCAGGCCGCAAAGGCGCCCAGCATGTACAGCGCACCGTGCGCAAAATTGACAATCCCCAGCAAGCCAAAGATCACCGCCAGCCCCAGGCTGAGCAAGGCATAAAACGCACCATTGACCAGGCCCAGCAGCAGCTGGCCCAGAAAGGCTTGAAGGGGAATGCCAAAGATGTCCATGGAGGCCTGTGGGTTGAAGTCCTGAAGGAATCACAGGGCGGTCAGCCGCATGCGCCGCTGACCGCCGGGGAAGTCAACTTACTTTTTGAGCAGCGCACATTTGGAGTCGGCCACCGAGGTGAATGCCTGGTCACCGGGCACCTTGGCCACCATCTTGTAGTAGTCCCAGGGTGTGGTGGATTCTTTGGTGGACTTGACCTGGTACAGGTACATGTCGTGGATCATGCGGCCGTCGGCGCGGATCTGGCCATTGTTGTAAAAGTCGTCGATCTTCATGCCCTTGAGGGTGGCCATCACCTTGTCAGCATCGGTGGTGCCGGCGGTTTGCACGGCTTTGAGGTAATTGCTGGCGGCTGAATAGTCGGCAGCTTGCACGCTGGTGGGCATGCGTTTGTATTTGTCAAAGAAACGCTTGGCAAATTTGCGGGAGGCGTCGTCCTGGTTCCAGTACCAGCTGTCAGCCACCTGCAGCCCTTCGGCATTGGCCAGACCCAGGCTGTGCACGTCGGTGATGAACACCAGCAGCCCGATCGGCTTCATGCTGCTCAAAATACCAAACTCTTTGGCCGACTTCATCGCGTTGCTGAAGTCACCCCCTGCGTTAGCCAGCGCCAACACCTGGGCTTTGGAGGACTGCGCCTGCAGCAGGAAGGATGAAAAATCGGAAGCATTGAGCGGGTGGCGTACCGCACCGGTGACCGTGCCACCGTTGGCCTTGACGATGGTGGATGCGTCGGCTTCCAGCGAGTGGCCAAAGGCATAGTCGGCGGTCAGAAAGAACCAGTTTTTGCCACCGGCCTTCACCAGCGCAGCGGCGCCCACCTTGGCCAGCGCCACGGTGTCGTAGGCGTAATGCACGGTGTAGGGCGAGCAGGCTTCATTGGTCAGGCGGGCCGATCCCGCGCCGATCGAGAAGAACGGGCGCTTTTTTTCTTCCGCCAGCTTGGCCATCGCCAGCGAGGTGCCGGAGTTGGTGCCGCCAATCAGCATCGACAGGCCGTCCTTATCAATCCACTCACGGGCCTTGGCGCTGGCAATGTCGGCCTTGTTTTGGTGGTCGGCAGTCAGCACCTCAATCGGGCGGCCCAGGACCTTGCCACCAAAGTCTTGCGCGGCCCATTTGATGACTTCGCCGCCGGCTGGGCCGTCCAGATCGGCATAGACGCTGGACATGTCGGTGATGAAACCGATCTTGACCGGGCCGGTGTTTTGGGCCGAAGCGGCGCCAGCAAAGCCCATGGCCATGGCGGTTACAAGTGTCTTGAATTTCATGTTGTCTCCTGAGGGTTAGTTATAAAAAGGCGCGGGGGATCGAAGAGGTCTGTCAAAAAAAGAGCGGCGTCACACGCCCAGGTAGTCCTGCAGCATGCCCATGTTTTGGGTCAACTCGTGTTGGTCAAATTGCTTGACGATGGCGCCATGCTCCATCACAAAAAAGCGGTCGGCCAGCGGTGCGGCAAAGCGGAAGTTCTGCTCCACCAGCACGATGGTGTAGCCCTTGGCCTTGAGTGTCCGAATCATCTCGGCCAGCTTTTGCACAATCACCGGCGCCAGGCCTTCCGAGATTTCATCGAGCAGCAGCAGGCGTGCGCCGGTGCGCAAAATGCGCGCCACCGCCAGCATTTGCTGCTCACCGCCGGACAGGCGGGTGCCGGGGCTGGCGGCGCGCTCTTGCAGGTTGGGGAACATGGTGTAAATCTCGTCCACGCTCATGCCGCCCGGTGCCAGCGTGGGCGGCAGCATCAGGTTTTCTTCTGCCGTCAGGCTGGCAAAAATGCCACGCTCTTCCGGGCAATAACCCACTCCCAGGTGGGCCACCTTGTGCGGTGGCAGGTGGATGGTCTCGGTGCCATGGATCTTGATGCTGCCCTTGCGGCTGCCGGTCAGGCCCACGATGGCACGCAGGGTGGTGGTGCGCCCGGCGCCGTTGCGCCCCAGGAGTGTCACCACCTCACCTTCGTTCACGTTCAGGTTGACACCATGCAGGATGTGCGACTCGCCGTACCAGGCATGCAGGTTCTCGATGCGAAGCATTTCTTGGGTCATCAGTGCGCGCCCTGCAGTTCGGTGTTGACCGTGCCCATGTAGGCTTCGATGACCAGAGGATTTTTGGACACCTCGGCATACGGGCCGTCGGCAATGATGGCGCCGCGTTGCAGCACCGTGATGCGGTCGGCAATCTTGGATACCACGTTCATGTTGTGCTCCACCATCAGGATGGTGCGCCCGCTTGATACCTTCTTGATCAGCTGCGTGACCCGGTCCACGTCTTCGTGGCCCATGCCCTGGGTGGGCTCGTCTAGCAGCATCAGCTCGGGCTCCAGCGCCAGCGTGGTGGCCAGCTCCAGCGCGCGTTTGCGACCGTAAGGCAGGTTGACCGTCATTTCATCGGCAAAGTCCTGCAAATCGACTTCGGCCAGCAGTTGGTGGGCACGCGCATGCAGGGGCAGCAGGGTGGCTTCGGCTTTCCAGAAGTGGAACGAGGTGCCCAGATTGCGTTGCAGTGCGGCGCGCACGTTCTCCAGCACGGTCATGTGGGGAAACACCGCCGAGATCTGGAACGAACGGACAATGCCGCGCCGCGCCGTCTGCGCCGGTTTCTCGGACGTGATGTCGGTGTCGTTGAACAGGATGCGGCCTTTGGTGGGCTGCAAAAACTTGGTCAATAGGTTGAAGAACGTCGTCTTGCCCGCGCCGTTGGGGCCAATCAGTGCGTGGATGTGGCCGCGTTGAACTTTCAGATCGACTTGGTTGACGGCCACAAAACCTTTGAACTCTTTGGTCAGGCCATGTGTTTCGAGAATGAAGGTCGCTGACAAATTGTGCTCCGGCTGAATAGTTGTAATTGTTGGCTGTGCAAGCCTGCAACTCGAGACAGAATAGTACCGAGTAGCGATACGCCGGGCTACCGGGTAACTACTTAAGACAACCACAACGCTGAAACATCCGCGTCATCACTCCAGGAGGTGTGTCATGTACAAACGTATCTTGCTCGCTTACGACGGCTCCGACACCGGTCAACAGGCTTTGCTGGCGTGTCACGACATCGCGCAATGGAGCGGCTCAGAGTTGACCCTGATTGCGGTGATGCCGCTGCCCCTGACCACCCTTGGGCCGGAAGGTGGTGTGTACAGCGAGTCGCTGCACGACGGCGAGAAACAGCGCTACCAGACGATTCTGGATGCCGGGGTGCGCAGGCTGGTTGATGGCGGGCTGAGCGCTCGCGGCGAACTGGTGGTTGGGGATGCGGTGACTGAAATTGTGCGCTGTGCCCGCGCCATCGACGCCAACCTGATCGTGGTCGGTCATAAGCATTTGGAGGGTTGGGCGGCTCGCTGGTGGCGAGGCGCCGTCTCCAAGAACTTGATCGAGCACGCGTCCTGCAGCGTGCTGGTGGTGATCACGCATTGAGGCGTGCAGGCGGCTGGTCCATGATGGCGCGAACCGCCAGGCAAGTTGTGTCGGGCCCGGTGCCTAAAAGTTAAGCACACGCCGCCAAGCCATAGCTGGCGCGGGTTTCCAGACTTGTTCAGGGTCTTGTCCACAGGGTTGGGCCCGCCTATTGGGGACAAATTTTTCGCCTCCCCGCGGCGTGGCCTCTCGGCGGTGCGCCAAAGCACAGACCGCTTGCCTGGCAGCCTGAAAAATGGGCCCATGAACCCAACCCACATCCCCACTGAATTGCCCTCGCCGTCGCCCTCGCCAGAATGGATGCCGCCCATGCCGACGCCGCCATCGCCTGCGCCGCTGCCATCCCAGGTGCCGCATCCCCAGCCACCCCCCGCACCGTTGCCCACGCCGATGCCCATGTGACGTTGGCGCTGGTCAGGTGATGGCTGGGCGTGAATCAGGCGCCGGATGGCCGCTCAGTTAGCGTGCCCGCTTCACGTTCCGGATGCCGATGCCTGCCCAACGCGGTGATGAAGCTCGCCGCCGCGGTGGCCGCCTTGGTTTGAGTTCCCAGAACGACACCCGGATCAGCGTCACCGCTGGCCAGCGTGGTGGCCACACCCGATTTCTCGATCAGCGCACCGGCAGCCCCCAGCGCCAGAATTGTCTTGCCATGCCGATACTGGTTGGAGATGAAGTCCATCACCTCCACATAGCCGGCCAGCGCCTTGATCGCGTCAGCACCGTCTGGCAGCACGACCCCGTCAAACAGCACCGGCGGCGAATTTTCCAGCGTGCCCGTGGCCTCGATCGGCCCGCCGCTGCTGACGTTCACCGGCCCCAAGCGTGGTGCGATCAGATGCACCGAGGCGCCTGCCACCAGCAACGCCGCTTGCACGACGGCGATGGACTGCCCCTCCACGCCATCGGCTACCAGCATGGCCACGCTGCGCGAGCGGATGCCACCGTCGCCCGGCAGCGCGGTGAGCGACAGCGCGGGCGACGTGGTCACCTCAGGCGCTGCGGGATCGGCCATCGCCTTCGGCATCGCGTCCGGTACCGCCATACCCAGCCCGGCAGCGACGGTCGCCGCGAGTTCTGCTGACACGTTGACCAGCGACGACACCATGCGCTCACGGATCGCAGGCACCGTGAGCTTGCTCAGCTCAAAACGGAAACCGCCCGCAATATGCGCCTTCTCGACGGCGGTCTGGCTCTCGTAGAACAAGGTCGCCTGGGTGTAATGGTCGGCAAACTTCTCCGGCTTGCCGCGCAGTTTGTCGCCCTGGCCCTCGTCCACCGGTTGCGGGAACGACACAAAACCGGCCGCCCCCGCCTGGAACGGGCAACCCCCACCCAGTGAGTTGGGCTCGTAGGCGACACGGCCACGTGGGATGGCCTGGCGGTGCAGCCCGTCACGCTGGTTGTTGGCCACCGGTGCCAGTGGCGCGTTGATCGGAATCTCGTGGAAGTTGGCGCCACCCAGGCGCGTGATCTGTGTGTCAATGTACGAGTGGATGCGCCCGGCCAGCAGCGGGTCGTTGCTGAAATCGATGCCGGGAATGACGTGGGCGGTGCAAAAGGCCACCTGCTCGGTCTCGGCAAAGAAGTTGTCCGGGTTGCGGTTGAGCACCATGCGGCCCACCGGTGTTACCGGTACCAGCTCCTCGGGGATCAGCTTGGTGGCGTCGAGCACATCAAAGCTGAAGGCTGAAGCCTGCGCCTCCGTGAAGATTTGCAAGCCCAGTTCCCACTCTGGGTACTCACCCGCCTCAATGGCTTCCCACAGATCGCGGCGGTGGAAGTCTGAATCAGCGCCAGAAATCTTGACCGCTTCATCCCACACCAGCGAATGGGTGCCGAGCTTGGGCTTCCAATGGAACTTGACGAAGTGTGACTCACCTGCTGCATTGACCAGCCGGAAGGTGTGCACCCCAAAGCCTTGCATCATGCGCAGGCTGCGCGGGATGCCGCGGTCCGACATCACCCACATCAGCGTGTGGGTGGTCTCGGGGCTGAGCGAGGCAAAGTCCCAGAACGTGTCGTGGCCCGAGGCTGCCTGCGGCATGGCGTTGTGCGGCTCAGGCTTGACCGCGTGCACCAGATCTGGGAACTTCATCGCATCCTGGATGAAGAACACCGGGATGTTGTTGCCCACCAAGTCCCAGTTGCCCTCGTCGGTGTAGAACTTGACGGCAAAACCCCGGATGTCGCGCGCGGTGTCGGTTGAACCGCGTTCACCCGCCACGGTCGAGAAGCGCGTGAACACCGGTGTGATCTTGCCAGCGGCCTGGAATGGTGCGGCGCGGGTGAAGGCCGTCATCGGCTCGTAGGCCTCAAAGTAGCCATGCGCTGCCGAGCCACGGGCGTGCACGATGCGCTCAGGGATGCGCTCATGGTCAAAGTGGGTGAGTTTCTCGCGCAGGATGAAATCTTCCAGCAGCGTGGGGCCGCGCAGCCCGGCTTTGAGCGAATTCTGGTTGTCCGCCACCGCAACGCCCTGGTTGGTGGTCAGCACCTGACCGGCGGCGTGGGTGCGCGCACGGTCCAGCGCAGCTGTCTTGGGGGATAGGTTGGACTCGCTCAGCGTGCTGGCCAATGCGGCAGGTGAGGGGCTGGGCACACTGGCGCCGCGCGGTGGCGCCACAGCGTTATCGCGGCCAACATCCTGCGCTTTGCCGGGGTTGTAGAGCATGGCCGCCGCCATGGCCTGGGCGGCGGCTCCTTGCTCAGCCAGCGTAGGGGTGTTGTGCGGCGGGCTGTCGGTGGGCTTGGCTTTGTTGGGTGTTTTCATGGGGGACCTCGCAATACGGAAGGAGAAGAGGGGGTAAGAAGAGGGTAGAAGAAGCTGGGCGCAACCGTGTCGGGCTGCTGCCAGCCATCAGCCGCCCGACGGTGGTGGCTTGCCGCCGGGGCCGGGAACCATGCGCTCGCGCAGTGCGGCGTTTTGGCCAGGGGTGGCATGCATGTCGGTATCAACTTGGCCGGACTCGATGTCGCGTTGGGCCTGCACCATCTTGGGGTCCGGTGTGGCGGGCGGGGCGTCGGGTGATTCGTCGCGTTCGTGCGGCAGTGGCAAGCCGGGGGCGGACAGCGGCGCTTTGGTGTTGCGCGGCGAAGGCGCCTGCTGGGGCACGACGGGCGGCACACCCGGCTCGACAGGGTCAGGCGCGTTGTTGCCCGGGTGAAGGGGTTTGGGAAGGGGGGTGGGTGTCATGGTGATGTCCTCTGTTTCGCGGCGGATGGGCTTCAGCGCATGGGTTTGCGTCTGAAGAGGTTCACAAGAGGGGCCATGGTCTGTGCTGGCAAAGCGGGCGTCTGTACGGCACCGAACGCCGTCGCAACGGTCCTGGCGCACCCTCCTGGCAACGGGGTCTTGCCGCCCTGTTGCGGCCCGAAACATCTAAATATGCTCTAATTGGATTCCAAACAGAATCCATAAGGAAGATATGAAGAGCAACAATGCGATCATCGAACACAGGCAACGCACGGGTGAAACAGAGAAGATGACGGTCAATGTGGGCGTCGTTGATCTGGGCCACGTCGACCTTCTGGTCCAGGAAGGTTTTTATTCCAACCGCTCGGACCTGATCCGAACGGCCCTGCGCAACCAGCTGGCATTGCATGCCGACACAGTCAAGCAGACCGTGGCCCGCCGAACGCTCACCGTGGGCCTGCAGCACTACAGCCGCGCCGACCTGGAGACCGTGGTGGCTGCCGGCCAACGGCTTCAGCTCCAGGTGGTGGGGCTGGCCCGCATTGCCAACGACGTGCCACCTGAACTGGCGCTGGCCGCCATCGAATCCGTCACCGTGCTCGGCGCGTTCCAGGCCAGCCCTGCGGTGCGCCAGGCGCTGGCCGGCCGCATCCATTGATCCCTTGCTTCATCCACAGAAAGAACACCATGACATTCCCCTTCAACGCCCGGGCGCCGTCCTTCGATGCCAACGCCATCAACGCGACGATCCAACGGGCGCTTGCCTCCGCCGGGCTGGACACGACGGCAGGCCCGATGCGTGATGTGACCGAGACCATCCGGCGCGCCTTGGCCACCGGACAACCTGGCGAGGCAGCGCACAAGGCTGACAGCGGTGCCGTCATCGATGTCGCAGCACGCGTCATCCCGACTGGCGACGACACCCACGTGGCCTGGGCACCTGAACCGTCCACCTCGGATGCGCAACCCCTACCAGGCCGTGTCGAGACGCACACGTTCAGCAACGGCGCCGGTAGCCGGGACTACAAGGTCTATGTGTCGGCAGGCAAGTCAGAGGCACCGCGCGCGGTGATCGTGATGCTGCATGGCTGCACCCAGTCGGCAGACGACTTTGCGGCGGGCACGCAGATGAACCGCCTGGCGGACGCGCACGGCTTTCTGGTTGTGTACCCCGAGCAGCCAGCCCATGCCAATCCATCCAAGTGCTGGAACTGGTTCAAGCCACAGGACCAGCGGCGTGGCGCAGGCGAGCCCTCGCTGATTGCAGGTATCACCGCCGAGGTGGTGCGCAGGCACAACGCTGACCCGCGCCGCGTCTTTGTGGCCGGGCTGTCCGCCGGTGCGGCGATGGCGGTGGTGCTGGGTGAGACCTACCCGGAGGTGTTTGCTGGCGTTGGCTCCCATTCCGGCTTGCCGTATGGCAGTGCGCACGACATTCCGTCGGCCCTGGCCGCGATGAAAGGCGGGCGCAGCGGGATGCCGGAACTCAACACCCTGCCCGGTGCCGCCGGCAAGCAAGCCAGCAAAGCCGTTCAGGCGGTGCCAGTCATCGTGTTCCATGGCGACCGCGACCATACCGTGCAGCAGACCAACGGTACCCACATCGTGCAGCAGGCCAGCGACGCCCACGGCGCCCAGGCGGCGGATGCTGGCTTGCGCGTCAGCACGCAGACTGGCATAGCGCCGGGTGGCCGACACTTCAGCCGCACCGTGCACACCGACACCGGGGGCAAGGTGCTGATCGAAAGCTGGACCGTGCATGGTGCCGGACACGCTTGGTCGGGCGGCCACGCGAGTGGGTCTTACACCGACAGCAGCGGGCCGGATGCGTCTGCGGAAATGGTGCGGTTTTTCATGGCGCTGCCCCGCGCCGGATCGGCCTGAGCGCGGCACGCACAGGTCTGTGGCACGGCGCAGCGGGTGCTGAATGACCGCCTCACAACTGCGTGTCCAGCAGGGTGGCCAGTCGTTCTTTCAGTCGCTCGTGCAAGGGGCGCGCAAGCCAATGGGCGTGGGTCACCTGACGCGCGTTGGCCAGGTCGGCCTCGAAGGTGGCGGTCTGCACGCTCGCAAAGGCTTGGTCGACCACGTTCAGTGTGGCTTCGTCGTTGAGCCGGAAGGAGCGGTTGTCGAAATTGGTCGACCCCACCGAGACCAGCAGGCCGTCGACGATCATCACTTTGCAGTGGTACATGGTGGGCCGGTATTCTGCAATCACGGCGCCAGCCGCCAGCAGTGGCCCCCAGGTGGCGCGTGACGCCCGGCGCACGGTGTCGCTGTCGATGTGTTCGCCCGGCACGACGATGCGCAGCTTCACGCCGCGCTGCATCGCCTCCACCATCGCTTTCAGTGTCAATTCGTCAGGCACAAAGTAGGCCGCAGACAGGTCAATCGACCGCGATGCCGCCGTTAAGGCCAGCAGATACATCAGTTGCATGCTCTCGCTGCCCCCGCTGGGGGAGCTGCTGAACATCTGCGCGGCACCCGGACCCGCGGGCGCCAACACCGGAAAGTAGGGCGGGCCATGCAGCACGTCGCCCGTGACCTTGATCCAGTTGTCGATGAAGACCGACTGCATCTGTGCCACCACGGGGCCCTGGACTTCAAAGTGTGTGTCCCGCCAGTGCGCCGGGTCTTGCGCGCGGCCCGTCCAGGGTGATGCCACACCGACGCCGCCGGTGAACCCGACGCGGCCATCGACGATCAGCAGCTTGCGGTGGGTGCGGTTGTTCAGCCGACCCAGGTGTGACCAATGCGGTGGATGAAAGCGCCTGACCTGCACGCCCGCTTGGGTCAACACCGCCACCAGGCTGTCGTCCATCTTGGCGCTGCCCACCCAGTCCAGCAGCACATGCACCTTCACGCCCTGGCGCGCACGCTCGGCCAAGGCTTGGGCAAACGTGTGGCCAATGTCGCCCGACCAGTAGATGTAGGTCTCGAAGGTGATCGAGGCCTGGGCAGCACGGATGGCCGAGAGCATGGGCGGAAAGATCTCATCGCCGTTGAGCAGCGCGCGGACCTTGGAGCCGGGCAGGAAAGGCGGGCCAAGCAGCACGCCGAGTTCGTGCATGAAACGCGGGTCATCCAGCGTGTAAAGGCGCTCAATACGGCGCTCGATCTTGGTTTCGCCGCCAACAAAATTGGCCACCAGCAGGCCGACCACCAAGCACAGGGCGGCGATGCCACTGGCCATCAGCACCCATCGGGACGTGTGACGCATCGGGTCGCCCTTGACCGGCAGGTCAGCGCTTGCGAGTGGGTTTGGCCTTGGGCGCAGGCGGTGATGTGGCCTCGGTGATGGCCGCCTTCACTTGCCGCTTGGCCTGCGCCGTGGCTTGACCGCGCAAGGTGCCTGCGGCGCGGTTCGCCGCGCTCAGCCACAGGCTCATGAACGGGTTCTTCTTCAACCAGGGATTAGCCATGGCGCGCTTTCGGTGCCGGGTGTTGCACGGACATCAACGGGTGATGCGGGCGATCAACAAACCCAGCGTCGCCGCGGCTGTGACCGCCGCCAGCGGGTGGTTGCGTACCGTGGTGCGCGCGCTGTCGACCCAGTCGTCGCGCAGCTCGCGCAACTGGTCGGTCTTCACATGCAGCGTGTCTTTGGCTGCAGAAATGCTCTCGTCGAGTTGCGCCATCGCGGGTGTGGCGCGGTCTGCCAGGCGGTCGAGGGTGTTGTGGGCACCTTGTACCGCGTTGATCATCACATCAACCGCTGCCGGTGTGGCGGGTTCGCTGTGCGCAAACATCGACGTGTCGGGATCGCGCATCGGGTCATCCGGGGTGGGCCAGGTGACATTGGGCGCGCTGTTGGGTAAGTTGGTTTCGTTCATGGGGGTCTCCGGTTGGGTTCAGGCGGCAAGGGCCTGCAGCTCATCCTTGCGAGCGAGCAGGCAGGCACCGGGGTCCATCATGGCCAGGGAAGTACCCGGGGTCAGTACGCTTGCGCACGCTCATGGGCGCACGGGGCGCGCCACAAACTCAATCGGCGGATGAACGGAATAACCCCCGGTGGTCTCCAGCGTGAATTCAATCTGATCGGGGCTGACTTTGCCGATGTAGCGGTGCAGGGTTTCCTTCCAGGGGCTGTCGCCGATCATTTCCTGGCTGCGGGTGGAGAAGCGCAGCCAGTCCCCCTCCAGACTGACGTGCTCAATCGTCAAGCGGCCAGTCAGGTAGCTGGCGGTGCCGTGCAGGGTGTTGCCGAGTTGTTTGAATTCGAACACTTCGTCATGCTGGTCACCCCAGTCGTATCTGACCCGCGCTGTCCAGCGGCCGGTGATGTCCGCGGGCGGGCTCACCACCACGGGCAACGGCGGCTGAGGTGCATTCAGCGTGACGTGCCATGCGGCGTAGCCACCGAGCAAGACCGCGGCGGCAGCCCCCGCCAGCATCCAGCGGTTCACACGCGGTTTGGCAGGTGCCAAGGTCAAGCTGGGTTGCAGGCTGTCCACCAGCCGATGGACATCGCCGCGCCAGTTGCTGTCGGACAACACCACCGCTTGGCGCCGCGCCAGCGCCGCCAGCGCAGGCGGCAGCTCGGCCTCCAGGGGCATGGCGGCACCACCCACCAGCAACGGAATCAGCGGTTTGCCTGAGGCCAGCGCCGCCTGGATTTCGAGTCGCACAAAGTCGTCTTCTGCGTCCAGCCGCCGCCGTTGGTCTGGTCCGGCTGCCAGCCAGGTGGGGCCGATCATCACCAGCACAGCGTCCACGCTGCGCAAGTGCGATTCGATGGCATGGACAAAATCTTCACCGGGGCGGATGTCGTCCACATCGCGAAACACACTGCCGCTGCCAAACGTCGCCTCCAGGGTGTCGGCCAACCGGCCGGCAAAGCCCGCGCTGTCGTCGCGGCGGTAAGACAGGAAGATGGCGCTCATGGCTGGCGCGGGTGAGGGCTGTGCCCTGGGGTGTTGAGCGACAAGATCCAGCGCGCCAGGGTGTCGGCCTCGGTGCGGCTGATCTTGGGGTTGGCGGGCATGGTGATCACGCCCCAAACGCCACTGCTGCCGTGGATGATTTTGCCGGCCAGCTTGCTATTGGCGTTCTGCCCGGCATACCGGGCGGCCACATCCTGGTACGACGGGCCGATGAATTTTTTGGCGACGGTGTGGCAGGCGGTGCACTTTTTCTTTTCTGCCAGCGCCTGATCTGCCAGCACGGGTGCGGCCAGCAGGGCGGCAGTGACCAGAGCGATCAGAGGGCGTTTCATCGGGTCATTCTGGCGCCAAAGCGGTGTCGGTGTGCAAAACCCGGATTCTAGGAGCGGTGTTTGGCGCGACAACGCAGCCAATTGCGGGTACGCTCGTAATCTTCATCTGGCACACACAAGGATGCGGCGTTATGTACCTGCTTGGTTTGGGATTGATCTTGATGGTGTTGAAATACATCGAATGGGGCCCGGTGGCGCAGTGGTCCTGGTGGCTGGTACTGGCGCCCTTTGCGCTGGCGGTTGTCTGGTGGACCTGGGCCGACGCCACCGGCTACACCAAGCGCAAAGCCATGGAGCAAGACGACAAGCGCCGTGACGAGCGCCGCGCCCGCACCAAAGAGGCGCTGGACGCCAATTTCCAGAAGCGTCGCCGCTGATCGCACCCCTCCAGCGATCGAATTTTGGCGTCGCCAGACACCGCGACGGCCCATGGGGATAGGCCACACCAGGGCGTCGCGCTCGGCCTGTGGGCCATAATCCGCCACTCGTTTGACCCCCCTGACACCCATTTTTGGCCGAGATCCACCATGCCCGCATACCGTTCCAAAACTTCCACCGCTGGTCGCAACATGGCCGGTGCCCGCTCCCTCTGGCGCGCCACCGGCATGAAGGATGGCGATTTCAGCAAACCGATCATCGCCGTGGTCAACTCCTTCACGCAGTTTGTGCCCGGTCACGTGCACCTCAAAGACCTGGGCCAACTGGTGGCGCGCGAGATCGAAGCCGCCGGTGGCGTGGCCAAAGAGTTCAACACCATTGCGGTGGATGACGGCATTGCCATGGGCCATGACGGCATGTTGTATTCGCTGCCGAGCCGCGACATCATTGCCGACTCGGTCGAGTACATGGTCAACGCGCACTGCGCCGATGCCATGGTGTGTATCTCCAACTGCGACAAGATCACCCCCGGCATGCTGATGGCGGCGATGCGGCTCAACATCCCGGTGGTGTTTGTCTCGGGCGGCCCGATGGAGGCCGGCAAGGTCCAGAAAACCGACCCAACCACCCACGCCGTGACCTTCAAAAAGCTCGACCTGATCGACGCCATGGTGATGGCGGCTGATGACAAGGTGTCGGACGCCGATGTGGCGGAGATCGAGCGTTCTGCCTGCCCCACCTGCGGCTCCTGTTCGGGCATGTTCACCGCCAACTCGATGAACTGCCTGACCGAAGCGCTGGGCCTCTCGTTGCCTGGCAATGGCACGGTGGTGGCGACCCATGCCGACCGTGAACAGCTGTTCAAGCGCGCCGGTCACTTGGTGGTTGAACTGTGCCAGCGTTATTACGAGCAGGACGACAGCACCGTGCTGCCGCGCTCCATGGGTTTCAAAGCGTTTGAGAACGCCATGACGCTGGACATTGCCATGGGCGGCTCCACCAACACCATCCTGCACATCCTGGCGATTGCCCAGGAAGCCGGCATCGACTTCACCATGGCCGACATCGACCGGCTGTCGCGTGTGGTGCCGCAGCTGTGCAAGGTGGCACCCAACACCGACAAATACCACATCGAAGACGTGCACCGTGCCGGTGGCATCATGGCCATCTTGGGCGAACTTGACCGTGCGGGCAAATTGCACACCGACACCCCCACGGTGCACGCCAAAACCATGAAGGACGCGCTGGACCAGTGGGACATTGCCCGCAACCCGTCAGAGGCGGTCAAAACCTTTTACATGGCCGCCCCTGGGGGTGTGCCTACACAGGTGGCCTTCAGCCAGAACGCACGCTGGTCCAGCCTGGACCTGGACCGCGCCCAAGGTTGCATCCGTGCCGGTGAACATGCTTACTCGCAAGAAGGTGGCCTGGCGGTGTTGGTGGGCAACATCGCGCTCAAGGGATGTGTGGTCAAAACCGCGGGTGTGGATGACGCACTGCTGGTGTTTGAAGGCCCGGCCCATGTGGTCGAGTCCCAAGACGAGGCGGTGGAGCACATCCTGGCCGATCAGGTGAAGGCCGGTGATGTGGTGATCGTGCGTTACGAAGGTCCCAAGGGTGGGCCTGGCATGCAGGAAATGCTTTATCCCACCAGCTACATCAAGTCCAAAGGCCTGGGCAAGGCCTGTGCCTTGTTGACGGATGGGCGTTTTTCGGGCGGCACCTCGGGCTTGTCGATTGGCCACGCCTCGCCAGAAGCGGCTGCCGGTGGAGCGATTGGGCTGGTGAAGAACGGTGACCGTATCCGTATCGACATCCCGAATCGCAGCATCAACGTGCTGGTGTCAGACGACGAACTGGCCAAACGCCGCGCCGAGCAGGACGCCATCGGCTGGAAGCCCGCCAAGCCGCGCCCGCGCAAGGTGTCCTCTGCGCTCAAGGCGTATGCCAAGCTGGTGATGTCGGCGGACAAAGGCGCGGTGCGGGACGTGTCGTTGCTGGATGATTGATGTGTATGAACGGTTTGTGGCGACTTTGTCCTCCGTTGCGTCTTCAGTTTTAACCCGCGACGCGTATTGGGTGTCCGACTCCGCGACTGTCCTCCGGTTTGGGGCCAGCCCCAAACCTCCTCCTTTATGTGGCAAAACCCCAGGTCCACGCTGCGTCAGACACCCAACGCACGCCGCTAGTCGCTGTTGGGTGCATGGCATCGGATCGGGCGTTGCTTGAAACTCATGCCAATTAGTGTGTAAGTGCGTGGCTGTCATCCCGGGCTACGACCCGGGATCCATGTTCCCAATGAGTACCTTATGTTGATTCACCCCCAAATTGATCCTGTCGCCCTGCAACTCGGGCCGGTGGCGGTGCATTGGTATGGCCTCACGTATCTGGCCGCCTTTGGGCTGTTCATGTGGCTGGGTAACTTACGCTTGCGCCACGAGCCGTATGCCTCGCTCAAAGGCAGCTCTGCCTGGAGCAAACGGGATGTGGAAGACATTCTGTTTCTGGGCGTGATGGGCGTGGTGCTGGGCGGTCGCATCGGCTACTGCCTGTTTTACAAACCCGGCTATTACGCGGCGCACCCGCTGGAGGTGTTTGCGGTGTGGCAGGGCGGGATGAGTTTTCATGGTGGCATGCTGGGCGTGATTGTGTCGATGCTCTGGTTTGCCCGCAGCCGTCAGCGCCATTGGCTGCAAGTCGCAGACTTTGTGGCACCGTGTGTGCCCACCGGGCTGGCCGCGGGGCGCATTGGCAACTTCATCAACGGCGAGTTGTGGGGCCGTGTGGCCAGCCCGGATTTGCCGTGGGGCATGATCTTTCGCGGCGGTGGCGATTTGCCGCGGCATCCGTCGCAGATCTACCAGTTTTTGCTGGAGGGGCTGTTGCTGTTTGTGCTGCTGTGGCTGTATGCGCGCAAGCCGCGCCAACGTGGGCAGGTGTCGGCGATGTTCTTGCTGGGCTACGGCGTGTTTCGATTTATCGCTGAATTTTTCCGCGAGCCGGATGCGCACCTGGGTGTGTTGAGTCTGGGCATGAGCATGGGCCAGTGGCTGTGCCTGCCGATGATTTTTGGCGGGATGGGCTTGTGGCTGTGGGCGCGCGCCAATTCGCCAAAAGTTTGAGAAGGATCTTGCGCTGGCCTTGGCAGGAAAAAGGCTGGCAGCTGAAAGATTGAGAGCATTTCGCGTCGCTTTTTTTGGATGTTCACCATGCCCGCACGTATTGAATTCCACCAGGCGCACGCTGTGGCGCACGTCACACTCACCTACCCCAAGCGGTTCAACGCCATGTCGCGCGGCATGTGGCGCGAGTTGCGCCGCATTTTCGAGCGCATCCAGGCCAACCCAGACCTGCGTTGTGTGCTGATCTCGGGCCACGGCGCGCACTTTTGCGCGGGTGGTGACATTTCTGAGTACACCAGCTTCCGGTTCGAGGAGGCCAGCCTGCGCGCCTTTCATGAGGAAGACGTTTGGGGCGGCTTGAGCGCGATGCTGGCCTGCGACGTGCCCATCGTGGCGCACATCTCGGGCAACTGCATGGGCGCGGGGGTGGAGATTGCCAGCTGTTGCGACATTCGCCTGGCGGGGGAGTCGGCCCAGTTTGGCGCGCCGATTGCCCGGCTGGGTTTTCCGATGGCCCCGCGCGAGGCGGCGCTGGTCGGGCGCGAGGTGGGCCTGGTCACGGCACGCCAGATGCTGCTGGAGGCCGCCGTGTTCAGCGCGCCCGAGATGCTGCAGCGCGGCTTTTTGAGCCGTGTCGTGGCGGATGTGGATTTGCCCACGCTGGCGCAGGCCACCGTGCAGCGCATCACCACGCTGGCACCGCAGGCGGCAAGGCTGAACAAACAGACACTTCGGGCACTGAACCAACCTTTGGCCATGACGGAAAGCGGGCTGCTACCGGCTGATCTTGAGATGGCGAACGATCCCTTGCAGCGGCTGATGGCAGACGCTTACGCCTACGCCAACAGTGCCGAGCAGCGCGAAGGCATCACCGCGTTTCTGGAAAAGCGGCCGCCAGTGTTTTAACCATGACCCAGACATAGCGCTTTCCCACGCCCACCATGCCGACCAACGCCAACCTCTACCAAGCCCTGCGCGACGCTTTCCCGGCTGACCAGGGCAGCACGGCGATTGAAACCGACACCGGCCTGTTCTACACCTGGCGCGACCTGGAGCGCGGCAGTGCCATGCTGGCCAACTTTTTGAAATCATTGGACTTGCCCGAAGGTTCCCGCATCGCCGTGCAGGTGGACAAATCGGTCGAAGCCCTCATGCTCTACCTGGCCACCTTGCGCGCAGGTCTGATCTATGTGCCGCTCAACACGGCCTACCAGAGCGCCGAGATGGCCTATTTCATCGCCGACGCCGAACCCGCCGTGGTGGTCTGCAGCGCGCATCACTTCGGCTGGGTCAGCCAACTGGCGTTCCAGGCGGGCACGCCGTGGGTGTTCACGCTCAACGATGACCGCACTGGCAGCCTGCTCAACCGCGCCGCGCATGCCTCAGACCAGCACACGCCTGTACCCAAGCAGGCGGCCGATTTGGCAGTGATCATCTACACCAGCGGCACCACCGGCCGCTCCAAGGGCGCCATGCTCAGCCACGGCAACATGCTCAGCAATGCGCAGGTGCTCAAAAGCTACTGGGGCTGGCGCAGCCCGGCGCAGGGCGGCGACGTGCTGATCCACGCGCTGCCGATTTTTCATTTGCACGGGTTGTTTGTGGCGATCCATGGTGCGCTGATCAATGGCAGCAAAATGATCTGGTGCGGCAAGTTTGACACCAAATTTGTCATCCAGGCCCTGCCCAGGGCCACGGTGTTCATGGGTGTGCCCACGCTGTATGTGCGCCTGCTGGCCGAGCCGGGCCTCACGCATGAAGCCACCAGCCACATGCGCCTGTTCATCTCCGGTTCGGCGCCACTGCTGCTGGACACCTTCCAAGCCTGGCAAAGCCGCACCGGCCACACCCTTCTGGAGCGCTACGGCATGAGCGAGACGGTCATGCTCACCTCCAATCCCTATTCGGGCGAGCGCCGCGGCGGCACGGTTGGCGCGCCGCTGCCGGGCGTGGATTTGCGCATCGTGGGCGAACAGGGCCAGCCGGTGCCGACTGGCGAGATTGGCGACATTGAGGTCCGAGGTCCGAATGTGTTTGCGGGCTACTGGCGTTTGCCCGAGAAAACCGCGCAGGAGTTCACCGCGGATGGTTATTTCAAGACCGGCGACGTGGGCCAGCAGGACGCTGACGGTTATGTGACCATCGTCGGTCGCAGCAAGGACCTGATCATCAGCGGTGGTTACAACGTCTACCCGGCCGAGCTGGAGCGCTTCATCAACGATCTGCCCGGTGTGCTGGAGAGCGCCGTGGTGGGTGTGCCACATGCCGATTTGGGTGAAGTGGGTCTGGCGGTGGTGGTGCCGCGTGCCGACGCGCAGCTGGAGGGCACGCACATTCTGGCCCGGCTCAAAGCCGCCGTGGCCAATTACAAAGTGCCCAGACACTGCGTGGTGGTGCCGGAATTGCCGCGCAACGCCATGGGCAAGGTGCAAAAAAATCTGCTGCGTGAGCAATTTGGCGCCCCACACTGACCGCCCAGTCACACCATGCACACATCGCTCAGTCGCCAAGCCCGCCGCTTGTTGGGTGTTGATGAAACGCAGATGCCTGCGGTGCTGGACGAGTTGGCGCAGTTGTCCGCGGCGGCGGGCCTGTCGGCGCCGACTGCCCGGTTTTTGCGGGGGCTGCCAGGTTTTTTGTCGGATGTTGAGGCGTCTTATGCGCAATACGAGCGCGATCTTGAGCTGAAAACGCGCCGTTTACAGCTCAGTTCGGTCGAGTTGTCGCACGTGAATGATCGCCTGAGCCACGAGCTTGACAGCCGCACGCGCGCCATGGCGTCGCTGCGCGACACCGCCGATGGCCTGATGCGCCAGATGGACCCGGACATGCCCGCGCTGCGCGACAACGATCTGGAGTCGCTGTCGCAACTGATGTCAGACCTGGTGACGCAGCGCGAAGCCAGCCAGCGTGACTTGCAGTCGGCACTGGGCGACCTGGCCAACCAGAAGTTTGCGCTGGACCAGCACGCCATCGTCAGCATCACCGATCTGGCCGGTGACATCACCTACGCCAACGACCAATTTTGCGAAATCAGTGGGTACGCGCGAGAGGAGTTGCTGGGGCAGAACCACCGGTTGATCCATTCCGGCGTGCAGCCGAAAGCCTATTTCCGCCATCTCTGGCAAACCATTCTGGCAGGCCAGGTCTGGCATGGCGAGTTATGTAACCGGGCCAAGGACGGCAGCACGCACTGGTTGCAGGCGACGATTGTCCCGATGCTGGACGACGATGGCGCGCCTCGGCAATTCATTGCCATTCGCACCGACATCACCGAGCGCAAGGCCATGCAGGCGGCGCTGGCGGCTGGTGAAGAGCGTTTGCGCCGCATCACCAACGCCGTGCCGGGTGTCGTGTTTCAGTGCCAGGTGAGGGCGGGCAACATTCGTTACACCTTCCTCAGTGATCGGCTACAGGACATTCGCGGGCTGGACCGTGAGGCGTTGATGGCCGATGGGCGTCTGGCGTTCGAGCAAATTCCACAGCCGGATCGCGAGCGCGTGTATGCGGAGGTGCTGGCGGCTGGTGAGCGCCGCGAGGGCTGGCGATCCGACTACCCGGTGTGTTTGCCGGACCGGGGCACGCGCTGGATCAGTTCCGAAATCCTGCCCGACCCCGTGCCCGATGGGTCAACCGTGTTCACCGGCATCTGGCAGGATGTGACGGCGATCCGGGAAGCCAGTGATCGCCTGCGCGAAGTCACCGAGGGCATTCCGGTGGTGGTCTTGCAATACCGGCTGTGGGCGGATGGCCGCCAGGGTTTTGTGTTTTGCAGCTCGGTGATGGAAGTGCTGTGCGGGTTGTCCTGCCAGGCCGCGCTGGACGATGCCCGATCGTTTCTGAAGTTGATTCATCCGGACGATCAGGCAAGTGTTGTCCGGTCATTGCATGATTCGGCGCGCAGCCGCGAACGCATCGCGCTTGATTTCAGAATGCGCCACCAGCACACCGGTGCGTTGATCTGGGTGCATGGTGAATCCATGCCCAGGACCGCGCCGGATGGCGGCGTGTTGTGGAATGGTTATCTGGCGGACATTTCCCAAGCCAAATGGGCCTCTGAGGAACTGCATCGCGCCAAAGAGGCCGCCGAAGTGGCCAGCCGCGCCAAGTCGGATTTTCTGGCCAACATGAGCCATGAAATCCGCACCCCCCTGAACGGGGTGATTGGCATGACCGAACTGGTGTTGGACTCCCATCTGACGACCGAGCAGCGCGAGCAACTGGACATCGTCAAACTGTCCTCTTACGCGCTGTTGCGGGTCATCAACGACATTCTGGACTTCTCAAAAATCGAGGCTGGCAAGCTGCAGATCGAACAGATTGATTTCGACCTCGGTCGCCTGATTGGCGAGACGCTCAAGGTGCTGGTGGTGCCCGCGCAGACCAAAGGCCTGCAGCTGTTGTGCGATCTGGACCCGGCCACGCCTGCCAGCGTGGTGGGCGACCCCGGGCGCTTGCAGCAGATCCTGATGAACCTGATCGGCAACGCGATCAAGTTCACGGATCGGGGCGAAGTGGCCTTGCAGGTGCGTGCCCGGCCAGAGTCACACCGCCAGGTCCGGTTATTGTTTTCGGTCCGGGACACCGGCGTGGGCATCGACGCGTCCAAATTACAGAGCATTTTTGAGGCTTTTGCGCAGGAAGACAGCAGCATCACCCGGCGTTTTGGTGGCACGGGTCTGGGTTTGTCGATCTCGTCACGGTTGGTGGTGGCCATGGGTGGGCACATGTCGGTCAACAGCCAGTTGGGCCGGGGCAGCCAGTTTGATTTTGATCTGCCGGTGGCGATCGGCCATCACCCGGTCGCCCACCGGGGCCTGCCAGACATGTCGGCCATGGCGGCCATGGCGCCGCCCCTCAGTTCGGCCCGGACACGGGACGCCGCTTTGGGCCTGGATATCCTGTTGGTGGAAGATAACGACATCAATCAGCGGCTGGCGGTGGCTTTGCTCCAACGCGAGGGGCACCGCATCACGCTCGCGGACAATGGCCAGATGGCCCTGGACACCCTGGCGCGGCAGCGCTTTGACCTGGTGCTGATGGACATGATGATGCCGGTGTTTGACGGGCTGCAGGCCACCCGGTGCTTCCGGGCCACAGAGCGGGGCAGCCGCACCCCGATTGTGGCCATGACCGCCAATGTGATGCCGGGTGACCGTGAACGCTGTTTGCATGCCGGTATGGACGATTACCTCGCCAAGCCGGTGTCGATGCCGGAGCTGCATCGGGTGCTGGCCCGCTTTGCATCGGGACAGGCGGTTGCTGATGCCGTTAACAAGTCAACTCAGGTGCCGCAGGCGGGAAAAACCGGCTTGCCGGAGACACTGTTTGACTACGCACTCGCCTTGAAGCGGGTGGACCAGGAGGTGGTTGCGATCATCACCGACACCTTTGTGCCGCAATGGCCGAACGATCTGACGCGGATGAACCGGGCGCTGGTGCAGGCCGACTGGGCCGCCCTGGCGCGTGTGACGCACGCGCTGCGCGGCATTTTTGGCATGTTTGGTGCGCAGCCCCTGATCGCTCTGGTGGGTGAGATTGAGCAACTGGCCATGACGATCGGCGTCCATGCCGAGGCAGCTGCCCGCGAGGCCGTGGCGTGCAAGCTGGCACAACTGCCAAGCGGGGTTGACCCGTTGCTGGCGGCGCTGCGTCACCATCAGGTGACGGTGTTAAAGTGAAGCGAGCCGCCGTTGGAGTGCTCTCGGCTTTTGGAACCGGACAGAGCCTGCTTAATAAGATGCATCACCATGACCTACAAGGTATTGATTGTTGACGACGCAGAAATCAACCTGATTCTGTTTGACGCGCTGCTCAAGCGCATGGGCAATTGTGAAACGGTCAAGTTTTCAAGCGCTGTTGACGGGTTGGCGTGTGCCAAGCGTGACAACTTTGACCTGATCATCGTCGACTACATGATGCCAGAGCTCAACGGCATGGAGTTCATCGCCGAGTTCCGCCAAACGCCGGGGCGAGAAGACATCCCGGTGCTGATGATCACCGCCAACGACCAGAAGCAGGTGCGTTACCGCGCACTCGATGCCGGGGCCACCGATTTCCTGACCAAGCCGGTCGACAAGATCGAGTTCATGGCGCGCGTCAACAACATGCTGCAGCTCGGGGCCAGCCGCAAGGTGCTGGCGGATCGGGCCACCTGGTTGGCCGAAGAGGTGCGCAAGGCTACCTTTCAGATCAAGGAGCGTGAGCGCGAGACGGTGATACGGCTGTCCAAGGCGGCCGAATACCGTGACCCGGAGACCGGATCGCACATTCTGCGCATGGCCCATTATTCGGAGCTGATCGCGCAAGGCATGGGCCTGCCCCGGGAAGATTGCGAGTTGTTGCTGGAAGCGGCCCCGATGCATGACATCGGCAAGGTCGGCATCGCCGACAACATCCTGCTCAAACCCGGGCGGCTGACGCCTGAAGAGTTCGAGGTCATGAAACACCATGCGAAGTTTGGTTATGACATTCTGAAAGGCAGTTCGTCCAGGGTGCTGCAATCCGGTGCGGCCATTGCGCTGGGGCACCATGAGAAATTTGACGGATCCGGCTATCCGGGCGGGCTGAAAGGGGAGGCGATCCCGATCTTCAGCCGCATCGTGGCGGTGGCCGACGTGTTTGACGCCCTGACCTCAGAGCGGCCCTACAAGAAAGCCTGGTCGATCGAGCGGGCCAGTGAACACATCCAAGCCAGCGCTGGCACCCACTTTGACCCGCATTGTGTGGCCACGTTTTTCTCGCGTTGGGACCAGGTGAGGACGATTCAGCAGCGTTTCAGAGATGACGATGTAACAACGGTTGTCTGAAAATGCATTGCCATTCGTCCTTGATTGACAAGGCCTGCTGACCCGCTTAGCGCAAGACCAAAACGGGAATGTGGGAGTGCGTCAACACTTGCTGGGTCTCGCTTCCCAGCAGCAGCCGCTTCACGCCCTTGCGGCCATGAGACGCCATCACGATCAGCTCGCACTTGTTCTTTTTGGCAGCGGCAATGATGGCATCGGAAACCACGTCTGATTTCACGATGAGTGCCCGGGTTTTGACGCCTTGCGCCTCGGCAGCTTTTTTCACCTCGTCCACCACCGCCTGGCCTTCTTCGGCCCATTGCTGTTCGATCCGGCCCACCTCGGCCGCCTGCAAGGCCAAGCCGCCTTCAAAGTAGCTTTGGGGGTAGCGCGGTATCACTTTGATGACCACCAGACTCGCACCTGCCAGTGCGGCTAAAGAGATGGCACTGCTGACCGCTTTTTTGGACAGACTGGAACCATCCGTGGCGACAAGAATCTTTTGGTACATGGTGATCTCCTCTCATAGGTAAGAAATAAGCGCTTACCTATACTATCAGCCGGTTTTGTTATTGCCTAGGTACTTTGATGAGTTTTCCCGTTGATTCCGAACGCCCGCTTGCGCTGGCGCCCCAACACTTGGCGACGGGTGCAGGGGCGTTCGGCGGCCCAGGTGTCGTGACCGACCCGGCGTCCGATTCGGCTCAGGCGCTGCAGATTCTGGACGACGAGCAGGAGTGGTCGGCCTTCAGTCGACCCGATGCCACACATGCCGGTTACTGGGAGTCGAACCTCATGATCGAAGGCATGCACTGTGCTGCCTGCGCCTTGACGGTGGAAGATGCGCTCAAGCGCGTTCCCGGCGTGGTATCGGCCGATGTCAGCGCCGGCAGCCAGCGGGCCAAGGTGGTTTGGCACTCCCAGACGGTGTTGCCATCGCGCTGGATGCAGGCGGTGCGCGAGTCGGGCTACCGCGCGTTGCCCGCCAACGATGTCTTTGCCAGGGAGCGGCGCCGGGTCGAGTCGCGCAAAGCACTGTGGCGCTTGATGGTGGCGGGCCTGTGCATGATGCAGGTCATGATGTACGCCTACCCGGCCTATGTTGCCGAGCCAGGCGATTTGTCGATGGAGATGGAGCACCTGTTGCGCTGGGCGTCCTGGGTGCTGACACTGCCCGTCATCCTGTTCTCATGCAGTCCTTTCTTTAGCAACGCCTGGCGCGACATCGTGCATCGCCGCATCAGCATGGACCTGCCGGTGGCACTGGGCATGCTGATCACCTTTGTGGTCAGCACGGCAGGCACCTTTGACCCCGAGGGCATTTTTGGCCACGAGGTTTTTTTTGACTCCCTGACCATGTTTGTCTTCTTCCTGCTGGCCGGGCGCTGGATGGAGTTGCGCTTGCGCGACCGAACTGCGGGCGCCCTGGAAGCGCTGATGAACCGGTTGCCCGACAGTGTGGCCCGGCAAAAGGCCGATGGCTTGTTTGAGCGGGTGCCGGTCCGACGGCTGCAGGTGGACGATGTCATCCAGGTGCGCGCGGGCGAAGCGTTTCCTGCGGACGGTGTGGTGGTGCGGGGGCAGACCTCGGTGGATGAGTCGCTGTTGACCGGCGAGTCGCGCCCTGTCTCGCGTGCCGAGGGCGATGCGGTGATCTCCGGCAGTCACAACCTGGCCGCGGTGGTGTTGATGCGCGTGGAGCGGGTTGGCAGTGAAACGCGGTTTGCGCAGATCGTCAGTCTGATGGAGAGTGCCTCCACCAGCAAGCCGCATTTGGCCAAACTGGCTGACACCATCGCCAAGCCGTTTCTGATCGGTGTGCTGGTGGCGGCCGCCTTGTCGTGCCTGTATTGGTGGGACACCGACCCCGAGCGTGCCCTGATGGTGGCCGTGTCGGTGCTGGTGGTGACCTGTCCTTGTGCCTTGTCATTGGCAACCCCGGCCGCGATGCTGTCGGCGGCCGGGGCGCTGGCGCAACGCGGCATTCTGGTGCGTCGACTGGACGCGTTTGAAGCGCTGGCAGCGGTCGATACCGTCATGTTTGACAAGACCGGCACGCTCACCCGTGACGCCATGGTGCTGGGTCAGGCCCGGACGCGCGAGGGTGTTGATCCGTCGCAGGCCTTGGCCATGGCTGCTGAATTGGCCCGGCATTCGTTGCACCCGGCCTCCAAGGCCTTGTTTGTGGCGGCGCAGCAGCGTGGTTTGACCGGGCTTTGGCGCGCCGATGATGTGGCCGAGTTGTCAGGTCGTGGCTTGACGGCGCGACTGGCGCCAATTGACCGTGCCGACCAGGCCATGGCGTTGCGACTGGGCTCTGCAGAGCACTGCGGTGTGGTGCCTACCGGGTCCGATGTGTTGCAGGTTTATGTCAGTGACGAGCATCAGTGGCTGGCCACGTTTGAGCTACAGGAAGATGTTCGAACCGACGCTGCACCCACCGTGGCCACCCTGAAAGCGCGTGGGCTGTCCGTTCATTTGCTGTCGGGCGACGCCAGCGACGCCGCAGGGCGGGTGGCTGATGCGGTGGGTATCGACGCGTTCAAAGGACAGTGTTCGCCGCAGGACAAGCTCGACTTCCTGCGACAGGCGCAGCTGGATGGGCACAAGGTGGCAGTCGTGGGTGATGGGCTCAACGACGGACCCATTCTGGCGGGCGCGCATGCCTCCTTTGCCTTTGGCCAGGCGGTTCCACTGGCGCAGGCGCAGGCCGACTTTCTGGTCTCAGGTAGCCGTCTGGACGATGTGGCGTTGGCGATCGGTCTGTCCAAACGCACACTGAGGGTCGTCAGGCAGAATCTGTGGTGGGCCGCCGCCTACAACGCGGTTTGTGTGCCACTGGCGGTGGCCGGCATGTTGCCCGCGTGGCTGGCGGGCATCGGGATGGCCAGCAGTTCGCTCTTGGTCGTTGCGAATGCCCTCCGGTTGTCGCGCGTACAGCCGCCAAACAAGGAGATTTGATGGACATCCTGTATTTGCTGGTACCCCTGTCGGTGGTCCTGGTCTTCTTCATTATTGGTGGTATTTGGTGGGCCATCTATAGAGGCCAATTCGAAGATGTGGACAAAGAAGGCGAGAGAATACTTAAAGACTGAAGGGGAATTTCAGCCATAATTGATGTGTGTCAAATCGGGGGCGCAGGTCAGCCAAGACACTCGGCGTCTCAAACATAGAAGAGGTGAACATGGCATTTGTAAATTCGCAGGCGACGACGTACAACGACAAGGTTGTACGACAGTTTGCCATCATGACCGTGGTCTGGGGTGTGGTTGGCATGCTGGTGGGCGTGATCATCGCAGCACAACTGGCATGGCCGGAGCTGAACCTGGGTATCGAGTATCTGTCCTTCGGTCGCTTGCGTCCGTTGCACACCAATGCGGTGATTTTTGCGTTTGGTGGCTGCGGTTTGTTTGCCACGTCCTACTATGTGGTTCAAAGAACCTGCCAGGTGCGACTTTTCGGCGAGAAGCTTGCTGCATTTACGTTCTGGGGTTGGCAGATTGTCATTTTGTCGGCTGCGATCTCATTGCCTTTGGGTTTCACTAGCGGTAAAGAATATGCCGAACTGGAATGGCCCATCGACATTCTGATCACGGTGATCTGGGTGTCTTACGCGATCGTATTCTTCGGCACCGTGGGTACCCGCAAGGTCAAACACATCTACGTGGCCAACTGGTTCTTTGGTGCCTTCATTCTGGCGGTTGCGCTTCTTCACCTCGTTAACAGCGCTGCCATTCCGGTTGGCGCGATGAAGTCTTACTCGGCCTACGCCGGTGTGCAGGACGCCATGGTGCAGTGGTGGTACGGACATAATGCCGTGGGTTTCTTCCTGACCGCGGGTTTCCTGGGCATGATGTACTACTTCATCCCCAAGCAGGCAGGTCGTCCGGTTTACTCTTATCGTCTCTCCATCGTTCACTTCTGGGCGCTGATCTTCACTTATATGTGGGCGGGTCCGCACCACTTGCACTACACCGCTTTGCCTGACTGGACGCAATCTGTCGGCATGGTGTTCTCTTTGATCCTTCTGGCGCCGAGCTGGGGCGGCATGATCAACGGCATCATGACCCTGTCTGGTGCCTGGCACAAACTGCGTGACGACCCCATTCTGCGTTTCCTGATCGTGTCTCTGTCTTTCTATGGCATGTCTACGTTCGAAGGTCCGATGATGTCGATCAAGACGGTGAACGCCTTGTCGCACTTCACTGACTGGACGATTGGTCACGTGCATTCCGGCGCGCTTGGCTGGGTCGGTATGGTCACCATGGGGTCGATGTACTACCTGATTCCCAAATTGTTTGGCCAAAAAGAGATGTACAGCATCAAAGCCATTGAAATCCACTTCTACACAGCCACGATCGGTATCGTTCTGTACATCGCTGCGCTGTGGATTTCTGGTGTGATGCAAGGCCTGATGTGGCGTTCCATCAACGCTGACGGCACCTTGACCTACACCTTTGTGGAGTCCGTCAAAGCCAGCTTCCCGTTCTACGTGTTGCGTTTGATCGGTGGTTTGCTGTATCTGATTGGCATGGTCATCATGCTGTGGAACACCGTGAAGACGGCAACCAGTGGTCGTGCGGCAACCGTCACGATCCCCACCAACGTGGCGCACGCCTGAGGTAGTTAAACATGTCAACATCTAATTCAAGCGGTGGCTTTTCACACGGCACGATCGAAACCAACAATGGTTTGATGATCGTCTTGATTCTCATTGTTTTGTTGTTCGGTGGTCTGGTTGAAATCGTGCCCCTGTTCTTTCAGAAGTCGACCACGCAACCGGTTGCTGGGCTCAAGCCCTATCCGGCCCTGGAACTGGCTGGTCGCGACATTTATCAGCGTGAAGGTTGTTACAACTGCCACACGCAGATGATTCGTCCGTTCCGTGCTGAAACCTTGCGTTACGGTCATTACTCTTTGGCAGGTGAGTTTGTTTATGACCACCCGTTCCAGTGGGGCAGCAAGCGGACCGGTCCGGATTTGCATCGCATCGGCGGCAAGTACAGCGATCAGTGGCAAATCACCCATTTGATGAACCCTCGTGACGTGGTGCCTGAGTCCATCATGCCCGCCTACCCATGGCTTGCCGAGCGTAATGTCAATGGCGCCACCTTGGGTGCCCACATGAAGGGCCTTCGTGCAGTTGGTGTCCCGTACACGGACGCTGACATCGCTGGCGCTGAAGATGCCGTCAACGGTAAAACCGAGATGGAAGCCTTGGTTGCTTACCTTCAAGGTCTGGGTCATTTGGTCAAATAAGTCGAGTCACACTGATGGAATTCGATATCAATACCGCTAGAACTCTGGCGACCGTCCTCGGTTTCGTTGCCTTCATCGGGATCGTGATCTGGGCTTTCGCCAAGAAAAACTCTTCCGGCTTTGATCAGGCGGCCAAGCTGCCTTTCGATCAGGATTGACCCTAAAAACTGAGAAGGAATAAAAATGAGCGACTTTGTAAGCGGCTTTTGGGACATGTATGTCGCCGGTCTGGTGATCGTCAGCATCATTGCCTGCCTGATCTTGCTGGTCCTGTCTGGCAAGGCGAAGGCCATGACAGCCAGTGACAACACCACTGGTCACGTGTGGGATGGCGATTTGCGTGAGATGAACAATCCGCTGCCGCGCTGGTGGAGTTATCTGTTTGTGATCACGGTCATCTTCGGATTTGGTTACCTCGCGTTGTATCCAGGGTTGGGTAGTTACCCTGGCTTGCTAGGGTGGACATCGCGCGGCTTGCACGCAGCTGAGGTCAAAGCAGGTGATGAGGCGACGGCGCCTGTGTATGCCCGCTTTGCCAGCATGACCACAGAAGACATTGCCAAAGACCCGGCTGCCATGGCGATTGGCGAGCGTTTGTACAGCAACAACTGTGCTCAGTGCCATGCTTCCGATGCCCAGGGCAACAAGGGCTTTCCCAATTTGACCGATAACGACTGGCTGCACGGCGGTACCCCTGAGAAAATTACCGAGACCATCACTGGTGGACGCATTGGCAACATGCCTCCCATGGCGGCTGCCGTCGGCACGGAAGAAGATGTCAAGAACGTTGCCCAGTATGTTTTGAGCTTGTCGGGCAGTCCGCATGACGCTGCCAAAGCTGCTCTGGGCAAAGAAAAGTTTGCCGTTTGCGCAGCTTGTCATGGTGCAGATGGCAAGGGCATGCAAGCCGTAGGTTCTGCCAACCTGACAGACAACATCTGGCTGCATGGTTTTGGTGAAAAGGCCATTGTGGACATGGTCAATAACGGCATGCAAAATGTGATGCCACCGCAAGCGAAGCTGTTGACCGAAGCGCAACTCAAAGTGTTGACCGCCTACATCTGGGGTCTTTCCAACAAGAGTTAAGCTCAGTTCGAGCGGTCTAGTCAGTGGTTGAAGGGGAAACTTGTCAGTTTCCCCTTTTCGTTGAATCCGTTGCCCCACTGGGCATGATTGACAAATGAAAGGTAGTCTGTGAATAGTCCTTCTGTGTCGGAAAACAAGCCTTGGTGGTCTTATGGTCACGTTTGGCTGGTGATCAGCGGTCCGGTCAGTGTGGTGCTGGCTTGCATTGTCACTTTCTATTTCATTGCGAATAGTCCTAACCAGATCATCACGGGTCAGGATATTGAGATTGAAAATATCAAAAGTGCCAAGATTGAAGGCGGTGATGCCCCTGCCATGATGGCGCGCAACCACGCGGCAACCGGTGTCATTCCGGCGCCTAAAACTGCGCCTGACGCGCCTAAGTAGTAGGCTATTTCGGGTTGACGATATCCTGCAGCGCCTGCGTGTTCAAAATGTGCACATGGCGCTGCTTGACGGCAACGATGCCGTCTTCGACAAATCTTGAGAATGTGCGGCTGATGGTTTCCAGCTTCAAGCCCAGGTAACTACCGATTTCTTCTCGCGTCATTCGCAGAATCAGCTCGGACTTGGAGAAGCCGCGGGAGTGCAGGCGTTGCGCGAGATTCAACAAAAATGCGGCCAGGCGTTCTTCGGCCCGCATGCTCCCCAGTAGCAACATCACGCCGTGTTCCCGCACGATTTCCCGGCTCATGATTTTGTGAACGTGGTGTTGAAGGGCATTCACCTCGCGCGACAGCGTTTCAATTTCCGCGAAGGGCATGGCGCAGATTTCTGCATCTTCAAGTGCCACCGCGTCACAGGTATGGTGGTCATTGACGATGCCGTCCAGGCCAATGATTTCACCGGCCATCTGAAAACCCGTCACCTGATCACGGCCGTCCTCTGACGTGATGCAGGTCTTGAAAAAACCGGTGCGAATGGCGTATAAATTGGAGAACTTCTCACCGTTGTGGAAAAGGGTTTCGCCTCGCTTGACCTTGCGCCGGGAGCCGATCATTTCATCAATGCGATTGAGTTCGTCCTGACTGAGGCCAATGGGCATACAGAGCTCACGCATGTTGCAATTGGCGCAAGCAATTTTGATAGTCTCATGATTCATGGTGTGATTTTGACATCGTTCTTTGCGAAAGGCTGATAAATGTCAAATTAGACCCGCTGCACTTTTTCCGCTTGGTTGATCAATATCAAGCTTGAAAAAGAGGCCTCGCGGCACATTTACAGCGTCTGAAAAAGGAATTCTTATGATCGAGTGCGCAGCTGAACCCATCTCCGAAGCTTTGATACGTCAATACGACGTTTCTGGGCCAAGGTACACCTCTTACCCGACCGCCGACCGGTTTGTGGAGGCCTTTACCGCGCAGGACTACGCGTTGGCGCTGGAGCAGCGCCGTTCGGGCGCCTCAGCGCTGGCGTTGCCACTGTCCCTGTACGTCCACATTCCCTTTTGTGAGTCGCTGTGTTACTACTGCGCCTGTAACAAAATCATCACCAAACACCATGATCGCGCCGCAGCGTATTTGCGCTATCTGAGCCGCGAGGTTGATCTGCACACCCGCCACATGGGTGTGGGGCAACCGGTGTCGCAGTTGCACCTGGGCGGCGGTTCGCCCACCTTTTTGTCCGATGACGAATTGCGCGACTTGATGGGCCTATTGCGTCGCAATTTCAAGTTGGTGCCTGGTGGCGAGTATTCCATTGAAATTGATCCGCGCACCATCGATGCCCAGCGGTTGGACGTGTTGGCCGAGCTAGGGTTTAACCGCCTGAGTTTTGGGATTCAGGATTTTGATCCGGCCGTCCAGAAAGCTGTACACCGCATCCAGCCCGCTGAACAGGTGTTTGAACTGGTGGCCGCTGCCCGCCAACGCGGCTTCGAATCTGTCAACGCGGATTTGATTTACGGGCTGCCGGAACAGACCCCCGAGTCGTTTGACCGGACGTTGGCGCAAATTGTTGAACTCAAGCCCGAGCGTATTGCGCTGTATGCCTACGCGCACCTGCCTGAGCGTTTCAAGCCGCAGCGTCGTATTTCTTCGGTCGAGATTCCCACGGCGGCGGCCAAGGTGTCGATGCTGGCGCGCTCCATGGCGGCTTTCATGGCAGCGGGCTATGTTTACATCGGCATGGATCATTTTGCCCTGCCCACCGATTCGTTGGCCATCGCCAAGCGCCAGGGCAGATTGCACCGCAATTTCCAGGGCTACAGCACGCAGCCTGATTGCGACATGATTGGCCTGGGCGTATCGTCGATCGGTCGTGTGGGTGCCACCTACAGCCAGAATGCCAAGACACTCGAGGAGTATTACGACTTTCTGGACCAAGGGCAGTTCCCGATTGTTCGCGGCTTGGCCCTGTCACGTGATGATTTGGTGCGTCGTGCTGTCATCATGGCGCTGATGTGCCAGGGGCGCTTGTCCTACGAGTCGATCGAGCTGGCTTATCTGGTGAATTTCAAGGAGTACTTCGCCAAGGAGCTGGAAACCATGGCGGCCCAGGCCGAGCAGGGGCTGGTCGTGATGGAGGACTCCGGTATCCAGGTCACCACCAAGGGCTGGTTCTTCGTGCGCGCCGTGGCCATGGTGTTTGACCGTTACCTGCAAACTGACCGTACACGCACCAAGTTTTCGAAAATCCTCTAACCTGCGGGGATGCAAACCACACTCGCCACCACCGCCTTGCTCATGGGGCTGGTTGGTGGCCCGCACTGCATCGCCATGTGTGGTGCGGCCTGCGCCGGTATCGGTCAGGCGGCGGGCGACCGCCGCACGTCCGCGATGTGGCTTTTCCAGGTGGGCCGAATCCTCGGTTATTCCGCCATGGGGGCGCTTGCAGCGGCGTCCATGCAGGGTCTGGGCTGGATGACGGTGCAAAGCGCGGCGCTGCGACCGGTCTGGACCATGTTCCATGTGGCTGTCTTAGTGGTTGGTCTGGTGCTGATGGTCAACGCGCAACAGCCGATCTGGCTTGAGCAAACGGGTAAAAGAATCTGGTCCAAAGCGCGCGGTCTGGTGGTCAGTCGCGGCATGCAGGGCACGTTGGTGTTGGGCGCATTGTGGACTTTTCTGCCGTGTGGCCTGCTTTACTCGGCATTGCTGGTGGCTGGTCTGTCTGGGCGCGCCGTTGATGGTGCCCTGGTGATGGCGCTTTTTGCTTTGGGTACAAGTGTCTCGATGATGCTCGGGCCCTGGCTGTGGCTGCGTTTTGGCGCCAACAGCCGTGGCGATTGGGGCGTCCGCCTGGCGGGTCTGGCGTTGGCTGGCAGTGCAGCTTGGGCCTTGTGGATGGCCTATGCACATGACCAGGCACCTTGGTGCGCGCCGCTTTGATCGACAGAATTCACGTCCGCATCTGGCAGAAAAAAACCCGGCAGCAGTGGCCGGGCAAAATTCTCGCGAGAGCCGCGTTCAGGGAGGAAAACGCGGGGGCTGCTGTCAAGCCCGACGCCAATCTACCAAATTCTCAAAAACAATGATTTTCAAGGTGTCTTTGGACGGTGGTTGAGGTCGATCCTTGTCGGAGAACCCGACCACTGGCTGACAGCCAGGGAGGTCGCGCCCCCGCTTTCTGGGCGGGTTGTAGCGTGAGTCCCTGACAGATATGGGCATTTAACTTCTCAATGGCCAACTGCGAGAATGCAGGGTTTTCGTGCGCAGTGTGTGTGCAACACACCGCACGTGTTGTCAAATCAAGTGAGTTTTTGTGTCAAGAAGTGAATTAAATCAACAAGGTTCAATGCACCGGGTGTGCGTTGCCCCTATGCTCGATTGGACTGACCGCCACTGTCGGTATTTCCACCGCGTGCTGACCCGCCATGCCTTGCTGTACACCGAGATGGTGACCACCGGTGCGTTGATTCATGGCGACGTGGCGCGCCATCTGCGTTTCAACGCGCAAGAGCAACCCGTCGCCCTGCAGCTCGGTGGCAGCGAACCGGCTGACCTGGCGCACTGTGCCCGGCTGGGTGCCCAGTGGGGCTACTCGGAGATCAACCTCAACTGCGGTTGCCCGAGTGAGCGGGTGCAGCGTGGTGCGTTCGGCGCCTGCCTGATGGCTGAGCCGCAACTGGTGGCCGACGGTGTCAAGGCGATGGTCGACGTGGTGGACGTGCCGGTCACGGTGAAACACCGCATTGGCATTGACCAGGTGGAAAGCTACGACTTTGTACGTGATTTTGTCGGCACGGTCAGCCAGGCGGGTTGCCAGACCTTCATCGTGCACGCCCGCAACGCCTGGCTCAAAGGCCTGAGCCCCAAGGACAACCGCGAGATTCCGCCGCTGCGTTACGAGTGGGCTTACCGCCTCAAGCGTGATTTTCCGCATCAGGTGATTGTGCTCAATGGCGGCGTCACCACCACCGAGCAGGTGCAGGCGCACTTGACGCAGCTCGACGGGGTCATGCTCGGCCGTGAGGCGTACCACAACCCGTGGTGGCTGAGCGAATGGGACGCCGCGTTTTATGCTGACCAGCTACCACCTGTGGCGCCCATGGATTCACCCGCGCAGGCAGCACCCGCGCCGCTCACCCGGGAAGGGGTCGAGCAGCAGATGGTTGGCTATATGCAGCGTGAACAGGCGCAGCACGGCACACCTTGGCCCACGATTGCCCGGCACATGCTGGGTTTGCGTCATGGTTTGCCCGGTGCACGCCACTGGCGGCGTGTCTGGAGCGATCACAGCCTTAAAACCTTGCCGCCGGATCAGGTGATGGCACTGGCGCATCGCACCTGAGTCAACAGGTCAATGGGCTTGCAACCCTTGATCGATGAGGTCGGACCCTGATGGATGTGACCGTCAACAGGCGCCTGAACATCCGCACAGGCCGGTAGGTGTGGCACAACGTTGCAAGCCAGATGGGCAAGTTATCATGACGCACCTCAGGAAAGCAGCCTGTTCCACGCTGCTTTTCTGACTCTCGCCCCCAGATTTCAGCCCAAAACAACCCCACCCGTGCGTCTCAACTCCATCAAGCTGTCCGGCTTCAAGTCCTTTGCCGAGCCCACCAACTTTTTGTTGCCCGGGCAACTGGTGGGCGTGGTGGGGCCCAATGGTTGCGGCAAGTCCAACATCATGGACGCGGTGCGCTGGGTGTTGGGGGAGTCCAAAGCGTCCGAATTGCGTGGCGAGTCCATGCAGGACGTGATTTTCAACGGCACCACCACCCGCAAGCCCGCCAGCCGCGCCAGCGTGGAGCTGGTGTTTGACAATGACGACCACCGCGCCGGCGGCCAGTGGAGCCAGTTTGCCGAGATCGCCGTCAAACGGGTGCTCACCCGCGACGGCACCAGCAGCTACTACATCAACAACCAGGCGGTGCGCCGCCGTGACGTGCAGGACGTGTTTCTGGGCACCGGACTGGGCCCACGGGCCTACGCCATCATCGGCCAGGGCACCATCAGCCGCATCATCGAGAGCCGCCCCGAAGAACTGCGCCTGTTCCTCGAAGAGGCCGCTGGTGTCAGCAAATACAAGGAACGCCGCCGCGAAACCGAAAACCGCCTAAGTGACACGCGCGAGAACCTGACCCGTGTCGAAGACATCCTGCGCGAGCTCAACGCCAACCTGGACAAGCTGGAAAAGCAGGCCGAAGTCGCGCAAAAGTACAACACCCTGTCAAGCGCGGCCACCCTCAAGCAGCACCAGCTCTGGTTTTTGAAGCGCACCGAATCCGAGGCTGACCAGACCCGCATCAAACTGGAGTCGCTCGAAGCGGTGAACGCGCTGGAGTCCCGCCTGGCCGACCTGCGCCATGTCGAGGCCGAGCTGGAAACCGTGCGCCAGGCGCACTACGCGGCGGGCGACCAAGTCAATCAGGCGCAAGGCAAGTTGTACGAAGCCAGCACCGAAGTCGGCCGCCTGGAAGCCGAAATCCGCTACGTGGTGGAAGGCCGCCAGCGGGTCGAGCAGCGCCTGCGCACCCTGCAAGAGCAGGCCACCCAGTGGGCCACCAGCAGCCAGGATGCGCACACCGAGCTGGAGAATTTGTCCGAGCTGGAACTGCTGGGCGAAGAAAAAAACGAGCTGTTGGCCGCCCAGGTGGAAGACCAGGCGCAGCAACTCCCCGAGCTGGAAGAGGCCTTGCGGCAGGCGCAGCGTGCCGCCAACGAGCAGCGCGCCAGCGTCGCGCAGGTGCAGCAGCAGATTGGCGTGCTGGCCGCCGAGCAGCGCAGCATTGAGGAACAGGCGCGCCAGCAGGAGACCCGCCGCGCCCGCCTGCAGCAAGACCGCCAGACCCTGGCTGTGCCCGACGAATCACGCCTGGCCAGCCAGCAAGCTCAACTGGAGCAAGCGCAAGAAGCGGCTGAGCTGGCCCAGGCGCGCCTGGTCGAACTGCAGGACGCTGTGCCCGAACTGGACGACAAGCGCCGCACCCAGCAGCAGCAAGTCAACGCCGAATCCGCTCGGCTGGCCGATTTGTCGGCCCGTCTGGACGCGCTGAAAGCCCTCCAGGAACGGCTCAAGGCCGACGGCAAGTTGCAACCCTGGCTGCAAAAACACGGCCTGGACCATTTGCAGGGGCTGTGGACCCGCCTGCACATTGAGCAAGGTTGGGAAAACGCGCTGGAAGCCGCCCTGCGCGAGCGCCTGGGCTCGCTCGAAGTCAGCCGCCTGGAGATGGTGCGCGCCTTTGCGCAAGATGTGCCGCCCGCCAAGTTGGCGTTTTACCACCCGCCCGAAGCCGCTGCCGCCAGCAGCCATGCCACGCTGCCGCGCCTGGCCGACTTGCTGCGCCTGCACGACGCAGGCCAGCAAGCGGTGCTGGACGACTGGTTGCAAGGCTGTTACAGCGCGGCCAGCCTGGAAGACGCGCTGGCTAGCCGCAGCCAGTTACAACCGGGTGAACTGCTGTTTGTCAAAGCCGGCCATGTGGTGGGCCGCCACAGCGTCAGCTTTTACGCGCCTGACTCCGAGCAGGCGGGCCTGCTGGCGCGCGCGCAAGAGATTGAAAACCTCGACAAACAGCGGCGCGCCCAGGTGCTGATTGCCGACGAATCGCGCGCGGCGCTGGTGCGCGCTGAGGCGGCTTATGCCGATCTGTCGCAGCGTTTGGTGTCGCTGCGCCGCGAAGCCACTGAGGCCCAAGCCAGCTTTCATGCCCTGCAGGTGGAGACGCTGCGCCTGACGCAGGCGGCAGAGCAGTCGCGCCAGCGCAGCGCCCAGATCACTGACGATCTGGCTGAAGTGGACGCCCAGCTGGAAGACCTGCAAGAGCGCCGTGTGATGGCCGAGGCCCGCTTTGAAGAGTTGGATCTGCAACTGGCCGACACGCAAAACCGCCACGCCGAGCTGGACGACCGCGTGATCAACGCCGAGCGCCAATTGGCTGCCTGCCGCGAGCAGCAACGCGGCCTGGAGCGCCAGATGCAGGAAGCCAGCTTTGCGTTGCGCAGCCTGGGCGCCCGCCGCGCCGAGTTGTCGCGCGCGATAGAAACGGCAGCGCAACAGTCAGATTCCGTGAGGGCTGAAGCCCAGAGAGCCCAGGATGAATTGCTGCGCCTGAACGACGCCGCAGCGCAAGGCGGCTTGCAACAGGCGCTGGCGGTCAAGTTGGATTGCGAAAAGCACCTGGGCGCCCAGCGCAGCCAGTACGACGACCTGACCGCCAAATTGCGCGCCAGCGACGAGCGCCGCCTGCAGCTTGAGCGCGCGCTGGACCCCTTGCGCGCCCGCATCACCGAATTCCAGCTCAAGGAGCAGGCCGCCCGCCTGGGCTCCGAGCAATACACCCAGCTGCTGGCCGACGCGCAGGCAGACCTGGAGCGGGTGGCGGCCTCCATCACGGACGGCTCGGTCAAGCTGACCGGCCTGCAAGCCGAGATTGACCGGCTCAACCGCGAGATCACCGCCCTGGGCGCCGTCAACCTGGCCGCGCTGGACGAACTGACGGCCGCACGCGAACGCAAGCAGTTTCTGGACGCCCAGAGCGCGGACCTGAATGAAGCCATGCGCACGCTGGAAGACGCCATCAAGAAGATCGACGGTGAAACCCGCGAGCTGCTCTCGGGCACCTTCAACACCGTCAACGCGCACTTTGGCAAGATGTTTCCCGAACTGTTTGGCGGCGGCAACGCGCGCCTGGTGATCACAGGCGATGAAATTCTGGACTCCGGCGTGCAGGTCATCGCCCAGCCGCCGGGCAAAAAAAACCAAAGCATTGCGCTGCTGTCAGGCGGCGAAAAGGCGCTGACCGCGATTGCGCTGGTGTTTGCCATCTTCCAGCTCAACCCGGCGCCGTTTTGCCTGCTCGACGAGGTGGATGCGCCGCTGGACGACGCCAACACCGAGCGTTATGCCAAGCTGGTGAAAAGCATGAGCCGCGAGACGCAGTTTCTGTTCATCAGCCACAACAAGATCGCCATGGAAATGGCGCAACAACTCATCGGCGTCACCATGCAAGAGCAGGGCGTTTCGCGCATCGTGGCGGTCGACATGGACATGGCCCTGAACCTGTCCGACCAAGGGGAAATGTGATGAGCCCGTTACAACTCGGTCTGGCCGCGGCTGGCGCTCTGCTGCTGCTGGTCATGCTGGCCTATTACCTGTGGCTGGCGCGCAAAAACAAGCCGCGCCAGCCGCAAGCGCTGCCCGACAGCGCCGTGGAGCCGTTTGACCGCGAGCCCACGCTGGATGACGAAGCCTTGCGTGGTGGTCTGGATGACCCCGGTTTTGTCATTCCCGCGCCAGAGAAAAAGCCGGGGCTGGATGCCTTGATTGACGTCATCGCCCCGATCGCGCTGGACGCGCCGGTCTCGGGTGACGCGGTACTGGCCGCGCTGCCACCCACCCGCCGGGTGGGCAGCAAACCGTTTGCCGTGGAGGGCTTGAACGCCGCCACCCAGCGCTGGGAAGCGCCACAGGCAGGCCAACGCTACAGCCAGCTGCAAGCCGGGCTGCAACTGGCCAACCGCGCGGGGGCACTCAATGACATCGAATTTTCAGAATTTGTCATGAAAGCGCAGGGGTTTTGCGACGTGATCAACGGCACGCCCGACTTTCCCGACATGCGCCGTGAAGTGTCACGCGCCCGCGAGCTGGACCAGTTTGCCAGCGACCACGACGCGCAGATCGCCTTTGTGCTGCGCGCCCGCCGCTCCGCCTGGAGCCCCAGCTACGTGCAGCAAATGGCGGCGCGGCTGGGTTTTGTGCCGGGTTCGATGGCCGGACGCATGGTCTTGCCGGGTGCCAGCGGCAACGTGCCGCTGATCAGCCTGAGTTTTGACGCCCAGGCGGCGCTGGCCGAAGATGTATCACAGTCGGCCCTGCGCGAACTCCATTTGTCACTGGATGTGCCGCAGGTGGACCGCACCGAGCGCCCGTTTGCCCGCATGTGTGAGGCGGCCCTGACGCTGGCGAGGGAGATGGACGGCATCGTCACCGATGACGCAGGCGTGCTGCTGCCGTCCGAAGCCATGGACGTGATTGCCGCCGACCTGGAGCACCTGTACAACACGCTGGACCAGCGCGAGCTGTCTGCGGGCTCGGTGCTGGCACGGCGGCTGTTTTCCTGAAGCCGCCACACCATGCACACCCCCGACCTGTTTGCACCGCCGCTGGATCATGCCAAGCGCGTGGCCGAGCTGCGCCAAGCACTGCACCACCACGCCCATCTGTACCACGTGCTCGATGCGCCCAGCCTGCCGGATGCCGAATACGACCGCCTGTTCAAGGAACTGCAAGCGCTGGAAGCCGCGCACCCTGAGCTGATTACGCCCGATTCACCCACGCAGCGTGTGGGCGGGCGACCGCTGGACAAGTTTGCCCCGGTGCGCCACGCGATGCCCATGCTCAGCATCCGCACCGAAACCGACACCACCCCCGCCGGTGCGGAAAATTTTGACGCCCGCATCCGCCGCGAACTGGGTCTGACCGACACCGACCCGCCAGTGCCCTACGTGGCCGAGCCCAAGTTTGACGGCCTGGCCATGAGCCTGCGTTACGAGCACGGTGTGCTGGTGCAGGCCGCTACGCGTGGGGACGGTGAAACCGGCGAGGAAGTCACGCAAAACATCCGCACCATTGGCCAGATTCCGCTGCGGCTGCCCGACGCGGCACCCGCCGTGCTGGAAGTGCGCGGCGAGGTCTACATGCGCCGCGACGACTTTGAAACCTTGAACGAGCGCCAACGTCAAAAAATTGCGGCAGGCGTCAAAGGCGAGAAAACCTTTGTCAACCCGCGCAACGCCGCCGCCGGTGCGGTGCGCCAGCTGGACCCGGCCATTGCCGCCCAGCGGCCGCTGAGCTTTTTTGCCTATGGCCTGGGTGAAGTCACGCCCGCCGAGTCTGGCGGACCGACATTTGCCACCCACTTTGAGATGTTGCAAAACCTCAAATCATGGGGTTTTCCGGTCTCAGAACTTGTCAAGCAAGGGCAGGGTGCTTCTGAATTGGTCGCTTATTACAACGCCATTGGCACCCAGCGCGACAGCTTGGGTTTTGACATTGACGGCGTGGTCTACAAGGTGGACAGCCTGGCGCTGCAACGCCAACTGGGGTTTGTCACCCGCGAGCCGCGCTGGGCGGTGGCGCACAAGTTCCCGGCGCAAGAGATGCTGACCACCGTGCTGGCCATCGACGTGCAGGTGGGCCGCACCGGCAAGCTGACCCCGGTGGCCAAATTGGCACCGGTGTTTGTGGGCGGTGTCACCGTGACCAACGCCACGCTGCACAACGAGGACGAAGCCCGCCGCAAGGACGTGCGCGTGGGCGACACGGTGATCGTGCGCCGTGCCGGCGATGTGATTCCCGAGGTGGTGAGCGTGGTGTTGCCGTCTGACGATGCCAGCTGCGGCTCACCAACTATTGCGGCGTCTGAACGAGGCGCGATGTTCACCATGCCCAAAACCTGCCCGGTGTGTGGCAGCGCAGCGGTGCGCGAGGAGGGTGAAGCCGACTACCGCTGCACTGGCGGGCTGTTTTGCAGCGCCCAAAGAACTCAAGCGCTTGCGCACTTTGCCAGTCGTCAGGCGATGGATTTGGATGGTTTTGGTGATGAATACATTGAAAGGTTTGCGCAGTTTGGCTGGCTGACCACAGTGGCTGACTTTTACCAGTTGAAGGACAAACCGCTCGTTGGTTTTGTTATTCGCGAAGAGCCTTTTACATATAAAGATGGTGACACAAAGACCAAGTTGGTGCGGGTCCAGGAAGATTTGGCAGCCAAGTTAGTGGCTTCCGTAGAAGAGTCTCGTACCAGACCGCTTAGGCGAGTCATTTTCGGCTTGGGCATTCGACATGTGGGTGAAGCGACCGCGAAGGATTTGGCACGGTTTTTTGGATCTTTGACGGAGTTAGCGCAGGCGACCGCCGAGGTACTTTTGTTGATCGATAACCTCGGTGAGGTCACAGCCAAATCTCTCCTGAGTTTTTTTAGCCAAGAACATAACAAAGAGGTTCTCAGTGATCTTCTGCGAGAACTCAGCCCATTGCCACCAATGCAAACGGAGCGTGTAGTTTCGTTGTCTTTTTTGAAGCTGTTGAGTACATTGGCTATCAAGAAAGTCGGTACAAAATCCCAGAAGTTGGTTGTTGAAGCCTTCCCGACACCGCACGCACTGTTGGAAGCCGGTAAGAGAAATACCCTACAAAGTGGATCAGTTGAATCTCGAATTTTCGAGGTTTTATCCTCTGAGAACTGGCAGAAAGCTTTGGCGCAGACTGACAGGCTGGGGATAAGTTGGTCCGATGATTCCGAGGTAGTTGACGGACATTCATCATTGCTTGCTGGAAAGACAATCGTTATTACCGGAACTTTGGATAAAGTTTCTCGCGATCGCGCAAAAGAGCTGGCTGAACTGGCTGGGGCAAAGACGGCAGGTTCTGTATCGAGAAAAACGGATTTGGTGGTTGCCGGACCAGGTGCTGGCAGCAAACTCGCTGATGCACAAAAATTCGGTATTGAAGTAATTGATGAAGCTGAGTACCTCAAGCGCCTTTCTTCCGCAGGAGTTTTCAATGATTGAGCAATATGCGGTTGCCATGGCAACAGACGCCAGGCTTCTAAAACGCGGAAGTGAGTCGTTGATTGGTATCGCGTCTGGTCTGATTGCGGACGGCGAGTTGAACAACAAGGAAATTCAATTTCTGTCCCTTTGGTTGTCAGAGAACCAAGCACTGGCCACAACATGGCCGGGAGAGGTGATCTACAAACGTGTCAGAGAGGTTCTTTCCGACGGCGTGATCACAGCAGAGGAACGGGATTATTTACAAAAGAGCCTCGCTGAACTTGTGGGAGGTGCGTTTTCTGACGACGGCGCCATTGCCTCGGGTGCAACTGATTTGCCTATTGATCAAAGTGCAGTTGTTCAAATTCCGAGTCTGGCTTTCTGTTTTACTGGTCAGTTCTTGTTTGGCACACGGACCGCTTGTGAGCAAACCGTGGCACAGCGTGGTGGACGCATTTGTTCTGTCAGCAAGAAACTTGATTTTCTCGTTGTAGGCGAACTGTCTAGTCGGGATTGGAAGTACTCATCATTTGGTACCAAGATCGAGTCAGCGATGAAGCTCAAGCAAGATGGTGTACCGCTGGCTATCGTGACTGAGGCGCAATGGGTTCGGGCGCTGTAGCCCTCTGATGGCTGGAAGGTTTGTCTTAGTTTGACAGCCTGGTTTTTTCGCCTAGATTGGACGTGCGCAAGTAGCTCAAGTCAGCCTGCCAATAGGAAACCCAAGCCTGTGTCAAAATCTGGCTAGCCATAATTTTCCCGGAGTCAGACCATGAAAGCTGTTGCTGTGTTTGAAGCCAAAAACCGCTTCTCTGAAATGATTGCCGCCGCAGAGCAGGGTGAAGACATCACCATCACCCGGCACGGTTTGCCTGTGGCCAGGCTGGTATCGATCCGTTCACCTGCACAAGCGCAACCCAAGCAAGCTCAGCGGGTGGCCAGCGCCATGTTGACCCTGCGTCAACTGGGGGCCAACAGTACGTTGGGCAGTTCGCTGGCGCAAGCGATTCAGGGTGGGCGCGACTGATGCCTTTCGTGCTGGACAACTCGGTGGTCACCGGCTGGTACCTGGGTGACCAGGCCAGTGCCAATACCGATGCTATTGCCTTCAAGCTGCAGGACGACAAGGCGCTGGTGCCACCCCTGTGGCAGATGGAGTTGGCCAACGTGCTGAAAACCGCCTGCACAAAAGGCAAGCTACCCATCACGCAAGCGCGCCAGATTCTGGATGTGCTGGCGCAACTGCCGATCGAGGTAGACACCGGCCCGGCGCCAGGCCAGCGGCAACTGTTCGAGCTGGCTATGCGTTATGGCTTGAGCAGTTATGACGCCGCTTATCTGGAATTGGCTATGCGCCATGGCCTGCCCATCGCCACACGTGACGAACAACTCAAACAGGCTGCCCGTGCTGCGGGTGTGGACATCGTCGCTGCATCAACGTGAATTTTTCAGGGGGAACACCATGACCGTTCGAACCATCCTCAAAATGGGCGACCCGCGCCTGCTGCGTGTGGCGCAGCCCGTGACCCAGTTCGACACCGACGACCTCCATCTGCTGATCACCGATTTGCTCGACACCATGCACGCGGCTGACGGCGCCGGGCTGGCGGCGCCGCAGATCGGGGTGGATTGGCAGGTGGTGATCTTTGGTTCGGGCCAATCCAACCCGCGTTACCCGCTGGCGCCGGTGGTGCCCCGCACCGTGTTGATCAACCCCACCATCACACCGTTGCCACCCATGATGTCGGGTGTGCCAAACGACGATGTGGGTGCTGGCGCGGTCACGCTGTCCGTGGCCACGCCGCAGATGGTGGAAGACTGGGAAGGCTGCCTGTCGGTGCCCGGCCTGCGTGGCAAGGTGCCGCGGTTTGCGCGCATTCGTTACACCGGGTTCGATCAATACGGTGACCCGATTGACCGGGTGGTGGACGGTTTTCACGCCCGGGTGGTGCAGCATGAATGTGACCACCTGATCGGCAAGCTGTACCCGATGCGGGTGGCGGATTTCAGCCAGTTTGGCTTCAACTCGGTGCTGTTTCCAGGGCTGGATGCAGCCGACGACTGATGCACGGCGTCAGGCCAGTGCGTTAAGCAGCTCGGTCTCGATCTCAATTTGATCCCGGTTGTGCTGCAGCGCCGCGCCCTGGATCAAAAAGGTGTCTTCCACCCGCTCGCCCAAGGTGTTGATCTTGGCCAGGTTCAGGTCGACTTTGTGGCGCGCCAGCACCAGGGCCACGCTGTAGAGCAGCCCGGCGCGGTCGCTGGCGGAGATGTTGAGTAGCCAGCGCTGCGCTTTTTCGTCGGGTCGCAGGCTCACACGTGGCGTGATCGGGAAGCTCTTCACCCGGCGGGACACCCTGCCGCGGGCAGGCGCGGGCAGCGGTGCTGCGGTGGCAATCACATGCGCCAGTTCTGACTCGATCATGTTGACCAGCTCGCGGTAGTGGTCTGGCTCGTAGGTGGCCACCACCTGAAAGGTGTCCAGGGCGTAGCCGTTTTGGGTGGTGTGGATGCGCGCATCCAGAATCGAGAAGCTGCGCCGGTCAAAAAAACCGCAGATGCGGGCAAACAGGTCGGCCTGGTCGGGCGTGTACACCAGAACCTGCAGACCTTCACCCACCGGCGAGGGGCGGGCCCGCACAATCGGCTGCTGGCGGCCCAGGTGGCGCGACAGCATGCGGGCGTGCCAGGCAATTTCCACCGCATCGTGGCGCATGAAGTAGCCCACATCCAGCGTGGCCCACAGCGCTTTGTGCGACTCAAACGGCTGCGACAGCAGGGCCAGCTCGATCAGCGCGTCGCGCTGGCGCTCTTGCACTTCGGCATGCACGTCGGGCGCGTGGCCACCCAGCGCGCGCGAGGTGGCGCGGTACAGGTCTTCGAGCAGCTTGCCTTTCCAGGCATTCCAGACCTTGGGGCTGGTGCCACGGATGTCGGCCACAGTGAACAGGTAAAGCGCGGTCAGCGCCCGCTCGCTGCCCACATGTTTGGCAAAGCTGGCAATCACATCGTGGTCGCCCAGGTCGGACTTTTGCGCGATGCGGCTCATGGTGAGGTGCTCACGCACCAAAAATTCGATCAGATCGGCATCTTCTTTGGCAATGTCGTGCAGGCTGCAAAAGCGCCGCACCTCCATCGCGCCCAGGACCGAGTGGTCACCGCCACGGCCTTTGGCAATGTCGTGAAACAGGGCCGCCACATGCAAAATCCAGGGCTTGTCCCAGCCGCTGGCCAGTTGCGAGCAAAACGGGTACTCGTGGGCGTGTTCAGCTATGAAAAAGCGCCGCACATTGCGCAGCACCATCAGGATGTGCTGGTCCACCGTGTACACATGGAACAGGTCGTGCTGCATCTGCCCGACGATGCGGCGAAACGCCCACAAGTAGCGCCCCAGCACCGACGTCTGGTTCATCAGCCGCATGGCGTGGGTGAGCCCACCCTGGAACATCATGATCTGGCGGAAGGTGGCGCGGTTCACTGGGTCGTGCCTGAAACCGCTGTCCATCAGGTCCCGGGCGTTGTAGAGCGCGCGTAGCGTGCGTGCTGACAACCCTTTCAGTCCGTAATAGGTCTGGTAGACCAGAAAGGTCTGCAGAATAGCGTGTGGCTTGCGGCGGTACAGGTCGTCACTGACCACCTCGATCATGCCGGCCTTGTCCAGAAAATCTTCGTTCAGCGGGCGCAGCGGGCGGGTGGTGTGGCTGAGCGGGCTCAGGCGCTCTTCGATGTTGAGCAACAAAATCTGGTTTAGCTGCGTCACCGCCTTGGCGGCCCAGTAGTAGTGGCGCATCAGCTTTTCGCTGGGGCGGACAAACCCGCGCTGGTCCGTGCGGGTGTCTGGCGGCTGGTAGCCAAAGGACAGGGCCACACTGTTTTGCAGGTCAAACACCAGCCGGTCTTCGCGCCGCTCTGACAGCAAGTGCAGCCGGGCGCGGATCAGGCGCAGCAGGGCCTCGTTGCGCTTGAGTTGTTTCACCTCAAACGGTGTCGCCAGGCCGGCCTTGGCCAGCGCGCTCCAGCTGCTGCCAAAACCAGCCGCCTTGGCCACCCACAAAATGGTCTGCAGGTCGCGCAGGCCACCGGGTGATTCCTTGCAGTTGGGCTCCAGCGAATAGGGCGTGTCCTCAAATTTGGTGTGGCGCTGCTCCATCTCCAGGGTTTTCGCCACAAAAAAGGCATGCGCGTCCATGGCGCTAAAAAATGCCTTCTGAAAGCAGTCAAACAGCGGCTTGCTGCCGGTGATCAGGCGCGCTTCGAGCAGGGCGGTTTGCACGGTCACGTCTTTGGCAGCCTCGGCTATGCAGTCGTCCACCGAGCGTACGCTGGAGCCAATTTCCAGCCCGGCGTCCCAGCAGCTGCCGATAAAACCTTCAATGCGCGCTTTCAGGTCGGCGTCAAGATCGGGCGACTGGTCGTTGGGCAGCAGCAGCAGCACGTCCACATCAGAGTGGGGAAACAATTCACAGCGGCCAAAACCGCCCACCGCCAGCAGCGCAAAGTCGTCGGTGAAACCGGCGTTTTGCCACAGCTGGACCAGCGCCTTGTCGGCCAATTGGGCCAGGCTCAGCAGTGCGGCATTCACGCCACGGGTTGAAGCGCCGCTGCTGGCCAGGTTGGCCAGCAGGGCGGCCTTGTCGTTGCGGTATTGGCTGCGCAGGGAATGGCTGAGGGTCATGTGGCAGGCCTGTGGTGTGATGAAAAACTGCTCAGGCAGACGGGGTGACAAACGCCGGAATCGGCGGGCTGTTGGCAGACAGCGTGAGCACCTCGTAGCCGGTGGGGGTGACCAGCACGGTGTGTTCCCACTGTGCCGAGAGCGATCGGTCTTTGGTGACGATGGTCCAGCCGTCGCCCAGTTCCTTGATGTCGCGCCGACCAATGTTGAGCATCGGCTCAATCGTGATGGTCATGCCGGCCTTGAGCTGGTCCAGCGTGCCGGGGCGGCCGTAGTGCAGCACCTGCGGGTCTTCATGGAACTTGGCGCCAATGCCGTGGCCGCAAAACTCGCGCACCACGCTCAGGCCCTGGCCTTCGGCAAAGGTCTGGATGGCGTGGCCGATGTCGCCCAGGTAAGCGCCGTCGCGCACTTTCATGATGCCCTTCCACATGGCGTCATAGGTCAGGTTGCACAGCCGCCGCGCCGCCACCGACACCTCGCCCACCATGTACATACGGCTGGAGTCGCCATGCCAGCCGTCCTTGATGACGGTGACATCCACATTGACGATGTCGCCTTTTTTGAGCGGCTTGTCGTTGGGAATGCCGTGGCACACCTGATGGTTGATCGAGGTGCAGATGGCTTTGGGGTAGGGGTTGTGGCCGCCGGGCGCGTAGTTCAGCGGGGCCGAGATGGCGCCTTGCACCTGGGTGGTGTAGGCGTCGGCCAGGCGGTCGAGCTCGTTGGTGGTCACGCCGGGTTTGACGAAAGGGGCCAGGTAATCGAGCAATTCAGCGGCCAGGCGGCCCGCCACGCGCATCCCGGCAATGCCTGCGGCATCTTTGATGGTGATAGTCATGGGACGGGATTATCCCATTGGGGCCTCAACGTACGCAGGCAGGGGGTTGGTCGCGCGGGCGTCTGTGACCCGGTCGCTGGTTTGGGGGGCGCTGATAAAATGGTGGGCTTCACGGCCAGGCCCAGTCAGCGCTTGCGCCGCGAACCTTTTTCAAACCGACAGTTCTTCAACAGGCCCCCACCGTGACCCTGCATCTCACCCAATTCGAGGGCGGCAGCGCTCTCAGCGCGTTCCGAGTCCAACAGCTTTTGCCAGCCCTGCAAGCGGTGCACGACAAGGTCAGTGGCCTTTCTGCCCGCTTTGTGCACCTGGTGGCGTCTGACCAGGCGCCCACACCGGCGCTGCAAGACCAGTTGGCGGCGCTGCTGACCTATGGCGACCCGTACACCGGCCCGCAGGATGGTGCGCTTATCGTGGTTACGCCGCGCTTTGGCACGGTGTCGCCCTGGGCCTCCAAGGCCACCGACATTGCCCACAGCTGCGGCCTGGCCGTGCGCCGGGTGGAGCGGGTGGTGCACTACCGCATCACCCTGAAAAGTGGTTTGCTCTCCAAGCCCACCCTGAGCCAGCAGCAACTGGGCCAGATCGCTGACCTGCTGCACGACCGCATGACCGAGAGCGTGATGTTCGATCCTGCCCTGGCCCTGAACCTGTTCACCGAGCTGCACCCGGCGCCGATGGCGCATGTGGATGTGCTGGGTGGCGGCAAGGCCGCACTGCTGGCCGCCAACACCGAGTTTGGCCTGGCGCTGGCCGCGGACGAGATTGATTATTTGGTCACCGCCTTCACCCAGCTGCAGCGCAACCCCACCGACGTGGAGCTGATGATGTTCGCCCAGGCCAACAGCGAGCACTGCCGCCACAAGATTTTCAACGCCCAGTTCACGATTGACGGCGTGGCGCAAGACAAGAGCCTGTTTGGAATGATCCGCCACACCCACCAGACGAATCCGCAGCACATGCTGGTCGCGTACTCGGACAACGCCTCGGTCATGGCCGGTGCGCAGGTGGAGCGCTTCAGCGCCAAGGCGGCCAGCGGTGCCGGCGGCATCAACGCTGCCAGCTACCAGAAGGAAGCCGCCACCCAGCACATCCTGATGAAGGTGGAAACGCACAACCACCCCACCGCCATCTCGCCATTCCCCGGCGCAGCCACCGGTGCGGGTGGTGAAATCCGTGACGAAGGCGCCACTGGGCGTGGCTCCAAACCGAAAGCGGGGTTGACCGGCTTCACCGTTTCCAAGCTCCAGTGGGACGCCTCGCTTGGCTACGGTAAACCGGCACACATTGCCAGCCCGTTGCAAATCATGATCGAAGGCCCGCTGGGTGGTGCGGCGTTCAACAACGAGTTTGGTCGGCCGAATTTGCTGGGCTACTTCCGGGAATACGAGCAAAGCTTGAACTACACCCTGGCCGACGGCAGCAGCGCCACCGAGCAGCGCGGCTACCACAAACCGATCATGATCGCCGGTGGCCTGGGTGTGATTGATGCCAGCCAGACGCACAAGATCGAATTTCCCGCAGGCAGCCTGCTGATCCAGCTGGGCGGCCCGGGCATGCGCATCGGCATGGGCGGCAGCGCCGCCAGCTCCATGACCACCGGCGCCAATGCTGCGCATCTGGACTTTGACTCGGTGCAGCGCGGTAACCCCGAGATCCAGCGCCGAGCGCAAGAGGTCATCAACCAATGTTGGCTGCAAGGCCCGGCCAACCCGATCCTGGCCATTCACGACGTGGGCGCGGGAGGTTTGAGCAACGCCTTCCCCGAGCTGACCAACGATGCGCAGCGCGGCGCGCTGTTCGATTTGCGCTCGGTGCCGCTGGAAGAGAGCGGCCTGGCGCCCAAGGAAATCTGGTCCAACGAGAGCCAGGAGCGCTACGTTTTAGCGATTGCCGCCGATTCGCTGGCGATGTTCCAGGCGCTGTGCGAGCGCGAACGCTGCCCGTTTGCGGTGGTGGGTGTCGCCACCGAAGAACGCCAGTTGGTGGTGGGGGATGTGGACTTGCCTTTGCCCGATCACGCTGCTGGGCTGGATGGCGCGCGCCGCGCCGGGCCGCCCCAAGCAAGCGCAGCCCCCTCGGGGGGCAGAGAGGACACGCCAGTGCCGAACGTGGGGGCAAATCCTCCCGTCCACATGCCGATGAACGTGCTGCTGGGCAAACCGCCCAAAATGCACCGCGATGTGACCACCGTGGCGCGCACTTTTGCGCCCCTCAACCTGACCGATGTGGCCCTGCAGCAAGCGGCCATCAACGTCCTGGCGCACCCCACCGTGGCGTCCAAGCGTTTTCTGGTGACGATCGGCGACCGCACCGTGGGCGGCCTGACGCACCGCGACCAGATGGTTGGCCCCTGGCAAGTGCCGGTGGCGGATGTGGCGGTGACGCTGGCGGATTTCAAAGGTTTTGCCGGTGAAGCCATGGCCATGGGTGAACGCACCCCGCTGGCCACGGTGAACGCGCCCGCATCCGGCCGCATGGCGGTGGCGGAAGCCATCACCAACCTGCTGGCTGCACCCATTGAGCTGGACCGCGTCAAGCTCTCCGCCAACTGGATGGCCGCCTGTGGCGAACCGGGCGAAGACGCCGCCTTGTATGAAACGGTCAAGGCTGTCGGGCTGGAACTGTGCCCCGCTTTAGGCATCAGCATCCCGGTGGGCAAGGATTCTCTCTCCATGCGCACGCAGTGGAAGGACGACGCTGGCGACGCCAAAAAGGTCACCTCGCCCGTCTCGCTGATCATCACTGCCTTCGCCACGCTGGCCGATGTGCGCGGCACGCTGACGCCGCAATTGAATGCAACCGATGACACCTCGCTGATCCTGATCGACCTGGGCCGGGGTCAGAACCGCATAGGCGGCAGCATTCTGGCGCAAACGCTGGGCCAGATGGGCGACGCGGTGCCCGACCTGGACCAGCCGCAAGACCTGATCAACCTGGTCAACGCCGTGAATGCCCTGCGTGCCCAGGGCCAGATCCTGGCCTACCACGACCGCAGCGACGGCGGCCTGTTTGCCGCGGCCTGCGAGATGGCGTTTGCCGGGCATGTGGGCGTGGCGCTGAACGTGGACATGCTGGTGACCGAGGGCGACGGCATTTCTGACAGCCGCATGGACGTGGGCGACGCCAAAAACTGGGCCGGTCAAATCAATGGCCGACGGGATGAACTCACCCTCAAAGCCCTGTTCAGCGAAGAACTGGGCGCGCTGATCCAGGTGCGCACCGCCGAGCGCAGCGCCGTGATGCAAACCCTGCGCGAGCACGGCCTGAGCCTGCACAGCCACATCGTCGGCAAAACCCGCCCGGCGTCCTCGGAAATTCAGGCCGGTGTCGGTGAGTTGCAGGTCTGGCGCGATGCCAAAACCATTTTCAGCGCGTCCTTGTCCGACCTGCACCAGGTGTGGGACGCCACCAGCTGGAAGATTTGCCAAGCGCGTGACAACCCCGCCTGTGCCGATGCCGAACACGCGGCCGCTGGCGTGGCGGCCGACCCAGGGCTGCATGTTTATCTGCCCAATCAGGCACGAGACCTTATAGAAAAAGGGCATGCTGCTGCGAAAGCGCCAGTGTCTCCAGCCATTGTGCTGGCCCGCCCCAAGGTTGCCGTGCTGCGCGAGCAGGGCGTCAACTCGCATGTGGAAATGGCCTACGCCTTTACCGAGGCCGGGTTTGAAGCCTTTGACGTGCACATGACCGACCTGCAAACGGGCCGTGCCAACCTGGCTGACTTCAAGGGCGTGGTGGCCTGTGGCGGCTTCAGTTACGGCGACACGCTGGGCGCGGGCATTGGCTGGGCGCGCTCCATCACCTTCAACCCCGTGCTGGCGGACCAGTTCAAAGCCTTCTTTGGCCGCGAAGACACCTTCGGCCTGGGCGTGTGTAACGGCTGCCAGATGTTTGCCGAGCTGGCCGACATCATCCCCGGCGCGCAGGACTGGCCGCGTTTCACCACCAACCAGAGTGAACGTTTTGAAGCCCGCCTGAGCTTGGTGGAAGTGTTGGAATCGCCATCGCTGTTCTTCCAGGGCCTGGCCGGTGCACGCCTGCCGATTGCGGTGGCGCACGGCGAAGGTTTTGCCAACTTCAAGTACCGTGGCAATGCCGACAAGGCCATCGCCGCGATGCGTTATGTCGACAACAGCGGCGCCGCCACCGAGGCCTACCCGTTCAACCCGAACGGCAGCCCCGGCGGCCTGACCGCAGTGACCACCGCAGACGGCCGTTTCACCGCCATGATGCCGCACCCCGAGCGCGTGTTTCGCAACGTGCAGATGAGCTGGACGGATCAGGATGTGTCCGGTTTCAGCCCGTGGATGCAGCTTTGGCGCAATGCGCGCAAGTGGGTGAGGTAACCGGTTTTCAGTGTGGACCCGATCGGGAGACTCTCCTACGTGGTGCCGTGTGGCGTGATCGCTGTGGTCGGCTACTTCACGTCGGCATCGTGGTGGGCGCTGGCCCTGCTTTGTGGTGGTGTTCTGTTTGCTTGGGACTGGCTGTGGGGTGATTTCAGGCTATTGGATGGGCGTTATGGTGTTGCCATCATCGCTGCCGGTCTCGTTTGCCTGGCAGTGTCTTATTTCCTGGCGGCTGGTCTGGATGTTTCAATGGCTGAGTTTCAATCAATGGGCGATCATCTTTCGCGCCGGGCGCGCTGGTTGTATCGGCTCCCCGCCATTGGCGTGGGTGTGACCATTTACGGCTTGCTCATCTGGTCTCGCGCCTTGCCTCCAAAAGATTCTTGAAAGGCGAATCGTGCCCCTGACATCTTCATCGGCGCCCACAACGTCAACATGTCGATTGCCACTGAGTTGCGGGAGAATTTCGTGTCCATTGCTGCCCCCAAAAATGGTCTTGACGCCATTCATCCTGGCGAAATTTTGCGCGAAGACCAATGGTGGTGCCGATGAACCCTTCGAGTTGATGCCACCGCCGCCGGTCCTGAATGGGCCCGTGCCTCACTCGGGTTGTCGATAAATTTTGGGGGCGACGGCGGCTGATGGGGTTTAATCGCTTAGGTCGTTTCATCCCATTCACTCACACCTCCAAACGCGTGCGCCTTCAGGACCCTGCCAACTCCAAGACCATCACCCTGGTGCTGGCCTTGGGCGCACTGGGCATTGCATTGGGCGGGGTGGGCATCGGTCTGGCCACCGATCCGTCTTGGGACCGGCTGTTTGACCACCTGCACTGGACGGTGTCCGCTACCGCGGCCGCAGCGATGGTGTGGCTGCGTTACCGGCGCAGCTCGGCGGCGGATGCCCAGCGCCTGTTTTGGGGCATGCTGGGGCTGATGGCCTACGCCACCGGTGAGGTCCTGTGGGGCATTCAGTCGCTGCTGGGCTTCAGCGCTGTTCCGGCCCCATCAGACCTGTTTTACCTGATGCTCGGACCGCTGGTCACGGTGGGACTGCTGCTGGAGGTGCGCCACCGCAGCAGCGATTCCGACTCGGGGTCTGCCGCGCTCGACGCGTTGTTGCTCACGGTCGCCATGTTGTCGCTGATTCTGGTGCTCTACCTGCCCAAGCGGGGCGACACCGGTTTGCTGCCGTTGCTGGTGCTGGTGGCTTATCCGGCCACGCTGTTTGCTGCGGTCTGCACTGCGGTGATCACCGTGCTGACGCTACGTTTGCGTCTGCGCTTGGGCGGCACCCTGTTTTTGCTGGGGCTCACTGGCACGGCCATGAGCTGGATGTATTGGAACTACAAAGCGCTCGATGGCATTGCCATGGACGGTACCTGGTCCAATGTCGCGTTTTCGGTGTCTACCCTGCTGACCGGGGTTGGCCTGAGCCGCTGGAACATGTCGCGCGCCGAAAGCCTGGAGTTTGACCGCTTTTGTGCCGGGGTGCTGCGCTTGCTGCCGATTGTGGCGGTGGTGCTGGCGGCCATGGCGCTGATGTTCTCTGAGACACGCGTCGGTTTGCCCGGCATCGTGCGCGCCTGGGCGCAGGCGGGCTCGGTGCTGGTGATTTTGCTGGCCATGGTGCGCCAGGCGGCCCTGCTGCGTGATCGGGACCAGTTGCTGGCAACCCGCCAGGCTTTGCAGACCAGTCAGGTGCAACTGATGCGCGAGCGTGGCTTGCTCGGGTCGCTGATTGGCAACATCCCCGACCTGGTGTGGCTGAAAGACCAGCACGGCGTGTTTCTGAAGGCCAACCCCGAATTCATGAAGATGTACAACTTCACCGAGGCGAGTCTGCTGGGCAAGAGCGACTTTGAGCTGATGGGCGCGGCCAAGGCGCAGGTTTTTCACGACCAGGACCGGCAGGCCATAGCCGCCAACGCTGCCGTGCGGTTTGAGGAATGGTTGCTCGCGGCCGACGGCCAGACGCGTTTTTTCGAGACCATCAAGACCCCGGTGCGGGACGAGGCCGGCGAGCTGATCGGGGTGCTTGGTGTGTCGCGCGACATCACTGAGCGCCAACGTGCCGAGCAGCAACTGCGTATTGCCGCGATTGCGTTCCAGTCGCAAGAGGCCATCGCCGTCACCGACAGCCGCTGCGTCATTCTGGACATCAACCGCTCGTTCACCAGCATGACCGGTTACACAGCCGAGGAGGCCATTGGCCAGACCCCGCGCCTGCTGGCCTCTGGCCGCCACGACGCGGCGTTCTACGCCGCCATGTGGCACACCGTCACCACCCAGGGCAGCTGGGATGGCGAGGTGTGGAACCGGCGCAAAAACGGTGACATCTACCCGGTGCACCTCACCATCACCGCCGTGCGCAATGCCCATGGCGAGGTGACCCATTACGTGGGCGCGTCCACCGACATCACCCTGAGCAAGCTGGCGGAAGACGAGATCAAGAACCTGGCGTTTTATGACACCCTCACGCAGTTGCCCAATCGCCGCCTGTTGCTCGACCGGCTGGGCCACGCCCTGAGCGCCAGCCAGCGCAACGGGCAAAGTGGCGCGGTGCTGTTTCTCGATCTGGACTCGTTCAAGTCGCTCAACGACACCCTGGGCCACGATGTGGGCGATCTGTTGCTGCAACAGGTGGCGCTGCGCCTGCAAGCTTGTGTGCGCGAAAGCGACACCGTGGCCCGGTTGGGCGGCGACGAGTTTGTGGTGTTGCTGGAAGGCTTGAGCGGCCCGGAGATCGACTTGGCTGCCCAGGTGGAAGCCACCGCCAACAAAATGCTGCAGATGCTGAGTGCCCCCTACCAGCTCGGCACCCGGTCCTGCCACAGCAGCTCCAGCATCGGGATCACCTTGTTTGGCCGGACGCAGGCGGGCGCGGGTGTGGAAGATTTGCTCAAACAGGCCGACATCGCCATGTACCAGGCCAAATCCGCCGGGCGCAACACGCAGCGCTTTTTTGACCAGCACATGCAAGAGGTCATCAGCGTCCGCGTGGCTTTGCTCAACGATCTGCGCAGCGCCATCGACCAGCGCCAGTTGGAATTGTTTTACCAGGTGCAGGTGGATCAGCACGGCCATGCGCTGGGTGCCGAGGCCCTGCTGCGTTGGCACCACCCGCAGCGAGGCCGGGTGCCACCGGCAGAGTTCATCGCGCTGGCCGAAGAAAGTGGGCTCATCCTGCCGCTGGGGCAGTGGGTGCTGGATGCCGGATGTGCCCAGTTGGCCGCTTGGCAGGCGCAAGCGAACATGCGCGAGTTGTCACTCTCCCTTAACATCAGCGCCAAGCAGTTCCGCCAGAAAGGTTTTGCCGACCAGGTGATGTCAGCGGTCAAGCGGCATGGCGCGCCGGCGCACCAGCTCATTCTGGGGCTGACGGAGAGCCTGCTGCTGACCGACCTGAGCGACACGGTGGTTACCATGAGCACCTTGCGCGGCGTGGGTATCCGTTTTGAACTGGACGATTTCGGCACCGGGTACTCGTCCCTGCAATACTTGAAGAAACTGCCGCTGCACAAGCTGAAGATCGACCAGTCCTTTGTCGACGACATCTGCACCGACGCCAGCGATCAAGCCATTGTCAGCACCATCCTGGCGGTGGCGGACAGCCTGGCGCTGGGTGTGATTGCCGAAGGTGTGGAAACCCCGGCGCAGCGGCAGGTGCTGCTGGCCAAGGGCTGCACCCAGTTTCAGGGCAATCTGTTCGGTCAACCGATGCCCGCTGCCGAATTGGAGGCGTTGCTGATGCACACGCAGGCAGCGGTGGGCGTTCCAGATGCCTGAACTGGCGTCAACGCGGCCCGTGTTGGCGTGCCCGCGCACCGCCGTCCCTCGGCCACAACCCACGTTTTGACGCCATTGCCATGACCGCCTGCCCCGAATTTGACCCGGCGTCCCCGCTCCAGTTTGTCATCAATGCGGCAGCGGGCAGCCACGAAGCCCAAGCCAAGCGTGAGGTGATCGAGGCTGCGTTGCAGGCCGCCGGTCGAAGCGGGCAAGTGCTGGTGAGCCCCCCTGAAGATTTGCCCCGTATCGCGCGAGAGGCGGCAACCCGGGCGCTGGCCTCGCACACCGCGATCGTGGCGGTGGGTGGCGATGGCACCCTCAACACGGTGGCGCAGGCCGCGCACAAGCTGGGCTGTGTGATGGGCGTGGTGCCCCAGGGCACTTTCAACTATTTCGCCCGCACCCATGGCATTGCCGCCGATCCGGCCGAGGCCGTGCGCCAGGTGCTGGGCGCGGTGCCGAGGCCGGTCCAGGTGGCTGCCGTCAATGAGCGCGTGTTCCTGGTCAATGCCAGCCTGGGCTTGTACCCCGAGCTGTTGGAAGACCGCGAGGCGTACAAGGCACGCTTCGGGCGCAGCCGGTGGGTGGCCTTTTGGGCTGCCATCGTCACGCTGCTGCGCGCCCAGCGCAAACTGCGCCTGCGCATTGAGCAAGGCGCATCGGTGCGTGATGTGCGCGCGTTGACACTCTTCGTTGGCAACAACCGGCTGCAGTTGGCCCAGCTGGGGATGCCGCCGCAGGCGTTGGCGCACGGCGACCCCGCTGGTGCAGGGCTGGCGGGTCCCGATGACGGATGTATCACCGCCGTCATGCTGCGGCCGATCAGCACGTTGACCATGATCCGGCTGATGTTGCACGGTGCGATGGGCACGCTGGGCGAGGCGCAGAGCGTGGAGCATTTCAACTTCAGCCACATGCTGGTGCGGCCCACGCTGGCGCCTGGTCGCCGGGCGGTGAAGGTTGCCTTCGACGGCGAAGTGACCCACATGCGCGCGCCACTCGACTTTCGGGTGCTCGCCCAGCCGCTGTACCTGCTCAAGCCGCCTGCGCAAGACACCGTGGACGCGGCGGATGGACCCACCCCATGAGCGTTGTGTTGCACCTGTCCGACACGCATTTCGGCACCGAGCAAGCACCGGTGGTCGAGGCGCTGGTGGCGTTGACCCGGCAGCAGCAGCCTGACCTGGTGGTGCTGTCGGGCGATGTCACGCAACGCGCGCGGCCAGCGCAGTTTGAGGCGGCGCAAGCGTTCATGGGGCGTTTGGGCGCCCCGGCGCTGGTGATTCCGGGCAACCACGACCTGCCGCTGTTTGACCTGTGGGCGCGCTGGCGCCACCCTTACGCCCACTACATCGCGGCCTTTGGCGCCAACCTGGAGCCGGTGCATGCGTCGCCCGACCTGCTGGTGGTGTGTGTCAACACCACACGCGCTGCCCGGCACAAGAACGGTGAGGTGTCCGCGGCTCAAATTGAGCATGTGGCTCACACGCTGGCAGGGGCCAGTGCGGCGCAGTTGCGCGTGGTGGTGGTGCACCAGCCGGTGGCGGTTACGCGCCCCGAGGATGTGCCGAACCTGCTGCGCGGCCATGCTGCGGCATTGCAGCGCTGGTCTGCGGCGGGTGCCGATCTGGTCCTGGGCGGGCACATTCATCTGCCTTATGTGACCGCCATTCCCTGTCTGGCGCGACCCGTGTGGGCGGTTCAGGCGGGCACGGCGGTCTCATCACGGGTGCGCACGGGGGCACCCAACTCGGTGAACCTGCTGCGCTGGGAGGCCGGTTCGGGTCAGGCGCGCTGCCGCATGGAGCGCTGGTGCTTTTGCAGCACGGTCAGTGCTTTTGTACGCACAGACGTGTCTGACATCCAGCCAGCGCGCTGCGGGGCGCCAGCAGCCAGCCACCGAAGGCCGACAAACAGCCACAGTTGATCTGGCTTGGCCCCTCATGGCCTTGGCTTTAGCTGAATGAAATATCATTTGACATCGTAAAAGCGGGAGCATCTCCACCAGATTTCCTGCTTTTTTCGATATGGCCGTGCCCGCACCATCGCGCCTTCACCAGCTTCTTGAATAGGACGACACATGTTTTTTGCATTGACATGGTTTCTGGCTTTGACCTTGCTTGCCATCTGGTCAGTCACCGTTTGGGTGTTGCATGCGTTGGTGTTGTGGTCACTGACCCAAGTGGGTGCGCTGGCCGACCAGCCGCCGCACATGGAGGCGCTGCCCGAGTGGATCACGATTTGGTTGCCCCCGGATTGGATGGTGGCGTTCAAGGCCATCACCGCGGCTGTGTTGCCGGTGGTTGACTCCGCGCTTTCGGTATTGCCGTCGGCTGCGAACTGGCTCACCCCCCTGGCGTGGGTGTCCTGGGGCATGGGCCTGGTGATCTTGCTGGGCGGCGGTCTTGCGGTGACCGCGTTGATCTCCATGACCCGCAGAGCGGCAGCCTGATCCAACGGTTTTTTGCGTCTGGAACCCTGAAACATGACTTATTTGCTCTTTATCGCCGGTCTGGCCGCCTTGATCGTGGGTGCCGATGTGTTGGTGCGCGGTGCCTCGCGCCTGGCGCTGTCGCTGGGCATCTCGCCCCTGGTGGTGGGGCTCACGGTGGTGGCCTTTGGCACCAGTGCGCCTGAGGTGGCGGTGTCGGTGGGGGCCGTGCTGGACGGCAAGACCGACCTGGCGCTGGGTAACGTGGTGGGCAGCAACATTTTCAATGTGCTGTTCATTCTGGGCCTGTCGGCCTTGATCGTGCCGCTGGTGGTCAACATCCAGTTGATTCGCCAGGAGGTGCCGATCATGCTCGGCGCGAGTTTGCTGCTGCTGCTGCTCTCACTGGATGGCCGGCTGAGCTGGAACGATGGCGTGCTGCTGCTGATCTCGCTTGCGGCGTACACCAGTTTTCTGGTGGTTCAGTCGCGGCGCGAAAGCCAGGCGGCCCAAGACGAATACACCCAGGAGTTCGCTGCCAAATCGCCCGCTGGCTGGCTGGACCAGGTCTGGGTGCAGTTGCTGCTGATTGCGGCGGGTTTGGCGCTGTTGGTGCTGGGCTCGGATTGGCTGGTACAGGCCGCCGTGACCCTTGCCAAATCCCTGGGCGTGAGCGACCTGGTGATTGCGTTGACCATTGTGGCGGCAGGAACCTCCATGCCGGAGGTGGCGACCTCCATCGTGGCGGCCATCAAGGGCGAGCGTGACATTGCGGTGGGCAATGTGGTGGGCAGCAACATCTTCAATGCGCTGGGCTGCATGGGGTTGGCCAGTTTGGTCTCAGGCCAGACTGGCCTGGTAGTGCCGGCGGCGGCCTTGAGTTTCGACCTGTGGGTGATGGTGGCCGTGGCGCTGGCCTGTGTTCGGGTCTTCATGACCGGTCGGGTGATAGCCCGCTGGGAGGGGGTTGTGTTTTTGGGTTATTACGCGGTTTATGTGACCTATCTCGTCCTGGCGGCCCAGCAACATGGCGCCCTGGGGGCGTTCTCCACAGCCCTGCTGAGCTTTGTGCTGCCGCTGACCGTGGTTGCCCTGGTGGTGCTGGGGCTGCCCAAAGCCACCAAGCCTGATTAGCGCTGCTGGCCCCAGGGGCTCAATGCGATTTGGGGGCCAAGGACGTGGTCAGCATCTGGTAATGCAGATTCCAATGCTCCACAGCCGCGGTCAAGACGACCGATTCACCCTGGGCGACGTCGTCATCTGACTCGGCCAGTTGCACGCACAAGCCCAGCACCTTGCGGCGAAGCGCCGGGTCGTCGATGTCGGCCATCAATTCGGTCAGGGTGCACGCATCCACCGGGCAGGCATCCGCCCAGTTGAGTTGTTGGCTCGACAGCAGGTCTTCGCAAAACGTGTCGATCACTGCATGGAGCTCGTCGCGGCTCAATCCCAGTTGCTGGTGGACGGCGAGTTCATCCAGCAAGGCCAGTTCCACCTGACCCACATCGCCATCCGCCAGCAGCGTCAAGCCGATGATGCGGGCTGCAGCCTGCGGGCTGTTGGGAGCATATTTACGCATGTTCCTGTTCCATTTCCTGTTGGGTTTGGGTGTCCGTTTTTGAAGAACCAAAGCCATTGTTGACATCTGATTGGATCTAAAAAAGCAGATAATTTCTCATTTAAATTCCTGAAAATACTGACCATGAGTACCCCCTTCAACTACAAACATCTGTACTACTTTTGGGTGGTTGCCAAAGAAGGCGGGATCTCACGAGCCGCTGAAAAGCTCGACATGGCGGTGCAAACCGTGAGCGCGCAGGTGCGCGAGCTGGAGCGCTCGCTGGGCTACGCCTTGCTCAAACCGGCCGGGCGCGGCCTGGTGTTGACGGATGCGGGGCAGGCCGCGCTGCAGCAGGCCGACCAGATTTTTCTGCTGGGCGAAGGTTTGCCAGCCCGTGTGCGCGACGCCGTGAGTACGCCCACGGTGCGCCTGGCGGTGGGAATTTCAGATGGCTTGCCCAAACTGGTGGTGCGCCGCCTGCTGCAGCCGGTGCTGTCAGAGCCGCATTTGCGCCTGCTGTGCCACGAGGGCGAGTTTGACGAACTGCTGGGTGATCTGGCGCTGCACCGGCTGGACCTGGTGCTGTCAGACCGGCCAGCACCGAGCCACCCCAACATCAAGCTCTACAACCACGACATGGGGTCATCCGCCATGGCGTGGTACGGCACTGTGGCGCTGGTGCAGGCCGCCAGCGCAGATTTTCCGCACAGCCTGGCAGCAGTTCCCCTGCTGTTGCCCACCGGGCACACCGCCGTGCGCGCCCGGCTGGACCACTGGTTTGAACAGCACGGCCTGCGGCCGCGCATCGTGGGCGAGTTCGAAGACAGCGCGCTGCTCAAAACCTTTGGCGCCAGTGGCATGGGGGTGTTTCCCGCGGCCGAGTGGGTGCATGACGATTTGCTGGCGCATTACGCGGTGCAGCGCCTGGGCGCCTGCGACGGTGTGCGTGAGCAATTTTTTGCGATCGGCACTGAAAAGAAAGTCCAGCACCCGTTGGTGCAACGCTTGCTGCAACCGCCGTTGTAAACCGTTCAGTGCCCGAAAGGCAGGGGCGGGCGGGTTTTGTGAAAAATCAGCGGGGCGCCGTTTTGCCCTGCGGCCAGTTCCTGGCGTGATTGTTTCGCCACACCGGGTTTGATCTTGCCCATGACGTGCATCTCGCAAGGTTTGCAGTCAAAACGCAGGGTGAGTTTTTCTTTGCCGTTGACCAGTTGCAGAGGTTCAGCTTTGACAAAACCCTGCACACCGGTCACGCCCTTGGCCTGTTTGGGGCACAGGCTGAGCGAAAACCGCACGCAGTGTTTGGTGATCATCAGGCTGACTTCGCCGAGTTCTTGCACGGCTTCATACGCCGGGGCGATGATCTTGACGCCGTGTTTGGCGTAAAAGTCATACGCCTTCTGGTTGAACACGTTGGCCAGGTAGCTCAAGGTGTCTTGCGGGTAGGGCGCAGGTGGCTCGACCGGCGCGGCGCGCGGCAGCCGGGTGACATGGATGGCGCGCTCGGTCTCCAGCTGCTCCACCGCCTCGCGGCGCAGGGTATTGAGCAAGGAGCTTGGCAAAACAACGGCATCAAAGCGGCCTTTGACCCAGGTCACCTCGGTGCTGAGGGCGCTGAAGTGGGTGGTGCCCAGACGGCTGATCTGGCTGCGGGCTTGCTCTGACGCCGCCGCCGCATCGTGCGTCTCCTGGCGATGGGCCGCAGGGAAGGGCTGTTGCACGGTGGCACTAACGCCGTCTTCGTCGGTCAAGGTGAGCTGCACCGCCTCGGCCAGCACCTGCAAGTTCGCCCAGACGCCGATGCGCCGCTCGCTGGACTTTTTCTCCAGCTGGCGCAGCCACTGCACATCGCGGTTGCGGTTGACTTCCACCCCGGCGCGCAGGTCTTTCAGGGTGGCCAGCGCGTCTTTGGGGAACACGCGCCAGCGGGCCTTTTTGGCGCTGATGAGCTCGGCGCGGTTGATGGCCAGACCCACCAGCTCTTTTTGCAGATCGTAGTAACACAGGCCGTCGCCGTTGTGTAGCTCGGTGTAGCGGCTGGTCAGCTCCAGTTCAACCCAGTTCGGACCGGTTTGCAGCACATGGCCGATGGGTTGGCCGGGATTTTTCGGCGAGTCAAACGCGCCAATCGTCTCCTGGCGGCCGTTGACAAAATAGTCGGTGAACTCGCGGTTGAAGTTTTGGTTTGGGTCTGGCGTGAAGGTGAAGGTGGTGGTACCGCTGCTGGCGCGCGCCAAGGGGTTGTCGGTGTGCTGGCGCGCCTCAATCACCTCGTCGATCAGCGTGCGGTAATGCGCTGTGATGTTTTTCACATACGCCATGTCTTTGTAGCGGCCTTCGATCTTGAAGCTGCGCACCCCGGCATCGACAAGCGCGGTCATGTTGTCGCTCTGGTTGTTGTCTTTCATGGAGAGGACGTGTTTGTCATGGGCCACAAAGCGGCCCTTGTCGTCGAGCACCTGATAGGGCAGGCGGCAAGCTTGGTTGCATTCGCCGCGGTTGGCGCTGCGCCCGGTGTGGGCGGCACTGATGTAACACTGGCCGCTGTAGGCCACGCACAAGGCGCCGTGCACAAAAAACTCGATGGCACATCGGTCGGGCGAGGTGGCAGCGCGGATGGCAGTAATCTGCTCCAGCGTAAGTTCGCGCGCCAGCACAATTTGTGAGAAGCCCACGTCCTGCAAAAAACGCGCTTTCTCCGGCGTGCGGATGTCGCACTGGGTGCTAGCGTGCAGCTGGATCGGCGGCAGGTCGATCTCCAGCAAGCCCATGTCCTGCACGATCAGCGCATCCACGCCCGCGTCATACAACTGCCAGGCCAGCTTGCGGGCGGGTTCCAGCTCGTCGTCGCGCAAGATGGTGTTGAGGGTGACAAAGATGCGGCTTTTGAAGCGGTGCGCGTGCGTGACCAGCCGGGCGATGTCGGTCACCGTGTTGTCCGCGCTGGAGCGGGCGCCAAAGCCGGGCCCGCCGATGTAGACCGCGTCGGCCCCGTGGTTGACGGCTTCGATGCCAATGGCGGCGTCGCGCGCCGGGGCTAACAGTTCGAGTTGGTGGGGGAGCAAGGACATGGTGGTGATTATCCCAGCCTGTGCCGCTGGCTACCGGCCGGGTGGCCCAAGACCCTGGTTCGGCAAAGTCTCGTGCGCTGCGTCGTCAGGCCTGCCGTTCAATTCAACATCGGTACTGCGGAAACAGACAACAGGCAACAGCCGAAACTTCCGGTCATCGATAAGATGATTTTTTTGCGAAGTTTCACCGTCATGTCAGATGCTTCGCCAGCACCCGAACGAGCGTCCCTTGGGAACCCATTGGTTGGCGACTCGGCGCTGCAGCGTGCGACTACTGACACCGACGTGTTTGCCCGCCCCAACCCCGCGGTCAAGACTGCCGACGTGGCGCCTGACTACCTGGAGCCTGTGAATGACATTTCTGACGCGCCTGCGTGGCCGTATCCCTGACCGTGAACAGATTGCCAACAACCCCTGGCTGCGTTGGCTGCAACCCTGGCTGCAGCAGCCCAAACTGTGGCACTGGTCGCGTCGCGGGGTGGCCATGGGCGTGGCGCTGGGGGTGTTTTTCGGGTTGCTCATTCCGATTGCCCAAATCCCGCTCTCGGTGGCCGCTGCCATCGTGATGCGGGCCAATATTCCGACGGCGGTGGCCAGCACGCTGGTCAGCAACCCGGTCACCTTTGGCCCGATTTATTACGGTGCCTACCGTCTGGGTGTTCGTGTCACGGGCAGCAACGAGCGCCCAAGCATGATGGACCTGGCCAACCCACAAACCCCTGTGGATGACAAGAACACCGGTTTTTGGCAGCGCATCACCAACCTGGGCAAACCCTTGCTGGTGGGGCTGTCCATCACCGCCGTGGTGACGGGGCTGCTGACCTATGGCCTGATTTCGCTGATCTGGCGCTGGCGCACACTGGCCAAAAGGCGTCGCAGGGTCAATCAGAAATTGTTCTGACGCCTGCCCGCCATGAACAGGGCCCAACACGCGTTGGCCCGGCTGCGCATGCGCTGGGCGGTGCGCTGACAGGGTGGGGTGGCGATCGCATCTAAGTTCGCCGCATCGTATGCACTGCTGGCCTGGGCGGGGGCTGATGTGGTGCACCTGTTCAATGCACCGGGCCTGAACTGGCTGGGCTGGATCACGCAAAAGCCCGTCACCGAAGATTACGTGCCGCTGTTCCCCTGGCTTGGTGTGATGTGGTGGGGTGTGGCGGCGTGGACATGCGTGTTGCGCGAGCGCGCGCACTGGCTGGCGCTGTCGCTGCCCGCGCCCCTGCGGTCGATGGCGTGGCTGGGCCGCTGGAGCTTGAGTTACTACATGCTGCACCAGCCGGTGCTGCTGGGGCTGCTGGCGGGGGTGGCCTGGTTCGCTCGCCCATAAAAAACGCGGCCCTGAAGCCGCGCTGTGGGGTCACCGGGTGGGGCAGGTTTACTCGACCTTGGCCTTGGCGCGCAGTTCGCTCTGGTACGTGGCCAGCTTTTGCTGCTGCAACTGCTGGGCGATTTGCGGTTTCACGTCTTCCAGCTTGGGCAACTGCGCTTCACGCACGTCGTCCAAGCGGATCACGTGGTAACCAAACTGGGACTTGACCGGGGTGTCGGTCATTTTGCCCTTGGTCAGGCCGGTGAGTGCCTGGGCAAACTCGGCCACATAGTTGCTGGCAGGTGCCCAGTCCAGGTCGCCGCCATTGGCGCCGGAGCCCGGGTCTTTGCTGGCCTTTTTGGCGATGTCTTCAAACTTGCCGCCTTTTTTTAGCTGGGCGATGATGGCCTTGGCTTCGGCTTCTTTCTCGACCAGGATGTGGCGCGCCTTGTATTCCTTGCCGCCATTGGCTGCGGCAAACTTGTCGTACTCGGCTTTGATCTCGGCGTCGGTGACGGCGTTGGTTTTCTGGAAGTTGGTGAACAGGTCACGGATCAAAATGGTCTGGCGCGCCAGTTCCATCTGCACCTTGTAGTCTTCGGTGGTGTCGAGTGCCTGTTTCTGGGCTTCCTGGATGAAGATTTCACGGGCGATGACTTCGTCCTTGATTTGCTGTTCAATCTCGGGCGTCACTTCGCGGCCAGAGCGGGCCACTTGCTGGCTGAGCGCCTGCACACGTGCCAGGGGCACGGCCTTGCCGTTGACGATGGCCAGGTTTTGGGCCTGGGCCAGCGGGGACATGGCCGCCACCAGGGCCGCGAGCGCAAAACTTGTGACGAGTTTGTTTTTCATGCAAATTTCCTGAGTTTCAAAAAATAGTGAGAGGGGTTGGGTTTTCGGACCGCTTCAGGCCGCCGGGGGCACTTTGGCTTCGATGGCCAGCGCGTGCAGGCCTTGGTCCAAGAAATCTTGCAGCGCATCATACACAAGCCGGTGCCGCGCCACAGGCGGCTTGCCAACAAACAGCGCCGAGGTGATGCGCACCCTGAAGTGGGTGCCAAAACCGGTGCCGTTGGCGCCGGCATGGCCGTTGTGCTGGCTGCTTTCGTCAATCACTTCGAGCGCAGTGGGTTGCAACACGGTTTGCAGGCGCTGCTGCAACGCTGCAGCGGTAGGTTCAAGAGGGTTGTTCATGGGGGAGGCTCAGGGTGAGGGGTGTTTGGGTTCTTCTTCGGTCAGATAACGCGAGATGTAAAACCCCTGGCCGACCAGAAAAACCACCGGGAACACATAGCCCCAGATCTTGAAATCGACCCAGGCCTCGGTGCTGAAATACGCCGCCACATAGCCGTTGACAATGGCCATGAAGGCGCTGTAGCCCACCCACAGCGCGTTCAGGCGCATCCACACCGGCTCGGGCAAGCTGAGCTGGCTGCCCAGCAAGGCCTTGAGAAAGTTCTTTTTGTAGGCCCACACCGCCAAACCCAGGCCAATCGCCAGGGCACCGTACAGCACGGTGGGTTTCCATTTGATGAAACGTTCGTCGTGCAACACCAGAGTCAGCGTGCCAAACACCAAAATCAGCGCGAGCGTGATCTTGTGCATGGCGGTCAGCTTGCGGTCGATGCCGTAGATCAGCGCCATCTGCAGCACGGTAGCGGCCATCAGCACGCCGGTGCCCACATAGATGTCGTAGAGCTTGAACGCGCCGAAAAACAGCAGGATGGGGAAGAAGTCGATCAGTATTTTCATGTAGCCGTGAAGTTTAACGAGGCGGAGTTCATGCAGTAGCGCAGGCCGGTGGGCGCGGGGCCGTCGTCAAACACATGGCCCAGGTGGGCGCCGCACTGGGCGCACACCGTTTCCAGCCGGGTCATGCCGTGGCTGGTGTCGGTGATTTCCTGGATGGCGCCGGGCACCGCCAGCGAGAAGCTGGGCCAGCCGCAGTGCGCGTCGAACTTGGTGTCGGCGTCAAACAGCTTGTTGTCGCAGCAGATGCAGTGGTAGCTGCCATCGGCCCAGTGGCGGGCGTATTTGCCAGTGAAAGGCCGCTCGGTGGCGGCCTCTCGCGTGACCTGAAAGGCACCGGGTTCAGCGCCCTTGTCTTTGAGCAGCGCGTGCCACTCGGCATCGGATTTCTGGATGGGGAAGGTCATTGTTGGGCCTCTGAGGGGTTCATGAACTGCAACTGATCTCGATTTTGCTCGCCCAGTCCGGCGGAAAACCGGCCAGTGCTTCAAACGCCGGGTGGTCGTCACAAGGCTGCTGCAAGACGGTCAGCAAGTTGGCCACGCCGCTGAAGTCTTTTTGCCGCGCGGCCTCGATGGCTTGTTCGGCCAGGTAGTTGCGCAGCACGTATTTGGGGTTGACTTGACGCATCCCATGGGCTTGTATCCCGTTGTCCGATGGGTCTACCAGCGCTTGATAGCGTCGCAACCAGCCGTCAAAAGCGGGGCGGCTGATGAACAGGTCACGCACCGGCTCATAGTGACCGCTGGCGCGGGCGTGGCTCAGGCGGCGCCAGAAGATGGTGTAGTCCACCCGGTCTTGCGCCAGCAGCGCCAGCGTGTCGCGGATCAGTGCGGACATGGACTGGACAACGCCGTCGTCGCTTTCGGTGGGGTGGCTGTCCGCGTGCGCCTTAATCCCGGACTCGGGTGGCAACACGCTGCCCAAGCCCAGTTTGGCCAACATCAGGCGTTGGTAGGTGCGCTTGTAAGTGGGCTCAAAAGCGGCCAATGCCTGCTCGGCCAGGGTGGGTTGCTGGATCAAAGGCAGCAGCGCGTGGGCCAGCGCGTACAGGTTCCAGTGGGCGATCTGGGGTTGCGCATCGAACGCGTAGCGGCCGCTGCGGTCGGTGTGGTTGCAAATAAAGCCGGGGTCAAACGCATCCAGGAAAGCGAACGGGCCGTAGTCGATGGTCAGACCCAAAATGCTCATGTTGTCGGTGTTCATCACCCCATGGCAAAAACCCACCGCCTGCCAGTGCGCCACCATCACCGCGGTACGTTCCACCACCGCCTGCAACCAGCTGGCATACACGTTATCGCCCAGCGCGGGCTGGCGGCGGCATGCCGGGTAAAAATGGTCGATGACAAAGTCGGCCAGCGTCTGCAGCTCGGTGGTCTGGCTGCGGCTGGCAAAGTGCTCGAAATGGCCAAACCGGATGAAACTCGGCGCCAGCCGCGTCACAACCGCGGCGGTTTCCACGGTTTCGCGCATCACCGGCGCGTCTGATCCGGTGATGCACAGCGCCCGGGTGGTCGGGATGCCCAGTGCGGCCATGGCTTCGGAGCATAAAAACTCGCGGATGCTGCTGCGCAACACGGCCCGACCGTCGCCCATGCGCGAATACGGTGTCAGGCCCGAGCCCTTGAGCTGAATCTCCCAGCCTTGGGTCTCGCCCAGCAAAATCGCCCGGCCATCACCCAGCTGCCCGGCCCAGTGGCCAAATTGGTGCCCGCTGTAGACGCTGGCCAGCGGCTGTGTGCCAGACATCGGCTGGTTGCCGGAGAGCACCTGCAGCAACGCATCCGATTCAGCCCAATGGGCGTTCAAGCCAATCAGCGCTGCGCTGGCCTGGCTGTGCGCCACCCAGTAGGGCGCTGGCAGGGGTTGCGGCGCCAGCGGGGTGTAAAAGCGCGGCCCCAGGGCGTGAAAGCGATTGCGCCAGGTCAAGCCGGCATCGACGATTTGGTAACATTCCTGAGCGACATTCATATGTGAATTGTGTCGTTCCGCCTTCAAACTCACTGTTGGCAGGGGCATCCACCGGGTTGCCCGACCTCCCAAAACGTGGTCCGTTACTGTGGGTTAACTCATGCTTCTTGAGCGTTTTCAACCGCAGTCTCTCAAAACCCGCGTCTCGCTGTTGACGTTGTTGGTGTTTGTGGCGAGCTTTTTGTCGCTGGGCTTTTATGTCAAGGGGCTGCTGCGTGACGAGTTGTTGCTCTACACCGGCGAGCAGCAGCGCTCGGCTTTGAACCTGCTCACCGCCGAGATCAACCACGGCTTGCAAGCCCGCCTCGATGCGCTGACCACCATCGCGTCCGAGGTGTCGGAGCAGCAGTTGGCCGACCCGGCTGCACTGCAAGCCTTTTTGTTGCAGCGTCAATTTTTGACCGGGCTGTTCAACAACGGTATGCAGGTCTGGACCCCCCGGGGCTTGCTGACCAGCCTGTCAGCGTTGACGCCGAGCACGGGCGCTACCAGCCAGACGCCGCCCGAAATCGCCCAGGTACTGCAAGACGGCACGCCGCTGGTGCGGCGCATCCAGCCCCACCCTGAGCTCAACACCGCGTCGCTGCTCATGGCGGTGCCGCTGCGCAGCCCGCAGGGTGCGGTGGTGGGCGCGTTGGCTGGCGTGATCAGGCTGGATCAACCCAATTTTCTGAGCCAGCTGGCGGCGCACCGGTATGGCAAAAGCGGCCATTTTTTCCTGATTGACGCCAGCCAGCGGCTGATCTTTGCGACTTCTGACACCCCACGCCTTTTGGAGGTGCTACCTGCCGCTGGCATCAGCCCGTGGATTGACCGTTTTGTGCAAGGTTTTGAGGGCACGGCGCGGGTGGTCAACCCGCATGGTGTGGAGGTGCTGGTCAGCGTGCAGCAGATTCCGATGGCGGGTTGGTATGCCTCGGTCACGTTGCTGCCCTCGGAGACCTTTGCGCTGATCGACGCCCTGAAAAATCGCTCCCGCATGGCCGTGGTGTTGCTGGGCCTGCTGAGCATGCTGCTGATTTGGTGGCTGCTGCGTTGGCAGCTGGCGCCGATGACCACGGCGGTGCGGCTGCTGGATGGCTTTGTCCGCCATAACCAGCCACCCCAGGCCTTGCCGGTGGTGCGGCAAGATGAGGTGGGTCAATTGGTGGGCGGTTTCAACCGCTTGTTTGATGTCTTGTTGCAACAGAAAAATGTGCTGCGCGACAACGAGTTGCTCAAACAGGCGGTGCTCAATTCGGTCACCGCGGAGATCGCCGTGCTCGACGAGCATGGCGTGATCGTGGCCGCCAATGACATCTGGCACCGCGCGGCACCGCGCCAGATGCCACCTGGTGCGTCGGCATCCGGCGCCGTGCCAGTGCGCAACATCGTTGGTGCCGATGTGGGGACCAACTACCTGGCTGGTTGGCAGGATTTGGGCACCCGAGCCGAATCGGACGCCGACGTGATGACGGTACCCGATGGGGTGCAGGCGGTGCTGGACGGGCGCTTGCAGCGCTTTTACCGTGAATACCAATCCCCGCTGCGACCCGGGCAGCCCTGGTTGAGCATGAGTGTGACGCCGCTGCAGGGCCAGGCGCTGCGCGGGGCCGTGGTGTCGCTTGAGAACATCACCGAGCGGGTGCTGATGGATCACCAGGTGCGCCAACTGGCGTTTTATGACCCGCTGACCCAGCTGCCCAACCGTCGCCTGGTGGCTGAACACCTGTCGCAGCAGTTGGCCCGTGCGCGCCGCGCCCAAACCCGGCTGGCGCTGCTGTTCATTGACCTGGACCGCTTCAAGCCCATCAATGACGAGTTGGGTCACGAGGTGGGCGACTGGCTGCTGCAGGCGGTGGCGCGGCGCATTCAAAGTTGCATACGCGCCTCTGACACGGCCGGGCGGCTCGGTGGCGACGAGTTCGTGGTGCTGCTGCCCGAACTGCAGGTGGTGGATGACGCCACCCTGGTGGCCGACAAAATCTGCCAGGCGCTGGCGCAGGAATTTTTGACCGATCAGGGCGTGGCGCTCAGCATCTCGTCAAGCATTGGCGTGGCGCTGTACCCCGATCACGCGGACTCTGAAAAAGACCTGCTGCGTCTGGGCGACGAGGCCATGTACCGTGCCAAAAAGGGTGGGCGCAACGCCGTGGTCCTCAGCGTGCCGGCCACAGCGCCCAAACTGGACGACACCGCAGCGCATCGCAGCTCGTATGTGCATCTGCGCTGGAAGGCGGCTTTTGCCAGCGGTAACCTGGTCATTGACCAGGAGCACCAGGCGCTGTTTGATGAGGCCAATGCCCTGCTGGACACCGTGGCCCGGCGCAGCCAGCAGCCGCAGGCCTTTGCGGCGGCCTTTGCCAGTCTGCTGGCCCACGCGCAAACCCACTTTGCGCACGAAGAGGCGATCCTGGCGGATTGCGGCTATGCCCATCTGGCAGAACACGCCCAGGAGCATCGCACGCTGGTGCAGCGCGCACAGGCGCTGTTTGCCAGTACCCAGGCTGACGCGGTCAGTGCGGTGACGGAGGGCGCGTTGATCGATTTTGTGGTCAACGAGCTGGTGGCCCGGCACATCTTGCAAGGCGACCGGGCGTTTCACGCCAGCTTGATCCCGCCAGCCTGACGCTCATCAGGTGCCGACGGTACGGGTTTGTCAGTAGCTGTTGCGCCTGGGACAGGTCTGGGTTTGGCAGTACGATGGGCGGTTAAGTCAACCATAAAGAGGAGTAGAGACATGCTCGGACTGATGCAAAACCAGGCGCTGACCATATCGTCATTGATCGACTTTGCCGCGCGCCACCATGGCGAAGGCGAGATCGTCTCCAGGCGGGTGGAGGGCGACATCCACCGCTACACCTACAAAGAGGCCGCCCAGCGGTCGCGCCAGCTGGCCAACGTGCTCGATGCGCTCAAGATCCAGCCCGGCGAGCGGGTGGCGTCGATTGCCTGGAACGGCTACCGGCATCTGGAGATGTACTTTGGCGTCAGTGGTTCGGGCCGTGTGTTGCACACCATCAACCCGCGCATGCACCCCGAGCAAATCGCCTGGGTGATCCACCACGCGCAGGACCAGGTGGTGTGTTTTGACATGACTTTCCTGCCGATTGTCAAAGCCATCCACAGCCAATGCGCCAGCGTCAAGCACTGGGTGGCGCTGTGTGATGCTGACAAATTGCCTGCGGACAGCGGCATCCCGAACCTGCAAAGTTACGAAACTCTGCTGGCGGTGCAGCCGGTCACCTACACCTGGCCCGAGCTGGACGAAAACACCGCATCCAGCATGTGCTACACCAGCGGCACCACCGGCAACCCCAAGGCTGCCCTGTACAGCCACCGCTCCACCGTGCTGCACGCCTACGCGGCGGCGCTGCCGGATGTGATGTGCCTGTCGGCGCGCGACAGCATCCTGCCGGTGGTGCCGATGTTCCACGTCAACGCCTGGGGCATTCCGTATTCCGCCGCGCTCACTGGCGCCAAGCTGGTGTTCCCGGGGCCGGGCATGGACGGCAAATCGGTGTATGACCTGATCGAGTTGGAGCAAGTCACCTACGCTGCCGGTGTGCCCACCGTCTGGCAGATGCTGCTGGGTCACATGCAGGCCAACAAGCTCACGTTTTCCAGCCTGAAACGCACGGTGATCGGCGGCTCGGCCTGCCCACCAGCCATGATCACCGCGTTCAATGACCTCTATGGCGTGGAGGTGTTGCACGCCTGGGGTATGACCGAAATGAGCCCGCTGGGCACCTTGTGTACCCTGAAAAACAAACACCTCAAGTTGTCTGAAGACGACAAGATGAAGGTGCGCCTGAAGCAGGGCCGCGCGCTGTACGGTATCGACATGAAGATCGTCAACGGCGAGGGCGAGGAGTTGCCTTGGGACGGCCACACCTGCGGTGACCTGCTGGTCAAAGGCCCGTGGGTCATCCGCGAGTACTACCGGGGCGAGGGCGACACCCAGACCGTGACACCGCTGGTGGACGGCTGGTTTCCCACCGGCGACGTGGCCAGCATTGACGCGGACGGCTACATGCAGATCACCGACCGCAGCAAGGACCTGATCAAGTCCGGCGGCGAGTGGATCAGCTCCATTGACCTTGAGAACATCGCCGTGGCCCACCCGGCCATTGCCATGGCGGCGTGTATCGGCATGAAACACCCCAAGTGGGACGAGCGCCCGGTCGTCGCCGTGGTCAAAAAGCCCGGCACCGAGGTGACACGCGAGGCGTTGTTGGCTTTTTACGAGGGCAAGTGCGCCAAATGGCAGGTTCCGGATGACGTTATCTTCATGGAAGCCATCCCGATGGGCGCCACCGGCAAGATGCAAAAAAGCAAGCTGCGTGAGGTGCTGAAAGACTACCTGCTGCCGGATTTGCGTTGAAAATCCAGCTTGGCCGTGCCACCTCGACCCCCTCTGGCACCTCTTTGTTGTCCTGAATGGCATTTATCACCCTGTCCCTGTTGAATGGTCTGAGCTACGGCTTGTTGCTGTTTTTGCTGAGCGCGGGGCTGACGCTGATCTGGGGCATGATGGGCGTGCTCAACTTTGCCCACGCCTCCTTTTACATGCTGGGGGCGTACCTGGCCTACAGCGTGAGTGCCTGGCTGGGCTTTTGGCCCGCGCTGCTGCTGGCGCCGCTGGGTGTGGGGCTGCTGGGCGCGGCGTTTGAGCGCTTGGGCCTGCGCCGGGTGCGCCGTTTTGGCCACATGTCCGAGCTGCTGATCACCTTTGGACTGAGCTACATCGTGGTCGAAATCGTGCAACTGGTGTGGGGCCGCAGTTCGGTCGATTACCGCGTGCCAGCGGAACTGGATGGGCCGCTGCTGACCGTGTTCGACACCCAGTTTCCGCTATACCGCGCGTTCATCATGGCCGTCACGCTGGGGGTGTTGGGCGCGCTGGCGCTGCTGGTACGCACCCGCGCCGGGCTGGTGATTCGGGCGGCGCTCACCCACCCGGACATGGCGCAGGCGCTGGGCCACAACGTGCCGCGGGTGTTCACCAGCGTGTTTGGCGCGGGGTGTGCGCTAGCCGGGTTGGCGGGTGTGCTGGGCGGCAATGCCTTTGTCACCGAGCCCGGCATGGCGCAAGCCTTGGGTGGCGTGGTGTTTGTGGTGGTGGTGGTGGGCGGGCTGGGTTCGCTCAAGGGCGCGTTTGCAGCGTCCCTGCTGATCGGCCTGCTGCAGACCCTGGCCGTGGCGCTGGATGTGCGTGCCGCGCCAGTGTTGCCCTACGCGGTGATGGTGCTGATGCTGATTTTTCGGCCCCATGGTCTGGCTGGTGGCGCCGCGCGCACCAGCGCCTGGTGAGCTTGGTCCGCGTGACGTCCGCCCAGCGGCCCCCGGATGCGGCTGCTCACATCGGTGGCCGCCTGGCCCTGTGGGGCGGCTATGCCCTGGTGCTGGCGCTGGCGCCGCTGTGGCTGACCAGCAGCCTGAGCCAGTCGCTGCTGAGCCAGATGGGCATCGCCATCATCGTCTGCCTGAGCTACAACCTGCTGCTGGGGCAAGGCGGCATGGTGAGTTTTGGCCATGCGGTGTACTCGGGCGCCGGGGCGTTTCTGGCCATTCACACCCTGAACCGCGTGACGGGCGGCTGGGCGCTGCCGGTGAGCTTGATCCCGCTGTTGGGTGGTTTGGGCAGTGCGGCGCTGGCGCTGCTGCTGGGCTGGGTCACCACCCGGCGCGCGGGCACGCCGTTTGCCATGATCACCTTCGGTATCGGTGAACTGGTCTGGGCGGCGGCGCTGGTGCTGCCGGACCTTTTTGGCGGCGAGGGCGGTGTCTCTGGCAACCGGGTGACAGGCAGCGCCCCGTTCGGTGTGACGTTTGGGCCGCCCATCCAGCTGTATTACCTGATCGCGCTGTACACCCTGGTTTGCACCGCGCTGATGTACGTCCTGACCCGCACGCCGCTGGGGCGTTTGCTCAACGCTGTGCGCGACAACCCGCAGCGGGTGGCTATGGTTGGCTACAACCCGCAGCAAGTGCGCTACCTGGTGTTTGTGATGGCGGCTTTTTTTGCTGGCGTGGGCGGTGGGCTGTCGGCCTTGCATTTCGAACTGGTGAGCGCGGAAGTTTTCAGCGCCCATCGCTCCGGGTTGTACTTGCTGTTTACCTTCATCGGTGGCAGCACTTTTTTCTTTGGCCCGATATTGGGCGCGGTGCTGATGGTGCTGGCGCTGAGCTTGTTGCCCGGGCTCACCCCGGCCTGGCTGCTGTACCTGGGGGTGATTTTTCTGGCGATGGTGATGCTGGCGCCGGGTGGCTTGGCGGCGCTATTGGTCGCGTTGTGGCAAAGGGTCAGGCAGATTGCCTGGTGGCGGCAATGGCCGCAGCGGCTGGCGCTGCTGACTTCTGCGCTGCTCGCGATCAGCCCTTTATGGGTGTGGGCTGAGATGACTTTTCGCCTGCAGCTGGCCGACGAGCTGCCGCCTACGTTGTCGCTGCTGGGGCTGACGCTGGATGCCCACAGCCCGACGAGTTGGCTCGGCTCAGGCCTGCTGGGTGGGCTGGGCGCGGGTTTGTGGTGGGTGAGCAGGCGTTGGCTGGCGCAGAAAGAGCGGCCATGACACGGGCTTTTGACACCCCGGCCGGTTTGGTTTTGGGCGCACCCCAACTGGAAATCAAAGCCTTGCACAAGCGTTTCGAGCAGACCGACATCATCCGCAACCTGAGCCTGAGCGTGTGGCCCGGCGAACGTGTGGCCATCATCGGCCCCAATGGCGCGGGCAAATCCACGCTGTTTGACCTGATCAGTGGCCGCCTGGCACCCAGCAGCGGCCAGGTCTGGCTGGGCGGCCAGCGCATTGATGGCCAAAAGCCGTTTCAAATCAACCGCCTGGGCCTGTCGCGCAGCTTTCAGATCAGCCAACTGTTTCCCACCCTGAGTGTGTTTGACAACCTGCGCTGCGCCATGCTGTGGCAGCTGGGCCTGGGGTATGCCTTCTGGAAGTTTTTGGCCAGCCAGCGTGAAGCCAACGCCCGCACGCAGGCGCTGATGCAGCGCCTGCAGCTGGACAACGTGAGTGACACACCCGCCCAACACCTGAGCTACGCCCAGCAACGCGCGCTGGAGCTGGGCATGGCGCTGGCCTGTGACCCGGCCGTGCTGCTGCTGGATGAACCCACCGCCGGCATGAGCCAGTCGGAAACCAGTCACTTCATGGCGTTGATCGACGAGCTCACGCAAGGCAAAACGCTATTGATTGTGGAGCACGATATGTCGGTTGTTTTTGGTCTGGCAGACAAGATCGCGGTGATGGTGCAGGGGGAGCTGCTGGCGTTTGACCGTGTGGACGCGGTGCGCGCCGACCCGCGGGTCCAGCAAGCCTACCTGGGTGCGGTGTTGCCTGCATCCCCCGTCCACCAGCACGCCTGGGCCTGACGCAGCATGCTGACCATTCACAACTTGACCGCGGGTTATGGCGCGGGTGACGGCCAAAGCCAGGTGCTGCAAGGTGTGTCGCTGCGGGTGTTGCCGGGCGAGGTGGTGGCGCTGCTGGGGCGCAACGGCTCGGGCCGCTCCACGCTGGCCAAAGCCATTTTCGGGCTGGTTGCGGCGCAGGGCAGCATCACCTGGCGCGGGCGTGAGCTGATTGGCCAGAGCACCTTTGAGATTGCCCGCGCCGGGCTGGGTTACGTGCCGGAGAGCCGAGATGTGTTTCCAGATTTGACGGTGGCGCAAAACCTGCTGCTGGGTCAAAAACCCGGCCCCCAGGCGGGTCGCTGGCAGCAGGCCGACCTGCTGGCGCTGTTCCCGCAACTGCAGCAGCGCCTGAACGTCAAGGCTGGCGTGTTATCCGGCGGTGAACAGCAAATGCTGGCGCTAAGTCGCACGCTGATGGGCAACCCCGAGCTGATCATCATCGACGAGCCCACCGAAGGCCTGGCGCCGCAGCTGGTGGCGCAGGTGGGTACGTTGCTGACCACGCTCAAGGCGCGCGGCGTGGCGGTCCTGCTGATCGAGCAAAAGCTCACCATCGCGCTGGACGTCGCTGACAGCTGCGTGGTCATGGGCCAGGGCAGGGTGGTGTTTGACGGCACGCCCGCGGCGCTGCTGGCGGATGCCGCGGTGCAGCGGGCGTGGCTGGCGGTGTAAAACGGCGCTGTGCAGGTTCCGTTATCCCCCAACCCTTTTGGATGCCCACGATCTGCCGTGGGCTGATTCACTTTATTTTGAGGAACCAACATGGACATCCACCAAGACCTTGCCACCATTGCGCTGCAGGAGGCCAGGCTGCGTTTCAAGGGCTTTGACGAGGAGACGGCCTGGACACTGGGCTGCCTGTTGCGCAGCAGCGCCACGGCGCGTGGTGCGGCGGTGGTGATCGAGGTTCGGCTGGCCCGTGAAACTGTCTTTTTCCACGCCATGCCCGGCACCGCCCCAGCCAACGCCGACTGGGCGCGCCGCAAACGCAACACCGTCGAACTGCTCCACCGCAGCTCGTACGCCATCGGTCTGGCCATGCAAAAAGAAGACAGCTCCCTGGAGAAAAAAATGGGCCTGCCCCCGCGTGACTACGCCAGCCATGGCGGCAGTTTTCCGATTGCCGTGGAAGGTGTGGGCTGCATCGGCGTTGTCACCGTGTCGGGCCTGCCGCAGCGGGAAGATCACCAGCTGGTGGTGCAGGCACTGGCGGCGTTGACGGGGGTGCCGGTGCAGGACATCACGCTGAAATGACGTGACCTGTCACGCACGGATCAAACCAAGGGTTCGCCCGCAGTGCCGGCGTCATCCAGTCTTCCTACAATAAAAGCACGATCGTTCTATTTAAAAAGGAAAGCCCATGTCCGCTGACTACACCGTGCAAGGCCCGGTGGCTTTGATCACCTTGAACAACCCGCCCGTCAACGGCCTGGGCCTGGCCACTCGGGTGGCGCTGACCGATGGCCTGGCGCGTGCCTTGGCTGATGAGGCGGTCACCGCCATCGTGATCACTGGCGCGGGCAAGGCATTTTCCGGCGGGGCCGACATCACCGAATTCGGTTCCCCCAAAGCCTTTCAGGAGCCCAACCTGTTGAGCGTGATTCTGGCGCTCGAAGCTTCGCCGAAGCCCGTGATTGCCGCCGTGCACAGCGTGTGTATGGGCGGCGGGCTGGAGCTGGCGCTGGGCTGCCATTACCGCATCGCCGCACTCGGCTGCCAGGTGGCGCTGCCCGAGGTCAAGCTGGGTCTGCTGCCCGGCGCCGGGGGCACCCAGCGCCTGCCACGCGCGCTGGGCGTGGAACCCGCGCTGAACATGATCGTGAGCGGCGAGCCGGTCAAGAGTGAACATCTGTTGGCACTGCCGGGCCAGAAGCTGTTTGACAAACTGGCCATGTCGCCCGACACCCTGCTGGCAGAAGCGCTGGCCTTTGCCCTGGAGGTTGCCAACGTGCGCCCGCTGCCGCTGGTGCGCCATCTGCCCTGCAAGCACCCGCAAGGCGACGGTTATTTTCAGTTTGCCCGCAACATGGTCAAGGGCATGGCCAAACACTTTCCGGCACCGCTCAAGTGCATTGACGCAGTGCAGGCGGCCACGCAAAAGACGTTTGTGGACGGCATGGCTTTTGAGCGCGACACCTTCCTGAACCTGATGTGGACGCCCGAGCACCGCGCGCTCAAACACCTGTTCCTGGCCGAGCGCGCAGCGTCCAAAGTGCCGGATGTTCCCGCAGATACGGGGCTTCGAGCGATCCACAGCGTCGCAGTCATCGGCTCGGGCACCATGGGTGGCGGCATTGCGATGAACTTTTTGAACGCCGGTGTGCCGGTCACGATCCTGGAAGCCCAACCCGAGGCGCTGGCGCGCGGGCTGGCCACGATCCGCAAGAACTACGAATCACAGGTCAAAAAAGGCAAGCTCAAGCCCGACAAACTTGAGCAACGTTTGGCGCTGCTCAGCACCACCCTGAGTTACGACGACCTGAAAGATGCCGACTTGGTGATCGAAGCCGTGTTTGAAGACATGGGCGTGAAAGAAGCCGTGTTCCGCGAGCTGGACCGCGTGATGAAGCCCGGCGCCATCCTGGCCAGCAACACCTCCACGCTGGACTTGAACCACATCGCCGCCATCACCCAGCGGCCGCAAGACGTGGTGGGCCTGCACTTCTTCAGCCCGGCCAATGTCATGAAGCTGCTGGAAGTGGTGCGCGGTGACAAGACCGCCAAAGACGTGCTCGCCACCGTGCTGGCCTTGGCCAAAAAGATCAAAAAGACGGCGGTGGTGTCGGGCGTGTGCGACGGCTTCATCGGTAACCGCATGGTGGACCCCTACATCCGCCAGGCCGGTTTTCTGCTGGACGAAGGCTGCACGCCAGCGCAGGTGGACCGGGCGATGGAGAAATTCGGCATGGCCATGGGGCCGTTTCGCATGAGCGACCTGGCGGGCAACGACATCGGCTGGGCCATCCGCAAGCGTCGTTACGTGGAGGCACCGCAGGTCAAATACAGCCGCACAGCCGACCTGCTGTGCGAACAAGGCCGCTTCGGCCAGAAAACCGGCGCGGGTTGGTACGACTACCTGCCCGGCAAACGCGACGCGGTGCCCAGCGCCCAGGTGGTGCAGATGATTGAAGAGCACCGCGCCAGTCTGGGCATCACCCCGCGCAAAATTTCTGACGACGAGATCGTGCAGCGGCTGGTGTATGCGCTGGTCAACGAAGGCGCCCGCATCCTGGAGGACGGCATCGCCAACAAGTCCAGCGACATCGACATCGTCTACATCTATGGTTACGGCTTTCCGGTGCACCGCGGCGGCCCGATGCATTACGCCAACGAGGTCGGTCTGTTCAACGTGGTGGCGGCCATGCAGCGGTTTGCGCATAACCAGCTGGACGATGCCAGCTTCTGGCAACCCGCGCCGCTGCTGCAGCGGCTGGTGGCAGCGGGCAGCACCCTTTGACGCCGTCGGTTCGACATCTGCAAGCTATCCCTACAGGAACACACCATGACCTCTGCCGTGATCGTCTCCACCGCCCGCACGCCGCTTGCCAAAAGCTGGAAGGGCGCTTTCAACATGACCCATGGTGCCACGCTCGGCGGCCACGCGGTGCAGCACGCCATCCAAAGGGCTGGGCTGGACCCGGCCGAAGTGGAAGACGTGATGATGGGCTGTGCCTTCCCCGAGGGCGCCACCGGCAACAACATCGCCCGCCAGATCGCGCTGCGTGCCGGTTGCCCGGTGAGTGTGCCGGGCCTCACCATCAACCGCTTTTGCTCGTCGGGCCTGCAAACCATTGCGCTGGCGGCGCAACGCATCGTGGCCGGTGAGGGCGACATTTATGTGGCGGGCGGGTTGGAAAGCATCTCTTGTGTGCAACAAGAGATGAACATGCACATGATGGCCGATCCGTGGTTGACGGCGAACAAGCCCGAGCTGTACTGGACCATGTTGCAAACCGCTGAAACCGTTGCCAAACGCTACGGCATCTCTAGAGAAGCCATGGACGCGTACGGCGCGGCCAGCCAGCAAAAAGCCGCCGCCGCATTGCAGGCGGGCCTGTTCACTGCAGAAATCGCCCCGATCACCGTCACCATGGGCGTGGCCGACAAGGCGCTGGGCCTGATCACCCGCGAAGTCACGGTCAGCCAGGACGAAGGCATCCGCCCCGGCACCACCTATGAGGGCATCAAGGATTTGCGCTCGGCGCTGCCCGGCGGCTGGGTCAGCGCAGGCAATGCCAGCCAGTTCTCCGACGGCGCGGGCGCGGTGGTGGTGATGAACGAAACGGTGGCACAGCGCCGTGGCCTGCAGCCGCTGGGCCGCTTCCTGGGTTTTGCCGTGGCCGGTTGCGAGCCCGACGAGATGGGCATCGGCCCGGTGTTTGCCATTCCCAAAGTCTTGGCCAAACTGGGCCTGACGGTGGACGACATCGACCTGTGGGAGCTTAACGAAGCCTTTGCCGTGCAGGTGATCTATTGCCGCGACCGGCTTGGCATCGACAACGCGCGCCTGAATGTCAACGGCGGCGCCATCGCCGTCGGCCACCCCTACGGCATGAGCGGCCAGCGCCTCACCGGCCACGCCTTGCTGGAAGGCAAACGCCGCGGTGCCAAGCGGGTGGCGGTGACGATGTGCATCGGCGGCGGCATGGGGGCGTGCGGGGTGTTTGAGATCATCTGAGTCCTTGCGGGACAGACCTAAAGTGACACGCAGTGCACTTTTGCTCTGTCCCCAACACTTTGCCGGATGTTGGATGTCCACCTTGCGGGACAGACCCAAAGTGACCCAAAGTGCACTTTTGCTCTGTCCCCAGCACACGATGTCGCTGATGACTACAGCACATTGACACCGGTCAATTTGTATATGTTGATAATATGCACCCATGATCGACTTTGATAGGATTCAGGGCTTTGACTGGGACGAGGGCAACGCCCGCAAGAACGACAAACACGGCGTTTCGACGAGCGAGGCCGAGCAGGTTTTCTTCAACGCACCGTTGTTGATGTTGGTGGACGCAGTCCACAGCCAGCTTGAACCCCGTCTGCACGCCTTGGGCAAAACCGATACCGGGCGTTTGCTTCACATCACCCTGATGCTGCGCCAAAACCAGAGTTTGATCCGGGTGATTTCCGCCAGAGACATGCACCGCAAAGAAAGGGCGATTTATGACCAGCCAGCCTAAACCCCTGCCGAAGTTTGACAACGAGGCGCAAGAACGCGCTTTTTGGGAAACGCACAACTCTAGCGACTTTGTGGATTGGACGGCGGCCAAAAAAGTGAGCCTGCGCAACCTCAAGCCCACCACCAAAACCATTTCGCTGCGCCTGCCGCAGCATCTGCTGGACGACATCAAAACTGCCGCCAACTCGCGTGACGTGCCTTACCAGTCGCTCATCAAGGTGTGGCTGCAGGAAAAATTGCACACGCTGTAAGCACATACCGCCTCCAAACCGCCACCTCACCCGCCCCATGACCCCGCAAGACTTCATCTCCAAATGGGGCGCGCCCGTTATGAATCAAGCAATGCTGCCCGCCGTTCGCCAAACCCTGGGCTGAGTCATCAGCTTGTCAGCCGCAGGCCGCCGGCCTTTGCCAATCAGATCACTATTTATCGGAGAGCCCAAATGCTCACACACATCGTCATGTGGAAACTCAAGGACCACGCCGAAGGCGCGGACAAGGCCACCAACGTGGCCAAAGCCAAAGCGCTGCTCGAATCCTGCGCGGCGCTCACCGCCGGTATCCATCGCTTTGAGGTCGCCACCGCCCAGCCGGGGCATGAGTGCACCTATGACCTGGTGCTCAATGCCGTTTTTGAAGACGCCGAGGCACTCGATGCCTACCAAAAGCACCCGGACCATGTGGCCATCAAGCCGTTCATCGGCGCCCTCCGGCTGGAGCGCCAGTGCATGGACTACACCTGGCCCGCACCATGACGCAGCCCTCTGAAACGACCGCAACCCATGTGCCTTATGTGTTGCGGGTGGTGTTGTCGCGCCCGGTCTTTTGGGGCAGTGTGCTCTTGGGGCTGGTGGTGGGCTGGATCGTGCCGGGGCAAGTCGGGCAGCCGTGGCTGCCCAAGCTGATCATTGGTTGGAACGTGGGGGCAGGGGTGTTTTTGCTGTTCTCGGCCTGGCAGATTTTTGGCAAACCGCGCTCCAGCGTGCGGGTGCTGGCGGTGCTGCAGCAAGACGGGCGGCAGCAGGTGCTGGGGCTGGCGCTGGCCTTGATTTTGATGTGCCTGGGGTGTGTGGTGGCCGAGCTGGCGCAAGCGCGCTCTCTGGCGGGGCCGGAGCGTCTGGCGCATCTGGTGCTGGCCGGGTTGACCTGGCTGACGGCCTGGGTCTTTGCCCACGCCGTGTTTGCGCTGCATTACGCCCAGGCCTACTTTTATGCGCAGGTGCACGCCCAGCCCGCGGTGCTGACCTTTGCCAATGGCCGCAAGCCCGATTACCAGGATTTTCTGGATGTGTCGGTGGGCCTGGGTGTGCTGGGTCGCAGTGCCAGCGCCACCCTGGTCAGCCCGGCCCTGCGCTGGGCGGGCTTGGCGCAACAGGTGCTGGCGGTGTTGTTCACCTTGACGCTGCTGGTGCTGTTGGTCAATGTGGCTGCCGGGCAGCAGTAAGTGGACCATTCGGCCTATGTGTTGCGGGTGGCGTTGTCGCGCCCCAGGCTGTGGAGCAGCTTGCTCGCCGGCCTGCTGACGGCGGTTTTGATTCCGCCAACGCTGGTGCACCCCTGGGTGACGCGCGCCATCATTGGCTGGAATGTGGGTGCCGTGGTGTACTTGCTGCTGGCAGCCAAGATGATGTTCTGGTCGTCGCACGAGCGCATGCGCACCCGCGCGGTGACGCAGGACGACGGCAAATTTCTAGTGCTGATGCTGGTGGTGACCTCGGCGTTGATGTGCGTGGCCGCCATCGTGCTGGAGCTGTCTCAGGTCAAAAGCCTGAGTGGGAGCGAGCGTTTAACCCGCATGGCGCTGGCGGGGTTCACTCTGGTGAGCTCGTGGGCCTTCACGCAGGTGACGTTTGCGCTGCACTACGCGCATGATTTTTACGTGTTGGAGAGCCGGGGTGACCCCGGCGGCCTGCTGTTTCCGGGCACGCCCAACCCGGATTACGCCGATTTTTTGTACTTTGCCGCGGTGATCGGCACCTCGGCGCAGACGGCCGATGTCAGCTTCACCAACCGCCAGATGCGCCGCACCGGCCTGCTGCACTGCGTGCTGGCCTTTTTCTTCAACACCACGCTGCTGGCGCTGACGATCAACATCGCCTCCGGGTTGTTGTGAGGGTGGCTGGCTAGCGCAGCGCTCCGGTGCCAAACAAACCCACCAAGCCGATGACGATCAGGTAGATCGCCACGATGTAGTTCAGCAGCCGGGGCACGGCCAGGATCAGAATGCCAGCCAACAGGGAAATCAGCGGCGTCAGGCTCAAGTGCAGGTTCATGGCGTCAGTTGCTCAGCAGCAGTTGCAGGATGATGCCGGTGGTGATGGCCACCAGCAGGTAGTCGCCGCCGCTTTGCACCCAGTGGTAACCACGCGGGGGTGCATTCAGGTGGTGACCGCGCCAGTCGTTCACCACATATTGCCTGCTGCGGTATTGCAGCGGCAGGCGGTCACCCCGGTAATACGAGCGCTCTGGCCCGGCGCCGCGATGGTCGCGGCGCATGTCGTTGTTCATGCGGGGTTGCGGGTCATAACGCGGCTGGCTGTAACGCTGCGGCGGGTTGCGGTCGTCGTTGCGCTGCTGATAGTCTGGCCGGTTGGGCTGGCGGGCGTTCGGGCTGGGGCGATGGCGCTGGTCCGGCCCGGCGCAGTTGCCGTCGCGGCAGTTGTTGTTGCCGCGGTCGTGGCGGCTGTTGCCTTGGGCAAAGGCGCTGCCAGCGGTGGCTAAAGCCAGAGCCAGCGCAATGCTTAAAAATGTTTTTTGACGCAAGGTGTTCTCCTGAAAGTTGAAAAAGGGGGTGGCGCGGACGTTATTCGCGGGGCTCGCCACGCTGATTGACGGTGATGCTGCGGCCCGGGGGCGCAGTCATCTGTGCCTGGTGGTCCATGCCACGGAAGGTGTAGCTCACATCCCAAAACTGGGGTGCGGCCTGGCTGGGGACGTCACGGCAGCGCTGCACATCGCGCGTTTGTGCGGGCAGTGGGGTGTTGTTGCGCCCGACCTGGTTGCCAATCGCCGCGCCGGCCACCACGCCACCGATGGTGGCCAGGTCTTTGCCGCTGCCACCGCCCACCTGATGCCCCAGCACACCGCCCAGCAGGGCGCCTACCACGGCACCTGGCACATTGGCGTTGCTTTGTTGCTCTTGCGGGACTTGTTCCTGCTCGATCCAGCAGCGTTGCTCAGGCGGGCCCACCACCGCGCGCACCGAAGTTACCCTTGCCTCGTACAGGCGTTCGTTGTTGCGGCGGCGGAAATCAGGGGCCTCGGTAACAGGCATCGGGGCATAACGGTCATCGTCGATGCGGGCGTCATTGCGCACCATGCGTACCGACGACACCCGGTTGTTCAGGCCCATGTCGGCCAGCGACGCATAACGCCCCTGGCGCAGCACCACGCAGCGACCATTGAAGCGGCTGTCTTCACACACCTCCCAGCGCCCGGAGGTCACTTCGGCCGAGGACGCGCGGTCGTTGAAGCCATAGCGGGAAAAGTCGCCCACTTGCCGTTGGGTGCTGAAAGATTCGCCGCGAAAGTTGTTCTGCTCATAAAAGGTGACCTGGGCGCTCGCCTGGGCGGCCAGAGCCACCCCTGCGACGGCGAAAAACTGTCTGAGTGCGATGTGCATGAAGGTCTCCTGTGATGTGGGGCGCTGGTTGGTTGGCTACCAGCGCTGCCGCTCTGCCGATGTGGCCGAGCGATCAGCCCGTCTCAGTATGGCGACGGATCTGGCGGGGGTCTGTGCGTTCGCGAACACTGGGTGGGTGCGTGCCTGTTGCCAGCATGGCGGCGAAAAATTGCGCCAGGACACAGCGCTATTTCCTGCAAAATAGGTCCAGAGAAAGGCCCCGACATGCCCCGCACCATCCACCAACTGTTCGATTTGACCGGCAAAACCGCCCTGATCACCGGCGGCTCGCACGGGTCGGGCCTGCACATGGCGCACGCGCTGGGCGAAGCCGGTGCGCGCCTGATGCTGTGCGCCCGCCACGCCGATGCGCTGGAAGCGGCCTGCGCCGACCTGCAAGCCGCCGGTCTGGATGCCCGCTGGGTGGCAGCCGACTGCGCGGTCGAGGCTGACCTGCACAAGCTGGTTGCTGAAACCCTGCAGCGCATGGGGGATGTGGATATTCTGGTCAACAACATCAGTGCCAATTGGGGCGACGCGGCGCCAGGGGACGCCGTGGCCGCCTGGGACGAGGTGATGAACCGCAACCTGCGTGGCACCTTTGTGTTGTGCCAGCTGGTGGCCCGGCACAGCATGATCGGGCGCGGCGGGCGCATCATCAACGTGGCCGCGGGCGCCGACTTGGGCGGCACGGTCTCTGAGCCGGGCAGCCTGGCCAACTACACCGCCAAGGGCGCGCTGATCAGCCTCACCCGTGCGCTGGCCCGTGAGTGGGCGCCCCACGGCATCAACGTCAACGCCCTCTGCCCGGGGCTGTCCGTCGGTCATGACGACCTCAAGGGCGCGGTGCTGCTGCTGGCCAGCGACGCGGGTAAATACATCTCCGGCCAATGTCTGGTGGTGGATGGCGGCGTCAGCGCCTGCCTGGAGGCGGTTGCATGATGGCGCTGAGCGTGCCCGGCACCGACTTTGGCGTCGAGATTCCGTTTGTCAGCCACCTGGGTTTTGTGCTCACCCAGTTTGCCGATGGCCAGTCCGAGATCTGTTTCACCGCCCGACCCGAGCACCTGAACTCTTACAACGTGACCCACGGCGGTGTGGTGATGACGCTGCTGGACGTGACCATGGCGATGGCCGCACGTGCCTCGCCCGGGCGTACCGGTGTGGTCACGGTGGAGATGAAAACCAGTTTCATGCGCCCGTCACACGGGCCGCTGGTGGCGCGCGGCACGCTCAAGCACCACACCGCCACGCTGGCCTTCACCGAGGCTACCGTGTTCGACGACCATGGCAAAGCCTGCGCGCACGCTACCGGCACCTTCAAATACATCCAGCGCCTGCCGGTGGGTGCCAAAAGCGTGCATGGATTGAACCGAGAACCCACCTGAAAGGACCCCGAACCATGCCACTGAACCACCAGATATTGCTCGACAACCGACCGGTGTGTGAGGCCGTGGCCAGCAACTTCACGCTGGTGTGCCATCCCACGCCAGCGCTGCTAAGCGGCCAGGTGCTGGTGCAGCACCACTACCTGAGTCTGGACCCCTACATGCGCGGCCGCATGAACGAGACCAAAAGTTACTCCGCACCGCAGCCGCTGGGTGAGGTGATGCTGGGCGGCACGGTGGGGGTGGTGGTCGAGTCGCGCCACCCGGCTTTTGCCGCAGGCGACACTGTGGTGGGTATGGGCGGCTGGCAGGAATACAGCGTGGTGGACGCCACCGAGCCGGGTGCGCTGCGCCAGGTGGACACCACCCGCATCCCCATGAGTGACTACCTGGGTGCAGTGGGCATGCCGGGCGTGACCGCCTGGTACGGCCTGGTGAAGATCATTGCGCCCAAAGCGGGCGACACCCTGGTGGTGAGTGCCGCCGCGGGCGCGGTGGGCAGTGCCTTTGGCGCGCTGGCCAAGGCCCGCGGCTGCCGGGTGGTGGGCATTGCCGGTGGCCCGGACAAGTGTGCCTATGTGGTGAACGACCTGGGGTTTGACGCCTGCATTGACTACAAGCAACATGCCGATGCGGCATCCTTGTCCCAAGCGCTGAAGGCGGCGTGTCCTGATGGTGTGGACGGCTATTTCGAAAATGTGGGCGGGATGGTGCTGGACGCGGTGATGACCCGCATGAACGCGTTTGGTCGCATCGCCATGTGCGGCATGATTGCCGGCTACGACGGTGCGCCCATGGTGATGAGTCACCCGGCGTTGATTTTGTTGAGCCGCCTGAAAGTGCAGGGGTTTATCGTGAGCGAACACCTGGAGGTGTGGCCGGAGGCCCTGAGGGAACTGGGCATGCTGGTGGTGACTGGCAAACTGCGCCCGCGCGAATCCATCGTCCACGGGTTGGCGGCGGCGCCCGAGGCGTTTCTGGGCTTGCTCAAAGGCAAGAACTTTGGCAAACAGCTGGTCAAACTATGCTGATCCTGCACCATTACCCGATGTCGCCGTTCTCGGAAAAAATCCGCGCGGTGCTGGGTTTCAAGCGGCTGGCCTGGCAGTCGGTGGTGGTCCCGACCATCCTGCCCAAGCCCGATCTGCTGGCGCTCACCGGTGGTTACCGCAAGACCCCGGTGCTGCAGATCGGCGCTGACATCTACTGTGACACCACCCTGATCTGCGAGGTGCTGGAGCAGCACGCGCCCACGCCCAGCCTGTACCCGGCCCAGGTGAACTCCGCGCTGGCCGACATCGTGGCGCAGTGGGCTGACAGCACCCTGTTTTGGGCCGCCATGGGTTACAACCTGCAAAAGGCCGGCATGGCCGAGCTGTTTGACGGGCTGCCCGCCCAGGTGGTGAAGGATTTTGCCGCCGACCGTGCCGCCATGGCCAGCGGGCTGGCCCGGCCCCGGCCGCCGGATGCCGCGGTGGCTTACCACGCCTACCTGCAACGGCTGGCGTCGATGCTGGAGGCACACCCCTTTTTGCTGGGCCCGGTGCCCTGCGTGGCAGATTTTGCGGCCTACCACCCGCTGTGGTTCACCCGCACGCAGGTGCCGGGTTTGGCCTCGATCCTGCACGCGGTGCCCACGGTGCTGCGCTGGATGGACCGCATCGAGGCCTTCGGTCACGGCCAAAAACAACACCTGAGCGCGGCAGACGCCATCGCGGTCAGTGCTGCTGCCAACGCTGCTGGCCGCCAGAATGACCCGGACTTTCAGGACCACCACGGCATACCGCTGGGCAGTCAGGTCAGTGTGGCTGCCGAGAGTTTTGGCAGCGAACCCACCGTGGGTGTGTTGCTGGAGGCCACCCAAAGCCATTACACCTTGGGCCGCACAGACCCGCGTGCAGGCGGGGTACGGGTCCATTTCCCGCGCATCGGTTATGCGCTCAGGCAGGAGGGATCGTCATGACGTTCAAACTGTGGTCCATTGGTACAGGCCGTGCAACGCATGAGGCATCATCAGCGCCGGTGTGGCGGCTGATGGCGTTCGAAGATTTGCGTGTGGGCGAGTTGTATGAGGCGCTGCGCCTGCGCAGCGAGGTGTTTGTGGTGGAGCAGGCCTGCCTTTTTCAAGACATGGACGGCGCCGACCCCAAAGCCATGCATTTGCTGGGCGTACAGCATGGCCAGTTGCAGGCCTATGCGCGCTGTTTTGAGGCCGGTGTCAAGTTTCCTGAAGCTAGTTTCGGGCGGGTGCTGACGCGCCAGAGCGCCCGTGGCCACGGGCTGGGGCATGTGTTGATCGAGCAGGCCATCTCAGCCATCAGCCAGGTCTGGGGCCCGCAGGCCATCCGCATCGGTGCCCAGATGCAACTGGCCGACTTTTACGCCAAACATGGCTTTGTGGATACCGGCACGCACTACCTGGAAGACGGCATTGCTCACCTGGAGATGCTGCGCCCCGCTTGAAGGCGTCAAACGGACGGGTTTCTGGCGCAGGGCAGCAGGATGTCGAAGCGGGTGCCGGTGGCGCTGGCACTGAACCTGAGGTGCCCGCCCATTTTTTCCACCAAATGGTTCACCATGCCCAAGCCAAACGCGGGCTTGTCGCCGTCGCCCCGGGCGGTGCGGTGAATCGGTTCATACAACTGGGCCTGAATGGCTTCTTTCAGGCTGGCGCCGGTGTCGGTCACGGTGAGGGCTGTGAAGACACTGCCTTCACGCTGCACCAGCACGCCGCCATTGACCACGATTTGCCCGCCGTCGGGCATGGCTTCGCAGGCGTTTTTGACGAGGATCAGCAGGAGCTGTTTGATTTTGTCCGCCGAGCCTTGCACCCAGCAGGCGCGGTTGGGCAATTCGGAGCTGACTTCGATGTTGCCGGGAATGAGCTGACGGTGTTGCAGCAGCTGCAAGGCGTCGCGCACCGCCAGGCTGAGGTCCACCGGTGCCATGGGGCTGCCCTGGTCGGCTTTGGCGAGGGCGTCCACCAGCACATCGACCGCCTGCGCCACCCGTTTGAGCTCCAGCTGCTGTGCCTCCTTGGCCGAGAGGGTTTGGGCGGCGTGGTTTTTGTCGGCCAGCCGCCGGCGTGACAGCGCCAGGCCCGCGTACACGCCAAATGACTGCAGCGTGGCCTGCTGGGTTTTGAGGTGTTGGCTCATCTGTGGCGGCACCGCGGCTGCCAGCACGCCCAGACAGTGTTGCGCGGTCAAGAGGGGCATCAGCACCACTTCGTTGGCTTCCATCACATCCAGCAAGGGGCTGACGGTCTGACCGCCGCGTCTGGCAAACACCACTTTGCGCTGGCCCACACATTGCGCCATGGCGGGGTCGAACGACACATCAAACGACAGCGGGGTGGCGGCCAGGTGTTGCTCGTTCATGGACACCGGCACCAGCGTCTGCTGGTTGTTGCGTGCCAGCATGACCATGGCATCTTCCAGTTGCAGCAAGGCGCTGGCGTGCTGGCGCAAGGAGGTCAGCGCGGCGTTGGTGCTGGTCAGGTTGATCAGCGTCATGGCCATTTCATTGAGTACGCTGCGGTCCAGCACGTCGCGGGCGAGTTCGGCCTGAACGGTGTCCAGGCGCTGCGGCGGGGCTGCCACCCGACTGGCGGCTTGCGGCGCCTCGGTCCTGGTGATGTCAACGCCCAGGTCACGCGCGATTTGCGTCACCTGCAACTCGGTTTTCTGCAGCAGGGCGGTGATGTCTTCGAGGCTCAAACCCTGGCTGGCGGCCCAGGGCGGCGTGTCCTGCGGCAGTTCCAGCGCCAGATCAGCCAGCCGGTGCGCCAGATGCACGGTTTGCGCCAGTGGCTGCGCACGCTGCAGGCCGGCATCGTCCCCGTTGTGGTGGTCCAGCACACTTTGCACCATGTCGTCGCTCAGGTGCCAGTGTTCCAGCAGCCAGGCGCCCGCATCGGTGTGCGACATGCCCAAGGCGTTTTGCTCCCGGGTGCACAGGCTGGCGTCGTCCGGCAGGCCAAACAGCTCGGTGTAACGCTCGGGCACGGCGGCCAGCAAGGCCAGCCGGCCAACGTCATGCAACAGACCACTCAGGTAAATTTCTTCGGCATTCACATGACCCTGCCGGTTGGCCAGGGCGCGGGCGAGCACCGCCACCGTGAGACTGTGTTTCCAGAAATAGCGCAGATCGACCGCATCGGCCTGCCGGAAGGCGTTGACCGTCTGGAACACCGACTCGCTGATCACCAGCACCTTGATCAGCGCCATCCCCAGCGTGCTGGTCGCTTGCAGCAGCGTGAGGGCGTTGGCATTGGCGCGGTGATAGGCGGCGCTGTGGGCCACCGACAACACCTTGGCGGCCAGGCCGGGGTCACTGGCGATCAGTTCAGCCAACTCGCCCATGCCCACATCGTCCGACTGGCACAGCAACATCAGTCGCATCAGCGTCTGGGGGGGGCTGGGGAGCCGGGCGACCAGCAGGCGTTGGCGGATGTCTTCAGACGATAGGTTCACAAGGGCCCCTCAGAAAGCACTATGGACAGGTGCGGAGCAGCGATGTCGCTTGTGCGCCCGTGTGGCCTGTTGGGTCATTTTCGGCTTGGCCCGGCTCACCTTGAGTTGCACGCCCCGCAAAAATAGTAAGCGATTGTTAACACTTTTGGCAAGTGTGGCGGGCTGACCCGCACATTCAGTGGATGCTCTGGCTCAGCAGCAAACCCATCAACGCGCGTTGTGGCATGGGCCGATGGTAGTAGTAGCCCTGGAAAGTCTGGCAGCCGGCTTGTTCCAGGTAACGCTTTTGCACTTCGGTCTCCACCCCCTCGGCCACCAGCTTCAGGCCCAGGCCCTTGGCAATGGAAATGATCGCCAGCACCACCGGGAACTGCTGGGTGTCGTCCTCGATGGTCATCACAAAGGACCGGTCGATTTTGAGCACATGGATCGGGAAGCGGTGCAGGTAGGACAGTGACGAGTAACCGGTGCCAAAGTCGTCAATCGCCACCCGCACACCCAGTTGGCACAGCATGTGAAGCTGGTCAATGGCCGCCTGCGGATTGCGGATACAGATGTTCTCGGTGATTTCGACCTCCAGCTGGGAGGGCGAGATTTGAAAACGCTCCAGGGTGGCCTTGAGTTTGTCGTAGAAGTCACCCTGGTCGAGGTAATGCGGCGACAGGTTGATGGACAGGTAAGGGCGATCGTCGCTCAGGGTGTTCCAGGCCAGCAGGTCGCGGCAGACGGCTTCCAGCATCCAGTCGCTGATGGCAATGATCAAGCCACTTTCCTCGGCAAACGGCAAGAAGGCACCGGCCCCCAAAAAGCCGCGCTGCGGGTGGTTCCAGCGCATCAGTGCCTCGGCGCCCATGATCTTGCCGGACTTGACATCCACCTGCGGCTGGTAATACATCTCCAGCTCACCGGCAGACAGTGCCAGGCGCAGGCCGCTTTCCACCGAAATCTGCTCAAAACTCTGGTTGAGCATGGTGAGTTCAAAAAACTTGTAGCCGTTGCGCCCTTGCGACTTCTTGGCGTGCATGGCCAGGTCGGCGTTGCGGATCAGGTCGTCCACACTTTCGCCATCTTTGGGGTAGACCGCCACGCCGATGCTGGCGGTGATGTGAATCACCTGCCCGCCCAGCTCAAAAGGCACCCGCAAGGCATCCAGAAAAGCCTGCGCTACCCGGGTCGGGTCTTGTACGGTGTCAAGCTCGGGCAGGACCACATTGAATTCGTCGCTGCCAAAACGCGACAGCGTGTCGCTGTGGCGCAGACAGCCTTTGAGACGCACACTGACTTGCTGCAGCAGTTCGTCGCCCAGGTGGTGCCCCAGAGAATCGTTGATGACCTTGAAACGGTCCAGGTCGACATACATCACCGCCAGCCCGGCTTTTTTGCGTTTGGCCTGCAGCAGCGCCAGACTGAGCCGGTCCTTGAACAGGACGCGGTTGGGCAGGTCGGTCAACACGTCGTAATAAGCCTGGTAGGCAATCAGTTCATCGGCGCGTTTGCGGTCGGTGATGTCACGCGCCACACCGTAAATGCCCAGCCGGTCCGGGCGTTGTGGCTCGCCGTCGGCGGGCTTCACCTGTGTGGCGAAAGAGATGCTCATCAGTTCCACACTGAAGACGCGGCCTTCATCGTCAAGATGGCGGGATTTGAGGCGCAATTCAATGTTGCGCGACCAGCGCTGCTGCTGCTGACCATCGCTGAACACATATTGGGCACGCTCCATGTCACGAGCGTGAACCAGATCGGCATAGTGTTGGCCAATCAGGTCTTCGGCGTTGAACCCCAGCAGCGGCTGCACCCGGTGGTTGACGAAAGTCAGCATGCCCCGGTGGTCCAGTGTGAAGATGATGTCGGGCGAGCTGTCGACCAGATGGCGGTAAATGCGCTCCGAACTCTCCAGCCTGGCCGCAATCTGCTTGTTTTCTGCTGCCAGCCGGCGCTGTTGCAAGGCGTTCTGAACGGCTTTGAGGAGTTCTTCCCGCGGGTAGGGCTTGCGCAGGTAGTCGTAGGCGCCCCGTCTGAGAACGCTGATGGCGGCTTCGATGCCACTGTCACCGCTGGTGACGATCACGTTGGTGTCGATCTTGTGGACATTCATGTAGTCCATGACCTCTTGGCCCGAGATGTCGGGCATGCGCAGGTCCAGGATCACCAGATCGAAAGGTTCACTGTTCAGGCGGGTGATGGCTTCGTGGCCGTTTTGCGCCGTGACCAGGATGAAACCACGGTTCTTGAGCAGCTCACACAGGCTTTGCAGCAGGCGGGGTTCATCATCGACCAACAGCAGCCGGGGGGGCTGTGCCGGGGGCTGGGCGGATGGCAGACCTTGTGAGGCCAGCGCAAAATCCCATTGCATCGGGCTAATATGGCTCATTGGATCAGGGCTTTGGCGTGCCGCGCCGGTAACAGGATCTCAAAACTGGTCCCCAGCGCGGAACTCTTGCAGGAGATCGAGCCCTGCAACTTCTGTACCAGGCCATGCACAATGCTCAGCCCCAGCCCACGGTTGTCACCCGCCTTGCTGCTCTGGACCGGCTGGAACAGCTTGTTCAGCACCTGCTCAGGCAGACCGGGCCCGTTGTCCTTGATCAGCAGCGAGAAGTACGCCGCGCCACCGCGCTGGGTGGTGCCGTTGTTGATGACCTCGATGCGCCCGCCCTGTGGCAGCGCCTCGACCGAGTTTTTGATCAGGTTGACAAAAATCTGCTTGACCACGCCGGTGGTGCCAATGATCTCGCTGGGCTCGTCGGGCACGACCGCCAGGATCTGCACCGAGGGTGGCAAAAACCTGCTGTCACGAAACAGCCGGACGATGTCGGCCACCACTTTGTTGATGTCAATCGCCGTGTCTGGCGCGGATGGCGTGACGCGGGCAAACTCCTTGATGATGCTGCCCACACGGTCGATTTCTTCGTTCAGGATGCTCAGCTCGCTGTTCACCGGTTCCTGGCGCGACAGTTTGTCGTCGAGCACACCCAGGTAATTTTTGATGATCGACAGCGGGTTGCTGGCCTCGTGCACGATCTTGCGCGAGTTTTTTATGTGCTCCGCCTGCAGGGCGGCAATGCGCTTGTCTTGTTCGCTGCGATCCTTGGTAGCCGCTTCCATGGCGGTGGCGGCCTGGGCGCCAAAGGCAAGCAGGAACTTGTCCTGCCGCCGCAGTTCGGTGACGCGCCACGACGCCACCCCGGCCATCAGGACGCCCAGACAGCGCGTGCCCGACACCAGCGGCAAACACAGCAGGCACGGGGCGTTGAAGGCGCGCAGCAGCTGTTCTTCAGCCAAGTTCAGGGTGCTGCGGCCACGCTCCAGGAAAGCCAGGTTTTTCTTCAGCACCGCCTCAGCCAGGCCACCGCCGGCCAGGCTGACCGGAAAATCGGCCAGACGTTGACGCTGCTCCCCCACCGAGGCGCCCACCAGGGCACGGCCGTGGTTGGTCACCAGGAAAATCGCCGTGTCATCCAGTTCAAACAGGATGCGGGCGTTTTGCCGCACGCTCTCCAGGAGCTGGCTATCGCCTTTCTGACGGGCGAAGACCTGACCCAGTTCAGCCGTCAGGGCGCGGTTGCGGATTTCTTCGGTCAGGCGTTGCTGGACGGGGTTGACCGGCACGGCCGCAGTGGGCACGGCCACCGGGGCCAGCAACTCGGGCAGGCCGGACAGGTCAATGCCCAGATGGTCGGCCGCCAGCATGACCTGTGCTTCGCAGTTCTGGTAAATCTCCAGCACCTCGGCGTCGCTGAGTTGGCAGATGGCGCCCATGTCCTCGGGTAAGGGCACACCCGGCCGGTGATCGCTGAGCAAATGGGCCAGGTGGATGATGCGAATGAGCGGGTGCGCGGTCAAGACACGGGCGGGCACTTCGTGGTGGTACAACACCGCATCCGCCAGAAAGGAGTCCATCTCCCAGCGCTCGATCAGCCAGGCACCCGCCTCGGCGTGTGAAATGTGCAGGCTGGCTTGTTCGGTGTCACATAACCGCTCGCAGTCCATGATCTGAAAAATGGGACTGTAGTCATCGGGCGCGGCAGCCAGCAGGGCGAGCCGACCCACATCGTGCAGCAGCCCGGTCAGGTAGGCTTCTTCCACCTGCGGGTACTGCGTGGCCTTGGCCAGATCGCGCGCCAGCACGGCGGCTGTGAGGGAGTGTTTCCAGAAAGCGCGCAAATCAGAGCCACCGGTGTGGGGAAAGCCATTGAACGTCTGGAACACCGATTCGCTGATCAGCAGCGATTTCACCAGGTCCGCACCCAGCACCGACAACGCCTGCGCCAGGCCCACCTGACGCCCACCGCGGTGGTAAGCGGCGCTGTTGGCCACGCGCAAAACCCGGCTGCTCATGCCCGCGTCATTGGCGATGAGTTGGGCCAGTTCAGGCATCCCGGCATCATCGGACTGGCATAAATCGATCAGCTTGATCAGAATCTGCGGCATGGTCGGCAGCCGCGCCACCAGCAGGCGATTGCGAATGTCTTCAGAATGTGAGGAGGTCACAAATAACTCTGGTTATGAGGGCTCGTCCGGGCAGCCGCATTGTTTATAAGGTTCAACAACGATCACTTCAATATAGCAGCAAAGCGCATGGGAGCCACCAGTTTTCGACCTCGGGTCGAGCCACCCAGCGTGCCGTGACGATAAGCCTTAACGCAGATCAAGTCCACATGATTTGCTATCAAAACATGATCAGGTGATATCTCGGTGACAAAAGTGACTGATCCGCTGTCGTTCAACGTTGCGCCCAGACATTTGAGTGTTGCACATAAACTACGGGCGCCACCTCAAAATCCACAAGATGAGAAAGACGGAGGATGTATGCCGATCCAGTGGCGTGACCAGTTCAGCGTGTGCAACGACATGATTGATACCGATCACCAGTATTTGCTGGAGATCATCAACAAAGCCGAGGCCAGCCTGAAGGCCAACCAATTGGCGCGTCTGCCGGTGCTGCTGGACGAGCTGGCCCACTACGGTCAGCTGCATTTCCAGCGTGAAGAGCAGCTGGCCCGGGCCATTGGATACCCCCAGTCTGATCAGCTGCATGTGTCGCACGACGCGCTGCAGGTCAAACTGCAGGAGGTGCGCGCGGGCTTGGGAGACAGCTGGTCACAGGCTGCCATCAACCATTTCACCGCCTTTTTGCGCGACTGGCTGCTCAACCATGTCATCAAGGAAGACATGCTGATGAAGCCCTGGCTGACCAAGCACTCACCGCGTTTTGTCCCACGCTGAACACCGCGGCTTGAGCGGGTGGCATGTGGCACACTCACGTTTTTTTGTCTGTCTGGCGCCCGTTGTTGGACGGGCTGACCGCTGAGTTTTATGCACAACATCATCGCGCAGATCGCGCAAGAAATCCGGGTTCAGGAACATCAGGTGGCCGCGGCTGTGGCCCTGCTGGACGGGGGAGCCACCGTGCCCTTTGTGGCCCGCTACAGAAAAGAGGCCACCGGCGGCCTGGACGACATCCAGCTGCGCGAGCTCGATGTCCGACTAGCCTATTTGCGCGAGTTGCGAGATCGCCGCGCCGCCATCGTGAAGAGTATCGACGAGCAAGGCAAGCTCACACCCGCCTTGCTGGCCGCGCTGCAGGCCGCAGCGACCAAGCAGGAACTGGAAGACCTGTACCTGCCCTACAAGCCCAAGCGCCGTACCAAAGGCATGATCGCGCGCGAAGCCGGCATCGAGCCGCTGGCCGACCAGCTGCTGGCCAACCCCGCGCTGGACCCGGCGCTGCAGGCGCAAGCCTTTGTGCTGCCCGACAAAACCGAAGCCGGTGACGACTTCACCACTGTTCAAGCGGTGCTGGACGGTGTGCGCGACATCCTCTCGGAGCGCTGGGCCGAAGACGCCGCGCTGGTGCAAGACTTGCGCGAGTGGCTGTGGACCAACGGCCTGTTCAAAAGCACGCTGATGGCCGGCAAGGACGAGAACCAGCCCGAGGTGGCCAAGTTCCGCGACTACTTTGACTATGACGAACCGATCGCCCGGGTACCCTCACACCGCGCGCTGGCGGTGTTTCGCGGGCGCAGCCTGGAGATTCTGGAGGCCAAGCTGGTGCTGCCCGAGCAACCGGTGGCCGCTGCCGCGGCGTCTGCCTCCCAGCAGCCTGCCGTCGCGCTGGAGAAAGCGCCAGCAGCTACAAAATCAAAAGCATCACCAGTGGTGTCGCTGGCCGAAGGCCGCATCGCCCAAAAGCTGGGCTGGCGCCATCAGGGCCGCGCGGCAGACGATCTGATCCGCAGATGTGTCGCCTGGACCTGGCGGGTGAAACTCAGCCTCTCCACCGAGCGTGACCTGTTTGCCAAACTGCGCGAGGCGTCTGAGGCGGTGGCGATCAAGGTGTTTGCCGACAACCTGCGCGACTTGTTGCTGGCGGCCCCGGCAGGCCCGCGCGTGGTGCTGGGGCTGGACCCGGGCATCCGCACGGGCGTCAAAGTGGCGGTGGTGGACGCCACCGGCAAGCTGGTCGACACGGCCACGGTGTTTCCGCACGAGCCGCGCAAGGATTGGGACGGTTCCCTGCACACCCTGGCCAAATTGTGTGACAAACATGGCGTGAACCTGATCGCCATTGGCAACGGCACCGCCAGCCGCGAAACCGACAAACTCGCCGCCGATCTGATCAAGCTGATGGCGAAACAGGCTGTCGCCGAGACGAATCAAGCGCCAGCAGCGATTGAAAAAGTCGTGGTCTCCGAAGCGGGCGCCTCCGTCTATTCAGCCAGCGAATTTGCCTCGCAAGAAATGCCCGATGTCGATGTGAGCTTGCGCGGCGCCGCCAGCATTGCCCGCCGCTTGCAAGACCCGCTGGCCGAGCTGGTCAAGATCGACCCCAAAAGCATCGGTGTGGGCCAGTACCAGCACGATGTGAACCAGAGCGAACTGGCCAAAACGCTGGACGCGGTGGTGGAAGATTGCGTGAACGCGGTCGGTGTTGACCTGAACATGGCCAGTGTGCCGCTGTTGAGCCGGGTCTCGGGCCTGAGTGCCAACGTGGCCAAAGCTGTGGTGCGCTGGCGCGAAGCCAACGGTGCCTTTGCCAGCCGCCAGGATTTGCTCAAAGTCACCGGCCTGGGTGCCAAGACCTTTGAGCAATGCGCCGGTTTTCTGCGCATTCGCGGCGGCGCCAACCCGCTGGACATGACCGGCGTGCACCCGGAAACCTACCCGGTGGTGGAGCAGATCATCGCCAAAACCGGCAAGCCGGTGAGTGAGCTGATGGGCCGCGCCGAGATGCTCAAAACCCTGCGCCCGGAATTGTTTGCCAATGCCCAGTTTGGCGTGATCACGGTGAAAGACATCCTGGTCGAGCTGGAAAAGCCGGGCCGCGACCCGCGCCCGGACTTCAAGGTGGCGCGGTTCAACGACGGTGTGGAAGACATCCGTGACCTCAAAGAGGGCATGGTGCTGGAAGGCACGGTGAGCAACGTGGCCGCTTTTGGTGCGTTTGTTGACCTGGGCGTGCACCAAGATGGGCTGGTGCATGTCAGCCAGCTGGCCAACAAGTTTGTCAACGATGCGCGCGAGGTGGTCAAAACCGGCGACATCGTCAAGGTGCAGGTGGTCGAGGTGGACGTGGCACGCAAACGCATTGCCCTCACCATGAAGCTGGGCGCCGCACCGGCGCGCAGCGGCGTGGCTGGTGACAACCGCTTCCAGGGCGCCACGGCACAGCAGCGCCCGCGCTCGCACGGTGCGTCATCAGGTGGCACGCAGGCGCCACAGTCCACCGCCATGTCATCCGCGTTTGCCAAACTCAAGGGTCTCGGAAACTAGGCGCCATGGAGCCCGCCGCCCTGCTGTCGTCGCGTTTTGTCATGCCCAGCCGCCCCAAGGCGGTGGCGCTGCTGCTGGTGGAGCTGTCGCGGCCCGAACCCGATTTGCGCCGCATTGACCAGCTGGTCAGCACCGACCCGGCGCTGGCGATGCGGCTGTTGCAGGCGGCCAATGCCAGCTATTTCAAACTCGCCGGGCAGGTGCACGGCATCAGCGAGGCGCTGGCGGTGCTGCGCCTGGGCCAGGTGCAGGCCATGGTCGCGTCCGCCGCGTCGGTGGGGGCGTTTCAGGGCGGGCCCGACTTTGACATCACCCAGTTCTGGACCTACAGCCTCGATTGCGCCAAGGTGGCGCGCTCATTGGCCGGACTGCTGCGGCAAAACCAGCAGGCGGCGTTCACCTGCGGGCTGATTCACGCGGTGGGTGAACTGGCCATGCGCGCCGCCATGACGCAGGCCATTGCGCTGGATGCGCGGGCCAAGCCGCTGGAGCTCAAGCGCTCTCGGGTGGAGCGACGCGAGTTTGGCTTTTGCTTCACCGAGGTCAGTGCCTGGCTCACACGCCAGTGGCATTTGCCGCCGCTGATCCATGATGCCCTGTTGTTTGCCCACGCGCCGTTTGACAAAGCGGCGTTCGAGCCGATGGCCGGGGTGGTGCATCTGGCCGTGTGGCGCGCCCGGGTGCGCCACGCCGGTCTGCCAGAAAACGCCATGACGGTGAGTTTTCCGTCGCTGGTGGCCGAGGTGATGGGCCTCGATATTGATCTGGTGTTGCAGCAGGACCCGATCGACTGGTCACTGCAGGAGCCGGGCCGATCGCTGATTTGACCCGCGTTGGCCCTAGCCATGACGACCCTGAACCCACTTTGCAAGACCTGGCCCCGGCGCCCGGCGTGTTGCGCCCGATGAAAGCGCTGCAGATTTACGCCGGTCGCACCGCGCTGGCGCACCTGGCCCGGCACGGTTTGCACAGCCGTGATGTGGCCGCCATTCCCGCTGCAGCGGGTGGCCCCAAGGGGCTGATTCTGGGGCCGCTGGACCAGTTCATCTTTGGCCACTGGTTGGCCCAGTCAGATCAGCCGGTGCATCTGGTGGGTGCGTCGATTGGTGCCTGGCGCATGGCCACGGCCTGCCTGAACGACCCGGTGGCTGCCTTCAAGCGACTGGAACATGACTACATCCATCAGAACTTCGCGCTGCTGCCCGGCGAAAAACGCCCGGCACCCGCGCGTGTCAGCGCCTTGTTCGGGCACAACCTGCAGGCCTTTTACGGCGGGCGGGTGGATGAGGTGCTGCAGCACCCGCGTTACCGCCTGCATGTGCTGACCTCGCGCGGGCGCGCGCTGCTGGCACGTGAGCACGCCTGGCGTACGGCTGCCGGTTACGGCGCGGCCTTCCTGAGCAACCTGGCCGCCCGCCGGGCCTTGGGCTGGTGGCTGGAGCGGGTGGTGTTTTCCAGCGCGTTGACCGGCACACCGGCGCGCTTGCCGTTTGACGATGCCGACTACCCGACCCGCCAGGTGGCCTTGAGCGCGGCTAATTTTTTGCCCGCCATGCAGGCCAGTTGTTCGATCCCGTTTGTGTTGCAGGCGGTGCATGACATCGCCGGGGCGCCCCGTGGGGCCTACTGGGACGGTGGCGTGACCGACTACCACCTGCATCTGAATTGGGCTGGCGCCCCGGCCGCGACCTCCACCACCGACCGACAAGCCGCCAAACCGCAAGGCACGCTGGTGCTGTACCCGCATTTTCAGCAAAGTGTGGTGCCGGGCTGGCTGGACAAACATTTGCGCTGGCGCCACCGCGCCACGCCGTTTCTGGACAAGCTGATCGTGCTGGCGCCCAACCCGGACTGGGTTTCAACCCTGCCCAACGGCAAGCTGCCCGATCGCACCGATTTCACCCACTACGGCGCTGACCTGGCCGGGCGCATCAAAGCCTGGACCGCGGCGGTGTCGGCCAGCGCGCAGCTTGCGGACGAATGGGCCGCCTGGCTGGCGCGGCCTGACCCCGGTCTGGTGCAGCCGTTGTGACCACCGTGGTTGTCTCTGCTGCGCAACAAGTGTCTGAACCCGTGCTGAATTAGATGCTTCGGGGTGGCTTCGCTGCCCTGACAGGTAGCATGAGGCGATGCCCGTGCCTGACGTTCACTCACCCACCACGCCTGCGCTGCGACACCCGGCGTTGACGCCCACGCTGCTGGGTGTGTTGGCTGGCAGCGCGTTGCAGTTGCAACTGGCCGCGTTATGGTCCGGCAGGGTTTATCTGTTGCTGGTGCTGGCCGCCGTGGGCGCGTATGGGCTGATGGCGGTTGTTGGCAAGGCACACAGGCCGTCACCCGGCAGCCCGCTGGCCTGGGGCGGCGGTGTGTTGATCGCTGCGCTGCTGGCATTTGGCGCCACCGGTTGGCGCGCCAGCAGTTTTGCCAGCGGTGCGTTGAGCCCGGCGCTGGAGGGGCGTGACATCCGGGTCACGGGCGTGGTGTCAGGCTTGCCGCAATCGTTCGAGGGTGGCACACGCTTTCGGTTCGATCTGGCTGAGGCGGCGCTGGACGGCCAGAACGTGACCCTGCCACGCCGGTTGGAGCTGGCCTGGTATGCGGGTCCATTTGGCAGCCGCGAGACCAGTGACGAATCAGCCGACGAACTGAACCGTTTGCCCGAGCCGGTGCAGGCCGGGGAGCGCTGGCAGATGACGGTGCGCCTGAAAGCGCCGCACGGTGGCGTGAACCCGCATGGGTTTGACTACGAGCTGTGGCAGTGGGAGCAGGGCGTGCAGGCCACCGGGTATGTGCGCACCGGGCGCAACGACCTGCCGCCCCAGCGCCTGGGGATGACCTGGCAGCATCCGGTGGATGCGTTGCGCCAGCGGGTGCGTGAGCGTATTTTTGCCAGCGTGCCCGCGCCGCAAGCCGCCGGCGTGATCGCAGCGTTGGTCACCGGCGACCAGCGCGCCATCGAGCGCGCCGACTGGGACGTGTTCCGCGCCACCGGCGTGGCCCATTTGATGAGCATCTCGGGTCTGCACATCAGCATGTTTGCCTGGTTGGCGGCCGCTGTGGTGGGCTGGCTTTGGCAACGCTCTGGCCGCCTGTGCCTGGCGCTGCCAGCGCCCAGCGCCGCCCTGGTGGGCGGGGTGCTGCTCGCCGGTGCCTACGCCTTGTTCAGCGGGTGGGGTGTGCCAGCGCAGCGCACGGTGCTGATGCTGGCCACGGTGGGGGCGCTGCGTCTGGCGGGCTGGCGCTGGCCGTGGCCGCAGGTGTGGCTGCTGGCCTGCGCGGTGGTGGTGGCGGTGGACCCGTGGGCGCTGCTGCAGGCCGGCTTCTGGCTGAGTTTTGTCGCGGTGGGGATCTTGTTTGCGTCGGATTCAGGCGCTGCCAGCCACAGGGACAAAGGGGCGCGGGGGCGGGTGGTGTCCTTGTTGCGCGAGCAATGGGTGATCACGCTGGCCCTTTCGCCGCTGGTGCTGCTGCTGTTTGGCCAGGTGTCGCTGGTGGGGCTGCTGGCCAATGCGCTGGCGATTCCTTGGGTGACGCTGCTGGTGACGCCGCTGGCCATGCTCGGTGTTCTGGTGCCCGGTGTGTGGGGCGTGGCGGCCTGGGCCGTGCAGGGCATGAGCGCGCTGCTGCACGTGCTGGCGGGCTGGCCTTGGGCGGTGCTGTCGATGGCGCAGGCACCGCTCTGGGCCGGGGTGGCGGGGGTGCTGGGCGGGCTGCTGCTGGCGCTGCGTTGGCCCTGGAGCCTGCGGCTGGCGGGCTTGCCGCTGTTGCTGCCGGTGCTGCTGTGGCAGGCACCGCGCCCACCGGCCAACCAGTTTGAACTGCTGGCGGCCGACGTCGGGCAAGGCAGCGCGGTGCTGGTGCGCACCCGCCACCATGCGCTGCTGTTTGACGCCGGTCCGCGATTTGGCAGCGACAGTGATGCCGGGCAGCGTGTGCTGGTGCCGCTGTTACGCGCCCTGGGCGTCCAGCTGAACAGCTTGCTGCTGAGCCACAGCGACAGCGACCACACCGGCGGCGCGCTGGCCGTTTTGATGACGCAGCCCCAAGCGCAGTTGCTCAGCTCGTTTGACAACGACGCGACTTTGCAGGCACTGCGCCCGGCCGAGCGCTGCGTGGCGGGCCAGCGGTGGCAGTGGGACGGGGTGGACTTCGAGGTGCTGCACCCGCAGGCGGCTGACTACGGGCAGGGCACCAAAACCAACGCCATGAGCTGTGTGTTGCGCATTTCCAACGGGCCCCAGACCGCGCTGCTGACGGGCGACATCGAGCAGGCGCAAGAGGCCCAACTGGTGCAGCGGCTGCCAGCGCCCAGCTTGCGTGCCGACGTGTTGCTGGTGCCGCACCATGGCAGCAAGTCGTCCAGCAGCGATCTGTTTTTGAGCGCGGTGCAGCCACGCCTTGCGTTGGTGCAGGCAGGCTATAGAAACCGTTTTGGGCATCCGGCGGGCCCTGTTTTGGTGCGATACGCGGCGTATGGTGCGCAAGTGGTCGCGACGCCCCAATGTGGTGCCGTGACGTGGCAATCCTGGCAAGCCGAGGCGGTGCGCTGCCAGCGGGCGCTGGATCAGCGTTATTGGCGGCGTGACCTGGCTGCACTGGATGATCCGCCATGACACGGGCGTTTGGCCCCTTCTGAGCGTGAGCTGGCCGTCAGGAAAAAGGGAAAGAATGCAGCGAAGAATAGCGCGCCAGCGTCCGGCAGCTGGCCCAAAGCTTGCTATCCTTTGAACAGGAGAAGATATTCATGCAGAAATTTGACGAGATGTACACGCAGTTGCCCTATGAGTTCTTCACCCATGGCGCGCAAATCCGCGATCACTACAAAATTTACGACGAATGGCTGGCCCGGCAACCGGGCGACATGATGGCCAAGCGTCGCGCTGAAGCCGAGATGATCTTCCGCCGCGTCGGCATCACCTTTGCGGTGTATGGCGACAAAGACGAGGATGGTGCCGGTACCGAGCGGCTCATTCCGTTTGATTTGATCCCGCGCATCGTGCCCGCCAACGAGTGGCGCATGCTGGAAGCCGGGCTGACGCAGCGGGTCAACGCACTGAACCGCTTTCTGCATGACATCTACCACGATCAAGAGATTCTGAAAGCCGGTCACATCCCGCGTGAGCAGATTGAGCAAAACGCCCAGTTCCGCCCGCAGATGATGGGGGTGGATGTGCCCAACCAGGTGTATTCACAGATTTCGGGCATCGACATGGTGCGCGCCCCGGATGCGCAAGGCAAAGGCGAGTACTACGTGCTGGAAGACAACCTGCGCGTGCCCAGCGGCGTGAGCTACATGCTGGAAGACCGCAAGATGATGATGCGGCTCTTTCCCGACCTGTTCAACAAACACCGGGTGGCGCCCATCGCCCATTACCCCGATTTGCTGCTGGAGACCCTGCGTGAAAGCAGCCCGGCCACCACCGCAGAACCCACCGTGGTGGTGCTCACCCCTGGTATGTACAACAGCGCCTATTTTGAGCACGCCTTTTTGGCGCAGCAGATGGGGGTCGAGCTGGTGGAAGGTCAGGACTTGTTTTGCAAAGACAACTTCTGCTACATGCGCACCACCCGCGGCCCGCAGCGGGTGGACGTGATTTACCGCCGTGTGGATGATGACTTTTTGGACCCGACTGTGTTCCGCCCCAAGTCAACACTGGGTTGCGCTGGTCTGCTGGATGTGTACAAGGCTGGCCATGTGAGCATCTGCAACGGGGTCGGCACGGGTGTGGCCGACGACAAGTCGATCTACCCCTATGTGCCCAAAATGATTGAGTTCTACCTGGGCGAAAAACCCATCCTGAACAACGTGCCCACCTACATGTGCCGCAACAAGGACGACTTTGCCTATGTGATTGCCAACATGAAAGACCTGGTGGTCAAAGAGGTGCACGGCGCCGGTGGCTACGGCATGCTGGTGGGCCCGGCCGCCACCAAGGCCGAGGTGGAAGACTTCAAAAAGGCCGTGGCGGCCAACCCCAGTGGCTACATCGCCCAGCCCACGTTGAGCCTGTCGAGCTGCCCGACCTTTGTGGAAAGCGGCATCGCCCCGCGCCATATCGACCTGCGGCCCTATGTGCTGAGCGGTAAAACGGTGGAAATGGTGCCCGGCGGCCTGACCCGCGTGGCCCTCAAAGACGGCTCGTTGGTGGTGAACTCCTCCCAGGGTGGTGGCACCAAGGACACCTGGATTCTGGAAGACGACCGCTCAGCCGCCGCCCACGCCGCCCAGGCGCTGACGACGCAGACGCAATCGCAAAGCTCGTCCAGCACCGACGCTGCTGCCGCCTAGCGACCTGGCCGCCAACGCTTCCCAAGAAAGATATTTATGCTGTCACGAACCGCCGACCACCTGTTCTGGATGAACCGTTATACCGAGCGCGCCGAAAACACCGCACGCCTGCTCGATGTGAATTACCAAACCTCGCTGCTGCCGCAATCCGAGGCCGTGGCGCTGGCGGGCTGGCAAGGCCTGCTCTCCATCAGCGAGCTGATGTTCACCTACAAGGAAAAACACGGCGAGATCAACGCCCGCAAGGTGATGGACTTCATGGTCAAGGACGAGACCAACCCGTCCAGCATCCTGTCCTGCCTGACCGCTGCACGTGAGAACGCCCGCGCCGTGCGTGGCGCGCTCACCACCGAGGTGTGGGAAACGCTGAACCAGACCTGGCTGGAAGTCAAACGCAAGGTCAAGGCTGGCGAGTTTGAAGAAGACCCGGCGCAATTTTTTGACTGGGTCAAGTTCCGCTCGCATTTGTCACGCGGCGTCACCGTGGGCACCATGCTGATGGACGAGGCGCTGTATTTCATGCGCCTGGGCACCTTTCTGGAGCGTGCCGACAACACGGCACGGCTGGTGGATGTGAAGTTCCACGCGGTGGAAAGTGACTTTTACGGCACCGCCAACGGCAAAGACCAAGAGTACGACTTCTACCACTGGAGCGCCATTTTGCGCAGCGTCAGCGGTTTTGAGGTGTACCGCAAGGTCTACCGCGACGTGATCAAACCCGAGCGTGTGGCCGAGTTGCTGATCCTGCGCCAGGACATGCCGCGCAGCCTGCATTCGTGCCTGAACGAGGTGGTGGCTAACCTGCAGATGGTGGCCAACGACCAATCGTCAGAAACCCAACGCCGGGCCGGCAAGCTGCGCAGCGAATTGCAGTACGGCCGCATTGACGAAATTCTGGCCACCGGCCTGCACGCTTACCTGACACAGTTTCTCGACAGGGTCAACGACCTGGGCGTCCACATCAGCCGCGACTTCCTGATCCCCACCCCGGTTTAGGGGGGTGGGGCTGGCGATGTTGTCGCACATGAGTCCGCTGCTGGGGCCGATTGCTGCGTGGTTGGGGCGCCTGAGCGTCAGCCGCAAGCTGACCCTGATTTACCTGCTGGATCTGACGGCGGTGATCTTTGTCTCCGGCATTCTGATCAACGAAAAGTACCTGGCCATTGACTTCGCCCGCAAGGAGCTGGTGGGCGTGGCCTACACCAACGCGGTGCGCGACGTGTTGATGCCGCAGGTTGGCACACCCGGTCTGGCCCAGGTCGACACCACCGCTGCGCGGCATCGGCTGGCGTCCCAGCGCGCGCAGGATGAGGTGCTGCAGTCGCAGGTGGACAGCCAGGCGTTTGTCGACAGCCTGGGCGCCACGGCCCCTGCCGGGCAGCCGCTGCCGGACGCGCTGAAGCCCACCATCGCCCAGGCCCGCAGCCTGATCACCACCGTGGGTAACCAGTCGAATCTGATCCTGGACCCGGATCTGGACAGTTACTACAACATGTCGCTGGTGGTGCTGCGTTTCCCGGAACTGGTGGAGGTGCTGTTTGAAACCGCTCAGGCGGTTGATCAACCCGGCGCCAAAGCCGGGCTGGCCTCCTCCCTGCAGGGCACCACGCTGCTGATTCTGGCCGGGCGCCTGGATGCCATCCGCCAGGGCATCACCTCTGACTACAGCCAGGCCTATGCCGCGGGCAGCCCCGCGCTCAAGGCGGCATTACAAACACACCAGCGTGCGCTGGATGATCAACTGGGCCGACTGCTGGGTCAGGTGCAAAAGGCGTCCGAGCAGGGGGTGCAGCCGCAAGACCGCCAGGCCATTGCCGCCACCTATGGCGCAGCGCTGGACGCGCTCAACGCGGCCTGGGGGGCGTCGGCGCAGGCGCTGGAAGGCTTGTTGCAGGCGCGCGTCAGCACCTTGTTTCAGAAGATGTGGCTGCATCTGGGCACCGCGCTGGCGCTGCTGGTGGCCATTCTGAGCGTGGTCTACACCGTGGCGCGGCTGATCTCGCGGCCTTTGCAGCAGTTGGCCAGTGTGGCCAACGCTGTGCGCCAGAGCGGCAACTACAACCTGCGCGCGCAGTGGGCCAGCCAGGACGAAATCGGCCACCTGGTGCAGACCTTCAACAGCATGCTGGCGCAACTGGATCAGGACCGCAGCGCGCGCGAAGAGTTGGCCGCCAGTGCACGTGCGGCGCGGGCCCAGGCCGAGCTGCTGGAGTCGATTCCGGTGGCGATGATGGTCACCTCGATCCCCGAGCACCAGGTGTTGCACGCCAATGAGGGCGCGCAGCCCTGGTTGGCCGGCTGCATCACCGACCCCTGGCACAAGGGGCTGGAGCCGGGTGTGCGCGCACGATTTTTCCAGCAACTCTCTGACCGGGACCAGATTGATGAGTTCGAGGTGCGCTGGCTCGGCGGTACCGAGTCGTCGTGGGCGGTGCTGTCGGCGCGGCGCCTGAGTTTTCAGGGGCAGGATGCGGTGCTGACCACCTTCACGCCCATCAACGTGCTCAAGATCATGGAGCAGCGCATGGAGCTGTGGGCCAAGGTGTTTGAGGCCTCCAGCGAAGGCATCATCATCATGGACAGCCAGCAGCGGGTGCTCAGCGTCAACCGGGCCTACTGCCGGGCCACCTCGTACGATTTTTACGAGGTGGTGGGCGAGCATCTGGGCCGCCTGCTGGGGCACCAGCCGCACGACACGCCCGAAGATCTGGCCGACGCGCTGGATGCTGCCGTCCTGTCAGACATGACCCGTACCATCCACAAACGCAACGAGTGGCAGGGCGAAGTGCTGCTGCGCAAGCGCAGCGGCGACACCTACCCGGCCTGGCTGATGATCTCGGCGGTGCGCGAATCCAGCCACCAGGAAGAAATCTCGCATTTCATCTGCATCGCCATCGACATCACGGACCGCAAACGCACCGAAGCGCGGGTCAAGTTCCTGGCGCACCACGATGTGCTGACCGAGCTGCCCAACCGCGCCCTGTGTGTGGAAACGCTGGACGCCGCCCTGAAGCAGGCGCGCAGCAGCGGCGAATGTGTGGCGGTGCTGTTCATTGACCTGGACCGTTTCAAGACCATCAACGACACGCTGGGCCACCACGTAGGCGACGGCTTGCTGCAGTCGGTGGCGCAGCGGCTCAAGCAGGCGGTGCGCGCCGGTGATTTGGTCAGCCGCCTGGGTGGTGATGAATTTGTGGTGATCCTGCGCAACCTGCAGGACGGCGCCCAGGCACGCTGGCAGGCCGAGCAGCGCCTGATCCCGCTGATCCGCCAGCCGCACCGGGTACAGGGGCACGAGCTCAATGTGTCGTGCAGCGTCGGCATTGCCATCTACCCCACCGACGGCCATGACCTGGTGGAGCTGATGCGCCGGGCCGACGCCGCCATGTACGAGGCCAAAACCTCGGGCCGCGACACCGCCCGCGTGTTCGACGTCTCCATCGACATGGCGATCCGCGAGCGCCAGACGCTGGAGCAGCAACTGCGCCTGGCGCTGGACCGGGGGGAATTCACCCTGCATTACCAGCCCCAGGTGGACGCCATCACCCAACAGGTGGTGGGTGTCGAGGCCTTGCTGCGCTGGCACAGCCCCGAGTTGGGCCCCATCTCGCCGTCCACGTTTATCCCGGTCGCTGAAGAATGTGGCCTGATCCAGCCGATCGGCCGTTGGGTGATCAACGAAGCCTGTCGGCAAACGGCGCAATGGCAGGTGTTGGGCCTGGCCGAACTGGACATGTCGATCAACCTGTCGGCCGCGCAGCTGGCGGACCCGGACCTGGTGTCGATGGTGCGCGAGTGTCTTGAGCGCCACGGCTGTGATGCCACCCGGCTGGTGATGGAAATCACCGAATCGCACCTGATGGCCGACCCGGCGGCGGCCAGCGACAAGCTCATGGCCATCAAGGCGCTCGGGCTGCAGTTGTCGATTGACGACTTTGGCACCGGCTACTCCAGCCTGGCCTACCTGAAACGCTTTCCGATTGACGAACTGAAAATCGACAAGTCGTTTGTGCAGTCGATGCTGGACGACCCGGCGGACCTGGCCATCGTGCGCTCGATTGTGGCGCTGGGCCATGCGCTTGGCCTGCGGCTGGTGGCCGAAGGCGTGGAGACGTCAGCGCAGGCCGAACAACTCAAGGTGTTGGGCTGTGACGAGCTGCAGGGCTATTATTTTTCAAGACCCTTGAGCGCGCAGGCGCTGGCGCAGCAGTTGTTTCGTGGACTGCGCATGGTGGACGAAAGGCGCGCCACTGTTTGATCGGATCGAGCGCTTCAGGGCGCTTTCATGGCAATAATAGGGGCTAGGAGCCTTGCCCATGACCACCCGAGATTTGAGCCGTGAACTGGAAGCCGCACGTGATGCGGGACCGGTCAAAGATATCGTGATTCCCCCTTGCCCGCACCTGCTGGTGCAGTTGCAAAACGAACTGTCCCAGGCGGACCCCAACCCGCACCGGGTGGCCGACATTGCTGGCGGTGATGTGGCCATGGCGGCTGCGCTGATCAAAATCGCCAACAGTTCGCTGTATGCGCGGCGCGAGCCGGTCAATTCGGTAGGCCAGGCCATTGCCATGCTGGGTGTCAAACCCACCGCCACCATCCTGACCGGTTTTTTGCTGCGCAACGCGATTCGCATCGACCCGACGCTGATCGAGCATTTCTGGGAGTCATCGACCCGCCGCAGCCTGGCCATGGCGCACATCGCCCGGCAGATGTACGGCGTGGACGTTGACATGGCCAAGACGTGCGGGCTGTTTTTCCATGTCGGCATTCCGGTGATGCTGCAAGGTTTGCGCGGCTACAAAAGCACGCTGATCGAGGCCATGGCGCGCCGCGACCGGACCTTTGTGCAGACCGAAAACGCCGTCCACCGCACCGACCACGCGGTGGTGGGCGCCATCGTGGCGAAAACCTGGCGTCTGCCTGCCACGGTGGTGCATGCGGTGCGGCTACACCATGACACGGCCGTGTTGCACGACGCCAGCGTGCCCGAAGAGGTGCGTCAGCTGGTTGCCATTGCCATCATTGCCGACCATCTGGTGGCCCAGCACGAGGGGCTGAAAGACCAGCGCGAGTGGTCGCAGTTTGGCCCGCAGTCGATGGCGTTCTTGCAGATTGACGTCAACGAGGTCGACGTCTGGGTGGACGAGCTTTACCTGGACTTTGAAGCGGTGGTGGTGGCCTGAGCCTGTTGACCCGGATGCCAGGTGAGCCATGAGCGACACCCAACTGGCCATCAGTTTTGCGGTTGCCATCAGCCTGGGCGCCTTGCTGGGCCTGGAGCGCGAGCGCAGCAAAGGCGGTGACGGTGGCGCCGGTGTGCGCACCTTTGCGCTGATTTCTCTGGCCGGAGCGCTGGCCGGTTATCTGGACAAATCGCTGGGCCTGAGCGTGTGGGCTTTGGTCATTTTTGTCCTGGTGGGGGTGCTGCTGGTCAGTGCCTACGTGGTGGCGGCGATCCGTGGCGACACCGGCATCACCACCGAGGTGTCGGCACTGCTGGCATTTTTGCTGGGTCTGCTGTGCGCCCACGGGCAGTTGCAGCTGGCCAGCGCGATTGCGGTGGTCATGGCGCTGCTGCTGGCGCTGAAAGAATGGCTGCACCGCCTTGCCACCCAGATCAATACGGCGGATGTGGAGGCCACGCTCAAGTTTGCCATCGTCACGCTGATCATCTTGCCGCTGGTGCCCAACGACTCGTATGGCCCGGCGCCGCTGGATGCGCTCAACCCTTACAAGATCTGGCTGATGGTGGTGCTGATCTCGGCGCTGAACTTTGCCAGCTATCTGGTGATCAAGGTGGTGGGCCCCGAGCACGGCATTGGCCTGGTGGGCCTTTTGGGCGGCCTGGCGTCCAGCACGGCGGTGACCCTGGGCTTTGCCCGGCGCAGCCAGCAGGACGGCGCCGAGGCACCGGCGCTGGCGCTGGGCATCTTGCTGGCCTGGACGGTGATGCTGGTGCGCGTGGCCATCATGACCGCGCTGATCAGCTGGGAGCTGGGGCAGCAGCTGTTTGGGGTGCTGGGTGTGCTGAGCGTGGCCAGCCTGCTGGCGGTGGCGTGGCTGTGGCGCATCAGCCAGCGTCAGGTGCGCGGCGAGGTCAAGTCGGGCAGCAACCCGTTCGAGCTCAGCGAAGCCATCAAGTTTGGCCTGCTGTTTGGTGTGGTGGTGCTGCTGGCGCGCGCGGCGCAGCTGTATTTTGGCGACGCAGGGGTGTACGTGGCCTCGGCCGTGGCCGGCCTGACCGATGTGGACGCCATCACCCTGGCCATGGCGGATCTGGTCAAGGTCGACCCGGCCAGCCTGCCACTGGGCGCCCGCGCGGTGGTGATGGCGGTACTGGCCAACACCGTAGCCAAAAGCGCCATGGTGTTGGGCCTGGGCTCGTCCGAGTTGCGTCGGCTGATGCTGCCGGTATCGCTGGGCTTGCTCGCCCTGGGCGCCGCCGGTTTGTGGCTGCTGCTCTAAGCTAAAAAGGAAATCGGTTTTTAGCCATGGCGCTGTCGGGGCGAGTAGCTACGGCATTCAAGAGCGATCAGGGCCGCAGGGCTGGCTCGGTGATGGGCGGCGTCTGCGGTTCAGGCTCTGGGCGGGTGAGGAGGTCCGCCGCTTGGCGCACCGCCTGGCCCAGTTCGATCACCGCCAAAGCGTAGTAGCTGCTCCAGTTGTAGCGGGTGATGGCGTAAAAGTTCTCGGTGCCGGCCACATAGCTGGCCGGCGCATCGCCGTTTTGCAGCTCGATCAGCGCCAACTTGCCCGCATGTTGCAGCGCCGCACCTTCCAGCACCGCGCCGTTGGCCTGGAAACTGTCCACGCTGAAGGTCGGCAAGATGTCGGGCGCCATCAGGGTGGGCATGTCCAGCCGGGTCGCATCAAACCGCACCGGGTAATGCGTAGGCACGCCGGGCTGCCAGCCAAAAGACTTCAGATAGTTGGCGACCGAGCCAATGGCGTCACCCGGGCTGGTGAACAGGTTGACCTCGCCGTCGCCATCAAAGTCCACCGCATAGGTGTGCCAGCTGCTGGGCATGAACTGCGGCAGCCCCATGGCACCGGCGTAGCTGCCGCGCCAGGCGGTCGGGTCGGTGCCCGCGCGCGACATCATGCTCAAAAACTGCGCCAGTTCGCCTTGGAAGTAAGTGGTGCGGGCCGCCGCACGCGGGTGGCTGGTGGGGAAATCAAACGCCAGCGTGGCCAGCGCGTCCAGCACGCGGTGGTTGCCCATGTGCTGGCCGTAGATGGTTTCTACGCCGATGACCCCGGCAATGATTTCGGCCGGCACACCGGTCGCGGCCTGCGCGCGCAGCAGGGTGGCTTCATGCGCCTGCCAAAACGCCACCCCAGCCCGGATGCGGATGGGTTCCACAAAGCGGCTGCGGTAAAGCTGCCAGTTTTTCGGCACGCCCACCGGCGGCGGTGTCACGGCTTTGGCAATGGCGGGAATGTAGTTGGCCAGCGCCAGCGTCTGGCGCACCCAGGCTGGGTCCAGGCTGCGGGCTGCGGCGATGTCATCTGCAAACTGCATGGCGTCCAGCCGCTGCCCGTAGCTCGGGCCGGGGAGCGGGGCACTGGCGATGACATTGGCAGCTTTTTTGCTCTTTAAGTGATTTGTCGCCTCAGCCTTGATGGGTAAAGCGCTCAAAGCGATCAAAAGCAGGGCCAAAGAGCGTCGCAATCGGAAAGGGTGTGTGGCAAAAGGCATGGTCTAGTCAAAAGGTGTCAGGCGCCCCAGCGCAGTTGCCGGAGTTCGCGACGCAGTGTAGTCAGCTGGCGCCGCAAGGCGCCGCGCTCGGGTTGGGCGGCGTAACGCACGGCTTCCAGACGCAGCAGCCAGTTGGCAAAAGCTTGTGCGTCGGGCTGGATGGGTGCGTTGCCTGTGATTGGCTGGAGCAGTTGCGCAGCCAGTTGGCGCGGTGTGGCGTGTTCGGGTGGCGTGAACCCTGCGCGTTGCAGGTGGCTGCGGGCGCGTGCCAGCAGCCGCAACCACGGGTCTTGCCGATGCCGCTCCCAGGCGCTCCAGCTCGCGCCCGTCAGGCTCACCGCGACGACGATGGCGCACAGCAGGTAGATCAGGTCTTCCCAGCTGGGGGACTCAAAACCGATGTCTTTGAGCAGCTTGAGCTGGCTGGCCTGGGTGTAGTTCAACACCCACTGGTTCCAGCGGTTGTTGACGGCTTCCCAGGTGGCGCGCAGGTTGAGCGCAAAACGCGGGTTGACTGTGCCCAGAATGGCTTCAGCAATCGCGCCGCGCGGCGCTGCCAGCCGGGTGAAGCTGCCGGTGCGTGAGGGCGCCACCGCCGAGGTCGGGTCCACCCGCACCCAGCCTTTGCCGGTCAGCCAGACCTCGGTCCAGGCATGGGCATCACTCTGGCGCACTGTCCAGAAGCCATCGACGCTGTTGCGCTGGCCGCCCTGGTAACCGGTGACCACCCGCGCCGGGATGTTGGCAGCGCGCATCAGGATCACAAAACTGGCGGCAATGTGTTCACAAAACCCGGCTTTGCGGTCAAACCAGAACTCATCAGCGCTGTCGCGGCCATACAGGCCGGGCTCCAGCGTGTAAACGTAGCCGCCGGTGCGCAGCCGCTCCAGCGTGGCTTGCACCAGGGCTTCACCCCATGGGCCGCCTGGCGGCAACGATGCCAGCAACTCCTGCGCCAGTGCGCGGGTGCGCGGGTTGAAGCCTTCGGGCAGCGCCAGATAAGGCGTCAGGCGGGAGTCAAATGTGAGCGGACCGTGGCTGAACTGCGGGTAACTGACCGCCTGGTAGCGCAGCAGTTCGGTCGCGTTGCGGTTTTGCAGCCACTGCAGCTCAGAGGTCATGCGGGCGCGGCCCTGCGGCAGCTCGGGGGCGTCGGGCGTGGCATCCAACGTCAGCAGCCAGGGGCGCTGGTTCGGCTCCAGCGTGACCTGGTAACGCACCGCCGGGCCTTGCACCTGCAACTGTGCGTCCGAAGGGCGCAACACGCCCACGTTGTCATTAGGGCGCCAACGCGTGCCGTCAAATCGGGACAACACCGGGCCGCGAAAGTACAGCTCACTTTGTGCGGGCGGCTCGCCTTCAAACGCGATGCGCATGGCAATGCTGTCGTCCAGCGCCAGGCTGGCGATGTTGCCCACCGTCATCTCGGCCGACAGCCCGCTGCGCCCAGCCATCGCGTCACTCGGCATCCCCCACAGTGGCGCCATGCGTGGGAACAGCATAAACAGCACCACCATGATCGGTGCGCCCAGCAGCGTCATGCCCCCGGCAATCCGCGCCGCGTGCCACAGCGGCGGGCGGCCCACCGGCATGTGGGCGTTGACCAGCGCGGTCAGCAGGCCCAGCAGCGCCACCAGCATGGCGGCAGCGGTCAACAGCGACTGCGAGTAGAAAAAATTCGTCAGCATCAAAAAGAAACTGAGAAAAAACACCACAAACGCGTCGCGCTGGGCGCGCAGCTCCAGGGTTTTCAGCGCCAGCAACACCACCACCAAGGTCACGCCCGCATCCCGCCCGAGCAGGGTTTTGAACGAGATCAGCGTGGCCGCAACCGCCACCGCCAGCAAACCGAGCCGCCACCATTTGCCCGGCAAGGACTGGCCGCGCCAAGCCAGCACACCACGCCACAGCAACACCAAGCCCGTGAGCGCGCTGCACCACAGCGGCAACTCGCCCAGCATCGGCACCACCACCCAGCCGATCACGGCCAGCATGAATAACGTGTCACGGGTGTCGCGCGGCAGGTGGGTCAGGGCGGTGGGGAGTTTCATGCCAAAGCCAGCGCACGCAAACAGCGCTGCAAATGAACCGGGCCGTGGTCAGGCGCCAGGTTCTGCCCGCCCAACCGCAAGCCGTAGCGCAAACCCAGCTGGTCCGCCCGCAACACCCAAGCACACAAGCGGCTGAGCTGCTGCTCCGGGTGATTCAAAGCGGTGAGGGAGCGGTCCAGCCACAAATCGTGCTGCTGCGCCGCCACACTGTCACGGCTGACCAGCTCACCGGTTTTGGCGGCTTTTTTCCACAGGATGTTTTTCAGCGAATCACCCCGCCGATAGGGTCGAAAACTGTCAGGCTCGCCGTGGTGGCGTGGCGCTGTGCGGGTCGGGCCGTGGTCGTCGCCAAAACTGCCGTCAGGCAACGGCGGCGGCTTGACTTCTGGCCGCGGATACACCAGCAACTGTGCCGCAGGCCGCCACAGTGTCCAGACCCGAAACGTGCCCAGCGGGAAAAAAGTCTGCGCGCTCAGTGTGGGCAACGGGTGCAGCCCGCGCTCAGTGGCCTGCCAGGCCAGAAAAACGGTGGCACTGCCTTGTGGCGCCACATCGGTGGGCACCCACTGCCCCGAGTCGGCCACGGCCAGCGCCAGCGCATACCGCTGGCGCTTGGCCGTGTTCAGAACCTGGATGCCCAATTGCGCCTGAGACCCCGCGTAGACCGGGTCAGGTGCAGCCAAAGACAAGGTCACGCCGCGCAGGTTGCCATGGCTCACGTGCATCGCCACCCCGGCGCAACCGGCCAGCAAAAACGTCAGCAGGTAGCCCAGGTTGAGCTGGTAATTGATGGATGCCACCAGCAACACCAGCAAGGTGGCCCCCAGCATCAGCCCGGCGCGGGTGGGCAGGATGTAGACGTTGCGCTGGGTCAGCGTCACGCTGTCGGCCAGCGGCATGCGGGCCTGCCACCAACGGGCAAAGCGCGCCCGCAGCAGCGCAAGGGGGTTCCACACCCAGCCACCCGTGGAACCGGCTCTGCCAGGCCAGCGGGTGCGCCCCGCAGATGAAGTGGCCTCAGATGCGCTTGGGGCGGGCGTCATCACGGCAGCGGTACCGCGTCCAGCAAAGCGCGCACCTGTTCAACGGCACCGCGTCCGGCGTCGCCGGTGGGAATCAGCCGGTGGGCAATGGCTTGCGGCAAGATGGCACGCACGTCATCCGGTGCCACATAGTTGCGCCCGTTCAACAGGGCTCGTGCCTTGGCAGCACGCAGCACGGCAATACCGGCGCGCGGGCTAAGGCCCTGCACGAACCACTGGCCCGATCGGGTGGCGGCCAGCAGGTCTTGCACGTAGTCCAGCAAAGGGGCGGCCGCGTGCACGGCGAGCACCTGGCGCTGCAGCGTCAGCAGTTCCTGTGCGGTCAAGAGGCTGGGCAGGGTCTCCACCAAGTCGCGCCGGTCGGCGCCTTGCAGCAACTGGCGCTCGGCCGCGCGGTCCGGGTAACCGAGCGAGATGCGCATCAAAAAGCGGTCCAGCTGCGACTCGGGCAGGGCGTAGGTGCCGGCCTGGTCCATCGGGTTTTGCGTGGCGATCACGAAAAAAGGCGAGGGCAGGGGGCGCGTTTCACCCTCGACCGTGACCTGTTTTTCTTCCATGGCTTCGAGCAGCGCGCTTTGGGTTTTGGGGCTGGCGCGGTTGATCTCGTCAGCCAGCAGCACCTGGGCAAACAGCGGGCCGGGGTGGAACACAAACGCATCCTTGCCGCGCTCAAATACCGACACCCCCAATAAATCGCTGGGCATCAGGTCGGCCGTGAATTGCACGCGTGAGAAAGCCAGCCCAAAGGTGCGGGCCAGCGCATGGGCCAGCGTGGTTTTGCCGACCCCGGGCACGTCCTCGATCAGCAGGTGCCCACCTGCCAAAAGACAAGCCACACAATCTTGCGTTTGCTCAATCTTGCCCACAATCACCGTGTTAAGCTGATCGACCAGGGCTGTAAGTTTTGCTTGTGTATCCATCAGGTATTCTTACCAAAAAATGATCCCAGGAGACCATGCATCATGACAATGACCGGCTACTTTACACACCCCAGCTTTCGCAAACATGAAATGGGCCCCGGCCACCCGGAATGCCCGGAGCGGCTGGATGCCATTGATGACCGCTTGCTGATCTCCGGCCTGGACGTGGCGCTGGACCGCCGCGAGGCCACACCGGCCTCCACCTCCGACATCGAACTGGCGCACGGCCGCATGTACGTCGCAGCCATTCGCGGTCTGAACGCCGAACTGAAGGAAGAAATTGCTGCCGGCGGCGCCGAGCACCTTCAGATCGACCCCGACACCAGCATCAACATCCACACCTGGACGGCGGCGCTGCATGCGGCCGGTGCCGCCACCGACGCGGTGGACGCGGTGATGGCGGGCGAGATGAAAACCGCTTTCTGCGCGGTGCGCCCGCCGGGCCACCATGCCTGCCGCGACAAGGCGGGGGGGTTTTGTTTCTTCAACAATGTGGCCATTGCCGCCAAATACGCGCTGGAGCGACACAACCTGCAGCGTGTGGCCATCGTTGACTTTGACGTGCACCACGGCAACGGCACCGAAGACATCGTCAAGGGCGACGAGCGCATTTTGATGGTGAGTTTTTACCAGCACCCGTTTTACCCGCTGGACTGGGAGCACTCGGATGCGCCCAACCTGGTCAACCTGCCGGTGCCCGCCTACACCAAGGGCATGGACATCCGCGAGATGATTGAAGCCGCCTGGATGCCGCGCCTCGATGCGTTCGAGCCCGAGCTGATTCTGATCAGCGCCGGTTTTGATGCCCACCGCGAGGACGACATGGGCCAGCTCGGGCTGGTGGAGAGTGACTACGCCTGGATGACCGGGCGCATCATGGACGTGGCGCGTCGCCATGCGCAGGGCCGTGTGATCAGTTGCCTGGAAGGCGGCTATGTGATGAGTTCCTTGTCACGCAGCGTGGAGGCGCACATTCGGGTCATGGCGGATGTCTGAGGTCCAACCGGACGAATTTGACACTTGGCTGGCGGCGCTGGCACAAACCAGCACCTTGATTGAATTGGCGGTGTTGGCCGCTTGCGCGCTGCTGGCCTGGCTGCTGGCCACCTTGACAGGCAGGGCGTTTGTTGGCCGGGACGCCAACACCATCACCTTTGGCCGGCGGATTGTGGACGGTGTGTTGTTCCCGGCACTTTGGCTGGTGCTGGCCTATGCGGCGCGCATGTTGCTGGCCAGCGTGTTGCCGTTGGCCGCGTTCAGGATCGCCATTCCGGTACTGCTGTCGCTGCTGGTGATTCGCACCGGTGTCAAGGTGCTGCAGGCGACATTTCAGACGACACCCTTTGTCCGCTTCCTGGAGCGCACCATCTCCTGGTTGGCGTGGCTGGCGATGGTGTTGTGGGTCAGCGGCCTGCTGCCCATCTTGATGGATGAGCTTGACCAGATCCGTTGGAAAGTGGGGGCCAGCGAGTTGTCGGTGCGCAAGATGATCGAAGGCTCGCTCACCGCAGGTCTGGTGCTGATCATCACGCTGTGGATCTCCTCCGCCGTCGAGGCCAAGCTGCTGCGCCACGCCCGGGGCGGCGAATTGAGCTTGCGCAAGGCCTTCAGCAACGCCGCGCGGGCGCTGCTGATCTTTGTCGGGTTGCTGGTGGCCATGTCGGCGGTGGGTATTGACCTTTCCGCCCTGTCGGTGCTGGGCGGTGCGGTCGGTGTGGGTATCGGGTTGGGTTTGCAGAAACTGGCCGCCAATTACGTGTCAGGCTTTGTCATCCTGGCCGAGCGCAGCATGCGGATCGGGGACACGGTGCAGGTGGACAACTTCAGCGGCGTCATCACCGAGATCAACGCGCGCTACACCGTGATCCGTTCGCTCAGTGGCCGCGAATCCATCGTCCCCAACGAGATGCTGATCACCAGCCGGGTGGAAAACCTCTCACTGGCTGACCCGAAAGTCTGGCATTCGACGACGGTGTCGGTGGGGTACGACAGCGATGTGGCTCTGGTGACGCAGTTGTTGCTGCAGGCAGCGGCGTCGCGTGCGCGGGTGCTCAAAGAGCCCGGCCCGGCCGTCGCGCTGATGGCATTTGGCGCCGACGGGCTGGAGTTCAGGTTGGGCTACTGGATTGGCGACCCCGAGAATGGCGGCGACAACCTGCGCTCCGAGATCAATGTGGAGATCTTGCGCCTGCTGCGCGAACACCACATCGAGATTCCGTTCCCGCAGCGTGTTATCCATGCGCGTGTGGCCCCGGCCTTGCCAAGCGCGCCTCCCTGACTATAATAAAAAAGCACGGTCGTTCTATTAATGCCGGATGTCCGAATTGCAGGCCTTGAGAATCAACCGGTGGGTGGGTCCGCATAGAATGCTGAAGTTGACGTGCACGTCAATTGGTTTGAGGTGCATTTGGTGGTTTGTGAGCTTTTAATTACTACTTTGGAGAGACGTTTTTATGAAAGTCCTGGTCGCAGTCAAACGCGTGGTGGACTACAACGTGAAGGTCCGGGTCAAGTCGGACAACACCGGTGTAGACATTGCCAACGTCAAAATGAGCATGAACCCGTTTGACGAGATCGCCGTGGAAGAAGCGGTGCGCCTGAAAGAAAAAGGCATCGCCACCGAGATCATCGCGGTGTCCTGCGGCGTGACCCAGTGCCAGGAAACCCTGCGCACCGCCATGGCCATCGGCGCTGACCGTGCCATCCTGGTCGAAACTGCCGAAGAGCTGCAGCCGCTGGCGGTGGCCAAGCTGCTCAAGGCGCTGGTGGACAAAGAACAGCCCGGCCTCATCATCCTGGGCAAACAGGCCATTGACGACGACTGCAACCAGACCGGCCAGATGCTCGCCGCCCTGGCGGATTTGCCACAGGTCACATGTGCCAGCAAAATTGAGGTCGCCGACGGCAAAGCCACCATCGCCCGTGAAATTGACGGCGGCCTGGAAACCCTCTCAGTCACGCTGCCAGCGGTCATGACCGCTGACCTGCGCCTCAATGAGCCACGCTACGTCACGTTGCCCAACATCATGAAAGCCAAGAAAAAGACGCTCGAAGTCATCAAGGCCGAGGACTTGGGCGTCAATGTGAGCCCGCGCATCCAAACCCTGAAAGTCACCGAGCCGCCCAAACGCAGCGCCGGCATCAAGGTGCCCGATGTCGCCACGCTGGTGGCCAAACTCAAAAACGAAGCCAAGGTGATTTAAGCCACTTGGCCGCCATTGGCCCAAGCTGACATCATTTCCCCAGACTGTCATCAGTTTCCAAGCTTGTCATCCCGGACTTGATTCGGGATCCATGGATGGCGGATCAGGTCCGCCATGACAACCGGGGGGAGCAGTGACAACACAGGGCCACCCACCCCATTCTCAGGAGCACCTTCATGTCCACTCTCGTTATCGCCGAACACGACAACACCCATCTCAAGCCCGCCACCTTGAACACCATCACCGCTGCCAGCCAACTCGGTGGCGAGGTGCATGTGCTGGTGACCGGTTTCAACGCCGCTGCGGTGGGCACCGCTGCAGCCCAAGTGGCAGGTGTCGCCAAAGTCATCCATGTCGACGCCGACACCCTGGCCCACGCCGTGGCTGAAAACGTCACCGCGCAAGTGGTGGCCCTGGCCAGCGCCTACAGTCACATCCTGTTTGCCGCTACCGCTTCTGGCAAAAACATCGCCCCACGGGTGGCCGCCAAACTCGATGTCGGCCAGATTTCCGACATGACCAAAGTCATCAGCCCCGATACCTTTGAACGCCCCATCTACGCCGGTAACGCGATTGCCACCGTGCAAAGCCTAGATGCCATCAAGGTCATCACTGTGCGCAGCACGGCGTTTGATGCGGCGGCCCCATCCGCACAAGCACCGGCAGCCATTCAGACGGCAGCGCCGGTGGCGGTGTCAGCTGGCAGCACTTATGTGGGCAGCGAGATTGCCAAAAACGACCGCCCCGAACTCACGGCCGCCAAAATCATCGTCAGCGGTGGCCGCGCTTTGGGTTCGCAGGAAAAGTTCAACGAGGTCATGATTCCGCTGGCCGACAAGCTCGGTGCCGCCGTCGGTGCCAGCCGCGCGGCGGTGGACGCCGGTTATGCCCCGAACGACTGGCAGGTCGGGCAGACCGGCAAGATCGTGGCGCCGCAGCTCTACATTGCCGCAGGCATCAGCGGTGCCATCCAGCACTTGGCGGGCATGAAAGACTCCAAGGTGATCGTGGCCATCAACAAGGACCCCGAGGCACCGATCTTCAGCGTGGCTGACTACGGGCTGGAGGCTGACTTGTTCACCGCCGTGCCGGAGTTAGTGGCCGCGCTGTAAGGCTGACATTTCTGCAGGGCATCCGGGTGATGCCCTTTTTTTCGCCGGTACGGATGTGCTGGCGTGGTGGACCATCAAAAGCAAGAGGAAACAGACCATGAGCTACGCCGCCCCCCTGAAAGACATGTTGTTCAACATCAAGTACCTGGCCGGTATTGACCAGATTGAACAGCTGCCCGGCATGGAAGACGCCGGATTCGAGACCGCCCAGGCGGTGCTGGAGGAGGCGGCCAAGTTTTGTGAAGGCGTGCTCAGCCCGCTGAACTGGACCGGCGACCAGAACCCCACCAGCTGGAAAGACGGCGCGGTGACCGCCACGCCGGGTTTCAGGGAGGCGTTCAAGCAGTACACCGAGGCCGGTTGGCAAGGCCTGCAGCACCCGGTGGCTTTTGGTGGCCAGGGCCTGCCCAAAACCATCGGCTCGGCGGTGGGTGAAATGCAGAACTCGGCCAACATGAGTTTTGCCCTGTTGCCGCTGCTGACCGATGGGGCCATCGAAGCGTTGCTGACCGCCGGCTCACCCGAACTCAACGCCGTCTACCTGGAAAAACTCGTCAACGGCCAGTGGACCGGCACCATGAACCTGACCGAGCCACAAGCCGGCAGCGACCTGGCGGCGGTGCGTACCCGCGCCGAGCCCCAGCCCGATGGCAGCTACAAAATTGCCGGTACCAAAATTTTCATCACCTGGGGCGAACACGACCTGGCGGAAAACATCGTGCACCTGGTGCTGGCGCGGGTCAACGGCGCACCTGCCGGGGTCAAAGGCATCAGCTTGTTTGTGGTGCCCAAATTTTTGGTGAATGCAGACGGCAGCGTCGGCGCGCGCAACGACGTGCACTGTGTGTCCATCGAACACAAGATGGGCATCAAGGCCAGCCCCACCTGTGTCTTGCAGTTTGGTGACGAAGGCGGCGCCGTCGGTTACCTGGTGGGGCAGGAAAACCGTGGTCTGGAATACATGTTCATCATGATGAACGCTGCGCGTTACGGTGTGGGCGTGCAGGGCGTGGCGATTGCCCAAATGGCGTACCAAAAGGCCGCGGCGTTTGCCAAAGACCGCATCCAAAGCCGCCCGGTGGATGGCTCCCTGCCCGCGGCTGGGCCCATCATCCATCACCCTGATGTCAAACGCATGCTGATGACCATGCGGGCCTACACCGAAGGGTGCCGGGCCTTGTCGAGTGTGGCCGCGGCGGCATATGACGCTGCGCACCACCACCCGGATGCCTCAACCCGTGCGCAAAACGAAACCTTTTACGAATTCATGGTGCCGCTGGTCAAAGGCTACAGCACCGAGATGAGCCAGGAAGTCACCTCGCTGGGTGTGCAGGTGCACGGTGGCATGGGTTTCATTGAAGAAACCGGCTGCGCCCAGTATTACCGCGACGCGAAAATTTTGACCATCTACGAAGGCACCACCGCCATCCAGGCCAATGATTTGGTGGGTCGCAAAACCGCGCGTGACGGTGGCCAGACCGCCAAAGCGCTGGCGGTGCAGATCGAGACCACTGAGGCGGCGTTGAAAGCCAGTGGCACCCCGGACGCGTTGGTCATGGCCAGGCGCCTGGCTGCGGCTCGCCTGGCGTTCAACGACGTGGTGGACTTTGTCGCTGGCAACACCAAGGCGCATCCCAACGACGTGTTTGCCGGTAGCGTGCCCTACCTGATGCTGGCGGGTAACCTGATGGCGGGCTGGCAAATGGGCCGCGCGCTGCTGGTGGCGCAGGATGCCCTGGCGCGCGGGGAAGATATGGCCTTCATGCAAGCCAAAATCATCACCGCACGGTTTTATGCCGACCACATCCTGACCAAAGCCCCCGGCATGCGCGACAGCATTGTGGACGGTGCCGCCTGCGTGACAGCTTTGGCGCTGGACGCGTTTTGAGGTTAAGCAGCAACTGTTGCAGGCCCGTGCAGTGCACGCCAGACCGCTACCAACCCTCTGCGCGTGTTGGAGGCAATTGATTCGATGACGCGTCTGCCGGCACCCTTGAACGCTTTGCCTTTCCCGGTGATTGCCTCGCCGCTGTTCATCATCAGCAACCCCAAGCTGGTGATTGCCCAATGCACCAGCGGGGTGGTGGGGGCCATGCCGGCGCTCAATGCGCGCCCTGCAGCGCAACTGGAAGACTGGCTCATCGAGATCACCGAGGCACTGGCCAGCTACAACCGCACGCACCCGGAGCAGCCTGCGGCCCCCTTTGCCATCAACCAGATCGTGCACAAAAGCAACGACCGGCTGGCCCACGACATGGCGCTGTGCGTGAAATACAAGGTGCCGATCATCATCACCAGCCTGGGTGCGCGTGAAGACATCAACGCTGCCGCGCACAGTTACGGCGGTGTGGTGCTGCACGATGTCATCAACAACAAGCATGCCCGTAAAGCGATTGAGAAGGGCGCCGACGGTCTGATTGCCGTGGCCGCGGGCGCAGGTGGGCACGCCGGGGTGAAGAGTCCGTTTGCCTTGGTGCAGGAAATCCGTCAGTGGTTTGACGGCCCGTTGGCGCTCAGCGGCTCGATCGCCACGGGTGGCGCGGTGCTCGCCGCCCAAGCCATGGGGGCAGACTTTGCCTACATCGGCTCGGCCTTTATCGCAACCGTTGAGGCGCGGGCGGCTGAGGCATACAAGCAGGCGATCGTGGACGGCAACTCGGACGACATCGTCTACAGCAACCTGTTCACTGGCGTCCATGGTAACTACCTGGCGCCCAGCATACGCGCCGCCGGCTTGGACCCGGCGCAATTGCCGCACAGTGACCCCAGCGCCATGAACTTTGGTGGCGACAACGCCAAAGCCTGGAAAGATATCTGGGGCTGTGGTCAAGGCATTGGCGCCGTGACTCGGGTGCAGAGTGCGGCTGAGTTCATCTCGCAGCTCAAGCGGGAGTATGCCGCGGCGCGGCAGCGGCTACTTTGAGGTGCAGGTCAAGAGGGCGTCAAACATCGCCACCAGATGCCCAAAGAGGCCAGCGCTGATCAGCACAACCCGTCTGCGATCCAACTTACCGCCAGTCAGAGCACCATGGTGCGACCTCCATGTAGGTAACCATGACGCTCACATGGATGACATGGAGCCATTGACTGCAGGAACAATCGGGAGCAAAATTTTTCTAACCCGAGTTTTCACCTCGGTGAAGGAGTCCCGTAGATGACAAACGACCCCACTGACGCTCACACCTGATTGACGGTTTGCCGTCATGCCGCTTCCCATACGTGAGGAAGCATCTGAAAGGGTCAGGGTTCTTCATGAGCCCGGCCCTTTCTTATTGGGTTGTCCATTCAACGCTGCCGTGATTGCCTGCGTGAACGCTTTGCCGATGGATGTCAACCCTGTTGAATCATGTCGATATCCTGACCAAGAGTGAGCGGCCCAAACGCCACGCCGGGAACCCCAGCAACAACCCCACGCAGTCTGCGATCCAGTCCTGCCAGTCACCTTGCCGCCAGCCAGTGAGCCACTGTGCGACCTCAATACCGGCACCCAGAAGCAACAAACCAAACATCACCCTCGGCAGACGATGGGGATAAGCCATCAGGCCCAGGAAACCCAGTCCAGCAAAACCCAGAGCGTGTTGCGCCTTGTCCCAAAAACTGAAAGCTGAAGGAATTTGGTCTACTGGCACCAACGATAGCCATAGGGTGGCCAGCACCAGCGTCCAGAACGACGCCTTCCAGAGCAGACTACTCGTCATCGTCTGAATCCGGTATCACGGCATCAGCGACGGCACCGACGGCTTTCGCAGTGACTTTGACCCCGGTGGCAACGACTGTCACGGCTGCATCGGCCACAGCCACCACGGCGCAAGCCTGTAGCGCAAGGATCAAACTGGTCACAGCGACCCATCTCAATGTGGTCTTCAGCGACGGTAAAGAAGGACGGATGAGGCGTGTTTTCATGCGAATCCATATTGGGAAGCAACACGGCCAACCCAATGCCGAGGTCATGCTGCTACGAAAAGAAATTTCGGGCAACAAAAAAGCCCCAGTGATTTCTCACAAGGGCTTGATTTCGTTCAAATTTTTGGCTCCTCGACCTGGGCTCGAACCAGGGACCTACGGATTAACAGTCCGGCGCTCTACCAACTGAGCTATCGAGGAACAAGCTCAAAATTATAGCCTGGGTTTTTCGTTTTTCTGGCTGTGAGCGTCATAAAAAGTCATGAATTTATGTGAGGCATGCACGCCGAATTTCCGAAAAAGCTGTGGCATAATTTAGGGCTTGTCACAACGACAAGGGCGGTTAGCTCAGGGGTAGAGCACAGCATTCACACTGCTGGGGTCGGAGGTTCGAAGCCTCCACCGCCCACCATGAATAAAACAAAGGACTTGGCAGAGATGCCAAGTCTTTTTTTATTTGCATTGAACGTTTGACTTATGCGCTGACGCATTGCAAGCCACAAGCATCCGCAGTTGCCACACAGACCGCATTGTCATGAATGCCCGGGTGAACTCGCTGCAGCTGCCTGATCTCACAGGGGCCGTCGCTAGAAGGTTTTTTTGATCAATAAAGCAGCGTTTTTGACCAATTCTGGTCCGCCGTAGATCAGCCCGGTGTAGATCTGCACCACATCGGCACCAGCCTTGATCTTGCTCACCGCATCCACGGCGCTCATGATGCCGCCCGCGCCGATGATGGGGAAGCTTTTGCCCAAGGCAGCGCGCAGTTGGGTCACCATCTGGTTGCTCATGGCCAGCACGGGTGCGCCCGACAGGCCGCCAGCCTCTTCAGCATGCGCCATCCCCTTGACGGCGTCGCGGCTCAGGGTGGTGTTGGTGGCGATGACGCCCCAGGCGTTGTTCACCTGGCCTGTGCTGTCGGTGCCGTAGCGTTGGAGTGTCTGGGCGATGACGGTGACTTGATCCGCGTCCAGATCCGGCGCGATTTTCAGGAAAATGGGTCTGCGTTTGCCATGTTTTTGTGCCAGCAACTCGCGCCGCTCGGAGATTGCGCCTAGCAACGCGTCCAATGCCTCGTCACTTTGCAGACTGCGCAGGTTTTTGGTGTTGGGGCTGGAGATGTTGACCGTGACGTAGTCGGCGTAGGGATACACGCCGTCCAGGCAGGTTAGGTAGTCGTCTGTGGCGCGCTCGATCGGGGTGGCAGCGTTTTTGCCAATGTTCAGTCCCAGCAGCATCGGGTGAATGCCAGCGCGACCGGCCAGTCGACGTTGGTACAGGCTGGAATGCTTGACATTGGTGATGAAGGTTTGCAGCCCGTCGTTGTTGAAGCCCAGGCGGTTGATCAGCGCGTTGGCTTGCGGCAGGCGGAACAGGCGCGGCTTGGGGTTGCCGGGCTGGGCCAGGGGCGTGACGGTGCCGACTTCGACAAACCCGAAGCCCATGGCGCCCAGTCCGTCGATGCAGCGGGCGTTTTTGTCCAGCCCGGCGGCCAAGCCCACGCGGTTGGGGAAGGTCAGGCCCGCCAGTTCGACGGGGTCGTCCACGCGCGCGTTGCTGTAGGCCCAGCGCAGCGCCGAACCCTGGGTGCGTGCCAGTGACGCGATGGTCAGCTCGTGCGCGGTTTCGGGGTCCATGCCAAATAAAAGCGGGCGCGTCAGGGCATAGGGTAAAAGAGCCATTGGATAATTCCTGAAGTTGTTGGACGGCTACGAAACCGCCCCAGCGTTGTTGTTCCGACTGGCCGTATGTGGGTATTGCCAGCGTCGTCACGCTGTGCGGGCACACTTTGGAGCCAGTCCTGAGACGAACCGATTAACTTCAAGGATTTTCCCCGATGACGCATGCTCCAAACCTCACCCCAACCGTTTTGTCGCAAGATGACCTGAAAACCCTGGTGGGCCAGGCGGCGCTGCGCTATGTGGTGGCGGGGGACATTGTGGGCGTCGGCACGGGCTCCACGGTCAACAAGTTCATCGACGCGCTGGCGGCCATGAAGGACCAGATCAAAGGTGCGGTATCCAGTTCAGTGGCCAGCACCGAGCGGCTGCAGGCGCTGGGCATCACGGTGTTTGACTGCAACGACGTGGCCGAGTTGTCGGTGTACATCGACGGGGCCGACGAGATTGACCACCAGGGTTACATGATCAAGGGCGGTGGCGCGGCGCTCACGCGCGAGAAAATTGTGGCTGCGCAGTCGCACCAGTTTGTCTGTATTGCCGATGAATCCAAGCTGGTGCAAACGCTGGGCACCTACCCGCTGCCGGTGGAGGTGATTCCGATGGCGGTCAATCGCATCACCCGCCAATTTGAGGCCATGGGCGCCACGGTGGTGCTGCGCCAGAAGGATGGTGTGCCGCTGGTCACCGACAACGGTCAGTACATTCTGGATGTGAGGGGGCTGCACATTGCCGACCCGCTGGGATTTGAGGCGCAAGTGAACCAGTGGCCCGGCGTGGTCACGGTGGGGGTGTTTGCTTTCCAGAAAGCCCAGGTGTGCCTGCTGGGTACGGCCAGTGGGGTGAAAACCCTCACTTTCTAAGCTGGCAAGCCCGCATTTTTAGCAGTTCAGCAGCGGGTTTTGCAGCCAATCTTGCATGAGAACGGCTTCAATCACGGCCTGGCACGCCTGCGCCTGAACGCGCAGGCACACCTGGGTGTGCGGAATATCGTCATGCCAGCCGTGCTGCGGGTAACTCACCGCCTTGCGCTGCATCATGGTCTGGCCTTGCGCCAGGCCGTCCACCGCCACCCGCACACGACCGCTTTGCAGGGTGAACAACGCGGGGTCGGTCAGCACCACAAAGGCCAGGACATCATGCCCGTAGCAGCCGGTGATCTGGCCCACGGCGGGGTCGTGCGCGCTGTAGAAGCCGCTGTAAAAAGCGACCGCGTGGCGCAGTGTGTCGGTGGCGATGTGCTGCTGATGTTGGGCAATCTGTCGGAACAGGCTCAGCGGCAGGATGACTTGGTGCGTCACGTCCAGCCCCACCATGGTCAGCGGCCAGCCAGCAGTGAAGACCGCATCAGCGGCGTGCGGGTCATTCCAGATGTTGGCCTCGGCCACCGGGGACACGTTGCCGGATTCGAGCACCGTGCCGCCCATCAACACCACCTCGCGCACCAGCGTGGGCAAGTCGGGCGCCAGTTGCAGCGCGGTGGCCAAGTTGCCCAGCGGGCCGACTGCCACCAGCGTGATGTCGCCGGGAAACTGCCGCGCCATGTCGACGATGAACTGGGCCGACGAGCGCGGATCCAGTGTGCCTGCGGTGGCCAGGCGATGCGGCAGGTTGCCCAGGCCGTCGGCTCCGTGGATGAAGTCCGGCGGCGGCTCGGCCCTCTTGACCAGTGGTTGCGACACGCCCACCGTGACGGGAATCTGGCGGCCCGCCAGCGCGCACAGGTACAGCGCATTGGTGGCAGCTTGCGCCACATCGACGTTGCCAAAGGTGGTGGTGATGCCCACCACCTCGATGCCCGGGTGGGCCAGCGCGTAATACAACGCCATGGCATCGTCCACGCCGGGGTCGGTGTCAAAAATGACTTTTTTGGGAGGTATGGACATCGGTGTGTGACGGTGGCGTGGATGGTGCTGCTGGCCGACAGAGTTCCCATGATGGGGATTTTTCTAATCCAGCCCGCAATAGGCTCGCAGGGCCGTGATGTTGTCATCAGAGGGTCCGGGCTGAGTTGCCAGAAACTTGCTCAGTGCCTGCGCTGTGGGAATGCTGGACTGCGCCCCAGGCTGCGTGCAGGCCAGCGCGGCGGCGGCGCTGGCGCGCTGCATGGCCTGGGTGATGTCGGCGCCTTGATCCAGTGCCGCCACCAGCACACCGCAAAAGGTGTCGCCCGCGCCGGTGGTGTCCACAGCCTCGACCGCAAATGCGGGTAGGGTGAAAAAGTGCTTGTCCAGACGTGCGGCGCAGCCACGCGGCCCCAGCGTGACCACCACGCAGGGCACGGCGATCTGCGCCAGATTGCCCATCAGGCTGCCGGGGTGGGGCACCACGGCGGCAAGTTCACCTTCGTTGACGATCAGCATGTCCACCGCGGCCAGAAATTCTGGCGGCAAGGCCTGGGCAGGTGCGGCATTGAGCGCCACTTTGACACCTTGCGCCCGTGCCGCCAGCGCATAGGCGGTGACCGTGTGCATGGGGGTTTCCAACTGCATCAGCAGGTGGCTGAAACCGTTCAGGTCTGGCAAGTGCTCGGGTGCCAGCGTCAGGTTGGCGCCGGGGGCGACTGTGATGGCGTTTTCAGCGTTATCTGCCACGCAAATAAAAGCGCATCCGGTTGCCACGTCTGGGGTCAGCACCGTGTTCAGTGTGACGTTGGCGGCATTCAGCGAGTCCAGCAGGGGCTGCGCATGGTCGTCCTGTCCCACCGCCAGCAGCATGTGTGTGATCGCACCCCCCGTACGGGCGCAGGCGACGGCCTGGTTCGCGCCCTTGCCGCCGGGGTAGGTGTTGAAGGCATGTCCGAGCACCGTTTCACCAGCTGCAGGGATGTGTGCAGCGCGGACAACAAAGTCCAGATTGGCAGAGCCGGCAACCAGAATCATGGGGTAATGCAGTGGGGAGGGTCGTCTCATTATGTCGCGCGCTGGGTTGTGCCAAAAATCGTGGCATAGTCATCGCTGCGACGCTTACACCCTGGTTAAACCGGGGACGTTTTCATCTTTTTGAAAGTGATTTGGTCATGCGTATGAAATCTGCTTTTTGTCTGGGTGTTCTGGCAGCCGCTGCCTTGACTGCGACGGCCGCGCTGGCCGAACCTTCGGTGGTGTACGACATGGGGGGCAAGTTTGACAAGTCGTTCAACGAGGCCGCCTACAACGGCATGGAGATGTGGAAGAAGGAGTCTGGCAAGAAGTACCTAGAGTTTGAAATCTCCAACGAATCCCAGCGCGAACAAGCCCTGCGCCGCATGGCCGAGCGCGGCGCCACGCCGATCATTGGCGTGGGTTTCAGCCAGGCCTCGGCCATTGAAAAACTCGCCAAGGAGTTTCCCAAGCTGCAATTCGCCATCATCGACATGGTGGTCGACCTGCCCAACGTGCAATCGGTGGTGTTCAAGGAGCATGAAGGCAGCTTTTTGGTGGGTGCCATGGCAGCGATTGCCAGCAAGACCGGCAAGGTGGGGTTTGTTGGCGGCATGGACATCCCGCTGATCCGCAAGTTCCAGTGCGGCTACGAGCAGGGCGCCAAATACATCAACCCCAAGGCCGAGGTGTTTGCCAACATGACCGGCACCACCGGCGCGGCCTGGGCTGACCCGGCGCGTGGTGGCGAACTGGCCAAAGCCCAGTTCGCCAAAGGCGCCGACGTGGTGTTTGCGGCAGCGGGCGGTACCGGCATGGGGGTGTACCAGGCCGCCAAAGACAGCGGCAAACTGGCCATTGGTGTGGACAGCAACCAAAACCACCTGCAACCCGGCACCATGCTGACCTCGATGGTCAAGGGCGTGGATGTGGCGGTGTTCAACGTAGCCAAATCGTTCAAACCCGGTCTGACCGTGCTGGGCCTCAACGAAGGTGGCGTGGGTTATTCACTGGACCAGCACAACGCCAAACTGGTCACGCCTGACATGAAGAAAAGGGTGGAAGCCGCCAAGGCCGACATCATCAGCGGCAAGATCAAGGTGGCCGACTACATGGCCGACAACGCTTGCAAATACTGATCCACTGATTCCGACGACTGACCCCAGCCCATGGCTGAGCCTGCCGCGCCCGCGGTGCGCATGACCGGCATCCACAAGCACTTTGGTGCGGTGGCTGCCAATGCCGATGTTGCTTTGAGCGTGGCCAGCGGCACGGTGCACGGCATCGTCGGTGAAAACGGCGCAGGCAAAAGCACGCTGATGTCCATCCTGTACGGCTTTTACACGGCCGACAGCGGCCAGATCGAGGTGTTTGGCCAGAGCGCCACCATTCGTAACGCCGACGATGCGATTGCGCTGGGCATTGGCATGGTGCACCAGCACTTCATGCTGGTCGACACCTTGACCGCGCTAGAAAACGTGATGCTGGGCGCCGAGCCGCATTGGCTGCTGCAGCGTGCCGACGCGCAGGTGCGCAGCAAACTCAACGCGCTCATGCAGTCCACCGGGCTGCAAATCCCGCTGGACAGCCTGGTGGCGGATTTGCCGGTGGGTGACCGCCAGCGGCTGGAAATTCTCAAAACCCTGTATCGCGGGGCGAAGATTTTGATCCTGGACGAGCCCACCGCCGTGCTCACGCCGCAGGAAACCACCCAGCTGTTTGGTGTGCTCAAGCGCCTGCGCGAGCAGGGCACCACGCTGATCCTGATCACCCACAAACTCAAGGAAGTGATGGCGCTGTGCGACGTGGTCACGGTGATGCGCGCCGGCCAGGTGGTGGCCGAGGTGCCGATTGCCGAGGCGTCGATTGAGGGTCTGGCACAGGCCATGGTCGGGCGCAAGGTTCACATGGGCCGCTTGACCGAGGCCGCGGGCCAGACTGGCACCGTGCTGCTGAAGGCAGAGCATTTGTCCGTCACCGACAGCCTGGGTGTGCAGCGCCTGAAAGACGTGAGTTTGAGCCTGCGCGCGGGTGAGATCGTGGGTGTGGCGGGGGTTTCCGGCAACGGCCAGAGTGAACTGATGGATGTGCTGACCGGTTTGCTCACGCCCAACCAAGGGCAACTCCAGCTGGAGGGGCGTGACTTCACGCCCCCCAACTGGCTCGACCCAAGCCAGGCCCGCGCCCTGGGCTTGGCCCATGTACCCGAAGACCGCCACGCCCGTGCCTTGGTGATGGCCTTTGCCGCCTGGGAATCGGCCGTGCTGGGGTACGACGACCTGCCCGAGTATTCCCGCAGCGGCTGGATGAACCACACCCACATGCGCCAGGCCACCACCGACATGATGGAGCGATTTGACGTGCGCCCGCGCGACACCGAGCTGCCCAGCAGCAAGTTCTCAGGCGGTAACCAGCAAAAACTGGTGCTGGCGCGTGAACTGGGCCGGGCGCCCAAGGTGCTGCTGGTGGGCCAACCGACGCGCGGCGTGGACATTGGCGCCATCGAATTCATTTACACCCAGCTGCGCGCCTTGCGCCAGGCGGGTTGTGCTGTGCTGTTGGTGTCGAGTGAACTCGATGAAATTCTGGCCCTGTCCGACCGGGTGCTGGTCATGAACCAGGGTCGCATTGCCGGTGAATTGCCGATTGCCCAGTGCACCGAGGCGGCTTTGGGCCTGCTGATGACCGGGGGCAACGCATGAACACCCTGCCGCGCTGGGCGGATTTGGTGTTGCTGCCCGCAGTCAGCCTGCTGGTGGCCTTGCTGGCCGCCGGTGGTGTGGTGGCGCTGGTGGGGCAGGACCCGTGGGAGGTGATTCAGGTGCTGGTGCACGGTGCGTTCGGCACGGCGCGTGGCATCAGTTACACGCTGTATTACGCCACCACCTTTGTGTTCACCGGCTTGGCGGTGGCCGTGGCCTTTCATGGCGGGTTATTCAACATCGGCGGCGAAGGGCAGGCGGTGATGGGTGGTTTGGGCACCGGGCTGGTGGCGTTGTGGTGGTCAGCGTTTTTGCCCGCCTGGCTGATGTTGCCGCTCATGATGCTGTCTGGCGTTTTGTTCGGGATGGTCTGGGCAGCGGTGCCGGGCTACTTGCAGGCGTTCCGCGGCAGCCATGTGGTGATCACCACCATCATGTTCAACTTCATTGCCAGCACGGTGCTGGTGTATGTGCTGGTCAACCACCTGCGGCCCAAGGGTTCGATGTCGGTGGAAAGTGAGATGTTTGCCGAGTCGGCCAAACTGCCGGGCGTGCATGAGGCGCTGGGGGCCATCGGTATCGGGTGGCCGTCCTCGCCGCTCAATTTGAGTGTGCTGATTGCCCTGATGGCAGCGGTAGCGGTGTATGTCTTTCTGTGGCGCACTCGCGCGGGCTACCGGCTGCGTGCGGTGGGCTCCAGCCCCAGCGCCGCTGAATACGCTGGCATCAGGGCACCTCATCAGGTGCTGATCGCGATGGCCATCTCGGGCGCGCTGGCCGGGCTGGTGGGCATGAACGAGGTTGCCGGGGTCAGCGGCAAGCTGATGCTGGAGTTTGTCAGCGGCGCTGGATTCACCGGCATTGCCGTGGCGCTGATGGGGCGCAACCACCCGCTGGGCATTGTGCTGGCCAGCCTGCTGTTTGGCGCCTTGTTTCAGGGCGGCGCCGAGGTGGCGTTTGAGGTGCAGGGCTTCAGCCGCGACATGGTGGTGATGCTGCAGGGCTTCATCGTGCTGTTTTCCGGGGCCATGACTTATGTGATTGCGCCACAGTTGGCGCGGGTGCTGGGCTGGTTCAGCAAGCCGGTGGCCAGCCAAGGCAAAGCGGGAGCCACCCATGGATGAGGCGCTGCTGGGCTCGATGCTGGCTTCCACGCTGCGGGTCTCTACACCGTTGATCTTTTGCGCCTTGGCCGGGCTGTTGTCCGAGCGGTCCGGCGTGGTGGACATCGGGCTGGAGGGCAAGATGCTGCTGGCCGCTTTTGCGGCGGGTGCAGCGGGCGCCACTTGGGATTCGACCTGGCTGGCGCTGTTGGCGGCCGTTGGTGTGGCGGTGAGTATGTCGTGGGTGCACGGCCTGGCGTGTGTCAGCCACAAGGGCGACCAGGTGGTGTCTGGCGTGGCGATCAACATCATTGCGGTTGGCCTCACGGCGGTCCTGGGCGCCGCCTGGTTTCATCAAGGTGGGCAAACACCGCCGGTGAGTGATGCCGTGCGCATTTCAGCGCTGATGCCGGGTCTGGCCGAGACCACGCGCGGTCTGCCGGTGTTGGGCACCGTGCTGGGCGACGGTATCCTGGGCCACAACGCGCTGGTGTACCTGGCGCTGGGGCTGGTGCCGCTGGTGTGGTGGACCTTGTTCAGAACCCGTTTTGGCTTGCGCCTGCGCGCCGTGGGTGAGAACCCGCAGATGGTGGATGCAGCGGGGGTGTCCGTCATGCGGCTGCGCTACACAGCACTCACCCTCAACGGTATCTTGTGCGGTTTGGCGGGCAGTTATCTGGTGCTGGCGCAAAGTGCGAGTTTTTCACAGAATATGACCGCTGGCCGGGGATTCATGGCGCTGGCTGCTCTCATTTTTGGCAGATGGCACCCGGTGAAAGCACTCTGGGCGTGCCTGCTGTTCGGTTTTCTGGACGCCGCCGCCATCCGTTTGCAAGGTGTGCACTTGCCCGGTGTGGGCGAGGTGCCGGTGCAGGCGATTCAGGCGCTGCCGTATGTGCTGACGGTGGTGTTGTTGGCGGGCTTTATCGGCAAGTCTGTGGCCCCAAAATCGTTGGGTATTCCTTACAGCAAAGAGCGCTGAGTTGCCGGGTCTGTGGAACTTGTTGCGCAGGTCGTCAGCCGCGCAGCGCATGCAATGCCTTGGCCAGACTGGCTTCTACCGGCAGCGGCTCGGCCCCCATGCGTGCCGCCAGCAGCTCGGCGCACAGCACCGAAAAACTCAAGCCTCTGGACCCCAGCCCGGCGCAAATCCACAAGCTGGGGAAGTCAGCTTCATCGAGCGCGCCCACCAGCGGCAAACGGTCTGCCGTGACGCACCGCGTGCCTTTCCAGGTGTTGAGTGCATAAGATGCAAAGCGCGTTGCCAAATCGCCGGCCAGTTCGGGCAACAGTTGCTGCAAGTGCTCAAAATTGCGGTCATGGTTGTCGCTGTCGGCGCGCTCAAAATGGTGGGCTGGCTGATAGCTGGAGCCCATGAACCAGGCGGGGCCCTGAGCCGTGGGAATGTGTGGCACCAAGCTGCCCGAACCATTCACCGGGCAGGTCGGAAAGGCGGCGGCCGCCGTGGAATCGTCATGCAGTGCCCAGCTCAGCAGACCACGCATGCCCCGGGTGGCGGGCAACTTCTGAAGCTGTAGGGCCAATGCCTCGTCGTGCCTGGCCAGCGCATCCAGCAGCGGGCGCGCCGCACAGGCGTTGGCGAACACGAGGCGTTCGGCGCGGCACAGCAGCTGACCGTTGCTGCTGTGCAGATGCCATACCTCACCCTGGCGTTGTAAATGGCTGACCTCGGCATCGCCTTGAAATGTCACACCAGGCTGACGCAGCCACGCTTGCACCAGTTCGGCTGGCTTGATCCAGGCGGCGCGTGGGTGCCACAGTGCCGGGCCGACGGCCAACGTGTCCGCGTCAGTCAGGACGTTGCTGGCTGGCACCGACCAATCCTTGCCTTCGGGCGGCCAAGGCGCAGGCAGTTGCGGCGTGCCGCCCACCTGGCGTTCCAGCACACCCGGGGCCGACCAGTGCACACCAGGCTGCAAAAACGGTTGCGCTTGCTGCAGCATCAAACGCACGCCAGCACGCGACAGGCGCGACAGCGTGCAGTCGTCGCTGGAGGTATGCGGCACCACCAGCCCCACCGGCAGGCCGGACGCCCCGGCGGCGGGGGCTGCGGCCCTGTCCAGCACCTGCACCTGCCAGCCACGTCGCGCCAGAGAAGCCGCCACGCTGGCACCGGCCAGACCGGCGCCAATCACGGCGCAGCGCTGAATGGGCAAGGCTGTGGTACCCGTCTGGCGTGACGTTTTTAAAGTCCAGGGCGGATCAAAACGCGCGTGAAGCAGATCAGCTGTTGTCGCCGCCGCCATGTGGGCGTTGTCGTCACGCGTCATGAGGCCGCATGCGCGCAAGGTACCCGATAGCGCTGGCCGGTCAGCGCCGGCAGGCCAAGGGCCACGCAGTGTGGTGCCACGTCGGCAAAGGCGGGTCAGCGCTTTGACGGCCCAAGTGTTCTGCACATCAAAAGCCCCCGGCACAGTCAAATCTGCGGGAGACAAGATGATGTCATCCGCTTGAAACTGGTGCTGTCGCAGTGACTGCAACGCATCACCCACACATAAGGTCAGGATGACTTGCCCGTCAGCGAGCAAAAAGCGGTGAAACCCGGGCAGCAGGCCAAACCAGTGGTCACCCAATGCCTGCGCCAGCGGCCGATGAAGGTTGGGGTGATGGTCTGCGCACAGCAGGTCGTTGCCTTGTGGCGCCCGCGGACAAAGCGCCACGTAATGCAACAGGCGGGGCCGCTGCACATCGCCCAGCCAGACCTGCCAAGTCTTAAGAAAATTTTCTCCAGCGTTGAAGCTGGTGTCCAACACTTGCCAACGCGGCAAGCCCTGCCAGGCACGCGCCGGGGACACGGAGCGCACAGCGCCGGGCTCTGGCGGCTGTGCGGGGGGAACTGTCACGCTTTGGGTGGTACGTACCCTTGTGCGGCATCAGCGCCGTCACCAAAGAAGTGGTTTTCCATCTGCCGCGCCAAGTACTGGCGGGCCCGGGCGTCGGCCAGATTGAGGCGGTTTTCGTTGACCAGCATGGTTTGATGCTTGAGCCACTCCGCCCACGCTTGTTTGCTGACGTTTTCCCAGAGCCGTTTGCCCAATTCTCCGGGGTAGGGTGCAAAGTCAAGTCCTTCAGCCTCGATGCCCAATTTGATGCATTTCACCGTACGCGCCATGATTAACCTTCTGTGTGTGCTGCCAAAAGCGGTAACTTTAGCAAGGTTTTGGCATGAAGCGCTCACTGAAGTAAAATCCAACCCTATGGCAAAAGCAGATACCAAAACCAAAATCGTGGCCGATGGCCTGCGTTACAAATCCAAAGTGTCGGGTTCACCCTTCACGGCGGCGACTTCGTTCGGCGCAGCCACCATGTCTTGCTTTTTATGTGGCAAGCACCGCGCCCGCTCCCAGATGATCTCCAAGAAAATTTTGGGCAAATCGCAAGCGGTGTGTTCTCCGTCCTGCAAGGCGCTTGACCTGGCTCTGGAAGAGGCCAACAAGAAGCCTGCCATCGATTGATGGCGTTCAGCGTGCTGGCTGTGATTCACCCGAGGTGATCATTAGTGGTCATGACTTCTGCGGCATGATTGAAAGCCTTCCGCTGTCGCCCACCATCCGATGACCTTCCAGAACAGCGGCGGTGGTGCTGCGGTGAGTTGGCTGTGTTGGGGTGGCTCACTGGCCCACCCGTCTTACAGCACAAAGTTGCTCGGGTGTTCACCGCGTTCGTAGACGACATGGGCGCCCCCCACCTGCAAGGTGTCTGGCGTGCCGATGTGGGCCACTTCCTTTTTTGTCGTACGGTCATTTGTGCAACACGTAAGGCATGGCGTTCAGGCGCGCACGCTTCTTGCAGTCTGACTTGATCACGGTCCAGGGTGCCTCGGCGCTGCCTGGTGGATGATCTGCTGGTACTCGCTTTTTTTGAGCAAAAAACCATGACGCGCTCGGCATCCGATGGCTTCTCCAGCGCCACCACGCGGATTTAGGTGTCCGTGACCTCCCACATCCGCGCCCGGGAACCACGTTCACAAAGGCAAACTGTCAAAGCCTTCGTAGGTTTTTTTCAGCCAGGTTTTGACGCGCTGGCGCTCCAGCAGACCCAGGCAATCGTCGTCAGGTCGGCTATGGATGGCGGCCCAGAAACTGGCGTTTTGCCGATCAATTTTGCGCATGCTGGCTTCGTGCAGCGAGGGCAGGTTGATGACCTTGGCACCCAGTGCCACGGCTTTTTCCAGCGCGGGTGAGGCGTCGAGTTGGGAAAAATCGACGCCGCGCCCATGGTTTTTCACCACGAAGTAATTGGGGCCGTCTTCAAAGGTGTTGAGCAAGCGGCCCAGCAGTTCGACTGAATCCTTGCCTGGATCGGCCACGTGCCAGAAGTTGACGGCGATGCCCATGTCGGCCAGCACCGCAAACACATCCGAGTCCTTGATCCAGCGTGCCAGCGGCGCTGCGGTTTGCGCGGCCAGGTCAACGATCACGCGCGGCGGCGGGGCGGTGGGGTCAGAAGTCTCAAACGCGCTGGCAATCGCATCCAGACCTTCGTAGCTGTCCACCACCACCGGGCTGGCGTAGTCGGTATAAAAGCGGGTGAACGAGGTGTGCGAGCGGTCGGTGTCAAAACCGACAAAGGGCCGCTCTTTGTCGATGAAATACTGCGCCAGCAGGCGCGACACCACCGATTTGCCCACGCCACCTTTTTCGCCGCCAATGAAATTGAGAGAACTCATGAAAACTTTCTGTTGTGTTGAAAAGAGAGGGCTTTCCATCTGAAAGCCACCGGGGGGCACAAGCAAGACTCATGCACACGCCGTGCGCACAGCCAGGGCCTCAGGTTACTTTTTTGACCAGCACCTGGCTCTTGCGATCCCAGTTGTACTTGCGTTTGCGCGCTTCAGGCAGCCAGTCGGGGTCGACCTGGACAAAACCACGTTTGATGAACCAGTGCATGGTGCGGGTGGTGAGCACAAAAATGCTGTCCAGCCCGGCCAGCTTGGCGCGTTGTTCGATGCGTTTGAGCACCCGGTCACCATCGCCCTGGCCCTGCACATCGGGTGACACGGTGAGTGCGGCCATTTCGGCGGTGCGCGCTTCGGGGTAGGCGTACAGCGCGGCGCAGGCAAAGATCACGCCGTCGTGTTCGATCACCGTGTACAGGCCCACATCACGCTCGATTTCGGTGCGGCTGCGTTTGACCAGGGTGCCGTCTTTCTCGAACGGCTCGATCAGCTGCAGAATGCCGCCGACATCGTCCACCGTGGCCTCACGCAGGCTCTCCAGCTTTTCATCCACCACCATGGTGCCGATGCCGTCGTGCACATACACCTCTAAAAGGATGGAACCGTCCACCGCGTAGGGAATGATGTGACTGCGTTCCACGCCGCCCTTGCAGGCCTTGACACAGTGCTGCAGGTAAAACGCGGTGTCGCTGGGCCGGTTGGCCTCTGGCAGATCGCGCAGCAATTTTTCTGCGGCATCCAAGGGCAGTTCGGTGTGAACCGGGTTGTCTTCGCTCACCGGCTGGCGCACGTCGGTGGCAATGCCGGGCACTTCGGTGACAAAAATCAGCTTGTCGGCCTGCAACGCGGTGGCCACCGAGGTGGCGACTTCTTCCATGGTCAGATTGAATGCCTCGCCGGTGGGGGAGAAGCCAAACGGCGACATCAGCACCAGCGCACCCATGTCGAGCGAGCGGGTGATGCCTGCGGTGTCGATCTTGCGCACCACGCCCGAGTGCTGGAAGTCCACCCCATCCACAATGCCCACCGGCCGCGCCGTCAAAAAGTTGCCGGAAATGACACGCACCGTCGCGCCCGCCATGGGCGTGTTGGGTAAGCCTTGGCTGAACGCCGCTTCAATTTCGTAACGCAACTGGCCAGCAGCCTCTTGGGCGCAATCCAGGGCCACTTCGTCGGTGATGCGGATGCCCTTGAAATATTTGGGTGTGTGGTTCTTGGCTTTGAGTTGCTCGTTCACCTGCGGGCGAAAGCCGTGCACCAGCACGATCTTCACCCCCATGCTTTGGATCAATGCCAGGTCTTGCGCCAAGTTGGGCAGTTTGCCAGCCGCGATGGCTTCGCCGGACACGCCCAATACAAAAGTCTGGTTGCGGAATTTGTGGATATACGGCGCCACCGACCTGAACCAGGGGACGAAGGTGAAGTTGAACGGAAGACTCATGGGGTAGGGACGCGAAAGGCGGTAGTCAGTGGGTGGCAACAGCATGCTATTTTGCAGCACGTCGATGAAGGTTCTGCTTTGGCATGCCGTGGGTCGGTTTGGAAGGCGCCGTACAGAGCTGCCATAAGCTGAGCGCTTCGTCGCTACCCACCGATGCCTGATGCGCCACGCAAATTGGCGGATTCATAATTATTGACAATGACATCAACTTAAAAGGACAAATGACATGGGCAACATGGTGAGTTTTCAGCGTCCGGATGGGCAAACCCTCAATGGCTACCTGGTCGAGCCTGCGCAATCAGCGCTCGCGCCGGCGGTGGTGGTGATTCAGGAGTGGTGGGGGCTGAACGCGCAGATACGTGGTGTGGCTGATCGTCTGGCGGCGGCGGGGTACCAAGCCTTGGTGCCGGATCTATACCGTGGACAGTTGACCCTGGAGGCCGAAGAGGCGCATCACCTGATGGAAGGCCTCAATTTCGGTGATGCGGCTTCGCAGGATATTCGGGGTGCCGTGCAATTTCTGAAAACCCGAGCACCCAAGGTCGGTGTGACGGGTTTTTGCATGGGCGGTGCACTGACCCTGCTGGCTCTGACGCAGTCGCCCGAGATCGATGCCGGGGTGGTCTGGTATGGCTGTCCTCCGCTGGAGTACATCGACGCCAGCAAGATCCACGCACCGTTGCAGGGACATTGGGCCACGCAAGACCAGTTTTTCCAGATCAGCACCGTCGACGCGCTCGAAGACAAGCTCAACGCTGCAGGCACCCATGTCGAGTTTCACCGTTATCTGGCACAACACGCATTTGCCAATGAAACTGCGGTCGGTCCAGGCCGACTGCCTGCGACGCAATACGATCCGTTCTGGGCTCAGCAAGCCTGGGACCGTACCCTGCGATTCTTTGGCCGACACCTTGGTTAATCGGCGCGCTGTAACGGGTTAAGGCGAGGCGCCAGCGTGCGCTGGCGTTACCCGCCGAGCCACCGAACCAGGGTTTTTTCCAGTGTGGCTTTGGCCACGGGTTTGGACAGAAAGTCGTCCATACCCGTCGCCATGCAATGCGCCTTGTCTTGCGCAAAGGCATCGGCGGTCAGGGCAATGATCGGGATGCGCCGACGCGATGTGGCCAGCTCCCATTGCCGAATTTGCTGCGTGGCGCCATAGCCGTCCAGCACCGGCATGTGCAAATCCATCAAAACGGCATCGTGTTCAGCACCGCCACAAAGAATGTCCACAGCCTGTTGCCCATCGTGGGCAAACGTCACTGCCAAGCCCAGTTGTGCGAGCAGGCCTTCGATCACCATGCGGTTGACGGCGTTGTCTTCTGCCACCAGGATGCGGCCCGCCAAGGCCACCTCGCCCAAGGGCGAAGGCGTTGGGTCCGCATCGTGCATCAAGCGCTCGCCACTGCGACTGTCTGCACCCGTTGGCAGGACTTGCGCCTTGACCCTGAACCAGAATCGCGACCCCCGACCGACTTCACTTTGCACCCCCACCTCACCGCCCAGCAATTTGGCCAGTCGGCTGACGATGGACAAACCGAGCCCGGAGCCACCAAATTCGCGGGTGGTGGAACTGTCGGTCTGTGAAAACGGCTTGAATAACAAATGCAGTTTGTCTTGGGCGATGCCCATGCCGGTATCCGTCACGGCGAATTCCAGCAGGGCAGTGTTGTCATGGCGTTCAAGCTCTGTGGCTTCCATGTCGATCTGGCCATTGGCGGTGAACTTGAGGGCGTTCACCACCAGGTTGCCAATCATCTGGCGCAGGCGGTAAGCGTCGGTTTGGTAACGCTGGCCAGGTTCACCGCCCCACCGTGCACTGAGCTGCAGGCCTTTGTTGGCAGCCGCGCCCGAAAACAGCGTCCGCGTTTCCTGCAGCAACTGCGCGGGGTCCACCACGATGCTTTCGAGCTGACAACTATCCGCCTCAATTTTTGACAAATCCAGAATATCGTCCAGCAATTTCAACAAGGACTGACCTGAATTCATCACCGTTCGGATGTAGTCCTGACGAACGCTTCCAGGCAGATCGGGCGTCATCAGCAGTTGCGTCAGGCCAAGAATGCCATTCATCGGCGTGCGTATCTCGTGTGACATTGTGGCCAGAAACCGACTCTTGGTCAGGTTGGCGGCTTCTGCCTTTTCCGTGGCGCGTACCAGTTCGGTGATGTCGATGCGATAGCCCACCGTGTGGCCATCTGCCAACTTGCGGTCAATGGCGCGCACCACCCGTCCGGTGGTCGTTTCTTGCACCCGAGTCTGGCTACCCGATCTGAACGCCGCCAGACGCTCGGCCACCCAGGCCTCCACCCGGCCCACCGACTCCTGGTAAAAGCCTACCGCTGCGCCGTGACGAATCACCTCTTCGAAACTGACGCCCGGCACAATAAATTGGCTGAACTGGGGGTAATGCGCCCGGTATTTTTCATTGCAATACACCAGGCGCTCATCCGGGCCAAAAATGACAAAGGCCTCATCAATGGCTTCAATGGATTCATGCAGCAACTGCTGGCTGCGCTGGGCTTCCAGTTCAGACTGACGCTGGGCGGTGATGTCATAAAAATCAACCACCACCTGCTTGAGTTTTCCGCTGGCGTCGCACTCGGGAACTGCGCTGACCAACACCCAGACAGTTGGCCGTTGGCCGCTGGCGATGCCAAGCACCTGGGACTTGATAGCTTGGCCCATTGCGATGACCCGGTTGACCGGGTAGTCGCACACCGGCATGGGTTGCCCCGCGTTATCGACAAAATGCCAACCCGGGTCCATCGCTGATTGGCGATCCAGTTGCGTCTGAGACAAACCGAGCAATTCACAAGCACGGGGATTGCTGAACAGGATGCGCGAGTCTGGCGCATGGATGACGACACCCGTTTGCAACGAGTTGAGAATGTCGAAAGGCGGGTGGTTCACGGTCACGTAACACAGTCTAATTCAGATGGGGCAGCCAAATTCGGCATCAGAAGCGATGCCTGCTTCACCCCAGAGATGTCAGATTGGTTGTCACCTCAAAGGAAAGTGCGGCCACCGTGTCGCGTGCCAAGGACGGCGGACACACAGCCGCAGCAGAACACAGCACACGCTGTTGTACCTGTCGGAAGCTATAAAATAAATAGCTCGAAAATAATAACCCAAAAGGGGCTAGAGGCCGAATTGGCTTGAAAACCAAGCCGCTTCCCGGCCACGCCCCGGCGCTGCCTCGATAATTGCCGCCCAATGTCTGTACCTCTGAACATCGACTTCCCCGAATCCCTGCCCGTCAGCGCCCGTCGCGAAGAAATCATGGCCGCGATGGCCGCGCACCAGGTCATCATCGTTTGTGGTGAAACCGGCTCGGGCAAAACCACCCAGCTGCCCAAGATCGCCCTGGCGATGGGGCGTGGCTTGTGCAATTACCCCAAAACCCTGGCCGATGGCCGCCCAGCGCCGCGTGGCAAGCTGATTGGTCACACACAGCCGCGCCGGATTGCGGCCAGCAGCGTGGCCAAACGCATTGCCGAAGAGCTCAATACCCCGCCCGGTGAGGTGGTGGGTTTTAAAGTGCGTTTTCAGGACCGGCTGGGGCGCGATGCCTCGGTCAAGTTGATGACCGACGGCATTTTGTTGGCCGAGACTCAGACCGACCCGTTACTCAAAGCCTACGACACGATCATCATCGACGAAGCCCACGAGCGCAGTCTGAACATCGACTTTTTGCTAGGTTATTTAAAGCAGATCCTGCCGCGCCGCCCGGATCTGAAGGTGGTGGTGACCTCGGCCACGATTGACGCGCAGCGGTTTGCGGACCACTTCGCGTCTAGGCAAGGACCTGCGCCGATCATCATGGTCTCCGGGCGCATGTTCCCGGTGGAGCAGCGTTACCGCCCGTTTGAGGAAGCGCGTGACTATGACCTGAACCACGCGATTGCCGACGCGGTGGACGAGCTCTGGCGCGATGTGCACAACAGTGGCGACATCCTGGTGTTTTTACCCGGTGAGCGCGAGATCCGCGAGGCAGCCGACCACCTGCGTGGTCACTTGAGCCACCAGCCACTCTTTCGCGGGGCCGCGGTGCTGCCGCTGTTTGCCCGGCTGAGCCAGGCCGAGCAGGACCGCATTTTTGACAGCCACACCGGGCGGCGCATTGTGCTGGCCACCAATGTGGCTGAGACCTCGCTCACCGTGCCGGGTATCCGTTACGTGATTGACGCAGGCACCGCACGCATGAAGCGCTACAGTTTCAGAAGCAAGGTCGAGCAGTTGCTGGTGGAGCCGATCAGCCAGAGTTCGGCCAACCAGCGTGCCGGCCGCTGCGGGCGCGTGGCCAACGGCATCTGCATCCGGCTGTATGACGAGAAAGATTTCATTGGTCGACCCAAGTTCACCGACCCCGAAATCTTGCGTTCGTCCCTGGCCGGGGTGATTTTGCGCATGAAGTCCTTGCACCTGGGCATCGTGGAAGACTTCCCGTTCATCGAAAAGCCGTCTGGCCGCGCGATTGCCGACGGTTACCAGTTGCTCAACGAACTCGGCGCGGTGGACGACGCCAATGAACTCACACCCATGGGTCAGGAGCTGGCAAAGCTGCCGCTGGACCCGCGTGTGGGCCGCATGATTCTGGAGGCCCGCAGTCGCCAGGCGCTCGACGAGGTGCTGGTGATTGCCTCAGCATTGAGCGTGCAAGATGTGCGCGACCGCCCGATGGAGGCGCAGCAGCAGGCCGACCAGGCGCACGCTAAATTTGACGACGAGAAGAGCGAGTTCTCCGGTTACCTGAAGCTGTGGAAGTGGCTGGAGACCGCGCGCGGGGGCCAACCCTCACCTCAGCCCTCCCCCGGTGGGAGAGGGAGCGAAACGGCCACTGCTTTGGCGCTTTCCAAGGCCCGGGGCGGAAGTTCACTCCCTCGCCCTGTGGGAGAGAGCCGGGGTGAGGGCGCACCAGCCCACAAACTCAGCAACCGCCAATACGAACAACTGCTGCGGCAGAACTTTGTCAGCATGCGCCGGGTGCGTGAGTGGCGCGACATCTACAGCCAGCTGCACACCGTGGTGGCCGAGCACAAATGGCGCATCAACACCGCGCCTGCCAGCTACGAGCAGTTGCATTTGTCGATGCTGTCAGGCTTGCTGGGCAACATCGGCTGCAAGCTGGAGACCGACGGCGCCAGTGGTGAATACCTGGGTGCCCGCTCCATCAAGTTTTACCCGCATCCGGGTGCCCATCTGGTCAAAAAACCGGGCCGCTGGATTGTGGCGGCTGAGTTGGTGGAAACCACGCGCCTGTTTGGCCGCGGCATTGCCGCGATAGAACCACAGTGGCTGGAGCAGGTCGGCGCGCATTTGCTCAAGAAACAGCTGCTGGACCCGCATTGGGAAAAGAAGGTGGCCGAGGTCAATGCGCTGGAACGCGCCACGCTCTACGGCATCGTCATTTACAGCGGCAGGCGGGTGAACTACAGCCGTGTCGATTTGCCCGGTGCGCGTGAGATTTTTATCCGCGAGGCGCTGGTCGGTGGCCAGTGGGAGACCAAGCTGCCGTTCCTGGCGGCCAACCAGAAGCTGATCAAACAGGTGGAAGACCTGGAACACAAGGCGCGCCGCCAGGACGTGCTGGTGGACGACGAGCTGATCTACGCTTTTTACGACCAGCAGTTACCTGCCGAAGTGTGCAGTGGCTTCACCTTTGAGGCCTGGTACCGCGACGCGGTGAAGATCAACCCCAAGCTCCTGCTGCTGACCCGCGAGGAGCTGATGCGCCACGAGGCCGCGGGCATCACCACCCAGGCCTTCCCGAAAACCGTGCGTCTGGGCGGTGTGGATTGCGCAGCCACTTACTTGCATGAGCCGGGTGACCCCAAAGATGGGCTGACGGTGACCGTGCCGATTTTTGTGTTGAACCAGGTCAACGAAGAACGCTGCGAATGGCTGGTGCCCGGCATGCTCAAGGACAAGATCCAGGCACTGATCAAAACCCTGCGCCAGCGCCCTCGTTCGCGCCTGGTGCCGCTGCCCGAGTCGGCCAGCAAGATGGCGGCGCAGCTCAACGAACCCGCCTTGTTTGGCCACGGCTCGCTGATCGAGGCGGTGCTCAAGCTGGTGCGCCTGGCCACCACGGTGGACGTGGTGCGCGCCGACATCAAGGTCGACATGTTGCCGCCGCACTTTTTCATGAACTTCCGCGTGGTGGACGAACATGGCCGCCAACTGGGGCAAGGTCGTAACCTGGGTGCGCTCAAAGCCGAACTGGGTGCGCAAGCCCGTGGCGCCTTCCAGGCCTTGGCTGGGCTCAAGATGGCCAAAACGGCTTCGCCAGAAGTCTCCAAGCCAAATCAGCCTAAAGCCCTTATGAATCACGGGCAAGAAGCTATAAAAAAAGTATTGAATGAGTCGACCGCCAAAGCCACACCAGCCGGTGTCAAACACACGGCCTGGACCTTTGGTGAGCTGCCTGAGCTGTTGGAAATCCAAAAGGGTGGCCAGACCCTGATTGGTTACCCGGCGCTGTTGGACGGCGGTGATGCGGTCACCATTGAGGTGTTTGACGAACCCGAGGTGGCTACCGCCAAACACCGCGCCGGCCTGCGCCGCTTGTTTGCGCTACAGATCAAAGACGCGCTCAAGTACTTGGAGAAGAACGTGCCCGACCTGCAAAAAATGGCGGTCACCTACATGCAGGTTGGCAAAAACGCCGACGGTAGCGGCACTGGCGGCACGCTGGAAGAACTGCGTGAACAGATCATCCAGGTCGCGCTGGACCGCGCCTTTTTGCTCGACCCGTTGCCCACCGACGAATTTGCCTTCAAAAAACGCGTGGACGAGGGGCGAGGGCGCCTGACCCTGATCTGCACCGAAGTCGCCCGCCTGAGCGCCAGCATCCTGGCTGAATACGCCGTGGCAGCGCGCAAGATCAAGGACAGCAAAAATGCACCCGAGGCCTCGACGGATGCGGCCCAGCAGCTATCAAAATTGATGCCCAAGAAGTTCTTGAGTGTCACGCCCTGGGGTAGCCTGCAGCACTTTGCCCGTTATCTGAAAGCCATTACCGCCCGGCTGGAAAAGTACCGCGCCGACCCGGCCCGTGACAGCGCCCGCCTGAAAGAGTTGCAACCGCTGGAGCAGCGCTACTGGCGCCTGGTGGCCGAGCGCAAAGGCGTGGTCGATGATCGCCTGCAGGAATTCCGCTGGTTGCTGGAAGAACTGCGCGTGAGCTTCTTCGCCCAGGAGCTGCGCACACCGCAGCCGGTCAGTGTCAAACGGCTGGAGAAGGCTTGGGGACAGTTAGGATGATGCTGCAGGTGTTTGGCCTTGAAAATCACGGATGCGTTTTGAGTGTCAAGCTGGTAGGAGTCGGTGCGTCGGTACGTTCGATGCCGTCCGTTAGTAGGTGTCGGATAACTTAACAGTCAAAGACGGTCATGTAGGCTAAATGTAAAAAAACGCTTACAACTCAACTGCTTGGATACTTGGCATCAATAGTGCTTTATATTTTCGTAAACCTTGTCAATTTAAAGAGTGCTTATGTTTTTCACGCAACAACTTAAAACCATCGCGGCGGCACTGACGCTTGGCCTCGCAGCGACGGCAGCCAGTGCGGCCAATTTCTCTTTTTCAGGGAACTTTGAGCACGACAATGATGTGCAGTTGTTTAGCTTTACCGTGAGCGTGCCGACGTCTGTATCGCTGAGAAGTTGGTCCTATGCTGGCGGGACCAACGCAGCGGGCACGGTGATTGCCAGCGGAGGTTTTGACCCCATCTTGAGCTTGTTTGACGCCACTGGCAAACTGTTGCGTGAGCAAGATGACGCTAAATGTGAATTGGTAGCTGCTGACTCAGTGACCGGGTTTTGTTGGGACGTTTTCTACACCACGCCGCTTGCTGCGGGCACCTACACAGCGTCAATTCAGCAATACGACAACTTCAGTACCAGTTACAACTTGGCAGACGGGTTTTACTATGACGGCGTGGCCAATCAAGATTTCCGTCATGGATTTATTGATGGCGACGATAGCGTTCGAGATGCCCATTGGGCCTTTGATATCTTGAACGTCGATTCGGCTGTTCAGGTCGTCAGCGCCGTTGCGGAGCCAGAGTCACTTGCGCTGGTTGGCTTGGGACTCTTTGCAATGGTGGCGCTGCGCCGACGTCGACAGAACTAAGCTGCTCTGTTTTTCAACCCCGCTTTGTCGGGGTTTGCTTTTTGGCAGATGGCACATTCGTCCGCTTACACGTGCTGATCTGAGGCACAAGCTCGAAGGCGCATTGCGCCAAGACAACTGTGCCAGTCGCTTAACGCTTGGCTGAGGTGTTGCGGATGCGGTTGCCGGTGGCAAACAGTTCGCCCACCATCTTCATCACCGTCTGTCCTGCGGCTGAGTACGGGTCAAACTCGGGGTGCCTGAGCTGGATCATCGGATCGTCTTCGGACAGGATCACATGTGCCATGGACCAATCGGCGTAGCGACGCTGACTGATTTCCTCCAGCACCAGCAGTTCCACATCCTGGTGGCGCCGGTCCTGGGTGATGCGGTTGTACAGACGGTTGATCACGCTGCGCTCACCTTCCAGCACTTGCAGGTACAGTCCCTGGCCTTGGCATAAAACACCGGTGATGCCGCGTTGGCGGTTGGCGCCCTGAGCCACAGACAGGATCGAATCCGTCACCGCGGTGGTTTGCGGTCCTACAGCCCGGCTCACATAGAGAAGCCGGACCAGCGTCATGCGTTGTCTTGTTTCATCCATGGCCGCAGTGTAAGCCAGCCAAGTCAAAATTTATTGCGGGCTTGTCAGTTTGCAGCAGACTCTTGTGCGGACAATCGCGCCCTATATTTGAAGTCGTTGAAAGTTTCCCATGGCTGATGTTGTCATTGCGGGGGGTGGAATTGGTGGTTTGTCGGCAGCGCTGGCATGTGCTCGCGCCGGTGGCAAGGTGCGCCTGTACGAGCGTGCGGCCGAGTTTTCTGAGGTGGGCGCTGGTATTCAACTGGGCCCCAATGCCATGCGCGTGTTGTATGGCTGGGACCTCAAAGACGATCTCCAGCACTTGGTGGCGTTTCCGAGTCGCTTGCAATTTCGCAGCACCGTAACGGCTGCCATACTGGGCGAGTTGCCTTTGGGTGCCGAGATGGTGCGGACCTACGGGGCGCCTTACGCCACCATTCATCGCGCGGATTTACATGGTTTGCTGGTCAAGGTGCTGCGCCAGCGTGGTGACGTGGCGTTGAACCTCAACAACGCGGTGATGGGGGCAGCGCAGACCGATGACAAAGTCACGGCCCAACTGGCAGACACGCAGTCGGTGCCAGCCGATGTGCTGGTGGCCGCTGACGGTGCCTGGAGCCATCTGCGCCAGCAACTGATGCACGATGGCAAACCGCTGCCCACCGGGCATCTGGCGTACCGCGCCATGGTGGATCAAAGCACGCTGCCCAAATCGCTGCAAACCAAACAGGTCACCGCCTGGTTTGGCCCGAAGATGCATGTGGTGCAGTACCCGGTACGGGGCGGCGCGTGGATGAATGTGGTGGCCATCGTGCACGGGCAGGTGCAGGGCGATATGTCCAGCTGGGACCACAGCGCCAACGCGGCGGATTTGCAGCGTGTCATGCAGGGCAGCTGCGCGCCGCTGCATGACCTGATCCACGCCATTGACCGCTGGCGCCTGTGGCCGCTGAGCATTCGCCCGCCGATGCACGGCGCACACGAACATTATTTGGGTCGGGTGGCCTTGCTGGGCGACGCGGCGCACCCCATGGTGCCCTACCTGGCGCAAGGTGCGGCCATGGCCATTGAGGACGCCGCCACGCTGGCACGGCTGCTGGCAGCGGGCGGCGCGTTGGCCGCCACAAGGCCGGATGATGCGGCATTGGCACGGGTGCCTGCCCTGATCAAGGACTACGCCGAGCAGCGCTGGCAGCGCAACGCCAGGGTGCAAGAGCGCGCTATCCGCAATGGTGAGATTTACCACCTGACCGGCCCGCTGCGGCTGGGGCGTGACATGGCCATGCGCTTGCTCGGCAAGCGTCTGCTGGATCAGCCCTGGCTTTACGGTGGCCCGAAAATAGCAACCTAAAAGACAGAGGCCCATCTTCCCGGTACCAACGCTGATGGCGATGTGTTGACTACTTGGCGAGCCGCACCGTGTCAACAGCGCCCAGAAGACTGGCGTTCAGGGTGCTGCGGTGCCTGTGGGCAGCAGAACCCAACTAAAATCAAAACCGTTCTCATTTGTCGCCGCCATGACCGCACCCTCCCAGACGCCTCCTGCCGTTGGCCAGCCTATTGGCCAGCCCATTGGCTTGCACCAACTCGCGCGCCAGGTTCGGGCGGTGGTCATCGGCATGAGCACCCCCTTGGATGATGAAGAGCGCGGCATTGCCTTGCGCCTGCTGGAAATTGGTTTTTTGCCCGGTGAGCAGGTCCGTGTGATTGCCCGAGGCTATCCCGGCCACGATCCGCTGGCGGTGCGGGTAGGCCACACCACCTTCGCCCTGCGCAGCCATGAGGCGGCGCTGGTGCAGGTGCAACCGCTCTGAGTTCGACTGCTTCGCATGTCTGATCACCTCAACGACAAACCCCTGCGTGTTGCGCTGCTGGGCAACCCCAATTGTGGCAAGACCGCGCTGTTCAACCTGCTGACCGGCAGCCGCCAGAAAGTGGCCAACTACGCCGGTGTGACGGTGGAGCGCAAAGAGGGCACGCTGGAAACCGCGTCCGGGCGCCAGGTGGTGGTGCTGGACTTGCCCGGTGCGTACAGCCTGAACGCCCTGAGCGCGGACGAGCAGATCACCTGCGACATCGTCACCGGGCACCGCCCCAACGAGCCGCTGCCTGACCTGGTGGTGTGTGTGGTGGACGCCACAAATTTGCGCCTCAACTTGCGCCTGGTGCTGGAAGCGCGTGCGCTGAACCTGCCGCTGGCGCTGGCGCTGAACATGTGCGATGCCGCGCGCCACAGCGGCATCACGGTGGACCGGGCGATCCTGGCGCACGAACTCGGCATGCCGGTGATCGAAACCGTGGGCATCCGCCACGATGGCGCCCAGGAACTGCTCACTTACCTGGCCAAGGTGGACGTGAGCAAGTCCAGAAAACGCCTCAAAACCACCACCACCTGGCACGCCCCGCAGGTGGACGAGGTGATGGCCACCCAACAAGAGGTGCGCCGGGTGGTCAAACTCGCGGTGCAGGAGCCTGCCGAGAGCCTGCACCGGGACGACGCGATTGACGCCGTGGTGTTGCATCCGCTGTGGGGCATGTTGGTATTGGCGGCCACGCTGTTTTTGATGTTCCAGGCGGTGTTCAGCTGGGCGGTGTGGCCGATGGAGCTGATTGAGTCGGCCATGGGGGCGCTCGGTGCCCAGGTGCAGTCGCATTTGTCACCCGGGCCGCTGAGCAGCTTGCTGGTGGACGGTGTGCTGGCGGGCGCGGGCGGCGTGCTGGTGTTTTTGCCGCAGATTCTGATTCTGTTTTTCTTCATTCTGGTGCTGGAAGACTCCGGCTACCTGCCGCGTGCCGCCTTTTTGCTGGACCGGGTGATGGGTACGGTGGGCCTGTCAGGGCGCTCGTTCATCCCGCTGCTGTCGAGCTTTGCCTGCGCCGTGCCCGGCATCATGGCCACCCGCACCATCACCCATTGGCGCGACCGGCTGGTGACGATCATGATCGCGCCGCTGATGACCTGTTCGGCCCGGCTGCCGGTGTATGCCTTGCTGATTGGTGCGTTCATCCCCAGCCAGACGGTGTGGGGCGTGTTTAACCTGCAAGGGCTGGTGATGTTTGCGCTGTATGTCGGCGGCATTTTGTCAGCCATGGCAGTGGCCGCGGTGGCCATGCTGTGGCGCACCCGGGCCCGGCCCACGCCGCTGGTGATGGAGTTGCCGTCTTACCGCATGCCCAATATACGCAGCCTGGCGCATGGGCTGTACGAGCGGGCGTCGATTTTCATCAAGCGAGTAGGCGGCATCATCCTGGCGCTCACCATCCTGTTGTGGTTTCTGGCCACTTATCCAGCACCGCCTGCGGGTGCCACCGACGCCGCCATCAACCACAGCTACGCTGGCTTGTTGGGGCATTGGCTAGAGGCGGTGGTGGCGCCGATTGGTTTCAACTGGCAGATTGCCGTGGCGCTGGTTCCCGGTATGGCCGCACGCGAGGTGGCGGTGGGGGCGCTGGGCACGGTCTACGCGCTGTCGGGCGGTGGTGACGACGTGGCCCATCAGCTGGTCCCTTTGATTGCCCAAAGCTGGTCACTGGCCACTGCCTTGTCACTGCTGGTGTGGTTTGTTTTTGCGCCGCAGTGTGTGTCGACGTTGGTGGCGGTGCGCCGTGAAACCAATTCGTGGCGTTATCCGCTGCTGATGACGGCTTATCTGTTTGCGCTGGCCTATGGCGCGAGCTGGGTCACCTACCGGCTGACGCTGGCGTGGACAGGTGGCTGAGATGGCACAAGACTGGATCGTGGCTGTGCTGGTGGGCTTGGCGGCGCTGTACAGCGTCTGGTACCTGTTGCCTGCCGCCGCACGGGAGCGTTTGGGGCGCTATCACCGCGCCTTGGGCAGCTCACCCGGCTGCAGCACCTCCTGCAGCAGCTGTGCCAAATGCCCTGGTGCTGCTGCGCCTGGCAGTGTGCGCCCAGCTGCTGGTGAAGAACACCCCGTCACCTTTGACCGCCAACCCTGATTGGGCGGGTGTCCGGCCAGCACCACGGGCCAGTTAGCGTTTGCTCGGGATCGGTGAATCCTTGGAAATGCCCCAGTCCGGCGCAGGTGGCACATCCGGCGGGGCATAGGTGTTGTACTTGGCGGTGTAATACAGCCCGACGCCAAAGAAGACAATCACCGCCAGGGCGCCCAGCGCCAGTTTGAGGACGGTTACCCAGAAGGTCTTGTCTTTGTTGTCGGGCACAGGCTGTCCTTGGGCCGTCAGGCCTGGCGACCGAGCAGCAGGTATTCCATCAGCGCTTTTTGCACATGCATGCGGTTTTCGGCCTCGTCCCAGACCACACTTTGGGGCCCGTCGATCACCTCGGCATCCACCTCTTCGCCCCGGTGCGCGGGCAGGCAGTGCATGAACAAAGCCTCGGGTTTGGCCACGGCCATCATCTCGCTGCTGACCCGCCAGGTGGCAAAGGCCTGCTTGCGTACCTCGTTCTCGGCCTCATAACCCATGCTGGTCCAGACGTCGGTGGTGACCAGGTCGGCGCCGCGGCAGGCGTCCAGTGGATTGCTGAAATTTTCATAGCTGCCAGCCCTTATGCCATCAGGGCCAGAGGCTATTTTTTCATTCACCTCATATCCGCTGGGTGTGCTCACATTCACTTTGAAGCCCAGCAGTGTGGCGGCCTGCAACCAGGTGTTGGCCATGTTGTTGCCGTCACCGACCCAGGCCACCGTTTTGCCCTGGATCGGGCCACGGTGTTCGATGAAAGTGAAGATGTCGGCCAGAATCTGGCACGGGTGAAACTCGTTGGTCAGACCGTTGATGACCGGCACGCGGGAATACTCGGCGAAACGCTCCAGCTTGGCCTGTTCAAAGGTGCGGATCATCACCAGGTCGGCCATACGACTGATGACACGCGCGCTGTCTTCAATCGGCTCGGCGCGGCCCAGTTGGCTGTCGCCGGTGGTCAGGTGCACCACGCTGCCACCGAGCTGGTACATGCCGGCCTCAAAACTGACGCGGGTGCGGGTCGAGGCTTTTTCGAAAATCATCGCCAGCGTGCGGTCCACCAGCGGCTGGTGCCGGGTGAAGGTCTTGAACTTGGCCTTGATGAAGGCCGCACGCTCGAGCAGGTAGGCGTATTCGTCGGCCCGCAGGTCGGAGAACTGCAAGTAGTGACGCACCGGTGGCGCGCCTTTGGGGATGGTGCTGGGGATACCGAATTCGACTGGGTTCATGGCGTTTCCTTCAACAAAGCAGAAATCAGGGGGCACAACCGGGCAACGATCTCGTCGGCCTCGGCTTGGCTCAGGATCAGTGGCGGCACCAGACGCACCACACTGTCGGCGGTCACGCTGATCAGCAAACCCGCATCGGCGGCGCGCTGGGTGAGGACACCGCAGGGTTTGGCCAGGTCAATGCCCAGCATCAGGCCTTGGCCACGAATCTCTTTCACCGTGCCAGCTGCCAGTTCGGCCGCCAGCGCGGTCTCCAGACCGGCTTTTAAATGGGCGCCGACCGCCGCGGCATGGGCCAGCAGGCCGTCTTCTTCCATGATGCGGATGGTCTCGACCCCGGCCCGCATGGCCAGCGGGTTGCCACCAAAGGTGGTGCCGTGGTTGCCGGGCTGGAAAATCTGGGCGGCTTTCGGGCCAGCCACCACCGCACCCACCGGCACGCCGGAACCCAGGCCCTTGGCCAGTGGCATCACGTCGGGCACGATGCCGGCCCACTGGTGGGCAAACCATTTGCCAGTGCGGCCCATGCCACATTGCACCTCATCGATCATCATCAGCCAGTCACGTTCATCACAGAGCTTGCGCAAATCACGCAGGTAATCCAGGTGCATCGGGTTGATGCCACCTTCACCCTGGATGGCTTCAAAAAACACTGCCACCACATTGGGATTGCCTTCGGTGGCGGCCTTGAGGGCCTCGATGTTGTTGATCGGCACGCGGATAAAACCTTCTACCAGTGGGCCAAATCCGGCTTGGACCTTGGGGTTGCCGGTGGCGCTCAGGGTGGCGATGGAGCGGCCGTGGAAGGCTTTTTCGTACACCACGATTTCCGGCCGTTCAATGCCCTTGTCATGGCCAAACTTGCGCGCCAGCTTCAGCGCGGCTTCGTTGGCCTCCAAGCCGGTCGAGCAGAAAAACACATTGCTCATGCCCGAGAGTTCCACCAGTTTTTTGGCCAGCGCCTCCTGGTTGGGCACATGGTAGTAATTGCAGCTGTGGATGATCTTGCTGATCTGGTCCTGCAGCGCGGGTACCAGCTTGGGGTGGTTGTGGCCCAGGGTGTTGACCGCAATACCACCCAGCGCATCCAGGTAGACCTTGCCGTTGACATCCCAGACTCTGCAGCCCTGGCCATGTGACAGTGCAATAGGCAATCGCCCGTAGGTGTTCATCACGTGGGGCGAGGCGGCTTGAAGGCCGGGTTCGGATGCGTTCATGCGGTCATCTCCGTGAAAAAACAAAGCGGCCCAACGCAGGTTGGGCCGTTGAAGCATGATTTTAGACCGATCAAATGCTTGGTTTCGGCCGTTGGCAGTCAGCGACTGAATGGTGTTTGACGCGTAACATGGCTGTTACTTAGCCAGCGTCAAGTCTTGTATAAGACATAAGATAGGCACTACAATCTTTCAGCCTCGCAACATCTCGTTATCACCCCTAGATTGGCCGCTACCAGATGGTTTCACACACGTCAAAAAAAGTCTACATCCTGGGCGTGACCCATGCGGGCCGCGCCTTTCGACCCAGTGACTGGGCTGAACGGCTGGCCGGGGTGATGAGCCAGTTTCGCCCGGGCATGGCCTTGCCGGGCCGCCACTTCACCTATTCACCGTGGTGTGTTCCCACCAGTGTGAACGGCGTGCGCTGTGTGATCGTGGACGAAGCGCTGCACCAACATGACGTCATGGCCTGGGACTTTTGCATGAATTTCGCCAAGGACAACGAATTGCAAACCTTTCAGGGTTTGCCGCCGTCCAAGCCGCCCGCCAAGTCATTGGCCTGAGTCCATGACCCGTCCTGAATTGCGTTGACACTCAGAACGGTTGAAAAGTGCCGGGGTTAACCGGCGATAGACGCCCGATGCACCACATCGGGCGTTTGCATTTTCAGCGATAAATGCGGTCGTTCCGTGTTG
>NZ_JAJCTH010000002.1 GCF_020594515.1 Rhodoferax sp. U2-2l
ACACGGAACGACCGCATTTATCGCTGAAAATGCAAACGCCCGATGTGGTGCATCGGGCGTCTATCGCCGGTTAACCCCGGCACTTTTCAACCGTTCTGAGTGTCAACGCAATTCAGGACGGGTCATGCCACGCCGTCCTGAGTCAGCCAACAAAGTGCGAAGTGTGAAGAATTCAGTCTCGGCCCATCCACAGTTTCGCCCCCCTGTCATCGGTTCCTGATACTGCAGAGCGGTTGTTGCAGCCGTTTCAGCCGTGGGTGATCCAGCTGTCAAATTCGATGCTGTCCATATGCGGCAGGGTGTTGTAGGTTTGCAACGCGAGATGTCCGGGATCGAAGGCGAATTCGGTGACCGAGGTGTGGCGCAGGCGCAGGTTGAGTTCCACCGTGGCGGCGGGCGGTGTGGCCAGCACCTGGCCGATGGCACAGGCGATCGGGCCGCCGCTTGAGACCAGCAACACGTTGTCAGCGCCGCTGGCCTGCACCTGGGTGAGCACCTCCATCACCCCCTGACGAAAATCCGCCCAGGGTGGCAAGCCGACGGGTTGGTCGCGACCCAGCATCCATTGCAGCAAGACCTGGCGCAACAGCCGGGCCTGCTGGCCGAAGAGACCGGCGGGGCTGGCGTCTGGCAGGGGCTCGGGGTGCACCGTCGCCATCAGCTTCTGGCTGTCGTAACCATCCAGACCTGGCCAGGTTTGGGCTTCGAGCGCGGTGCCCATGCCCTCGCTCACACCGGCCAGGGTCTGGGTATGGCGGTGCCGGGTGCCACTCAGGATCAGGTCAAACCGCTGTTGCCTAGCCGCAAAGTGGCGACCCAGCTGCACACTTTGCCTCTGCCCCAAGGGGCTGAGCGCACCGTCCGCGGCCGTGCCAAACGATGCCTGGGCGTGACGAACAAGGAACAGGGTGGCCATGCCGCAGATTTAAGCACGGTCGTGCTTGTTTGGCGCGTCAGAGGTGAACAAAGCCCGCAATACACGTCACCGAGTCGCCACCCACCCACACCTGGCCGGTGTTGTCCTGCGAAATAAACACCTGGCCGTGGCGGCCCAGGCAGGTGCCCTGGGTGGCGATGTAGCGGGTGGGGGCGACGCCTTCCGCGATCAGCCACTGCGCCAGACTGGCGTTCAGACTGCCGGTGACCGGGTCTTCCGGCACACCAATCGGTGCGGCAAAGGCACGCACGGTCAGGCCGGGCGCGTCAACCGGGTGGCCGACCGTGCCCGATCGCTGGCCAAAAGCGCGTGCCTCGCGGTTGGACCGGGCGACTAGCGTTGTGGCGGTGTGACCTGGATCAACATGGACCAGCCCCACTTTTTGCCCCAAGGCCTTGAGGCGCTGGTGGTCGGGCTGCAGGGCCAGCAGCACCTCCAGGCTGTTGATCTGCAAGCCGAGCCAGACCGGCCCGTTGTCCAGCAGTTGGCTGGCCAGGATGTGCTGCGCCTCCAGCCCGAGCGCGGCCGCCACCTGGCCCACCAGCGCCGGGTCAGGCTGGCTGCGTTGCAAGGGTGGGGCGGCAAAGGCAAGCTGGCTGCCGTCGCGACGCAGGGTGACCAGGCCTTTGGCACATTCCTGCACGATGTGGGTGTGGGCTTGCGGGACACCACCCGCCTGCAGCCAGGCGTGGCAGCTGCCCAGCGTGGGGTGACCGGCAAACGGTAGCTCCCCGCCAGGCGTGAAGATGCGCACGCGGTAGTCGGCACCTTGCGCACGTGCTTCGTCGCTGGGCGGCAACACAAAGGTGGTCTCAGACAGGTTGGTCCAGCGGGCAAAGTGCTGCATGTCGTCGCTGTCCAGCCCGGTGCCGTCCAGCACCACGGCCAGCGGGTTGCCCAGATAAGGGGTGTCGGTGAAGACGTCGACTTGGTTGAAGGGGCGTTGTGGCATGGTGATAGCTCCTTGCTCGATGCGGTTTGAACTCGTCGCGCGCTTTGTCAACGGCAGAGCGCGGCGTATTGGCTGATCGCCAGCGCGAGCGCCGCCACGCCCCGGTGAATTTCGGCCACGCTGGGGGTGACAAAACTCAGGCGCAGCGTGCGCTCATCGCCGTGGTCGGCGTAAAACGGTGCGCCGGGCACAAAGGCCACGCCGTGGTCCACCGCCAGCGGCAGCAGCGCCTCGGCGTTCATGCCCTTGGGCAGGCGTGCCCACAAAAACATGCCGCCCGCCGGTTGGTTCCAGACCAGACGCGCATCCCGTTCGTCAAGGGGCGCATCCGCGGCGGGCAGGGCGCCAAAGTTGTGCGCCAGTGCGTCCAGCATCGCATCACGCTGGGCCTTGTAGAGTGCGCGGATGGTGGGGACGTGGCGGTCCAGAAAACCGTCTTTCATCACCTCGGCCACCATGCGCTGGTTGAAACCGGGGCTGTGCAGGTCAGCCGCCTGCTTGGCTTGCAGGAGTTTGGGGAACACCGCTTTGGGCGCCACCAGAAAGCCCAGCCGCAGGCCCGGCGCCAGCACTTTGGAAAACGAGCCCAGGTAAATGCAGCCCTCGGGGTTGCGGGCGCTCAGGGGGGCCGGTGGTGGCGTGTCAAACCACAGGTCACCGTAGGGGTTGTCTTCGATCAGCGGCAGGTTCAGCTCGGCAGCTACTGTGCTCAAGGCCGCGCGGCGTGCTTCGCTCAGGCTGTTGCCGGTGGGGTTCTGGAAGTTGGGCAGCACATACAAGAAACGTGCGCCCTCGGCCTTGGCCCGCAAGTCGGCCATGTCCACCCCCTCGTCATCGCTGGCCACACTCACCACCTCGGGCTCCATCGGCATGAAGGCCATCACCGCGCCCAGGTAGGTCGGCGACTCGACCAGAATCTTGCTGCCCGCATCCACCAGCACCTTGGCCACCAGGTCCAGGCCCTGCTGGCTGCCGGTGGTGATCAGCACCTGCGCCGGGTCCACGGCCCAGGTCAGGCCAGCCGCAGCGGCTTGGGCGCGCAACTGCTTGGCCACCATCTGGCGCAGTGGGGCAAAACCTTCGCTGGCGGCGTATTGCAGCGCACCTTGCGGGTCGTCTTTGAGCACTTTGGCGCAGGCCGCCTCAAACTCGACTACCGGAAAGGTCTTGGGCGAGGGCAGACCCCCGGCAAAACTGATGATGCCGGGCTTTTCCGTGACCTTGAGGATTTCGCGGATCACCGAGGGGTTCATGCGCCCGGCGCGGCGGGACAGCTGCCAGGGGGAGTGAGGGGCGCCCGGGGGCAAGGAGGCGGTCATACAGTTTCCTTTGATACAACGATGAAAACAGGCGCGGGCGTCGAAAAACGTTTGCCCAGAAAAACGGTGGCCATCACGGCCAGGGCAAAGCCCAGTGTGACGATCTCCAACGGCTCGCCCAGCAGCGGGACGGCGGCCAGAATACTCAAAAACGGCTGCAGCAACTGGGTCTGGCTGACACGCAGCGCGCCGCCCATCGCCATGCCGCGGTACCAGGCAAAAAAGCCGGCCCACATGGAAAACACGCCCACGTACACCAGGCCCAGCCAGGCCGACATGGCCACGCTGTGCGCGGGCCAGGTCAGCAGCGCGCCGGGCACACTCAGCGGCAGCGCCATCACACACACCCAGCAAATCACCCGCTCGGCGCCCAGCGCGTGGGTCACTTGCGCGCCGTACACGTAGCCGATGGAGGCGGCCAGCACCGCACCCAGCAACAGCAAGTCAGCCCATTCCAGGCCAAAACCATGCCCCTGTTGGACCGCGCGATACAGTGAAAACACCACCACCAGCGCGCTGCCCAGCCCGGCAAACACCCAAAACCCCAGCCGCGCCCGCTGGTGCAGCACCAGCGCCGCAATGGCCGCCGTGGTGAGCGGCAGCAGCGCGGTGATCACCGCTGCGTGGCCCGAGCTGACGTGGCGCAGCGCAAACCCCAGCAGCAGCGGGTAACCCAGGGCATTGCCCAGCAGCGCCATGGCCAGCGGCTTGCGCTGCGCCGGGGTGGGCAGGGCAGAACGGGTGACCCACAGAAACACCACCGACAACGCGCCCGCCAGCGCGGCCCGGCCAAACGTGACAAACCACGGCGACAACTGCGGTGCCTCGGCCGTGCCGGTGGCCAGGCGCGTCATCGGCAACGTCACCGCAAACATGGCGACCCCCAGCACGCCCAGCCACATGCCCAGCGTTTCGTGTGGCATGGACTTCAAAGCGCAGACCCCCGGCGGCCTGGCAAAACCAGGTGTTGGCGCATCCGCTGGCCGTGCCTCATGGCCTGCCTTTCGCCGACCCATCCGACAGCGCCCACAGCGCGGCGCTTTGGGCGTGCAATGCGGTGGTGTCAAACAGCGGCAAATCGCAGTGCTGTGGCCCGATCAACATGGCGATCTCGGTGCAACCCAGGATGATGGCTTGAGCGCCTTGGGTCTGAAGGTCTTGGATGATGCGTTGGTAGGTCTGGCGCGAGGCATCCAGCACCTGGCCCAGGCACAGCTCGTTGAAGATGATCTGATGCACCAACGCCTGGTCGTCGGCAGGGGGTGTGAGTACCGTCAAGCCGTGCTGGTCTTCCAGGCGGCTGCGGTAAAAGTCTTGCGCCATGGTGAAACGGGTGCCGAGCAGGCCCACGGTGTCGAACCCCGCCTGCCGGATGGCCTGCGCGGTCGGGTCGGCGATGTGCAGCAGCGGGATGGTCACCGCGCTTTGCACGGCGTCGGCCACCTTGTGCATGGTGTTGGTGCAGATCACCAGCGCGTCGGCACCGGCAGCTTCCAACTTGCGGGCGATGTTGACAAGCAGGCTGCCTGCGGCGTCCCACTGGCCGGTCATCTGCAACTGCTCCACCTCGGCAAAGTCGACGCTGTAGAGGATGATCTTGGCCGAATGCAGCCCGCCCAGTTGCTGGCGAACCGTTTGGTTGATCTGCTGGTAATACGGCACGGTGGACTCCCAGCTCATGCCGCCTATCAGGCCCAGTGTCTTCATGGTGTACTCCGTAAGTCTTGATCTGTCACACAAGGCCAACAGCCGGACAGCCATTGATCAGTTGGTAACAGAGCAAATTTGCTCCGCAAATCTTGGTCTGTCACACAAGGCAAACAGCCGGACATCCTCTGATCAGTTGGTAACAGAGCAAATTTGCTCCGCAAATCTTGGTCTGTCACACAAGGCAAACAGCCGGACATCCTCTGATCAGTTGGTAACAGAGCAAATTTGCTCCGCAAATCTTGATCTGTCACACAAGGCATCAGAAGGTACTCATCCATGCTGCTGTCGCCACCAGCACCGCCGCCATGCTGCGGTTGAACCAGCGCAGGCGTCGCCCGCCATGCGCTGCGTCGGCCAGCCAGCGGCGCAGCAGGGTGCCGATCAGCGCGTACGTGAGGTTGCTGGCCAGGCCAAACAGCAGCAAGATGGGCAGCACCATGGCAAAACGCAGCAGCGCATCGTCGCGCCCGGCCAGCCAGCCCGCCACCACGGTCAGTGCCAGCATCCAGGCCTTGATGTTCAGAAACTGCAGCATCACGCCCTGCCAGAAGGTCACCTTCAGTTGCCCGGCATCGGCCTGTGCCAGCGTGTTGGCGCGGTACAGCTTGCTGGCCAGCCACAACAAATACCCCACACCCACGATTTGGACGCCGATGCGCAGCGCGGGCACCGCCATCACCAGCGCGCCCACACCCGCCGCGCACAGGCTGAACAACAGGCCCCAGCCCACCGGCACCGAGAGCACAAAACGTAGCGCGCGCTTCAGGCCCAGGTTGGCCGCCAGCGCGGTTGAAAGCGTGGTGTTGGGGCCGGGCGTGAAGCTGGCGGCCGTGCACAACACCAGCAGGGCGGTCAATTCAGCAGCAGTCATGGTGGCGGTGGTGGCGTGTCATGGCCTTGACTGTAGCTTTAAAGACAATACAGCTGCAGTACACTTTAAGAAACATTGAACGAATCTGTATTGTTCTGTTGAACCACACAGCCGCCACCGCCTTCACAGAAAGCCGCCCATGTTGGTCAAAACCCTCACCCAGTCACTGTCCGGGCAACTGGCGGCGCGTTTTGCTGAGCGCATCGCCACCGGCTTGCTGGCACCGGGCAGCCGCTTGCCCTCGGTGCGCTTGTGTGCCCAGCAGCAGGGGGTGAGCCCCAGCACGGTGGTGGCAGCTTACGACCAACTGCTGGCACAGGGCCTGGTGGAGGCGCAGCGCAACCGCGGGTTTTTCATCAGGAACCGGGCGGTTGCGGCGATGGATCAACGGCCGGACGCCGTTCAAGGCGTGGCCTCGCGCAGCCTGGGCACCGCACCCTTGGCGGGGGTTGTGCCACAGCATGTGCCGGTCAACGCCACCGCCTTGATCCGGGGCATGTTCCAGGGCGGCAGCGACAAACCACAACCGGGTCTGGGTGCTTTTCCGCCGGACTGGCTGGACACGCCTTTTTTGCCCGCCGCCATCCGCCGCGTCACCAGTGGTGCGCAACTCAAGGCGTTCTCGCTCCAATATGGTGAGCCCGAAGGCGACCTGGGTCTGCGCCAGGCGCTGTCAGTGCGGCTGCAGGCCTTGGCCATTCCGGCATCTGCCCAGCAAATCATCACCACCGTGGGGGCCACCCACGCGCTGGACATTGTCAGCCGCACGCTGCTGCGCGCCGGTGACTGCGTGATGGTGGAAGAGCCCGGCTGGGCCATCGAATTTGCCCGGCTGGACGCTTTGGGCATGCGCATCCTGCCGGTGCCACGCGGGCCCGACGGGCCGGACCTGGCGGTGATGGCGCGCTACTGCGAGCTGCATAGCCCGAAGCTGTTTGTGAGTGTGAGTGTGCTGCACAACCCCACCGGCTACTGCCTGAGCCCGGGCAGCGCCCACCGCTTGCTGCAGTTGGCCCATGCGCACAACTTCCTTATCGTGGAAGACGACACCTACAGCCACCTCGCGCCCGAGCACGCCACCCGCCTGAGCGCGCTGGACGGGCTGCAACGCACCCTGTATGTCAGCGGGTTCTCCAAAATTCTGGTGCCAGGCTGGCGCGTTGGCTTTTTGGCGGCGCCCACGCACCTGTTTGAGTCCTTGCTTGACACCAAGCTGCTGGCCACCCTGACCACCCCGGCCTTGCTGGAAAAGGCGCTGGCCTGGTGCATGGAACAAGGCCAGTTGCGCCGGCACGCCCAGCAGGTGCGCACCCGACTGGACCAGGCGCGGGGTCGCAGTGTCAAACTGGCGTTGGCGGCAGGCTGTACCTTTGCTGCGCCCCCGGCGGGCCTGTTTGGTTGGGTGGATACCGGGGTAGATACCGACACGCTGGCCCAGCGCATGCTGGATGTGGGGTATTTGCTGGCGCCCGGTTCGCTGTTTCATGCCAACCGCACACCGGGCACGCTGATGCGCATCAACTTCTGCACCACGCAGGAGGCACCGTTTTGGCAGGTCTTTCAAAAGGTTTGCGCCTCGATCTGACTAGCAGACCGGCGCGGCCCAATCTGAGGTACAACCCTCAGGGTTCACCGGCCAGCCAGGCGTGCAACGCCGCATCGGTCCGTATCAACGCAATCAGGAGTTCTCATGGTCACACTCTCTCAATGGGCAAGCGCCGTGGTCTGTGTGGTGGCGGTGTCAACAGCCATGGCCGGCGAGGTGGAGGTTTTGCACTGGTGGACATCGGGTGGCGAGGCCAGATCGGTCGGTGAGCTGAAAAAAATCATGCAGAGAAAAGGCCACACCTGGAAAGATTTTGCGGTGACCGGTGGGGGTGGTGACAACGCCATGACCGTGCTCAAGAGCCGGGTGATGGCCGGCAACCCGCCCGCGGCCGCCCAGATCAAAGGCCCGGCCATTCAGGCGTGGGCCAGTGAAGGGGTGCTGGCCAATCTGGATGCCACCGCCCGGGCCGAGAAGTGGGACAGACTGCTGCCCAAGGCGGTGGCGGACAGCATGAAGTACAAGGGCCGTTATGTTGCCGCGCCGGTGAATGTGCACCGCGTGAACTGGATGTGGGTCAACGTCGCGGTGCTGAAACAAGCCGGTGTGACGGGCGTGCCCAAGACCTGGGAGGCGTTTTTTGCCGATGCCGAAAAAATCAGGAAGGCGGGTTTTATCCCGGTCGCCCACGGCGGCCAGGACTGGCAGGACTTCACCACGTTCGAGTCGGTGGTGCTGGGTGTGGGGGGCGCCAGGTTTTACCAGGACGCATTGGTCAAGCTGGACCCCAAAGCGCTGACCAGCCAGACCATGGCCCAGGCGCTGGCAACCTTCCGCAAGGTCAAGCGTTACACCGACGCCGCTTCCCTAGGGCGCGACTGGAACCTGGCCACCGCGATGGTGATCCAGGAAAAGTCCGCCTTTCAGTTCATGGGCGACTGGGCCAAGGGTGAGTTCACCGCCGCTGGCAAGGTGCCGGGCAAGCACTATCTCTGCGCGGCGGCACCTGGCACCGGCAACGCTTACACCTTCAACGTGGATTCGTTTGCCATGTTCAAGCTGAAAGATGCCAAGGCCCAAAAAGCCCAAAGCGACCTGGCTGCAGCCATCATGGGGGCGGAGTTCCAGGAGGTGTTCAACCTGAACAAGGGGTCGATCCCGGTGCGCCTGGCCATGGACATGGCCAAGTTTGATGATTGCGCCAAGCTGTCCAGCCAGGACTTCATGGCCGCCAGCAAGGCCGGCAGCCTGTTGCCGTCGGTGGCGCACGGCATGGCCATCAGGCCCGCAGCCGAAATCGCCATCAGGGCGGCTGTCAGTCAGTTCTGGAACGACGACACCCTCCGTGTGGCCGATGGCCTGACGCGCATCGCCCAGGCGGCTGAAGTGCGGTGAGCCGGGGAGATCGTCGCGGTCTGACTAAATCGACCATTCCGGCTGTGCGGCGGCGTCCACCTGCGCGGCGGCCTCCAGCAGCAGCTGGCGTGTCCACACAAAGTCGGCCACCGACACCGGGCGCGAGAACAGGTAACCCTGGCCATAGTCACAGCCCGCAGCAGCCAGCAGCGCGCGCTGGTGTTCGGTCTCGATGCCTTCGGCAATCACCTGGATGCCCAGCGCATGCGCCATCACGATGATGGCCTGGCACAAGGCCAGGTCGGTCGAGCCGGGTACCAGTTGCCGCACAAACGACTGGTCGATCTTGATGAAGTCAATGTCAAACTTCTGCAGATACGCCAGCGACGAATAGCCGGTGCCAAAGTCGTCCAGCGACACCTTGATGCCGTCGTCGCGCATGGTCAGCAGCTGTTCCACCACGCCCTCGCTGGTGGACAGCAACAGGCCTTCGGTGATTTCCACCACGATGCTGTCGCCGCCCAGCCCGCGCGTGCGCAACTGCTCAATCCAGGGGGTGGCCTGAGGATTGGGGTTTTCAAACTGTACCGGCGACTTGTTGATGCTGATCTGGAACTGCGGATGCAAGGTCTGGCGCCACTGGCGCACCTGCTCGGCCACCTGCTGGAACACCCATTCGCCCAGCGCCACGATCAGCCCGCTGCTCTCAGCCACCGGGATGAACTCACCCGGGCTGATCAGCCCGCGTGTGGGGTGCTGCCAGCGCACCAGCGCCTCGGCCTTGTGGATGGCGCCGGTGGCCAGTTCCACAATGGGCTGATACACCACACGGAACTGTTGCTCGGTCAACGCGGTGCGCAAGTCGCGGGTGAGCTGGGCCCGCCACTGTGCGGCTTCCTGCAGCGCCTGGGTGAAAAAACTGAAACGGTTGCGCCCGCCGCCTTTGGCCACGTACAAGGCCTGGTCGGCGTTTTTCAACAGGTCTTCGATTTCCTGGGCATCGCCCGGGTAGAGGGTCACACCGATGCTGGCCGAGATGAACACCTGGTCCAGCCCGAGCTGGAACACCGCCCCCAGCGAGGCCAGCAGTTTGTGCAACACCCCCTCCAGGTCGGTCACCTGCGTCAACTCGGTCACGATCACCATGAACTCGTCGCCGCCCATGCGCGCCACCGTGTCGACCTCGCGCAGGCAGGCGGTGATGCGTCGCGCCGCATCCATCAGCAGTTGGTCGCCGCGGTCGTGGCCCAGCGTGTCGTTGACCTCCTTGAAGCGGTCCAGATCGATGAACAGCAGCGCCAGTTGCTGTTCGTCACGGCGGCATTTCTTGATCTCCTGGGCCAGGCGCTCGCGCATCAGGCGGCGGTTGGGCAGGCCGGTCAGGGTGTCGAAGTGGGCGTGTTGCCAGATGGTCGCCTCCGTCGCCTTGCGTTCGCTGATGTCGGTGTGGGTGCCGATCATGCGCAGCGGCTGGCCTTGCGGGTCGCGGCTGATCACCATGCCGCGGGTCAGCACCCATTTCCAAGAGCCGTCCTGGCAGCGCACCCGGTGCTCGTTGACATAGGTTGGGCTCAGGCCATCAAAGTGGGCCTGGCGCGCCTGCTCCATCTGCGCGATGTCATCGGGGTGGGTGCGCTGGTCTATTCCCCCTGGGTGGTTGGCGATGTCGTCTTCGCTCAGGCCGTACATGTCGAGCAGACTTTTGGAAAAAAACGCCTCACCGCTGGGAATGTGCCAGTCCCAGACGCCGTCGCCCGTGCTCTCCAGGGCCAGTTTCCAGCGCTCTTCATTGCTCTGCAGCGCCTGCTTAATCAGGATGTAGTCGGTGACATCGGCGAAGGTGCGCACCATGGTGCCATCGTCGAGCAGTTTGCTTTTGACCTCCAGGATGCGCCCCTGCGGGGTTTCGCGCAGATAGTGCGGCGGTGGCTCGCCCATGCCGGTGCTGTTGACGTAGTCGCGGGCGTGTTCCGCCACCCGGGTGGTCTGCGGGCCAAAATCGCCTTTGCTGTGTTGCAGCGCGTTGAGCTCTGCCAGCAGCGGTCGGGCGGCCAGAAACTCGGCACTCACCTCCAGCAGCTCACACACGCGCGGGTTGAAACCAATGATGCGTTTGTCCGCATCAAACAGCAGGATGCCCTGGCTGATGTGGTCCATCGTGGTGCGCAGCAGGCGGGTCTTTTCCTGCAGGTGGGCATTGAGCTGGACCAGCGCTTGTTCGGCCGCCTTGCGCTCGGAGATGTCGGTGTGGGTGCCGATCATGCGCAAGGGTCGGCCCTGGGCATCGCGGCTGACGATGGTGCCGGTGGACAAAAGCCACTTCCAGCGGCCGTCTTGGCTCCGCATGCGCAGTTCAATCACGTAATCGGGCGAATCCCCGGCCAGGTATGCCGCGATGGCGTCTTGCAAGGGGGCCACATCATCCGGATGCACGTGCGTCAGAAACTCGGTAAAGCTCGGGGTAGGCTGCCCGGCATCAAAGCCCAGGATCTCGTCCCAGCGCGCCGAGTGGCGCTGCGCACCGGTGAGCAAATCCCATTCCCAGATGCCTGCGCCCGAGCCTTCCAGTGCCAGCCGCCAGGGGTTGTCAGCCTCGTCAGCAGGGGCGGGGCGGCTCACGCCAGCAGGCGCGCTGTCGTTCGCCGCCGTGGTGGGGTCACTGGCGGTGGTGGGCAGGTGGGCGGTGTGGGCTGCTTGTTTCACTTGAAAGCGTTGCTGCGGCTGTCCGCCAAGGGGGCAAGACCAGCGTGAGCGAGGCGATGATTCAGTATCGCACGGCAGCGGCTGGCGCTGCACCCCGGGCAGCACTTTGGCGCGTGGTTCAGCCGGGCGGCGCGGCGGTCGTGCCCAGGGGCGGCAACCGCAGTTGCACCCGCAGCCCGTGCGGCACGTTGGGCAACACCGCTGCCTGGCCACCGTGGCGCAGCGCGATCTCTTTCACAATGGCCAGGCCCAGGCCGCAGCCGCCGGGCAGCTCACTGGCGCGCCAGAAGCGCTCAAACACCCGCGTCATGTCCTGTGCCGACAGGCCCACGCCGTTGTCCTGCACCTCCAGCACCACCTGGCCTTCGAGCAGATGGGCCATCAGCGTCACCTCCGTGCCGGGGCCGGCGTAGGTCAATGCGTTGTCGATCAGGTTGCTGAGCGCCTCGCGCAGCAGCAGGGGCGCGCCGTCCACCATCAGATGGTCAGCACCTTCAAACCCCAGGTCGATCTTCTGCGTCACCGCGCGCGGCGTCCACTCGCGCGCGACCTCGCGCGCCAGCGCGGCCACGTCCAGCGGCTGCAGCTTGACTTCCACCTCGTTGCGCGCCAGCGACAGCAGCTGGTGCACCAGGTGGGCGCTGCGCTGCGCGCCCGAGAGCACCTTGTTCAGCCGCGCGCGCAGGGCTTGCGGGTCGGTCTCGGTCAAGGCCAGCTCGGTCTGGCTGATGAGCCCGGCCAGCGGCGTGCGCAATTGGTGTGCGGCGTCGTTCAAAAAGCGTTTTTCCTGGCCCAGACTGCGCCGCACCGCCGACAGCAGCTGGTTCACGGCGGTGGCCAGTGCGTGTACCTCTTGCGGCGCCTGCGTCAGCTCGATGGGCGACAGCGCGGACACGCTGGGGGTGTGCCGACTGCCCAGTTGCGCCTGCAGTCGAATCAGCGGCTGCAGCCCGCGTGTGATGCCGCCATACACCAGCATGCTCAACAGGGCAGCCAGCAGCAGCAAGGGCGCCAGCATGTCAGCGATGAGCTCGTTGGTCAGGCGCTGTTGCACCGCCAGGCCTTTGGCCACCTGCACCCGCAGGCGCTGGGGCGCGTTGGCCTCGCCGTAGTCCAGCTCCAGCAGGGCCAGGCGCATCGGTTTGCCATCGACGGCCGTGGTGTAGAGCAGAACCTGGTCGTTGCGGGTGTCTGCCGCCGCATCGGGCAGCTTGGCGTTGCCCAGCAGAAAACTGCCGGGCGGCGACGACACCATGTAGCTGACCCGGTCGTCCGGGTCCTGTTCGATGATGTCCTGGGCGGCGCGCGGAAAGTCGATCAGCAGGCCGGAGCCAATCGGCTTGACCTGCCGCGACAGCGAGCGGACCAACTGGGTCAGCGACTGGTCAATGGCCTTGTTGGCATAACTCTGCGCCACCCGGTACGCCAGCGCCCCGCCCACCAGCAGCAGCACCAGTTGGGGCAGCAGCAGCCAGATCAGCAACTGGCGCTTGAGCGACAGCCCCTGGCCCCCGGGTGCCGCCGGTGCCGGGCTGTCCGTGTCGGTCATGACGGGGTGGTTTCCAGCATGTAACCCAGGCCGCGTACGTTGCGAATGTTCAACCCCGAGTCCACCAGCTTGCGGCGCAGGCGGTGGATATAGACCTCCAGCGCATTCGATGCCACGCCGGTGGCCGCGGCGGTGCCCGCCGCGCTGTCACCCGGCTCGGCCTGCCAGGTTTCCAGCACGTCTTCTCGGCTGACCACACGCCCGGCGTGGGTCACCAGCAAGGACAGCAGGGCCCATTCGCGCTGGGTGAGTTCCAGTGCCTCGTCACCCAGCCAGGCTTGCGGCAAGGTGGCGTCCACCCGCAGGCGCCGGGTGGCATGGCTGGCCACTTCCAGACTGCCACCAAAGGCGGGCAGGCGGGCGCGGCGCAGCAGGGCCCCCACGCGCGCTTGCAATTCGGCCATCTCGAAAGGTTTGGTCAGGTAATCGTCGGCCCCGGCGTTGAGGCCCTGTACCCGGTCATCGACGCCGTCGCGCGCGGTCAGGATCAGCACCGGCAGCGCCGGCAGCCGCTTGCGGATCCAGCGCAGCACCTCCATGCCGCTGATGCGGGGCAAGCCCAGATCAAGCACCACCCCGTCAAAGCGGTTGACCTCCAGCAAACGCTGCGCCGACTCGCCATCCGAGGCTGCCGTCACCGTGTGGCCCAGGTGCGACAGCTGGGCACTCAGGCCATCGCGCAGCAGATCATCGTCTTCAATAATGAGCAAACTTGACATGTCGGCAAGCATACCTGAGCGCCGGGTTCCCACGCCGTTCTGACGTGGCTCTTACATATTCTTTTGATGCGGCTTCAGCACAACGGCGCGGCTTGCACCGCCGCCACCCGCGCCTGGTGAATCAGTTCGCCTACCTTTTGCCCGCCAGCTCCGCTCGCCATGGCTTCCGAGGCGATGGTTTGGGTGTCCACCGCCTGCATGGCCGCCAAGGCCGTCAGCAGGCGCTGGCGCTGCGGGTAGGCGGTCTCAGAATGGCCCAGCCTGCCGCGCACATCCGCTTCGCAGGCCCGCAGGATGTCATGCATGCGCTGCGGTTTGCGCAGCGCGTCGCAGCGCTCCAGCAGGCGTGTCAGGGCGCTAGCGCCGAAGTCCAGACAGCGGTGGATGTTGCTGTGTTCACGCGCCACCACGTCGGCCAGTTCGCGGCAGGCCACCGGCACGCGCAGGCGTTCGCACACACTTTTGAGCAGCTTGGCGCTGCGTTCCTCATGGCCCAGGTGGCGCGGCAACACGTCTGGCGGGGTGTTGCCCTTGCCCAGGTCATGGCCCAGGCAGGCAAAACGCACCGGCAGCGGGGCCTGCAGGCGGGCCGCCATGTCCAGCACCATCATCACGTGCACGCCGGTGTCCACCTCGGGGTGGTAGTCGGCGCGCTGCGGCACGCCCCACAGGCGGTCCAACTCGGGCAGCAGTCGTTGGAGTGCGCCGCAGTCGCGCAGCACGGCAAACAGGCGCGACGGGGTGGCTTCCATCAGGCCGCGGCTAAGCTCCTGCCAAACGCGCTCCGGCACCAGGTGATCCACCTCGCCGTTATCCACCATCTCGCGCATCAGCGCCAGCGTGTCGCTCGCCACGCTGAAGTCGGCAAACCGCGCGGCAAAACGCGCCACACGCAGGATGCGCACCGGGTCTTCACGAAACGCCGGGCTGACATGCCGAAACACCTTGTTGGCCAGGTCCTGCTGGCCGTGGAACGGGTCAATCAAGTCTTGCGAGTCGCTTGGGCAGCCGGCCTGGAGCCAGCCGGGCCGGGCGGCGATGGCGTTGATGGTGATGTCGCGCCGCGCCAGGTCGTCCTGTAGCGTCACATCGGGCGCGGCATGGATGGCAAAGCCGTGGTAACCCGGCGCGGTTTTGCGTTCGGTGCGCGCCAGCGCGTATTCCTCATGGGTTTTCGGGTGCAGGAATACCGGGAAGTCTTTGCCCACGGGCACATAGCCCAGGTCAAGCATGGCCTGCGGTGTAGCGCCCACCACCACCCAGTCGCGGTCACTCACCGGCAAACCCAACAGGGCATCGCGTACCGCACCACCAACCAGGTAAGTTTGCATGCCCGCAGTTTACTGAAAACCGACCTTTCAGCCCACAGCCTACAATTTGCCGGACATAAACAAGAACATATCAATTCGGCGTTAGCCCGCCAGGAGGACATGATGTTGAGCACCGTTTTGCGGATACGCCCCATGGTGTGGGTGCTCGGGCTATTGGTCTTGGCGCCCCTGGCTTCGGTGGCACAGGCCTTGAGCAAGCCTGTGGGACCGGTGGTGTTGCAGGTCAGCGGGAAAATTGCCCAGACCAATGCGCCGGGTTTGGCTGAATTTGACGCCGCCATGCTGGATGCTCTGCCCGTAGCGGAGATCGTCACCGCCACGCCCTGGCAAAAAGGCGTTGTCACTTTCACAGGTCCGTCTCTCAAAGCCGTGCTCGACGCGGTGGGGGCCCGGGGCCAGAGGCTGCGGATGGTGGCGCTGGACGACTATTTTGTACGGGTCCCGGTCAGTGATGCGGCCCAGTTCAATCCGGTGCTCTCGCGCCGAATGAACGGCGTGGTGCTGAAGGTCAGAGACCGTGGTCCGATCTTCCTGATTTATCCTTTTGACGACCGGCCTGCTTTGAGAGACGAGTTGTACTACAACCGCTCGATCTGGCATCTGACGCGCATCGTGGTCGAGTAAGCCGACATGCGCACACCTTTCAAGTCCTGGTTGCTTGACCTGGGCGTGATCACGCCAGAGCAGCCGCAGAGCTCAGTATTTCAGCGTGTGCTGATGCTGGTGTTGTTTGTGGCCGTGCTGGGGGTACCGGCCTTTGCCTGGGTGCAATACCGACAGGCGCAAAACCTGGAGCGGCTGACCTCGCAGGATTTCACCGGCTTTGAGTGGGATGCCGTCAAGCTGCAATTTCGCAGTTTGCAGATGCACAGTGCGCTACGCGAGGCCGTGCAACACCCGCAGTCCATTGACGCCCTCACTCAGGCCAGCATGCAATACAACCTGATGGTTGCGCAGGTGCAGTTGATGACGCAGCGTGCACCTGTTCAGGGGGTGGACGACGAGCCAAGTTTCAAAATTGGCCTGTCGCACGCGGGCGCCTTCATGCGTCAGGCTGATCCCCTGCTGGAAGAGGTGTCGACCCAGGCCAACGGCCAGGCATTGCAGGCGCTTTTGCCGCAAGCCGAGGCCTTGCGCACGCAGATGTACCAGTTGCTGGTGGCCGCGCATGACCTGCGCCTGGAGCGCTCCAAGCAGTTCATTGACGAGGTGGCGCGGCTCAATTTGTACTTTGCGGTGCTGTCGGGGTTTGGGGTGGTTTTGGGCGCGGGCTGGGCACTGTCGGCCATGCGTAACCTCAAGTTGTCTGCAGCCCGTCAGGAAGCGCTGGCCAGACAGGTGGAGGAAAACAGTTTCAACGCTTCGCACGACTTTTTGACCGGCCTGGCCAACCGCCGGCTGCTGCTTGATCAACTGGACCATGCCATGGCCAGTTGCAAGCGCCACAACACCATTGGCGCCATCATCATGATGGACTTGGACAACTTCAAACCTGTCAACGATCGTTATGGCCACAACACGGGTGACTTGCTGCTGGTAGAGGTGGCCAGACGCATCAAAGATGGCGTGCGTGATGTGGATACCGTGGCGCGCGTGGGGGGTGACGAGTTTGTCGTGCTGCTCAGCCAGGTGGATGGCCAGCCCGACGGCGCAGGTCAGGTGGCTGAAACGGTTGCCCGCAAGCTGCTGGCGGCGGTGGCGGTGCCCTTGGTGTTGGCACCCTCGGGCCACCCGGGTGACGCCAACGTTGTGACCTGTCACTGCACCGCCAGCATGGGGGTGTCCATCTTTTCCAAAGACACCACCGACGCGGATGAACTTCTCAGGCGGGCCGATGCGGCCATGTACCTCGCCAAGCAAGGAGGCGGTGGCCGGGTGGAAGTGGCGGTGTAGGTTGGCCGCCTGGCATCGCGTTCAGCGGCGCAGGCGGTAGGGCTCTTCAAAGTCAAGAAAATCCTGCTCCGCGCAGGCACCATCAATCCAGGCTTTGACACCTGGCAAGGCGCAGACACGCTGCACATAGGCGGCGATGTCCTCTGGCAACGGCAGCGCATAGGTGACAAGTCGTGTGCAAATCGGGGCAAAGTAGGCGTCGGCCACCGAGAAGTCACCAAATAGCATCGGGCGGCCGTGGGCTTGCAGCAGCGGGCGCCACATCTCAATCAGGCGCGCCACATCGGCACGTACACCGGGCTGGTCGCGCCAGAGCAGGGCGCCGGTGTCGGGCAGGTGGGCTTCGATGTTCATCGGGCAATGGTTGCGCAGGCTGGTGAAGCCGCTGTGCATCTCGGCGCAGATGCTGCGCGCACGAGCCCGTGCTACTTTGTCAGCGGGCCACAGCTGTTTGTCGGGAAACTGCTCGGCCACATACTCGGCAATCGCCAGCGTGTCCCACACCACCAGCTCACCGTCCACCAGCACGGGCACCTTGCCGGTGGGGGAAATGGGTTTGAGCGCGGCTTTGAACTGCGAGTCGGGCGTGAAGGCGTCAAACCGGACCATGATTTCCTCAAACGCAATACCGGCGTGTTTGAGCAGCACCCAGGGCCGCATCGACCACGAGGAATAGTTTTTGTTGCCAATGTAGAGCTTGATCATGGCAGCTCTCGGTTGGTGAGGGCGCTCACGTCGCGCGGGCCAACCTGTCCCAGGCGGCCTTTGAGCGACTGGGTTTGCCCGGTGATCAGGGCGGCATAAATGGTGGTGTTGGCCAGTACTTTTTTCACGTAGTCGCGGGTTTCCGTGAACGGGATGTTTTCGGCCCAGATGGCGGCTTCCAGCGACGGGTCACCGACTTGGCCGCGCCAGGCACGTGGGCGCCCGGGGCCGGCGTTGTAGGCGGCTGCGGCCAAGGGCATGGAGCCGGCAAAGTCGTCCAGTACGAGTTTGAGGTAACCGGTGCCAATGGCGATGTTGGTGTCGCGGTCATGCAGCTGGTCGGGCTTGAAGTCGGTCAGGCCGATCTTTTTGGCGGTCCAGCGGGCGGTGGCAGGCATCACCTGCATCAGCCCGGCAGCCCCCACCACCGAGCGCGCATCCACGATAAAGCGGCTTTCCTGGCGGATGAGTCCGTACACATAGGCCGGGTCCAGGTCAATGCTGCGGCTGCGCTCAATCACCGCCTGGCGGTGTGGCATGGGGAAGCGTTGCACCAGGTCGATGACGCTTCGGGTGCGCTCGCTGGTGTTGATGCAGCGGTCCCACACGGCTTGCTGGCAGGCCAGGTCTGCGGCGGCCAGCAGTTCGCGGTCATTCATGCCGCCGGGGCTGTGCAGGTTGGTGGTGTAGTTCCACTCTTTCACGCCCTCGCTGCGCAGGCCCAGCGCGATGGCGGCCAGGGCGCGCTGCAGGCCCGGGTTGCTGCGGGCACGCTCTTTTTCCAGCGCGGTGAGTGGCGCGGGCGCGGCAGGCGGGTCGATCGGCTGGCCCAGTTCTTCCAGCGCCAGCATCGGGTAGAAGCCGCGCACACTGGCCACATCCTGCAGCGCCTGGCGGGCGTTTTGGCGTTCGGTCTCGGTGCGACCGGGTTGCAGCAAGGCACGGGCCCGCCAGTAAACCCAGGTGCTGTCGCTGGCGGCGTCCGGGCTCATGGCGTCGATGCTGTCCAGCGCGTCCTGCCACTGGTGCTGGCGCAGCGCGGCACGGGCACGCCAGGCCAGTTGGTCATCACTCATGCCCTTGTGGCTGGCGCTTTGAAAGTACCTCAAAGCACTGTCGGAAAGCTTGAGCGCCGCCTGTTTGCCAATGGCGCCCCAAGCCCAGCCGCGCTGGGCGTTGCTGAGGTGTTTGCCCCAGCGTTCGCCCAGCGCCTGCGCGGCAGCGTCAGGGTCGCTATCTGCCCAGCGGATCAAGGCCAGCACGGCCAGCTCTTGCGTCTGGCGCTGGTTGGACGGCGTGCGTTTGAGCAAAAAACGTGCGGGTTGTTTCAGCGCTTCGTCCAGCGCCACGGCCGCATCCGGGGCGACCAGGGCCACCACCTGCCGGGTGCTGTTGAGTTGGCGGGCCTCGGTGGTCAGGCGTGCCTTGCGCCAGATGTCGGCCTCAGCCAGCTGACCGGCGGCCAGGTGGCTTTGCGCCGCCAGGGTGCAGCCGTCACCGGCGTCTTTTTGGGCATACCACTGGGTTTTGACCTCGTCGGCCGAGTCGACCCGGGCCAGGATGTGTTCCATGGCCAGGGTGTAGCAACGCACCTCGCGGTCGTCGTTCATGCGGAAGTCGTTGGCCACACCCGCATAGGCGGCCCAGTCGCGGCGCTGGCCCAGCAACAGCAACCAGTCGTTGCGCAGGCGGTCTTCCTGGTAGGTGTTGCGGTAGCGGCTGAAAAACGCGGCTACCTCGTCCGGGCTGGCGGTCTCAAGGCGGGCGCGCAACTCCCAGTAGGCGGCCCAGGGCGCCAGCAAGTGGCCACGGGTTTCGGGCAACAGGGCGGTCAGGCGGGCGCTGTCGCCCTTCTTAAACGCCTGGTTCATTTCCAGCAACACGGTGTCTGACGCCGACTGCGCCCCCACTGGCGGTGCGACAAGCGCTACGGCCAGGCCAATCAATGTCAAAATCGTTCTGAACTGCATGTGGAGATTATGAATAACTCTGATGAACAACGTGCGCTGGACAAAAAAGCCTTGCGTCAACAGCTGCTGGCGCAGCGCCTTCGCCTGCCAGACCGCGAGCGGCGTGTCGATCTGCTGCGCCGCGTCATGCGCATCTGGCTGGTGGGGCGCCCGGACACGGTGATTGGCGCCTATTGGCCGATCAAGGGCGAGTTCAACCCGCTGCCCGCGTTGCACCGCTGGAAGGAAGACGGCGAGCTGGTGGAGCGCCCGCAGTTGCGCAAGATCGGCCTGCCGGTGGTGGACAAGGTCAACAAGACCATGACCTTTCACGCCTGGTACCCCGGCTGCCCGATGGAAGACGACGCCTACGGCATTCCCAAACCCAAAGACACCGAGGTGATCACGCCCACGCTGCTGTTTGTGGCCTGCGTGGGCTACGCGCCGGGTGGCTACCGGCTGGGTTATGGCGGTGGTTTTTACGATCGCATGCTGGCCACGCTGGACCCCAAACCGTTCACCGTGGGCTTGGGTTTTGGCACCGATTTTTTGCCTGATTTCGAGCCCGAACCCCACGACATGCCGCTCGACGCCATCCTGAACGACCACGGTGTCGTCTGGCCGGTGTGACCCGAACCTCGGGGCATGTCATCCTGGTCCCTGATTTTGGGCCGCATGCGATGGCAGCTCGGGCCCGCCGTGACAAGCATTGCGCCGCAGACTTGGCGTGCCGCATTTTTTGACTGGGCCGCCCATGTTTGACACCCTTCTTGACCCCCTCATCGACGCCTCTCACAAAGGTTTTCCCCACGCCAGCGCTGCGTTGCGCCTGTCTCAAATCGGCGCGCAGCGCTGGAATGTGCTGCGGGGCGACCTGCCGCTGCCCTTGGCCGTGATCCGCCAGGACCGCCTGCAGCACAACCTGGCCTGGATGCAGCAGTTTGCCCAAAGCCGCGGCCTGGGCCTGGCGCCGCACGGCAAAACCAGCATGTCGCCGCAACTGTTTCGCCGCCAGCTCGACGCCGGGGCCTGGGGCATGACCTTTGCCACGGTCACGCAGGCGCGCATTGGCGTGGCGGCGGGCACCCGCGCCTGCCTGATTGCCAACCAGGTCTTTGCCGACGGCGACCTGGCCGCCATTGACGACCTCAAACGCACCCATCCGGGCCTGCGGGTGATCTTTTGGGTGGACTCGGTGGCGCAACTGATGCTGATTGAAGGGTGGCACCAGCGCCACCCGGCGCCGCTGGCCCATGAGGTGCTGCTCGAAATCGGCGTGCCCGGTGGCCGCACCGGCTGCCGCACGTTCGATCAGGCCATGAATCTCGCCGAATGGTTACACGACAGCGCCGCCGTGCGCCTGGTGGGGGTGGCATGTTACGAAGGCCTGGGTGCGTCCGGTGACACCGCCAAAGACGCCCCCACTGCCAACGCCCTGATGGCGTTGGTGCAAAACGTGGCCCGCGCCTGCGACGCGCAAAACCTGTTTCATGGTGAAGAGGTGCTGCTGACCGCCGGTGGCTCCGCCATTTTTGACTTGGTGGCGCCCGCCCTGAAGCTGGAACTGAGCCGCCCGGTGACCGGCCTGCTGCGCAGCGGCTGCTACGTCACCCACGACCAGGGCAGCTACCAACGCATGATGAGTGCGGTGAGCCAGCGCACCGGCTGCGGCGCCGCTCTGGAGGCGGCGTTGGAAGTCTGGGCCTATGTGCAGTCCTGCCCCGAGCCCGGGCTGGCCATTTTGGCGGTGGGCAAACGCGACATCTCTTATGACTGGGCTTTGCCGACGCCGTTGCACGTCAACCCGCGCGGCACGTGTGAGTTACAAGCCGCCCCGGCCGACTGGTCCATCATCCAACTCAACGACCAACATGCTTATTTACAAGGCATCGGGCCAGAGCACGCCGCCCTGCAGGTGGGCGACACCGTCTGCCTGGGCATCTCGCACCCTTGCACCACGTTTGACAAATGGCGCTGGCTGCCGCTGGTGGATGGTGATTACAACGTGGTGGATGCGGTGGCAACGTGTTTTTAGAAAAATCGGATGAGGTTTGCCAGCTCCATTTGCCCCGGGTTGTTTCATGCTGGATGATCAAATAAAAACGTTTTGGCGTGTGCATGGCCCGATCAACCTGTTGTTGTTGAAGAACTATGAGCCCCTTGCAAACTGCGTTACCCGACCTGTCCACTATCGTTGACTACGTTGACCCCTTCCACCGCCAGCAGGTGGTGGCGCTGTGGACCACGGTGTTTGCGTATGACGCCGCACACAACCGGCCTGACCTGGTCATCGACAAAAAATTGGCGGTTCAGGATGATCTGCTGTTTGTGGCCCTGGACGGTGCGACCGTGGTGGGCACTGTGATGGCGGGTTATGACGGCCGCCGTGGCTGGCTGTATTCGGTGGCGGTGCATCCAGCGCATCGCCATCGGGGTGTGGGCGCCGCATTGGTGCGCCATGCCGAGCAGGCCTTGGTGGCGCTGGGCAGCGTCAAGATCAACCTGCAGATTGCGGGCGGCAATGAGGCGGTGGCGCCGTTTTACGAGTCGTTGGGTTATGTGGTGGAGAAGCGCGTCAGCATGGGGAAACCGGTGCCCCAGAACACCTGATTCGCCCGACGGCGATCAAAATAAATAGCTAGCCGCGCTTATCCGTCAAAGGCTGGCAGCCTATGTAAACAAAAGTGTCAGTATATTGTCCGGACTGGTATGATCAAAGCTTGCTCTCAACGAAAGCCACCATGAGCACATTGAATACTTCCAAGTCCGAACGCATCGATGTCCGCGCCAGCCTGACCGTGAAGTTACTGCTGCAGGAGGCCTCGCGTGCCTGCCACAAGAACGTCAGCGAGTTTTTGCTCGATGCAGGCGTGTTGGCCGCCAACCAGGCGTTGGCAGACCGTCGGCAATTTTCGCTGGATGAGGCGCAGTGGCAGGCCTTCCAGGCGGCGCTGGATGCACCGATTCAGCCCAAGCCACGTCTGAAAAAACTGCTGACTGAACCCGGGGTGCTGGATTGAGCCCAGCCTACGAGCCAGTTCGCAAACTGACCGCGACCGATGGTGTTGATGCGTTCGATTGTGGGCAGCCAGCCCTGAACCAGTTTTTGCAGCGGTATGCGCTGGTCAACCAAAAAGCCAACAGTGCACAAACTTACGTGTGCTGCCAATCGGGCGAGGTGAGGGGTTTCTACAGTTTGGCGGTGGGTGGTGTTGATGTGGACGTGGCATCAAAGCGGGTGACCCAAGGGCTGGCGCGCCACCCGGTGCCGGTGATGGTTCTGGCTAGGTTGGCGGTGGATGCGCAGCACCAGGGCCAGGGGCTGGGCCGGGCGCTGCTGAAAGATGCGCTGCTTCGCACGGCACGTGCCGCAGACATTGCCGGTATTCGCTGCCTGCTGGTGCACGCCAAAGACGATGCGGCGCGGCAGTGGTACCAGTCCTGGGAGTTTGAGCCGAGCCCGTCTGACCCCTACCACTTGTTTCTGCTGATCAAAGACCTCAAGAGCTTGCTGGCGGACTGATTTCTCAACACTCGACGATATTCACCGCCAGCCCGCCGCGTGAGGTTTCCTTGTATTTGGTTTTCATGTCGGCGCCGGTCTCGCGCATGGTTTTGATGACCTTGTCGAGCGAGACCACGTGCTGGCCGTCACCCTGCAGCGCCATGCGGGCGGCGTTGATGGCTTTGACCGCGCCCATGGCGTTGCGTTCGATACACGGCACCTGCACCAGCCCGCCGACCGGGTCGCAGGTCAGGCCCAGGTTGTGCTCCATGCCAATTTCAGCGGCGTTTTCCACCTGCTCGGGGCTGCCGCCCATCACCGCCGCCAGGCCCGCGGCGGCCATCGAGCAGGCCACGCCGACCTCGCCCTGGCAGCCGACCTCGGCACCGCTGATGGATGCGTTGAGCTTGTAGAGGATGCCGATGGCGGCGGCGGTCATCAGAAAGTCATTCACACCACGCTGCGCGTCCCCCGCCGGGTCGCGGCCATGAAACGGTGCCACAAAGCGGTCGCAATAGTGCAGCACGGCGGGGATCACCCCCGCCGCACCGTTGGTCGGTGCGGTCACCACCCGGCCACCGGCGGCGTTTTCCTCGTTCACGGCAAAAGCATAGACGTTGACCCAGTCCAGCACACTCAGCGGGTCGGCCAGGGTGCGCTCGGCACGTTCGCGTAACTGCGCGGCCAGCACGGGCGCGCGGCGTTGCACCTTGTACGGGCCGGGCAGGGTGCCGGGGTGGCTCAGGCCGCGCTGCACACACTCGCGCATCACCTGCCAGATGTTGGCCAGACCCGTGTGAATGTCGTCGTCGCTGCGCCAGGTGCGTTCGTTGGCCCACATGAGCTGGCTGATGCTTTTGCCGGTCTGCTTGCATAGGTGTAGCAGCTCAGAACCGCTGGTAAACGGGTAGGGTACTTTTTGATACTCGGTTAGCACCGCTTCATTGGCGGCGCCCGCGGTCACCACAAAGCCGCCACCCACGCTCAGATACTTGGCGACCTTGAGGGTCTGACCCTGCGCGTCGAAGGCGCTGAACTGCATGCCGTTGGGGTGTTCGGCCAGGGCTTCGCGCCGGTACATCAGCACGTGGTCACGCTCCACAAAACCGATCAGGTGCTTGCCCAGCACATTGAGCCGCCGTGTGGCGCGCACGTCCGCCATCAGGCCGGGCACGGCGTCCACATCCACCGTGTCAGGCGCGTGGCCCATCAGTCCAAGTACTACTGCCACGTCGGAGCCGTGGCCTTTGCCGGTGGCGCCGAGCGAGCCATAAAGTTCGCAGGTGATCTGGGCGGTGGACGCCAGCAGGCCGTCGCGCTGCAGCGCCAGCGCAAACAGCCGTGCGGCGCGCATCGGCCCCACGGTGTGGGAACTGCTGGGACCGATACCCACTTTGAACAAGTCAAAAACGCTGATGGCCATAAACGGTGTGTGAGGGGTTGAAGAGCGGGGGGCTCAGTGTGCCATCAGCGCGCGGGCGTCGTCCTCCAAGCCTTTGAGCTTGGTCGCCATTTTTTGCCGCTGCTCGGGGGATGCGCTGTTGTGCAGCTGGGCAAAGGTGTCGCAGTTGGCTTGGACCAGCTGGTCGATCTGGGCGCGGTAACTGGTGTTGGGCGACTGCAGGGTGCGCACCAGCAGGGCGCGGATGCTGTCTTGCGCTTGTGCCAGCGTTGGGGTGCCGCCTGCCAGGGTGCGCAGGGTGTGTTGCAGGTCCTGGTGGCGGCGCAGCGACTCTTGCTCGGCCAGCGCCGTGTCGTAAGGCGTGGCCATCACACCCGCGCGCAGCAGCTTGGTTTGTGCGTCGGTCAGCGGGCCGTAAAAGCTTTCGCTGCGTTCCACCAGGCGCTCCAGGCGGCGTGCCTGAATCTCGGCGGGTGGGGCGTTGAGCCACTCATCGCGCCATGTTTGTTCGCGCTTGTCCAGCTGGTGCTTCAAGTGCTGTAGCTGCTCGGGCTTGATGCTCATGGCCAGGCGGGCAAAAGCGGGCTCGGCTTGGGTCAGCACCACCTCCAGCCGCGCCTTGAAGCGTTCGGCCATCTGGCACACCTGGACCGCGGTGGTGTCTTGCCCGGCCTGGGCGCGCAGTTCGGCCAAATCGCGTGCCAGCAGGGGCAATTCCTGGCGCCGGTGCCAGCTGTGCAGCGCCTGCAGGTCTGCCCGCAGCGCCTCACTTTGAGGCGTGCTCAGGTCCAGATAGCCGTCCACCCACCAGTGGCTCAGATTGGGCAGCTGGCCGTAGCCCAGCCTCACCATGCTGCAGCCGCCCAGCAGCGCGGCCGTCAGCAGCGGCCACAGCAGCGCACGGATAATGCGCCAGACAACATCTTGATTCAACCGGGAGCGAGGCATGTCGGAATCTCACAAACTTTTTTCAGAGGCACCGCTGGATGTGCTGATCATGGCGGCGGGCAAGGGCACCCGCATGAAAAGCAAACTGCCCAAAGTGTTGCACCTTTTGGCTGGGCGCGCCTTGGTGCAGCATGTGATAGACACAGCGGCCGTGTTGTCAGCCCGCCAGGTGACCGTGATCACCGGGCACGGTGCGCCAGAAGTGGAAGCCGCCATCACCGCTTCAACCCAGGCTGGCAGCCAGTTTGATCTGAACTTTGTGCGCCAGGAGCCGCAGCTGGGCACCGGCCACGCGGTGCAGCAGGCCGTGCCGGTGCTGCGTGACGACGGGCTGGTGGTGGTGCTCTCGGGCGACGTGCCGCTGACCCAAGCCGACACGCTGACGCAATTGATTACCAGCTGCGCCGGTGACAAGCTGGCGCTGCTGACCATCGACTTTGCCAACCCCACCGGTTACGGGCGCATCGTGCGCACGGGCGACGCGGTGCAGGCCATCGTTGAGCAAAAAGACGCCACACCGGCGCAACTGAAAATCACCGAGGTCTACAGCGGCATCATGGCCGTGCCTGCCAAACAGCTCAAAACCTGGCTGGCGCGCCTCGACAACAAAAATGCCCAGGGCGAGTACTACCTGACCGACATCGTCAAATTTGCCGTGGCGGACGGCTTTCCGGTGGTGGCACACAAAATCATAGACGCCGCTCAGGTGGCTGGTGTCAACAGCCCGGTGCAGCTGGCCGACCTGGAGCGCGCCTACCAGAAGCGGGTGGCGCTGCAGCTGATGGAGCAAGGCGTGCGCCTGACTGACCCGGCGCGGCTGGACGTGCGCGGCAAACTCAGCTGCGCGCAAGACGTGTTTATTGACGTGAACTGCGTGTTTGAAGGCGTGGTCAGCCTGGGCGAGGGTGTCAAGATCGGCCCCAACTGTGTGATCAAAAACGCCAGCATTGCTGCGGGCGCGGTGATTCACCCGTTCACCCACATTGAAGGTGGCGAGCCGGGTAGCAAAAACGCGGTGGAAGTGGGTCCGGGCGCGCTGATTGGCCCGTTTGCCCGCCTGCGCCCCGGCGCCAAGCTGGGCGCCGAGGTGCACATCGGCAACTTTGTCGAGGTCAAAAACTCCACCCTGGCCAAGGGTGCCAAGGCCAACCACCTGGCCTACCTGGGTGACGCCACCGTGGGTGAACGCGTCAACTACGGTGCCGGCAGCATCACCGCCAATTACGACGGCGCCAACAAACACCGCACCATCATCGAGGCGGACGTGCACATTGGCAGCAACTGCGTGCTGGTGGCGCCGGTGACCATTGGCGCCGGTGGCACGGTGGGCGGTGGTTCCACCGTGTCCAAAGACGCCCCGCCGCTGGCACTCACCGTGGCGCGCGCGCGCCAGATGAGTGTGGCCAACTGGAAGCGGCCCGCGAAAAAATGAGCGAGCTTGAGCATTTGCAGCGCCAGCTTGAGGCAAGCCGGGCCGAGCTGCAAGACTTTGTTTCCACGGTGTCGCATGACCTGCGTGCGCCCTTGCGCCACATCAACGCCTACGCACAAGTCATTGCCGAAGACTGGCCCGAGCTGCCCGCCGAGATGGCGGACCACCTGAGTACCATCCGCGAGTCAGCCCAGTTGCTCAGCCGCCAGCTCGACGGCTTGACGCAGCTCTCGCGGCTGGCTGGGTTGCCGGTCAGTCTGGAACCGGTGAATGTGAGCACGCTGGTTCGGGAGGTGGCGGATGATTTGGCGAAACACCCGTCCACCACCGCGGTGGACTGGCAGCTGGCGTGCGATGTGCCCCCGGTGCTGGCCGACAAGACAATGTTGCGTCAGGTGCTGGTGCAGCTGCTGGGCAATGCACTCAAGTTCAGCCGCGGTCGGGACACGGCGCAGATTTCGCTGAGCTGGCAATGCACAGCCGCCGGTCAGTCGCATCCGTCAGAGCCGTCAAACGCTTTGGGCTCTGAGGCTGACAGCCCCACCTGCTGCCTCCGCATCACCGACCAGGGGATAGGTTTCAGGCCCGAGCAAGCCGGCAAGCTGTTCAAGGTGTTTGGCAAGCTGCACCCGGCGCGCGAGTTTGAGGGGCTGGGCCTGGGGCTGCTGCAGTGCCGCAAGCTCATGGCGCGGCAGGCGGGCGCGATCAGCATCAGCGGTGCGGTGGATCAGGGGTGCTGCGTCACGCTGCATCTGCCCCTGGCCAGCGCCTGAAGCCAACGGCAAAAGTTTCAGATCTGGGTCGGCAGCGGTACCCGCGCCCCGAACTTGCTGCGTTTGAGGCTGAAAAAGCTCTTCACATTGCGCACATTGGCATCCGCCGTGAACAGCCGCTGGGTGAGCGCCAGGTAGTCCGGCATGTTGGCGGCGTGCACCACCAGGCAAAAATCCGGCCCCGGTGACACCCGGTAACACTGCTGCACCGCGTCTTCATGCTGCACGCGCTGCTCAAAAGCAACGAGTGCGGCCTGGTCTTGCCGGTCCAGCGTGATTTCGACCACGGCGGTCAGCCCGTAGCCGATGCTGCCCGCCAGGGTGTCCACGCTCAGCACGGCAATCTCGCGCTCGATCAGGCCCAGCTCTTTGAGGCGCTTGACCCGGCGCAGGCAGGTCGGGGGCGACACGTGCACGCGTTCGGCCAGGTCCTGGTTGGACAGGGCGGCATCGGTTTGCAGTTGGTTGAGCAAAAGCAGATCAATGGTGTCCAGTGCGATGGGGGTCATGTCAGCCTCTGCGTCAACGGGGGGGCAGTTGTTGGTCGTCAGGCGCGGTGGTGCCGCTCAGCGCTTCAGTCGCTTGCGCAGCAGCGGCCACAGCAGGTTGAGTGCCAGCCCGGTCATCACCAGCGCGGCGGCAATCAGTTTCCAGGCGGGCAGGCTCTCGCCCAGCCACCAGGCCGAGCTGCCCATGCCAAACAGCGGCACCAGCAGCGCCATCGGCGTGATGGTGGCGGCGCTGTAGCGGCTCAGCAGCCAGCCCCAGGCGGCGTAACCAAAAATCGAGTTGCCCCAGGCCTGCCAGGCCACTGCCGCCCACGCCGTCGCATCCGCCTGCTGCAGCCCGGCCTGCAGGGCAGACCAGCCCTCCACCCAAAGTGACAGCAACGCCAGCGGCGGCACGGCAAACAGGCTGGACCACACCACATACGCCACCATGTTGATGCGCCCGGCGGCGCGGCTCACCAAGTTGCCCCCGGCCCAGGACAGCGCGGCCAGCAACACTAGCCCCAGGCCCAGCAGCGTGGTGCTGCCGTCGGTGTGGGCCACGATCACACCCAGACCACCCGCAGCCAGCGCCAGCGCCAGCCACTGCACCCGCTGCAGGGTTTCGCCCGCCAGCATCATCGCCAGCCCGATGGTGAAAAACACCTGCACCTGGATCACCAGCGAGGCCAGCCCGGGCGAAATGTGCCCGTTCATCGCCACAAACAGCAGGCCGAACTGGCCGACACCAATCAGCAGCCCGTAGCCCGCCAGGTTGTGCCAGGGCACCGCTGGACGCGGCAAAAAGAACACCATCGGGAAGACCACCACGCAGAAGCGCAGCGTGGCAAACAGCAGTGGCGGCATCTGGCCCAAAGCCAGCTTGATCACCACAAAGTTGCTGCCCCAGACGGCCACCACGGCCAGGGCGAGCAAAAAGTGGCGCAGTGAGATTGATGTTTTCATTCAAAAAATTAAATTATTTGGAATATTTAAACACAGATCATCATGCATGAAATATTTGATTATTTGTCATAAAAAATAGATCACTAATTTCACTCGTGAACTTCTACGATGCAGCCTCACTCAACGGAGCAGCTTATGTGTGGCATTGTCGGCGCGGTATCGAATCAAAACATCGTCCCCATCCTGGTGCAAGGCCTGGCCCGGCTGGAGTACCGAGGTTACGACTCGTGCGGCGTGGCGGTCTACGCCAACGGCCTGCAACGCGCCCGCAGCACGGCGCGTGTGTCTGAGCTGATGGACCAGATTACCACCACCCATTTGCAAGGCAGCACCGGCATCGCGCACACCCGCTGGGCCACCCACGGCGCGCCAGCGGTGCACAACGCGCATCCGCATTTCAGTCACGGCCCCGGAACGGACGCCTACGACAAGCCGGGCCGCGTGGCGCTGGTGCACAACGGGATCATTGAAAACCACGACGACTTGCGCGCTGCCTTGCAGGCCAAGGGCTATGTGTTTCAGAGCCAGACCGACACCGAGGTCATCGCCCACCTGATCGACAGCCTGTACGACGGCGACCTGTTTGAAGCGGTCAAAGCCGCGCTGGGCTCGCTGCGTGGCGCCTACGCCATCGCCGTGTTTTGCAAGGACGAACCGCATCGCCTGATTGGTGCGCGCGCCGGTTCGCCGCTGATTCTGGGTGTCGGGGCCGACGGCGCGCACTATTTGGCCAGTGATGCGATGGCGCTGGCTGGCGTGACCGACCAGATCGTTTATCTGGAAGAGGGCGACGTGGCCGACATCCAGCTCGGCAAATACTGGCTGGTGGACAAGGCGTTCAAACCTTTGACCGCGACGCAGCGCCCCGTCAAAACCGTGCACGCCCACAGTGGCGCAGCCGAGCTGGGCCCGTACCGCCACTACATGCAAAAAGAAATTTTTGAGCAACCACGTGCCATTGCCGACACGCTGCAGGGCGTGGACAGCATCATGCCGGAGCTGTTTGACGGCGCCCAGGTGAGCGCTGCGCGCGTCTTCAAAGACATCGACTCGGTGCTGATCCTGGCCTGCGGCACCAGCTACTACAGCGGCTGCACCGCCAAATACTGGCTGGAAAGCATCGCCAAAATCCCCACGCAAGTGGAAGTGGCCAGCGAATACCGCTACCGCGACTCGGTGCCCAACCCCCGCACGCTGGTCGTCACCATCACCCAAAGCGGCGAAACCGCCGACACGCTGGCCGCGCTGCGCCACGCCCAAGGCCTGGGTATGACCCACACGCTGACCATCTGCAACGTGGCCACCAGCGCCATGGTGCGTGAGTGCGAGCTGGCCTACATCACCCGCGCCGGGGTGGAGATTGGTGTCGCTTCCACCAAGGCGTTCACCGCGCAGCTGGCCGGGTTGTTTTTGCTCACCTTGGCGCTGGCGCAGTCTCGCGGTCTGCTGAGTGATGCCGAGGAAGCGCGCCACATCAAGGCCATGCGCCATTTGCCAGCCGCACTGCAAAGTGTGCTGGCACTGGAGCCGCAGGTGATCGCCTGGTCGCAAGACTTTGCCGCCAAGGAAAACGCGCTGTTTCTGGGCCGGGGCTTGCACTACCCGATTGCGCTGGAAGGCGCCCTCAAACTCAAGGAAATCAGCTACATCCACGCCGAAGCCTACCCAGCCGGTGAACTCAAACACGGCCCGCTGGCGCTGGTGACCAGCGCCATGCCGGTGGTCACCGTGGCGCCGAACGACGCGCTGCTGGAAAAGCTCAAGAGCAACATGCACGAAGTGCGTGCGCGCGGCGGCGTGTTGTATGTGCTGGCTGACGCTGACTCCCATATCGAAAGCGGCGACGGCCTGCATGTGATCCGTATGCCCGAAAACTACGGTGAGTTGTCACCCATGCTGCACGTGGTGCCGCTGCAATTGCTGGCGTACCACACGGCCTGCGCACGCGGCACCGATGTGGACAAACCCCGCAACCTGGCCAAATCGGTCACGGTGGAGTAGCCGTCTGCTGCCGGCGTCAACACTATTCCGCGCAATTAAAGTCGTAAACAGGTCATTAAAGTCGTAAACACGGGCCTAGCATTCATGCGGGTTTGCGGGATGTTGGATTTTGGAGACGTTGTTTAAAGTCGTAAACACACCGACTTTTTGACTTGCTCAGCAGGTGGCGGCGGTGCCTGATCAGGGCCACAGCTGCCGCGCCATCACCGCAGTCTGATGGACCGCCGCCTCAAACCGGAAACTGCTGGATCGCAGCGCGCCATACAACCTGAATGGCAGCTCTCGTAAGCTGCGCACTGATGGTGACGACCCTTAAGAGACAGTCGTGACTCGGTTGGCTATGCGACTTGCTGAACTCTGCCGCCGCTCACGCGACTTGACGAAAGTGCCTGAGTCCTGGGATTTGGTGACTACGTCTACCCTAAATGATCGGCGTGAAACCTGAAGTGCTCGCCGATAAAGCTCGCGATGAAATAGTAGCTATGGTCGAAGCCTGGGCGGAAGTTGAGTTGTAATGAATATCCGGCAGCTTGACAGGCCTCCCGAAGAAGGTGTGGTTTCAATTGAGATTCGAGAAATTCGTCTGCCTCACCCTGGTCAACGAGCAAGGGCAGTTCCTGTGGCCGTGACTTCACCAACTCGACCGCATCATATTGTTTCCACACCTCACGGTCGTCTCCCAGATACATCGAAAATGCTTTCTCGCCCCAAGGTACCTGGCTGGGTGCCACGATTGGCGCAAACGCAGATACGCATCGGTAGCGCCCAGGATTGCGCAGTGCGATGGTCAATGCGCCGTGCCCACCCATCGAGTGGCCACTCATCGAACGCGCACCGCTGGCCGGGAAATATGTTTCGATCAGCTCAGGCAGTTCATCGACGATGTAGTCATACATCCGATAGTGCTTTTCCCACGGTTGCCGCGTCGCATTAAGATAAAACCCTGCACCTTGACCAAGGTCGTAGGCCTTATCGTCGGCTACATCCGGGCCGCGCGGACTTGTGTCTGGCGTGACAACGATGATGCTGTGGGCGTCGGCGTAGCGCTGAGCCCCTGCTTTCGTTATGAAATTCTGCTCGGAACAGGTCAGGCCCGAAAGCCAGTAGAGCACTGGACATTTTTGGCCGCGTATAGTGGCACTGGGCAGATAAATGCCAAATCTCATTTCACAGCCAACGGTGCAAGAGGTGTGCTTCCACACCTCCTGAAATCCACCGTAGCTGGCGTGTCGCTCAATGCGCTCCATGCCGGTACGTCTCCGTCAAAAAGGTTCAGTAATGCACAACGGTACGAATCGACTTGCCCTCGTGCATCAGGTCAAAGGCATCGTTGATATCGTCTAGGCGCATCGTATGCGTCACGAACGGTTCGAGCTGAATCTTCCCAGCCATGGCATCCTTGACCATGCTAGGTAACTCAGTGCGGCCCTTGACGCCTCCGAAGGCTGATCCAAGCCAGCGCCTGCCAGTCACGAGCTGGAACGGGCGCGTCGAGATTTCTTGACCGGCTCCTGCCACTCCGATCACGACAGACTGGCCCCAGCCACGATGCGCGCATTCCAGAGCGGCACGCATGATGTTGACGTTGCCGATGCACTCGAAGCTGTGATCGACCCCCCATCCGGTCATGTCAATGATGACTTGCTGAATAGGCTTGTCATGGTCGAGAGGGTTGACGAAATCGGTGGCACCGAAAAGCTTGGCCAGTTCGAATTTAGCTGGATTGGTGTCAATCGCGATGATGCGGCCCGCCTTGGCTTGTGCCGCGCCTTGGACTACCGCCAAACCGATACCACCCAGTCCGAACACCGCGACTGAGTCGCCTTCCTGGACCTTGGCCGTATTCTTGACTGCACCGAGGCCTGTGGTGACGCCACAGCCCAACAAACAGACATGCTCGGGATTAGCGTGAGGGTCAATCTTGGCGAGCGAGACTTCAGCCACGACGGTGTACTCGCTGAAGGTGGAGCAGCCCATATAGTGGTAGATGGGCTGGCCGTTATAGCTGAAGCGAGTTGTGCCGTCAGGCATCACGCCCTTACCTTGGGTCGCACGAACAGCCACACAGAGGTTGGTTTTACCGCTCTTGCAGAACAGGCATTCACCGCATTCGGCGGTATAGAGCGGAATGACGTGGTCACCTGGTTTGACACTTGTGACGCCTTCGCCGACCTCGATGACGATTCCGGCGCCTTCATGTCCCAGCACGACAGGGAACAGGCCCTCCGGATCGTCTCCAGAAAGGGTAAACGCATCCGTGTGGCACACCCCGGTATGCGTGATTTTGACCAAGACCTCGCCTTTGCGGGGCGATTCGACGTCAATCTCGACGATTTCGAGAGGTTTGCCTGCGGCAAATGCTACAGCAGCACGTGATTTCATGATAGTCCTTAATAAAGTGAGATGAGTGTGGCCACAACAGCGCTCCTTCATGAGTGTTAACGCAGATAGGAGCGCACCAGGGTTATGACTTCGTCGATGGACTCCTGCGAGGTCTCACTCCCTGCGCCCGGGGGCGGGAACTCTTCACGCAGATGGTTTTCAAGTACACCCGACATCAGCCCATTGATTGCGCCTCGGAAGGCAGCGATTTGCTGAAGCACAGGACCGCAATCAGCCCCCTCTTCCAAAGCATCCAGCTGCCCACGCACCCGCGCAAGAACACGCTTCTTTTCTTCTGGAGTATGTGGCACGCTTTAAGCCTTCACATACCGTGAGGTGGGATGTTAAGCCATGCTGTATGACAGTATCAATAGCGTTATAAGGGTAAGTTATTCCTTTTAGCAGCTTGCGGCAGATTACGACCCCATTGGAGTCATAGCGGCTGTCCAAATTGATACCCGAAAGCCGACATTCACGCGTATACAGTTTTTTGCCGCCAATGTCCGCTACCGAGGTTGCCCATCTTCAAAGTGGTCGTCTCGTGACGACCAGGAGCCGCTATTGGGGAGTGGTGCTCGAAAGCAGCCGTTCGACGAACCGAATTCTCCATACTGGTCACTCGCGGTGAAATTTCCCCTGGTGGTCGTGGATTGCTCTTGTGCAGCGATTGAAGTCATGGGTGTTTTGGCCGTGGCGGGCTTGTCAAGACCCAATGCGGCAATAGCTATTTGCGACAATACGGTTCTAAAGGCGACAGTCGAACCACAGTTTTTCTGCCAGTTTTATCGCAGTGATTTCGCAAGCCCTTGCACTGGCCGGAAACAGGCGCAATACGTTCAGGCCCACACGGATGTGCCGCAGTAACCTGTCAAATTGCTGAATTCAGAAATCGGAACTGGCCGGTGTTTCTCGCCCATTGCAACGTTACTCGACGCGCCGCGAACCTTTGGTAAAAACGTATGGCTTTTTGGTGGCACACAGCCAAACGAACATATGTTTTCAAGCTGCAGGCAGCATCAGCACAGCGCGCAAGCCACCCAAATGTGAATCCATCAGCGTAACTTTGCCACCATACAGGCGCGCCAAGTCATCCACAATGGCCAGCCCGAGCCCCGAACCGGGAACCTGCTCATCCGCGCGCACGCCACGCTGGCGCACGGCCTCGCGCTGGTCGGGGGGCAAGCCCGGACCATCGTCATCCACCGTGATGATGACATTTCTGGCCTGGCTTTGGGCGCTCAGGGTGACCTGATGCGTGGCCCATTTGCAGGCGTTGTCCAGCACATTGCCCAGCATTTCCTGCAAATCCTGCGTCTCCCCCCGAAAAGCCAGCGTCTCGGGAATGGGCTGCAACGTCAACGCCAGGTTGCGCTCGGCGTGGATGCGCCGCATCACCCGCACCAAGCCATCCACCACAGGCAGTACAGCCGTTTTGGCACCGGGCATGCGGCTGGTAGCAGCGGCCTGGGCGCGGGTCAGGTGATAGTTGACTTGTTGGCGTGCAATTGCCACCTGCTCGGTCACCAGGTGCGCCAGTTCGGATGCCGGGCGCGGTGCATCCTTGTTGGCCTGGGCGGCGTTGGCCAGCACGCTCAAGGGGGTTTTCAGCGCATGCGCCAAATTGCCTGCATGGGTGCGGGCCCGCTCCACCACCTCGGCGTTTTGCACCAGCACGTTGTTGAAATCGTCAATCAGCGGCATGACTTCCAGCGGAAAGTCACCTTCAAGCAGCTGGGTTTCAGCGCTGCGCACCCGGCCCAGCGCATGGCGCAAGGCACGCAACGGTGCCAGCCCCACCAGCACCTGCACCACAGCGGCCACCACCAGTCCGCCAGCCAGCGCCGCCAGCGCCAGCCACATCGTGCCGCTGAACTGCGCCACAGGTTCCAGCATGAAACGCTCATCGGCTGCCGCCATCAGCCGAAAACTCGTCGCTGGCTCGCCCTGCTGGCGCTCGACCTGCACGCTGCGCACCACGGCACTCAACCACTGCCCCTGCGGCCCGGCGATGCGTACGACATGAATCTTGCCGTCGGCTGCGGTCGGTGCAGGCAACACCAGCACATGGTCCCAAAGCGAGCGGGACCTCAGGGGGTTGGCGTCAACCTTGCCCGAGGCCAGGGTCGGACCAACCCGGTCAATCTGCCAGTAGTAGCCCGAAAACGGTCGCGTCAGGCGCGGGTCGCTCAGTGCGATCTGCAGCTTTGGCTGATTCTGTTCATCCAGCGTGAACTGGGCTGTCAACTGGTCTAGATGGCTGGTCAGCTCGGCCTGAAACTGGGCTTGCACATGCTGGTGAAACAAACCACTCAGGCCCCAACCCGCCACCAGAACGGAGGCCACGATCCAGAACAAGGTGCCCACCAGCAGGCGCATGCGCAGCGAACTGCGCAGCTTCAGCAGGCTCATGCGGGGACAGCCAGCCGGTAACCCAGGCCGCGCACGGTTTCAATCAGACCCGCGGGCAATTTCTTGCGCAATCGGCCAATGAACACCTCGACCGTATTGGAGTCGCGGTCAAAGTCCTGGGCATAAATGTGCTCCACCAGCGCGCTGCGCGACACCACCTGGTCACGGTGATGCATCAGGTACACCAGCACCCGGTATTCGTGGCTGGTCAGGGTGAGTGCCTGGCCCGCAACCGTGACCCGGCTGTTGCGGGTGTCCAGGCTCAGCGGGCCACACACCAGCTCGGCGCTGGCTTGCCCTACCGACCGCCTGATCAGTGCCCGCAGCCGGGCCAGCAACTCCTCCATGTGAAACGGTTTGGCCAGGTAATCATCGGCACCGGCGTCGATGCCCGCCACCTTTTCGTGCCAGCCATCGCGCGCTGTCAGGATGAGCACCGGCATGTTGCGATGCGATGCGCGCCATTTGCGCAGCACCGACAGACCATCCATCCGGGGCAAACCCAGGTCAAGAATCACCGCGTCATAGGGCTCGGTGTCGCCCAGGTGGTGGGCATCCACCCCGTTGTCGGCCAGGTCGACCACATAACCAGCTGCACCCACGCCATCAGCGAGCTGGAGGAGCAAGGTGGGTTCGTCTTCAACGATCAGGATGCGCATGCGCGTTTCTCTTTGCAAAAAGTCATTTGGGCTGCGGCGCATTGTCAGGGGCTTGGGCATCTTGGCCTTTGCCTTTGCGACTGATCAGGGCGCCACTGCGCGCGTCCACCTTGAGCTTGACCAGCCTGCCATCACTACGCAGGAGCTTGATCTTGTACATCCAGCGCGCCACGCCGTGGTCAGTTTCGCGGTCCAGCTCCACGTCCAGAATCTGGCCCGGCACCTCGCGCTCCAGCCGCTGCAGAACGGTGCCCAGCGGCAGCACTTCACCGGCTTGAAGGGCTTGGCGGGCCCGGTCGTGGTCATTGTCCGCCAGAGACAACCCGCTGGCGCCCCACAGGGCCAGTGCACCCAGCAGCGCCCAGCGCGTGCGCCAGAAAGATGGTTTGGTTGGGTTCAGCATGGTCAGGTGATGTGTCTGTGCAGGGGTAAAGGTCTTCTTTATAGCCTGACCAACATGAACGCGGGATGAACGCCAGGTTCACCTTGCGTTCAGTTGAGCGTGCGCATAGTCGAGCCCATACACCACTTCACCAGGAGCTCACCATGAACCGTTACCTGACCGCCCCGCTGCTCACCGCAGCTCTGGCAATGACCTTCTCGACCGCCAGCCTGGCTGGCCCGCGCGAAGATCTGCTGGCCCACTACGCCAGTGCCGCCCGGGCCGCCGACCCGGCTTTCAAAGCCTTTTCAGCCGAACGCGGCAAAACCCTGCACACCCAGACCTTCACTGGCGGCAAGCCCGCCACCCCTAGCTGCACCAGTTGCCACGGCACCAACCCACGCGCCGCAGGCAAAAACGCCACCGGCAAGGTGATTGATGCGGTGGCCGTGTCAGCCACCCCCACACGCTACACCGACTCCGCCAAGGTCGAGAAATGGTTCAAACGCAACTGCACCGAAGTGCTGGGTCGCGAATGCAGTGCCACCGAAAAGGGCGACTGGCTGAGCTTCGTCCTGAGTCAATAACGCCAAACGCTACACAACATTGGAGTCCACCATGACTATCCCGTTTCGTGCGATCACCCTGGGTTTGTTGGCACTAGGTTTCTCTGCTTTGGTGCTCAGTCGTGCCCAGGCGGGCAGTGGCCACTACTTCGCTCCAGTGAGCAACCCGGTGGTCCAGGAAGAGTGCGGCAGCTGCCATATGCCTTTTGCTCCATCGATGCTGCCTGCCAGTTCCTGGAAGCGACTGATGGGCGACCTGAAGAACCACTTTGGCGACGATGCCAGCGTCGATGCAACGCTGGCCAAAGAGATTGGCGACTACCTTGCCGCCAACGCCGCAGACACCGGTGGCAAGCCCTACAGCGGCAAGCTGATGCGCGGTGTGTCGGCAACGGCCGCCCCCCTGCGCATCACTGAGTTGCCGAAATGGGTGAGTGCCCACCGCAAGGTCCCTGGTTGGGAATGGCAGCACAAGGATGTGCGCACCAAGGCCAATTGCGCCGCCTGCCATGCCAGCACCGAGCTTGGCTACTACGACGAGTGATCTCCCATGGACCTGAACAGCTCTCCAAATCACAAACAACCCAAGGTATCCACCATGAAGCTGACACCTTACTTGACCGCCCTCATTTTGGGTAGCGCACTCCTCTTGAGCAGCGCCTGGCTGTCGCCCGCCCTGGCCAAGGACAAGCCTACTGACCCATCCAGCCAACGCGGCTGGCTCTCCATCGGACAGGTCCACCAGCGCCTCGAAGCAGCGGGCTACCGCGATGTCGAAAAAATTGAACGCGAGCGCGGTGGCTATGAAGCCCGGGCCACCAACCGCCAGGGCGAGCGAACCAAACTTACCGTGAATCCGCAAACGGGCGACATCACCGACCGTCGTGCGTCCGACCCGCGCGCCAACAACGCCCAAAATTCACCGCGACGAAATGCGCTGGAGTGCAACAAGCGCCGCTGCCGCGACGACCTGCAGCCCAACCCGGTCAACCCACCCAGTTCGGCCAGCCCCCCGGCTGCGGCCAAGTCGTCTCGCTAACCTGTTGGCCGCCTGACCCCTGATCCATTTTGACCCTTGATGAACCAACTGCCATGAAAACCCTATTGTTGAGTCTGTTGTCCCTTGTCACCCTGGCCTGGGGGTGGGATGTGTTTGCCACAGCCACACCTGCTGGCGCCACCATCTGGTGGGTCGCCCGCCAAGAGGTGTTGAACCTGAGCGGACTGCTGTCGGTGGCCATGATGTCGCTGGTGATGTATCTGGCGACACGCCCGGCTTGGCTGGAGGCCCCCCTGGGCGGCATGGACCGCATCTACCGCACGCACAAATGGGCTGGTATTCTGGCCGTGGCGTTTGCAGCGGTGCACTGGCTGACAGAGTTGTCTGGCGACATTCTCAAATCCATGTTTGGCCGCACAGGCCGTGTGCCCAAGGAACAATTCACCGGTTTCCTGGACGTTCTGCGCGACTTGGGCAAAGACATGGGTGAATGGGCCATCTACGCCGTGCTGGCCATGCTGGTCATCACGCTGTGGAAGAAGTTTCCGTACCGCGCCTGGAGCCTCCTGCACCGCGTCATGCCGGTGCTGTACCTGATGCTGGCATTGCATGCCGTGATGCTGTCACCCACCAACTACTGGGCACAGCCGGTGGGCATGCTGATGGCGGGGCTGCTCCTCGCTGGCATCTATGGTGCCATCGAATCACTGCGCAACGGCATTGGCAAAACCCGTGAGACCGCTGGCGAAGTGGTGGGCCTCAGCCAGTTGGGCGGCGACATCACCACGGTGCATTGCCGACTCAGTTCCGCATGGCGCGGGCACCGGGCCGGCCAGTTCGCCTTTGTCACCTTTGACGACAAAGAAGGCGCGCACCCTTTCACCATTGCCAGTGCTGACCGCGGCGACCACACCCTCAGCTTTGAAATCAAGGGTCTGGGTGACTACACCCGGGGTCTGGGGCAACGCCTGCGCGTGGGGCAGAGTGTGCGTGTCGAGGGACCTTACGGTCGCTTTGACCTGAGTCGGCGCAACCCCCAGGCCAAACAGATCTGGATCGCCGCTGGCATTGGGGTCACCCCGTTTCTGGCCTGGCTGGAGTCGCTGCAGACCGACCCCACGAACGCCCCGGCGGCCGAGCTGCACTACTGCACCCGCGACGACGCCACCGATGCCTTTGTGCCGCGCCTGCAGGCGCTGTGCGCGGGGCTGCCGGGCATCAAGCTGCACATTCATGGCGCTAAACAGGGTGCCAACCTGAAAGCCCAAAACCTGGGTGTCTCGGGTCACACCGAAATCTGGTACTGCGGTCCAACGGGTCTGGCCAATTTGCTGCGCGACGGTCTCAAGTCATTGGGCTTGTTGCCCCGCTTTCACCAAGAAGCGTTCGAAATGCGATAGCGCTACCACCTGTGATTCTGTCTCGACAGGTCAGCGAGTAGGTTGGTCCAAACACTGGACGACTGGAGCGGTGGGCTGGTGTGTGACGACTTCGCAGAATACAAGGCCGGGTTTGGCACAGCCATCACCGAGGTGGGCTGCATGGCGCACGCCCGGCGCAAGTTCTTCGATCACCTCCAACACATCCTGATGGGTCGGACGAAGGCGGTCATAACGCGCCGTATCCGCCTTGGGAGCGTTGGTCAGCGTCAGGGCTGTTTCTGCCCGCTCGGGTTGTTCTGGTGCGTTGAGCCGCGCCAACACGTTGCGTACATGCTCGATGCTGATGCTGCCGTTGGGAGTGGTGCCGTCAAGCACCAGATCCACAGCCACCAACAGCGCCTCAAGACCGGCTTGCGGCACCGCGGCCAGCACCTCAGCCATGAGCCGATCCCCACCCGCGTGGCGTAACAGCGATTGGCGCAGACGCAGCAGCGGTGCGGGCAGGTCCAGAAACGGCGCACCGTTTCGCAATGCGCCGGGCTTGCGTTGCACCAGGTCGATGTAGTGTTGCCAGTCGTAGGTGGTTTGAGCGGCACCGGCCATCCTGGCGTGGCTGGCCACAATGGTGTCGTTGGCGGCCACCTCTACGTGGTTGGGATACAGCCGGGTGCTGACCATGTGGCCGGCCCATTCGCAGGGCACGGAGTAGCGGTTGCGTGCCACGGCCACCAGGCAGGTGCTGCTCACGCGGGCGACCTTCTCCACGTAAGCGTCAAAGGGCGCGGGCATGGACATCAGATGCGCTCTCTCCAATTCCAGCATCTCGGCCACGGTGAATTGTTTGTGGACCGGGTGTTGGGTGTCAGCCCAGATGGCACGCACACGCTCACCCAGCCAGGCGTTGAGTTCAATGAAGGAGCCAAAACGACGGGTACCAGCCTCGATCCAGATGCGACGACGGCTGTCTTGCACGTTCTTCTCGACCACGCCTTTCTCCCGGCCGGAGGCGACGTTGCAGAAGTCAGGATCGAACAGATAATGGCTGCACGTGGCCGCAAAGCGGGCGTTGACGATGCGGCCTTTGCCCTTTTTGACCTTATCCACGGCTGTCTTGGCAAAACCCCAAGTCCACATGTTGTCGTAGATGCCGCGTCGGGTGACACCTCCCAATGCCTGAAAGGACCGGGTGTGGGCGTCAAACAGCATTTCATGACCCTGGCTGGGGTAGGCCACCAGCCAGAAGGCGCGACTGGCGCACAGTTTCAAATGGGCCACTTGCACCTTGTAGAACACACCACCGACGATGAGTCCCTCATCGCTCCAGTCAAACTGGAAGGCTTCGCCGAGTTCGAAGTTCAGTGGTACGAATGCCTTGGTCACCGATTGACCCGCGCTCTCACGCCAGGCCCGTGTGAAGTCGGTCACTGCGCTGTAGCCGCCTTGATAGCCTTGCCCCTGGATTTGCACCAGCAATGCTTTGGCACTGCGTCGGGCGTGTTTGGGGCGCTGGGCATCGGCTTTGAGGGCCTGTGCCGCTGGAGCTGCTGGACCTGTCGCCCTCGATCGGGCTCTGAAAGGCCGGATCAGATGGCCATCGACACCCTGTGGTACACCCGCTGCCCAGCGCCAACGGCGGCCTCAATTGCCATCCGCCAGGGCTGGCTGGCGCAGGAATTCGCCGGCGACGGCATTGAAGTGCGCTCGCTGGCCTCGTCCGCAGACAAAGAAGTCCAGCTGTCGCATTACCGGCACAGTCAGCCCAACTCGTTTCGCTTTGGCGGCTATGTGCCGCCGCTGATCTCACGGGCGCGCGGTGCCGAGTTGAAAGTCATCGGCATCAGCTGGCACGACCGGGTGCACGGCTTCTTTGCCCTGCCCGGCTCGGGCATCCGCGAGCTGGCCGACCTCAAGGGCAAGCGGCTGGCGGTCCCGCGCCGGGTCCATGACGATGTGGACTGGTGGCGCGCCAGCGTGCTGGGCGGTATTCAGGCTTGGACATCATCAGGCGCCCTGTCGGCAGGTGATGTGGAACTCGTCGAGGTGCTGATCGAGCGCGAATACATCGCCGACGCACGCACCGGCAGCCAGGCCGGCCAGTCTCTGTGGGGCGCCGTCAGTCAGTTCGCGGTTCAGCGCGAAGAGGTGGCGGCCCTGTACCGCGGTGAAGTTGACGCCATTTACGCCGACGGCGCCCTGAGCGCGATCTTGCGGGCAACGACGGGCGCGGTCCTGGTGGCCGCGCTGGCTGGCAACGAGGATGACCAATCCGGCTTTGGCACGCCCTGCGTGCTGACCGTATCAAACGGTCTGCTCAAGCAACGGCCCGATCTTGTAGCCCGCTGGGTCAGGCGGCTGCTCGACGCGAAAGCCTGGGCGCTGGACAACCTGGACGCGACCCACCGGCTGTTTGCGCAGGAAACCGGGCTACCCGAAGACCTGCTGCAACTTGGCTACTCTAGCCGCCTGGCTTCGCAAACAGACCTGTCGCTGGCACCCAACCGCATCGCCCTGCTGCGCAGCAAATACCAGCATCTGCTCGACATCGGAGCACTGGCAGAAACCTTTGATTTCGATGACTTTATCGACCCCCAGCCGCTTGCCCAAGCTCTTGCACTTAGGGAATGTCGGCCAAGTTAAGTTTTGGTCAATTTCGGCGCTACCGATGCCTTACGTACATTTCAGGTCAAAGTGTTAGCCGGGTTTGAACCACCCCGAAACATAAGACTGAACGTCATCATCACACGAACATCTTGAAACCCTAGCTGGCCATAGCTGCCGCATTGGCCCGCGCCATGTGCAGTTTTTTGTAGCTGTCGATCAAGCGGTGGTGCCGCTCAAGCCCCTCTAACTTCATGCTGGTGGGCGCCAACCCGAAGAAGCGCACGCTGCCGTCCACGGCCCCCAACACCGCGTCCATGCGTGCATTGCCAAACATTCGTCGGAAATTGACAAGGTAGTCCTCCAGCTCCAGGTCGTCATCCAGTTGCACTTCCAGCACCACGTTCAAGGCTTGGTAAAACAGACCTCGCTCGCGCGAGTTGTCGTTGTATTGCAAGAAGGCGCCCACCAACTCATGCGCCTCATCCCATTGCCGCAAGGCGAGTTGAATCAGCAGCTTGAGCTCAAGAACGGTCAACTGTCCCCAGGCGGTGTTCTCATCGAATTCGATACCGATCAGCGTGGCGATGTCGGAGTAGTCGTCCAGCTCACTGTTGTCCAGACGCTCCAGCAGCGCTTGCAGGCTCGTGTCGTCCAGCTGGTGCAGGTTCAGGATGTCTTCGCGGAACAAGAGCGCTTTGTTGGTGTTGTCCCAGATCAGATCTTCGACCGGATACACCTCCGAATAACCGGGCACCAGAATCCGGCAGGCGGTGGCGCCCAGCTGGTCGTACACCGCCGTGTAGACCTCTTTGCCCATGGCTTCCAGAATGCCGAACAAGGTCGCGGCTTCCTCGGCATTGGCGTTCTCGCCTTGGCCGGAAAAATCCCACGCGACAAACTCGACATCGGATTTGGCGCTGAAAAAGCGCCACGACACCACACCGCTGGAATCAATGAAGTGCTCCACAAAGTTGTTGGGTTCGGTCACCGCGTTGCTGGTGAAGGTGGGCTGCGGCAAATCGTTCAGGCCTTCAAAACTGCGGCCCTGCAGCAACTCAGTCAGGCTGCGTTCCAGCGCAACCTCCATACTCGGGTGCGCGCCGAACGAGGCAAACACACCGCCGGTGCGCGGGTTCATCAGGGTGACACACATCACCGGGTACACCCCACCCAGCGAGGCGTCTTTCACCAGCACCGGAAAACCTTGCTCTTCCAACGCTTGGATACCCGCCAGGATGCCCGGGTATCTCGCCAGCACCTCGGGCGGTACATCAGGCAAGGTGATTTCGCCTTCCAGAATCTCGCGTTTGACCGCCCGCTCAAAAATTTCAGACAAGCATTGCACCTGCGCCTCGGCCAGCGTGTTGCCAGCACTCATGCCATTGCTGACGAACAGGTTTTCGATCAGGTTGGACGGGAAATACACCACCGCACCGTCCGACTGCCGCACAAAGGGCAGCGAACAAATACCACGCTTGACATGGCCGGAGTTGGTGTCGATCAGGTGTGAGCCACGCAATTCACCGTCGGGGTTGTAGATCTGCAGGCAGTAGTCATCCAGGATGCCGGCGGGCAACGCATCTTTGCGGCCCGGCTTGAACCAGCGCTCGTTCGGGTAGTGCACAAACGCGGCGTTGGCGATGTCTTCGCCCCAGTACGACCCCGCGTAAAAGTGGTTGTTGTTCAGGCGCTCGATGTATTCGCCCAACGCCGACGCCAACGCGCTTTCCTTGGTCGCACCCTTGCCATTGGTAAAACACATCGGCGAGTGTGCGTCGCGGATATGCAGCGACCACACATTGGGAACCAGATTGCGCCACGAAGCGATTTCAATCTTGATGCCCAGATTGGCCAACACGCCCGACATGTTGGCGATGGTTTGCTCCAAGGGCAGGTCTTTGCCCGCGATGTAGGTGTGGGTGTCAGCGGAAGGCTTCAGGGTCAGCAAGGACTGCGCATCAGCGTCCAGGTTCTCGACCTCTTCAATCACAAATTCTGGCCCGGTTTGCACCACTTTTTTGACCGTGCAACGTTCGATGGAACGCAAAATGCCTTGGCGATCTTTGGCAGAAATATCCGCTGGCAACTCAACCTGGATCTTGAACGTCTGCTTGTAGCGGTTTTCCGGATCCACGATGTTGTTCTGCGACAAGCGGATGTTCTCGGTGGGGATATTGCGTGTGTCGCAGTACAACTTCACGAAGTAAGCTGCACACAGGGCCGATGAGGCCAGAAAGTAATCGAACGGGCCCGGCGCCGAGCCGTCACCCTTGTAACGAATCGGTTGATCGGCGATAACCGTGAAGTCATCGAATTTGGCCTCAAGACGAAGCTTGTCGAGAAAGTTGACCTTAATTTCCATCGATGAATTCCAAAATAGTGCTGATGATGATTGGCCTTGCGTTTCGGTGCTGTCGTCTTTGTCGTGAAGCCAAACAGGATTCGACGATCAACATTAGCGGTCGTGGCCAGGACGCTGTAAATAAATAGTTATCTACTCTAGGTTCCCACGATGAAAAGTCGTGGGCTGAGGCGTTCATTGTCGTGGGTCGACTGCGTTGCATGTTACTGACGACTAAAAGTGATTTACCCAAACGCTTCGTCAAGGACAAATCACGCAGGCCACTCGTAAGTAATTTTAGGCAGCCCTCGCTGCACACCGGCCTCAGAATTCGCTGCCGGCATTGTCGACATTGGAATATCTGGCGGAGTCAGATGATGGGCCGTTTTTGAAGTCTACACAGTGATAGCTTTCTGCCTCCCGTAAGCTGCCACCGGTGAGCACCCGCTTCTGGTCGTTGGCGGGTGCAGCGACCCTCGAAATCGACGTCACATTGCTGACTGTCAGGCTACTGGGGTGACTGACTGGTCTGGAGCGAGCATTTCGGGGAAACCTATGTCAGGAACCGCTGCCCTGCCGACCGCCAAACGGAAAATTTGATCCTGAAATTTGAATGACTGCTTTGGCTTGTCCGGCCGAACCCGCGAACGTCCGGTCCTCACTTTGCCCACTGACTCCTATGGGCACGAAGGTGCCCGCTGCGAATGACAGGTACTCGGTTTACCGATGGCACTGGAATTTACTGATCCAAAGCAGTCACTTGCGAGTGGCAGCAACTGGCCCCACCCAGTCGTTCCCCCACCGCGCCAGAATGGGAAAGTTGGCGCTTATGTTGTATTTGCGCTGTCAATATCGTGACAGTATGAGTTTTGGGGGCCGGCTGAGGTGCGCGTCAGTTAGCCACCATGGGCAAATTTGATGAACCAAGAGTCATCCTTGGCGAATTTAGCCATTGCATGAATGAATGGCTGAGGCCGGTGGTGTAGGGTTGTTTACGACTTTAATTCGAGGTGTTGTCAATTTGAGACGCCGCAAACCCGCATGAATGCTCAGCCCCTGTTTACGACTTTAATTGCGCAGAATAAACACCGGCCATACCGATCCGGTCGCGACAACGCCTCACACCCGCAGAAACGTCAGCAGCGCATCGTTGAAGGCCTGCGCGTGCGACACGTTCAAGCCGTGCGGCGCACCGGCCACCCGCACCAGCTGGCTGTGCGGCACGGCGCGGTGGGTGCGCAGGCCCGAGCCTTCGATGGGCACAATGCTGTCGGCATCGCCATGAATCACCAGCGTGGGCACCGTCACCCGCTTCAGGTCTTCACGGAAATCGGTGGTGGCAAACGCGTCCATGCATGCCAAGGCGGCATGTTGCGCTGACTGCTGGCACAGCGCGACGGCCTGACTGCGCTGCGACTCGGTGACCTGCAACACACCGTTGGCCGAGAAGAAGTCTTTGGTGAATTGCTCAAAGAAGGCCTGGCGGTCCTGCTCCAGCGCGATCGTCATCTGCTGAGCGTTCTGCTGTGTGAGCGGCCCGTCGGGGTTGTCGGCGGTCTTCATCAGATATGGCGGCACGGCGGCGGCAAACACCACGCTGTGCAGGCGCGATTCGCCGTGGCGGGCCACGTAGCGCGCCACCTCGCCCCCGCCCATCGAGAAACCCACCAGCGTCACGTCCTGCAGGTCGCACTGCGCCAGCACGCGTTGCAGGTCGTCGGCCAGCGTGTCGTAGCTGTAGCTGGACTCCGGCTTGTCAGACCGCCCGAAGCCCCGGCGGTCATAGGTGACCACGCGGTAGCCCGCCGCTTGAAGCACCGACACTTGCGGCGCCCACGCTTGGGCTGACAGCGGCCAGCCATGGATCAGCACCACCGGCCGGCCGCTGCCGCCGCTGTCGTCGATGTGCAGGCGCACGGATTCTGCGGTGCCCGGGTCGGCGGGCATCGCCTCGTCGGGATTCGCCGCGGCGCCCGCAGCCGCGCCGCCCATGGCACCGGCAACAGCACCCACCGAGGCACCCACCAGCACGCCAACCGGGCCGGCCACCGCCATGCCAACGGCTGCCCCTGCAGCAGCGCCCGCCATCACGCCGCCGCCGATCAGCACCGAGTTGGCCTCGCGTTCGGCGTCCTCGGGGGCCAGCAGCGTCTGCGCGGCGGCATCCGGGTCTTGTGACGGAATTCCGTGGCCGGGGTTGGCCTGCTCGGCCATGTCGTCGTCAACCGGTTCGGTGTGGGACGGCGGGGTGATCAATGGGTTCATAAACTTCTCCAGGTGCAGGTGTAAAGATGGCATGAGCCGCTGCTCAGCCGGTCAGGGGACGAATGACGATAGGCCCGCCATGACTGCTGTGTCCGTGTGACAGCGTACGTTTGGCCCATTGGGGATGCCGCACCGGAAATGAAGGCGTGCCGCGTGCGCTGTGGCGGGGCGTGAAACGTTGCAGGTTGACGGTCACAAACGGTTACATTTTTGGCCCCGACTTGCCCGGGGCCGGTGCGGTACCGCACATAATGGTCTGCAGCGCAAGGCGTGAAGCCGGTCTGACCTCCTTGGCGGCCGAGCCACCCCACCGCCGAATAGATGACAGCCGATGAATGTCACGTTAAAAAGGGAGATTCCGTGCACGAAATTTCAACATCCTCCCCCGAGCACACTTTGTTGGTCATTGGCAGCGACCCTGCCAACATGCAGCTGATGACGCAATTGATTTCCCGGCGCGATGACTTGACGCTGTTGACGGCCGACAACGGCCAGGACGGCTTGAACCTGGCGGAAACCTCTTTGCCCGGGGTGGTTGTTCTGGACACCTCGCTGTCAGACCTTCGCGCCAGTGAGGTCTTGAAGGGGTTGCGTCGCAACCCGCACACATCCCATATCCCGGTCATCGCCGTGTCGGCGGACGCCTGTGCGGCCCATATCCAGGCGGGGCTGCAAGCGGGGTTTGCCCGGTACCTGACCAAACCCTACAAATTGACCGATCTGCTGGAGGCCATTGACCGTTTGCTGAGTGACCGCCAGACAAAAGTGGGCGCCTGCTGACCCTGACCCAGGTGTCCACGGCACTTGTCAGTTTGTTGCGATTGGTAACAGTCCCCTCCGCCCGTTCGTGCGACACCGAACAAACCACGCGGGTGGCAACCCCTAAAGTGCAACCGGGCATCAACCGCCCCCGTGACTGAAATTCCTCCCTTCACTCACGGCTCGAAAGAGACTTGGCCCAGCCCTTGTGCTGGGCCTTTTTTGTATTTGCCTCTTATGTTCGTTGGCATACCGACAGCCCTTGCCTGGCGCGGTGAAATGGCAACCCGGATGGCCTGGATGGATTCAGGTAACCCATTCGACCCTGAAATTTTTCATCTCCAACCAAAGAGGTAACTTATGAGCAGCATCGTTTATCTGGTCGGCGCCGTTGTGATCATTCTTGCGGTCTTGTCTTTTTTTGGCTTGCGTTAAAGCGGTAGCACGGTGCGGGTGTCCGGCAAGCGGGTTCGTCACGCTGGCCTGGCTGGATGTGCCTTTATCCCATCGAGGTTGGTTGCCCTGGCAGGAGTATTCAACATGCGTTTAAGTACCAAAAGCCGCTTTGCCGTGACCGCGATGATCGACGTCGCCTTGCGTGAAGGTCTCGGACCGGTATCGCTGGTCGACATCGCATCGCGCCAGCACATCTCGATGTCTTACCTGGAGCAGTTGTTCAGCAAGCTGCGCCAGCACGGGCTGGTCACCAGTGTGCGCGGACCCGGTGGCGGCTACGCTATCAGCCGTGAGGTGGAGGGCATCACAGTGGCAGACATCATCTGCGCGGTCGAAGATGCCCCACCCAAAGCCCGGCCGAAAGACGCGTCCCCGGTGCATGACATGACGCAAGACCTGTGGGATGCCATGAATGCCACCGTGCTGGACTTCACCCACTCTGTCACCTTGAAGAGTCTGGTGCTTGGCCAGTTGGCCTTGGGGCTCAAGATTGAGCAAAAAACGGCACCCCACCGCGGCGTGTTCAAGAAACCGGTGGCCTTGTCCACCCGGCCCAATGTGCCCAATTCGGTGTTTGCTCTGGGGCACATATCAAGAACCTATGGTTGAGCCTGGCCACAGCGGCTGGTGCACGGGATGCGCCGCGGTGGACCGTGCCGGGCAGCCCACCTCACCGCTCCCCCTGTGACCAACGCTGAGCGCAGCCCACACCGGCAACCTGCGGGTTGGGGTGATTGGTTTGCCTACCGGCTGGTCAAGCTCATGCGATTTTTTGCCGACACATTGTTTGCCAATCGGTATGGCCATCGCGCGGTGGTGCTGGAAACCGTGGCAGCGGTGCCGGGCATGGTGGCGGGTGCGCTGCAACATTTGCGCGCACTGCGCCGTATGGAAAGTGATGGGGGCTGGATCCGCGTGCTGCTGGACGAGGCTGAAAATGAACGCATGCATTTGATGACCTTCATCGCCATTGCGCAGCCGTCGCGGCTGGAGCGGCTGCTGATCGTTCTCGCGCAAGGGGTTTTTTACAACCTGTTTTTTCTGCTGTACCTGCTGTCACCCAAATCGGCGCACCGGATGGTGGGCTACCTGGAAGAAGAGGCGGTTTACAGTTACACCGAGTACTTGGCCGGCGTCGACCGTGGCACCTATGCGAATGTGCCGGCACCGCAGGTCGCGCTGGACTACTGGCAGTTGCCGCCTGGCAGCTTGCTGCGCGATGTCATCGTCGTGATCCGCGCCGATGAGGCGCGCCACCGCGAAGTCAACCACCAGTTTGCCGATGAGCTGACCCACGCGCCGGCGGCAACTTAGCGTTGTCATTGGCAAAGGCATAACCGCTGCGGGTTTGCTTGGCCTGGTACATCGCAGCGTCGGCATGGGCGATCAAGGCTGCTGCCGTGTTGCCATGGGTGGGATACAACGCAATGCCAACACTGGTGCTGACGCTGAGCTCCCCGACGCTGGTGGCACAAGGCAGGTGCACCGCCTGGATGATTTTTTCTGCCACGATGGCGGCATCCTGCCTGTCGTTGACGTCCATCAGCAGGTACAAAAATTCGTCGCCACCATGGCGGCTGATCGTGTCGTCCGTACGGGTGGTGTCGGTCAGCCGCTGGGCAATCGACAGCAGCACCGCATCACCCACGTCGTGGCCGTGGGCGTCGTTGATGACCTTGAATTGATCGAGGTCCAGAAACATCACGGCCAGCGTCCAGCCTTGTCGTTTGGCCTGCTCGATGCCATGTTCCAGCCGATCGTTGAACAGCACGCGATTGGGCAGGCCGGTCAACGCATCATGCAGCGAGGCATGATGCGCCTGCTGTTGTTGGTCGGTGACGCGGGCCAGTTCCTGTTCCAGCAGGTGTCGTTCTTGCACCTCGTTCTCCAACGCCAGATTCACCTGCGACAGTTTTTCTGACGCGTCTTGCACTTTGACCTCAACGGCTTCGCTTTTGGCCAGGGCGGACCCCATTTCATGCGGGCTGATCCCGTCTGACAATCCATCACTGAGGACCTGGTTGACGGACGCCAGTTCCTCGGCAGATTCTTTGACCATGCCCCAGGCGTGCTCGCTGTCGTTCAACACCCCTTTCAAGGACTTGGCTGCGGGGGGGCCTTCGGGCAATGTCGAGAGAGGTTCATGTGTCATGACGAGGCGCCAGGGCGCTGTTGTGCTGATCGCGTGCCGCGAGCCATCCACTTATTCTGGGCGTTCCACCGGAAAAGCTCTGTGCGGTAGCTTACATTTGGCCCGTCCAGATTCTCCATAAGGTTCCATGCCGAAATCATCCAAGCCCTCCGTGCCCGACCCGAGGCAAAACCAGATTCTGGCCGCGCTGCCCAAAACGGAGTTTGAACGCCTGCTGCCCGACCTGGAACTGGTGGCCATGCCGCTGGGCTGGACCCTGTCGGAGTCTGGCGACCATGTCAAATTTCTGCATTTCCCGATTTCCGGCATCGTCTCGCTGATCTACGCCCTGGAAGACGGCTCGTCGAGCGAAATTGCCCTGGTCGGCAACGAAGGCCTGGTCGGCATCTCGATTTACATGGGGGGCGAAAGCATGCCCAGCGCCACCGAGGTGCAAAGCGCGGGCCAAGCCTATCGGCTCAGCCGCAAAATCATGAAGCGCGAGTTTGAACTGGGTGGCAAGCTGCAGCACCTGGCGCTGCTCTACACCCAGGCGCTGATTTGCCAGACATCGCAGACCGCCGTGTGCAACCAGCACCATGCCGTGGAGCAACAGTTTTGCCGCTGGCTGCTGATGAGTTTTGACCGTCTGCACAGCGACAAGATGACCATCACCCAGGAGCAGATTTCGCACTTGCTGGGCGTTCGCCGCGAAAGCGTCACCCAAACGGCCGGCAAGCTGCAAAAAGAAGGCTTGATCGCCAAGGCGCGCGGCAGCATCACCGTGCTGGACCGCGCCAAATTGGAGGAGCGCGCCTGCGAGTGTTATGCCGCGGTCAAAGAGGAATGCGAGCGCCTGCTGCCACAACCCAAATAAGATGTCTTTGCGGGCCACGACCCGCAATCCATTCCCCGAACGCCTGGATGCCGGGTCGTAGCCCGGCATGACAATTCTTTTCTTTCCCGTTAACCCAGGCCGGTACGGTTGGCAAACTGTTTTTTCATGAATGACCAGGCCATGCGCGAGGCATCGGGGCCCTTGGGGTCGCTGTAAGCCGCGCCCGGTGCGCCACCGCTCCAGGCGTGACCCAACCCGCTGATCGAACACAGGGTGGCCACCAGCCGGCCCCGGTGGCGGTAGTCCGTGACGGTGGCCGAATAACGTTTGCCACGTTGCACGGTGCGTGGCAAACGCGCCTGCGCGCCTTCCCGATCTGCCCACAGCTTGGCCGCCTGGGCGCCGTTGGACGCTGCCACGATGGGGTCGGCGCTGCCTTGGATCACCAGCAGGGCGGGCAGGTGCAAGCCCGCCGCCAGCGGCGCCAGCGGCACCGCCACCCGGCGTCCGCGCATCGCCGCCAGTGCGGTAGCCGACGAGCTGGCCAGGCCTGGAGCGACACCGGAGTGCATCACCACCGCCTGAAAGCGCCCGGGTTGGCGCACCGCCAGCAAGCTGGCCAGACCGGCCCCGGCTGACAGGCCCACCACCGCCACGCGCTGCGGGTCCACCGGCTGCGTCAGACAGAGTTGGTCAACGGCAGACGCCACCGAGTCGGCTTCGCGCTGCGCACGGCCCGCGCGCGTGTCGTACCAGTTCCAGCAGTTTTGCAGATTGGCCAGCCGGTCTTGCTCGGGGTACAGCACCATGAAGCGTTCAGCTTGCGCCAGCCGGTTCATTTGGGTGCTGGCTGCCATGGCCTGGGCGTCCTGGGCACAGCCATGCAGCATCACCACCAGCGGCAGGCGTTCGCCACGCAACACGCCCGTTGGTTTGAAAAGCCGGTAGCGCCGGGCACCACCGGCACCCGTCGCCATGCCCGTGGTCCACTGCAGCCGTGACGTGCGCGCCAGCTTGCTGGCAGAGGGGGCCGCGGCAGCCGACGCACGGCCGGTTGCAACGCGCTTGGTTGGGGTGGGGCGAGACAGCTTGGGCTTGATGACGCCTGGTTTGCGCTGTTTTTTGGCGGGCTTCATGGCCAGCTTCATCGCTTTGGCGCCGTTGCGAAGCGCCAAGCGCGCCATGGCATTGAAAGAGCGCTGGAGGGTGCGGCTCACCATGACAGCGGACGAACGCCTGGCCAGCGCAGCCCGCGGGTGTGCGGGTGAAGGGAATGACAAATGGGCAAGGGGGTCTCCGGCAGCTTGTGCCGTCAAGTGTCAGGCCGGGTGGGTTGTGCGTCCGTTGGATGGCACACATTCAGGCCCAACGTGTGCGTTCTTGCACCTTCACGTTCCAGCCCGCCCTGATGTTGCTTCGGGCGGGCTGCGTCAGCTCACACCACCTGCAACAGACTCTCGTCCCACTTGGCGTGTTTCTCCAGCCCCGCCAGGTTGGCCACAGTGGCGGCAATGTTGGACAGGCCGGCGGTGGCGGTTTGCTGCAAGCCCAGCTTGCCGCCCGTGACCTTGTCAAACAGGATCAGCGGCACCGGGTTCAGGGTGTGGGCGGTTTTGGCCTTGTAAGAACCGTCCTTGTTCAGGGAAGGCTGTTTGGTTTTTTTGTCCAGCTCGTACATCTCGTCGGCGTTGCCGTGGTCGGCGGTGATCAGCGCGACGCCGCCAGCGGCTTCAATGACAGGCAGCAGGCGCGCCAGGGCCAGGTCAACGGCTTCCACAGCCATGGTGGCGGCGCGGAAGTTGCCGGTGTGGCCGACCATGTCGCCGTTGGCAAAGTTGCAACGAAGCAGCTTGTACTGGCCGCTTTGGATGGCGGCAATCATGGCGTCGGCAATTTCAGCCGACTTCATCCAGGGGCGCTGCTCAAAAGGCACCACATCGCTGGGCACTTCTTGCCAGCTTTCACCCTCAAACTTGTTGGAGCGGTTGCCGTTCCAGAAGTAAGTGACGTGACCGAATTTCTGCGTCTCTGAGCAGGCGAACTGACTTAATCCCGCCTTGCTGAACCACTCGCCCGAGGTGTCCTTGATGGCAGGAGGTGTCACCAGAAAACGCTTGGGCAGTTGCAGGTCACCGTCGTACTGCAGCATGCCGGCGTAGGTGACTTGGGGTGTGCGTACCCGGTCAAAGCGGCTGAAGTCTGCCTCAACAAAGGCGCGGGTGATCTCGATGGCCCGGTCACCGCGGAAGTTGTAGAACACCACCGAGTCGCCGTCCTCCACGGTGCCAATCGGTTGGCCGTTCTCGGCAATCACAAATTCAGGTAAATCCTGGTCGATGGTGCCCGGATGGCGCTCGCGCAGGCCATTCACGGCGGCGGTGGCGTTGGCAAACTGCGGGCCCTGGCCCAGCACATGGGTTTTCCAGCCCTTTTCGACCATCGGCCAGTTGGCGTCGTAACGGTCCATGGTGATGTTCTGGCGGCCACCGCCCGAGGCGATGCGGGCATCGAACCCGTCGGTGCTGAGCTCAGTCAGAAAGGCCTCAAAAGGCACCACATAGTCCAACGCACTGGTTTCGGGCACATCGCGGCCGTCCAGCAGGGCGTGGACTCGCACCGTTTTCACACCCTCCAGCTTGGCCTGGGCCACCATGGCTTTCAGGTGGTCAATGTGGCTGTGGACGTTGCCATCAGAAAACAGGCCGATGAAGTGCACCACACCCCGGCCTGCTTTGGCACCCGCCACGACCTGCTGCCAGGCTTCACCCTGCCAGATGGAACCGTCGGCAATGGCGTTGGCCACCAGTGCCGCGCCCTGGCTGTAAACCTGCCCGGCGCCAATGGCGTTGTGGCCGACTTCGGAGTTGCCCATGTCGTCATCTGACGGCATGCCCACCGCGGTGCCGTGGGCGCGCAGGCTGATGTGCGGGCACTCGGCAAACAGGCGGTCCAGCGTCGGTTTGCGCGCGGCGGCAATGGCGCTGCCCACGTCGAGCTTGGGAATGCCGTAGCCGTCCATGACGATCACAACAACCGGGCCGGGCACACCGGGAAAAGCAGGGGATTTTTGAAGCATGGTGGGTTCTGGTTTGTAAGTGTTGGGTAAGACTCGATTTTCCACCATATCACACAAGCTGCTGGCGTCGCGCTACGATGGGGTTATGAAAAAATCCAAAAACGGCCAGCCCGGTCCCTTGGGCAAAAGTGATTACTTTGACAAGCTGGAGCCGCTGCAGCATGAGCTCAATGACTTGGCGCGCTGGCTGGCGCACACCGGCAAGCGCCTGATGGTGGTGATCGAGGGGCGCGACACCGCCGGCAAGGGCGGCGTGATTTCAGCCATCTCCGACACCTTGAACCCGCGCCAATGCCGCACGGTGGCGCTGGGCAAACCTGGCGAGCGCGAGCAGAGCCAGTGGTACTTTCAGCGCTACGTGCCGCACCTGCCAGCGGCAGGTGACATCGTGCTGTTTGACCGCAGTTGGTACAACCGGGCGGGCGTGGAGCGGGTCATGGGCTTTTGCACCGAGGCGCAGACCCAAGCCTTTTTGAAGCAGGCGCCGGTGTTTGAAAAAATGCTGGTGGACGACGGCATTTTGCTCTTCAAGTACTGGCTCACGGTGGACCAGGCGCAGCAGGAAGAGCGTTTTGCCGAACGGCTGGCCGACCCGCTCAAGCGCTGGAAACTGAGCCCGATCGACAGACAAGCGCGGGAAAAATACGCCGAGTACGGCCAGGCGCGTGACGCGATGCTCAAAGCCACCCACACTAAACACGCCCCCTGGACGCTGGTCGACTTCAACGACCAGCGCGCCGGTCGCCTCACGCTCATCCGTCACCTGCTGGACCACATCCCGGACCGCAAGGTGCCCGAGGCCCGGCTGGACTTTCCGCCGCTGGGCCATGACCCCCTGCGCGAGAAGTTTGGCACCGCGCTGGCGCCGATCAAGCCCCAGGTTTAACGGGAAGATCCTCGGCTGTCATCCCGGACTCGAGGACATGGCTGGCGGGTCGTGGCCCGCTCAGTGCCAGCTCGCCGGGTCCACCTTGTAATAACCACACAGTTCCTGGTACAGCGCCGGGTAGTGTTCTGCCATCTCGGTGGCACGCTCGAAAAATGTCTCGGTGGCCACGGCAAAAAACTCGGCCGGGTTCTGGGCGCCGTAGGGGTTGAGCAACCCCTGTTCGCCGCGCCGTGCCTGGCGTTGCAACTGGCGATAGGCCTGGCTGAACACTTGTTTCCAGCGCTCGGGGTTGTGTTGCCGGTCGCCCGCGGCGGGTGGCGGGGCGCCCTGGGCGGCGCCGTTTTCCTGGTCCAGTTGGTGGGCAAACTCGTGCAGCACGACGTTATGCCCATCATCGGGCCAGGCCGCGTCTTCCAGTGCGTCCTGCCATGACAGGATCACCTGCCCCTGCTCCCAGGATTCGCCCGACAGGGCCTGCCGCTCGTCCTGCTGCAAACCCAACTCATCGGTGACGGTGCGCTGGGTGACGAAGGTGCCGGGGTAGACCAAAATTTGGCGCACATGTGCGAAATGCGCCATGGAGCGGTTCATCACCAGCAAACAGGCTTGCGCGGCGATGACCACACGCATTTCTTCGGTCACTTGCAGACCGGCGCAGCCGATGAAGGCTTTTTCAGCAATGAAGATCTGGATGCGTTTTTTCAGCTGCAGCTGCAAATCTGCCGGCATACGCCGCAGCAAGGGCACACGGCGCTGCAACACCTTGCGCCAAGCGGCGGGAAAGGGGTGCATCGCGACCCGACGCTGGCGGTACGCGCGCCAGTGCGGTTGCACCAGCAGCACCAGAATCAGGCCCAAGGCCGCGGCGCACAAGATAGCGAAGGCCACGCGTTTCCCTTCCGGTCCGGTTGATGCACAAGCCCGCTAACTGGGACTGTTTCCGTGCTTTTCAATACGGCGCGGTGCGAAACCCTTTCAACAAAGCGTGTGCAGCGGCGCTCAACCCTTTGGCGTGGCTGGGTTGCGCAGGCCCAATGACACCAGAAAACCGGCCAGCAAAAACGCCGCACCGACGTAGAACGCGTAAGTAGAGGCGTTCTGCGGGTAGTTGTCGCGCAGCCAGGCCACCAATTGCGGCCCCACAATACCGGCCGAGCCCCAGGTGGTGAGCAGCGCGCCGTAGGCCACCGCCATCATCTTGGCGCCAAAGGTGTCCGACACAAAGGCAGGCAAGGTGCCAAAACCGCCGCCGTAACACAGCAGGATGTAACACACCAGCACGCCAAACACCCACGGGCTCTCGACAAAACCCAGGCCCACAAACGCGGCAAACTGGCTTAGCAACATGATGCGAAACACGGTAACGCGCCCCAGTTTGTCCGACAGGCTGCCCCAGGCAAACCGGCCCACCCCGTTGAACAAGGCGCTGAAAGCGATCAGCGTGGCGCCATAACTGGCCAGTTGCTCCACCGTCAGGCTGGCGTCCTGGCGGCGCCACAACTCCTGCACCATGGGGGATTGAAAGCCGATGAACATGATGCCCGCCACCGTGTTGCAAAACATCACCAGCCACATCAAGGCAAAGCGCCCGGAGGTCAGCAAAGCACGTGTGCTGGGGTACTGCACGACACCCGCGCCCGAACCGTAGCCACCACCCTGGGTGCTGCCGCTAGGTGGGTCTTGCAGACCCCAGGCCAGCGGGGTGGCCAACACCAAAAATATCACACCCAACACCGCAAACACGCTCGGAAAGTGGTGGTCGGCGGCCTGCAACAACATCGGCGCGATCAGTTTGGACATCACCATCGCGCCCAAGCCAAAGCCCATGATGACCATGCCGGTGGCCAGGCCCTTTTTGTCAGGGAACCATTTGGCGACCGTGGCCACGGGTGGCACGTAAGCCAGCCCGATGCCGGTGCCACCCACCACGCCGTAACCCAGATACAGCAATGGCAAGGACTCAACATACAGCGCCAGCGCGCCCAGCAGGTAACCGCTGCCAAACAACACGCTGCCCAGCACCGCCAGTTTGCGCGGGCCATAAATGGGCAGCTTGGTGCCGCCCACGGCGGCGCCCAGGCTCAGAAACAGGATGGTGGTGCTGAACACCCAGGCCACCTGGGTGTTGTTCCAGCCATAGGTCTGGGCCAGCGGGTTCTGGAAATAACTCCAAGCGTACACCGTGCCAATGCACATCTGTAAGGCCGTGCCCATCAGGGCCATCCACCAGCGGTTCATGGTTTGTCCTTGTTTTTCTTCGGTCCCAGAATGTCGGTGAGGTCACCTTCCTGGTGGTGCGAGTCTTCGATCAGGGTCAGCACGTGCTGCAGCAAGTCTCGCGAGTACAGGACGCCAATCGGGTTGCGTCGGGCGTTGATCACCGGCAGGTGCCGGAAACCGCGCGTGCGGATGATCTGGATGCACTCGGCCACCGGGGTGTCGGCGGTCACCGCGGTGGGGTTGGGCGTGAGCACGCTGCCGACCGTGGTGGTTTCGGGATCGCGACGGCGTGCCACCACACGTTGCAGGATGTCGCGCTCGGACAGGATGCCCACCAGCCGGTCGTTGTCCACCACCAGCAGCGCGCCCAGATTGGCGTCCACCATGCGCGTGGCGGCCGTCACCACGGTTTCATAGGGGGTGGCGGTGGTCAAGCGCGTTTTCATCAGTGCGGCCACGGTGCCCAGCTTCATCGCGTTCATGGGTGTCCTTCTAGATCTCGACCGTCAAGTTGTACTGGCGAAAGGTGTCCACCACTTGTTGCACCTGCGCCGCGGTGGGGGAGGGGGTGTCCTTGAGCTCGTAGTCAAAGCCCATGCGTTCCCACTTGTATTCGCCCATCTTGTGAAACGGCAGGATCTCCACCTTCTCGATGTTGCTCATGGGGGCGAGGAACTTCGCCAGACCTTCCACGTTTTGCGGCTGGTCGGTGATGCCCGGCACCAGCACAAACCGGATCCAGGTGGGCTTGTGGATGCTGTGCAAATACTCGGCAAAGCGCAGCGAGGGCTCGCGCGGCACGCCGGTGAGTTTGGTGTGGATGTCAGGGTCAAACGCCTTGATGCACAACATCACCAGGTCCACGTGTTCCAGCACGGTGGCGGCCACGCTTTGGCTGGCAAAACCCGAGGTGTCCAGCGTGGTGTGGATGCCCAAAGCCTGGCAGCGGCGAAACACCTCGGCGGTGAAGTCGCGTTGCATCAGCGGTTCACCCCCGGTGATGGTGACGCCACCACCGGTGAACTTCATGTAAGAGCGGTATTTGGTGATCTCCGCCATCAGCGCGTCGACACTGATCTCACGCCCGTCACACAGGGCCTGGGTGTCGGGGTTGTGGCAATACAGGCAGCGCAGCGGGCAGCCCTGCGTGAACACCACAAAGCGGATGCCCGGGCCGTCCACCATGCCGCCGCTTTCCAGCGAATGGATGCGGCCGCTCAGCGGCGGGGCTTCGGACGGCGCCACATCGCGTGGCGCCAGCCTGGCCCGCATGTCAACCAGGTGCTGCGTGGACATCGGACTGGCCCCGCTTAAATGCGCTCGTGCAGGGTGCGGTTGATCACATCAAGCTGTTGCTCACGCGTGAGCTTGATGAAGTTGACCGCGTAGCCCGAGATGCGGATGGTGAGCTGCGGGTACTGCTCGGGGTGCTCCATCGCGTCCTTGAGCGTCTCGACATTGAACACGTTCACATTGATGTGGTGACCACCATCGGAGAAGTAGGCGTCCAGAATGCCGCACAGGTTGTCGACCCGCTCCTTGTCGGACTTGCCCAAGGCTTTGGGCACGATCGAGAAGGTGTACGAGATGCCGTCCGCTGCGTATTCGTAGGGCAACTTGGCCACCGAGGCCATCGAAGCCACCGCGCCGTTGTGATCCCGCCCGTGCATCGGGTTGGCACCCGGCGCGAAGGGTTCACCCGCTTTGCGACCGTCCGGCGTGTTGCCGGTGGCTTTGCCGTAGACCACGTTGGAGGTGATGGTCAGGATCGACTGGGTCGGCACCGCGTTGCGGTAGCAGGTGTGTTTGCGGATTTCGGTCATGAAACGGGTCATGATGTCCACCGCAATCTGGTCCACGCGGTCGTCGTTGTTGCCGTATTGCGGGTACTCGCCTTCAATCTCGTAGTCCACCGCCAAGCCCGCTTCGTTGCGGATGATCTTGACCTTGGCGTATTTCATTGCTGAGAACGAGTCAGCCACCACCGACAGGCCGGCCATGCCGCAGGCCATGGTGCGCAGGATGTCGCGGTCGTGCAGCGCCATTTCCAGCCGCTCGTAGCAATACTTGTCATGCATGTAGTGGATGACGTTGAGCGTGTTGACGTACAGGCGAGCCAGCCATTTCATGAACTGCTCGTAGCGGTACATCACCTCGTCGTAGTCCAGGTAGTCACCGGTGATCGGTGAGAACGGCGGGCCAACTTGCTCGCCGGATTTTTCGTCAATACCGCCGTTGATCGCGTACAACATGCACTTGGCCAGGTTGGCGCGGGCGCCAAAGAACTGCATCTGCTTGCCAATCGTCATGGCCGAGACGCAGCAGGCAATGCCGTAGTCGTCGGTGTAGAGCGGGCGCATCAGATCGTCGTTTTCGTACTGCAGCGAGCTGGTGTCGACCGACACCTTGGCGCAATACTTCTTGAAGTTGGCCGGCAGACGCTCGGACCACAACACGGTCAGGTTTGGCTCGGGCGCGGCACCCAGGTTGTACAGGGTGTGCAGGAAGCGGAAGCTGGTCTTGGTGACCATCGGCACACCGGCTTGCGACATGCCACCCAGCGCTTCGGTGACCCAGGTCGGGTCGCCCGAGAACAGCGCGTTGTATGCTGGCGGACGCAGGAAACGCACCATGCGCAACTTCATGACGAAGTGGTCAATCAGCTCCTGGGCAGCAGACTCGTCGAGCGCACCGCTGAGAATGTCGCGCTGCAGGTAGATGTCCAGGAAGGTCGAAACCCGGCCCAGCGACATGGCCGCACCGTCTTGCTCCTTGATCGCGCCCAGGTAGGCGAAATACGTCCACTGGATGGCTTCTTTGCCGTTGCTGGCAGGCTGGCGGATGTCAAAATCGTAGCTCTTGGCCATGGTGATCAGCTCTTTGAGCGCGCGGATCTGTTCGGCGGTTTCTTCGCGTTTCTGGATGGTGTCGCTGTCCATCACGTCAAAGTCCAGCGAGGTCAGTTGCGCCTGTTTGTCTTCAATCAGGCGGTCCACACCGTAAAGCGCCACGCGGCGGTAGTCACCAATGATGCGGCCACGGCCATAAGCGTCGGGCAGGCCGGTGATGATGCCGGAGCTGCGCACGGCCATCATCTTCTTGGTGTAGGCGTCAAACACGCCGTCGTTGTGGGTTTTGCGGTATTTGAAGACGCGCTCGGTTTCCGGGTCCATCTCGCGGCCATAGGCCTTGAGGGCGCTTTGCACCGTGCGGATGCCGCCAAACGGCATGATGGCGCGTTTCAAAGGCGCGTCGGTCTGCAGGCCGACGATTTGCTCTAGGCTCTGGTCAATGTAGCCCGCGCCCGAGGCGTCGATGCCGGCAATGATGCGGGTTTCCACATCCAGAATGCCTTTTTTGATCTCTTCCTTCATCAACTCTTTGACTTGGCCCCAGAGCGCGTCGGTGCGCGGCGTGGTGGGTGCCAGGAAGGCGCTGTCGCCGGTGTAAGGTGTGAAATTCTCCTGAATGAAGTCGCGCACGTTGATTTCGCGCGCCCATTTGCCTTGTTTGAACCCGTCCCAAGCTGAACCCATTGTTAGCTCCTTTTCAAAAAAATGAAGGTCTGAGATATCAGCCTGGGCGAAGGCTCCAGGATCACACGTCAAAGTGTCGTTGACCTGCGGACTCGGAACGGTTCTATGAGGCTGATTCAACGGTCTAAATATTTCACCGTATGAACAGCATTGTCGCTAAATGGATTCTAGAACGCACACGCGAAATTCATGAAACACCGTTCCAATTGATCGACATCAACAATATTTGAAAAATAATTATCGAATTTCGATCAAATTCGCACAATTTGTATCGGATTTCCAACATCTCGCTGGGCGATGGTTTTTTGTCAGCCGACGGTGGTTTTGGGCTGCCCAGCTTGATGTGGGGCAATGCCGCTGCGCCCTTACAGCATTTTTTCGAGAAACGCGCGGGTTCGCGGGTGTTGTGGTGCGGCAAACAGCTCACGCGCCGGGCGCGCTTCCACCACCACGCCGCCGTCCATGAACACGGCGCGCCCCGCCACTTCGCGGGCAAAGGCCATCTCGTGGGTGACTACCAGCATGGTCATGTGTTCTTCTGCCAGTTCGCGCATGGTGCTCAGCACCTCGCCGGTCAGCTCGGGGTCGAGCGCCGAGGTGGGCTCGTCAAACAGCATGATGTCGGGCTCCATCGCCAGCGCCCGGGCAATCGCCACGCGCTGTTTTTGCCCGCCTGACAGGCGCGACGGGTAGCTGTCGCGCTTGTCATACAGGCCCACCTTGCGCAGCAGCGCCTCGGCCTTGGGCACGATCTCGTCCCGGGGGGCGCCCTTGACTGTGAGCGGCGCCTCGATCAAGTTCTGCAACACCGTCAGGTGCGGGAACAGGTTGAAGTGCTGGAACACCATGCCCATCTTGCGGCAGACCCGGCTGATCTCGGCGGGCGGCACATAGTGGCAATGGCCCTGGGCGTCGGTGCTGACCAGCGTTTCGCCCTCGATCTCGATGGTGCCACGGTGGATGGTTTCCAGGTGGATCAGGCAGCGCAGGAACGTGCTTTTGCCTGAGCCGGACGGGCCAATCACGGCGATCACCTCGCCCTTGTCAACGTCCAGCGAGACGCCCTTGAGCACCTCCACCGCGCCGAAACGCTTGTGCACATCGCGCGCACGGATCATCAGGCTATTCGTCATAAACCGCGTATTTCTTTTCCAGGCGCTGGAACCCGTAGGTCAGAACCAGGGTCATGATCAGGTAAAAAGCCGCCGCCACCACAAATGGCGAGGTGGTGAAGTCGCGCTGCACAATGCCGCGCGCAGCGCGCAGCAAGTCGTTCATGGCCAGCACGTAAATCAGCGAGGTGTCTTTCACCAGCGTGATGGTCTCGTTGCTCATCGGCGGCAGGATGCGCTTGATCACCTGCGGTAGCACGATGCGGCGCATGGTCTGCGGGTAGCTCAAACCCAGCACCTTGGCGCCTTCGTACTGGCCGCGGTCGATCGACTGGATGCCGGCGCGGAAGATCTCGGCAAAGTAGGCTGAATAGTTCAGCACAAAGGCCAGAATGGCCGACGGAAAATCCGGCAGCCGGACACCGATGATCGGGATGAACGGCAGGGCAAAGTAGATGAACAGCATCTGCAGCATCAGCGGCGTGCCGCGCATCAGCCAGATGTAGCCGTTCACCAAGCCACCCAAAAATTTGAAACGGGAGATGCGGACCAGCGCCAGCCCCAGCCCCAGCGGCACGGCCAGTACCAGCGTGATCAGGAAAACCTGCAGTGTGACCGCGCTGCCCTGCAACAGGGGCGGCAAGATGGTGGCGATGTAATCCATGGGGAAAGTGTCAGAGCCTCTGAAGGCAACATCCAACCGGGCAACTTGGGCGTGTCAATGTGAAGGTCATCGGTTGTTTTGGACGGGCTGTCATGCCGGGCTTTGACCCGGCATCCATGCTTTCGGGGTCATGGATGGCGGGCCGGAGCCCGCCATGACAGCCGGTGGGGCGTCAGCTTATTTCTTGACGATGTCGCTGCCAAACCACTGGGTGGAGATTTTCGCGGCGGTGCCGTCGGCCTTCATGTCGTCGAGCGCCTTGTCGAGCTTGGCGGCCAGTTCGGTGTCGCCCTTGCGGGTGCCCACGCCATAGTCTTCGGTGCCGAAGTTTTCTTCCAGCACGCGGTATTCGCCGGGCTTCTTGCCGGTGTAATAGCGGCCCACGATTTCATCGACCACCAGCGCATCCAGGCGGCCTGCGGACAGGTCCATCAGCGCGGTCACGTTGTCGGCAAACTTCTTGAGTTCCTTGATCGACTTGGCGGTGGCTTCGTCTTTTTGCACCGCGTCCACCGCGCTGCTGCCGTCTTGCACACCGACCACCTTGCCCGCCAGCGCCGCCTTGTTGGTGATGGGCGACTTGTCGGTCACCACCACAATCTGGTGGTTTTCCAGGTAAGGCTTGGTGAACAGGATGTTGGCCTTGCGCTCTTCGGTGATCGTCAGACCGTTCCACAACACGTCAATGCGGTTGCCGTTGAGCTCGGACTCCTTGGCGCTCCAGTCGATCGGCTTGAAGGTGACTTCCACGCCCAGGCGCTTGCCCACTTCTTTGGCCAGGTCGATGTCAAAGCCGACCAGCTCGTTTTTTTCATCGCGAAAACCCATCGGCGGGAAGTTGTCGTCCAGGCCAATCACGATGGCTTTGGCTGCCACCGGTGCTGGGGCCGCGACCACCGGCTCTTCTTTTTTGCCACAGCCTGCCAGCACCATCGCTGCCATCAGCCCTGCCACCGTCCATAAAACACGCTTTTTCATTGCTTCGTCCAGAGTTGTGAAAAGCATGAATTATCGGTGCGTTGACAGGCCGCCAAAGTGGTGTAGATTGACACCCTTGATCCCCGCCAAAAGGCTTCACCGGAGTCACCCCCGTGCATGACCAACCCAACCGTCAGTTGGCGCTTGACCAATACCGGCTGCGCGCCCGGTTCTACGATGCGGAACTGGCCGCCTTTGAGCCGGTTCGGCGCCGGGCGATTGCGTGTCTGGCGCTGCAGCCTGGCGACACCGTGCTGGATGTGGGTTGCGGCACCGGCTTGAGTTTTGAGCTGCTGCAACACGGCGTTGGGCAGCAGGGGCAGCTGGTGGGCATCGAGCAGTCGCCCGACATGTTGCACCTTGCGCAGCAACGTGTCTTGCAACACCAGTGGCGCAACGTGACACTGCTGAATGCACCGGTCAAGTCCGCCACCCTCATCGGCCAGGCGGATGCGGCCCTGTTTCATTTCACCCACGACATCCTTCGCCAGCCCGCCGAGATTCGGCATGTGCTGGCCCACCTCAAGCCTGGCGCCCGCTTGGTGGCGGCCGGTCTGCAGTGGAGCGCGCCGTGGAACTGGCCCACCAATTGGCTGGTGCTGATGGCGGCGTTGTACTCAACCACCTCGCTGGAGGGGTTGGCGCAGCCCTGGAGTCACCTGACCGAACTGGTGGGCGAGATGCGGCAAGTGCCGTCACCGATGCCTGGAGTTTTTATCGTGAGTGGCCATTTTTTACCTAAAGGAAGTGAGGTTGTTGATCATGTCTGAGCGTTCAAATTCGGGTGGCACCGAGACTCTGCCCCAAGCTGTCACCCCCCTGCAGGCCGCGGTTTCGGCCTTCAGAAAGTCGATTGACCCCTACAGCATGATGACCTCGCAGCTCGACGCCCAGCTGGCCTGGCTCAAGCACCCGCAGGATGTGATGCGCGCGGCTGACGAATTCACCGCCGACATGATGGCGCTGTACACCCATGCTGTGCGCCGTACGCTGGGTCTGCCCGCCGACGAGGTGTACGTCTCCAACCCGGCAGACGCCCGTTTTGCCGCCCCGGTCTGGACCGAATCCGCCCCGTGGGACATTCTGAAAGAGTGGTACCTGACGGTCAGCAGCCGGATGCAAAAGTTGTCGCTGGAAGCACCAGGTTTGTCTGAGCATGAGCGCCATCGTGCCGCTTTCTGGCAGCGCAACTTCCTCAACATGCTGGCCCCCAACAACTTCTTCTGGCTTAACCCGCAGGCCATTGATCAGTACACCAAGACCCAGGGCGAGAGTCTGCGCAAGGGCTTGAAGAACTTTGCCCGCGATGTCGAGGCCAAAAACATCCTGATGGTCGAACCCGATGCGTTCACCGTTGGCAAAGACCTGGGCACCACCCCTGGCAAGGTGATATTTCGCAACCGCCTGGTGGAGCTGATTCATTACGCACCCACCACCGACCAGGTGCGCGCCATGCCGATCCTGATCGTCACCCCCTGGATCAACAAGTTTTACATCCTGGACCTGACCGAGAAAAAGAGCCTGGTCAAATATTTGACCGACCAGGGCTTTTCGGTCTTTATCTCCAGCTGGAAGAACCCGCCGCAAGAGATGCACGATGTGCGTTTTGACGACTATTTGACGGAAGGTGTCAGTGAACTGGTGCGGGTCACCACCGAGTTTTGCAAGGTGCCGCAACTGCACCTGGTGGGTTATTGCATTGGCGGCACGCTGGCGGCCACCTACATGGCCTGGGCCAACAAGCGCTACGGGGCCGACAAATCACCGGTCGCCCACTGGACGTTGTTCACCAGCCTGACCGACTTTTCGCAGCCCGGCGAGATCAACATCTTCATCGACGAAGCCTGCCTGGACGCGCTCGACGAGTTGATGGCCAAAAAAGGCTATCTGGACGGCAACGAGATGGCGGCGTCTTTCCGCCTGCTGCGCTCCAACAGCCTGATCTGGAACTACTGGGTCAGCAGCTACCTGCTGGGCGAGAAGCTGCCGCCGTTTGACGTGTTGTTCTGGAACGTGGACGCCACCCGCATGCCGCAGGCCATGCATTCGTATTACCTGCGCCAGATGTACCTGCACAACAACCTGATCAAACCCGATGCCCTGACCATCGGCGGCGAGTCGATCGACCTGGGCCGCATCCATCAGCCGCTGTACGCGGTGACGGCGGAAGAAGACCACATCGCGCCCTGGAAGTCCTGCTACCAGGTTCGCCAATATGTACACCCGGATGCACCGGTGCGATTTGTGCGTTCCACCTCGGGCCACATCCTGGGCATCGTCAACCCGCCGGTGAACCCGCCCAAGCGGGCTTACTGGGTGGCTGAGCCCACGCACCTTGAGGACGCCGAGCAATGGCTGGCCCGGGCCGACAAAAAACCCGGCACCTGGTGGGATGACTGGGCGACTTGGCTGCATCAGCGCACCGGTGAGATGGTCAAGGCCTACGCCACCACCAGCCGCAAATACCCGGCACTGGCCGACGCCCCCGGCACCTACGTCATGGAGAAATAGCCAGAGGGCCACGGCGTCGCCGCTATCATCCGGCGTGACTAGGTGACCGACTGATGCAGATTCCCCCTGATTTCCCTCCGACCCAAGCCGTCTGGCGCCCGCTGCCGGGCCCCGCTCCCCACCGCGACCTGTGCACCGATTGCGGCATTTCACGCTCCAGCGCGCCCAAGCGTTGTGGCGAAGCCTGCCAATTCATCCAGCCCGACTATCCCGCACTGGAGGCGCGTGTGCATGGGCGTGTGCGTGACCCGCAACAAGGTGATGAGCTTTATTTTGGGGTGCACCAGCGCATGTTGCGTGCGGCCTTGCAACCGGCCTCACCCGGCGCCCAGTGGACCGGTATCACCACCCGGCTGGCCCAGCGCCTGCTGGAAACCGGCGCGGTGGACGCGGTGCTGACCATGGCGCCGGATCCGAACGACCGCTGGCGCCCGGTGCCCGTGCTGGTGACCAAGCCTGAAGGCATGGCGCAGTGCCGCGGCATGCGCATGGGTTATGCGCCGCTGCTGGCGCTGCTGGAGCCCGCGCTGCAACAAGGTTACAAACGCCTGGCCGTCATCGGCATCCCGTGCCAGGTGTACGCGCTGCGGGCGTTGGAAGAACAGTTGGGGCTGGAGCGCCTGTATGTGATTGGCACGCCGTGCTCCGACAACACCACCACCGAGCGTTTTCACGAATTTCTGGCGCTGGTGGCCGCCCAGACGAATGACAAGCCGGAAGACATCACCTACCTGGAGTTTTTGGCCGACTACCACGTGGAGCTGCGTTACCAAGATGGCCGCCACCGCAAGGTGCCGTTTTTGATGCTGCCGCTGTCCGACTTGCCGCGCGACTTTTTCCCGCTGACCTGTCGCACCTGTGTCGACTACACCAACGCGCTGGCCGATATGACCGTGGGCTACATGGGCGGCGAAGGCCAGCAGTGGCTGCTGGTGCGCAACGCGCGTGGTGAAGAACTGCTGAAGCTACTGGGTGACGACGTCAAGGTGAGCGCACCGGGCAGTGCCGGCAAGCGCCAGGGCCCGGTCAAGGGTTTTCTGGCCAACACCGAGCGGGCTGCCGGTGGCTTGCCGCTGCGCCGCATGCCGCAGTGGTTGCGCCCGGTGGTGGGCTGGCTGATGCCTCGGGTGGGGCCGCGCGGGCTGGAGTTTGCCCGGGCGCGGCTGGAGATGAAAGCGGTGGAGACCATCATCCACCTGCGCCGCGAAGAGCCGCGCCGCCTCAAGTCGATGGTTCCGGCCCATGTGTGGGCGCTGGTCAAGCCGTACGGCATGACACCGGCCCCACAAGAGCTGCCGTCTCAGGCCGCCACGGCGGCCAAAAACTTGTCCTGAATCGCGACGTACGCCTGCGGCACCTCAAAGTAAGGCATGGCCCCGGTGGGCAACACCTGCACCTGCCAGTTGGGCTGGCCGCTGACGATGCTCAACATCTTGTAGTCGGTGAAGTCGCCGCGTACACCGTGCACCACCAGGGTGGGCAGGGTGACTTGTCGGTAAATGGTGTGGATGTCGGCGCTGAACAGGATGCCACTCAGGAAAGCCAGCGGCGCACATTCGGCGTTGGGTTGCCGCGCGCTCAGGCAGTTGTAGGCCCACAAGGTCTCGTCAATCGTTTTGGCGCCCCAGGTTTTTTCCAGAAAATAGCGGATCACCCCCGGGCGGGTCAGTTGCCTGAACAGAAAACCGCCCCAGCCCGGGCCGCGCAGAAATTTGTCAAGACCAGGCATGTAACGCGTTTGCCCAGGGGCCTCTTGCAAGACCTGCCCGCCCCGAAAACCGGTTGGGCTGACCAGGGTCAAGCTTTTAAACAGGCCCGGGTTCTCCACCGCCGCACGCGCCAGGAACTCGCAGGACAGCGACACCGCCACCGCATCCACCGGCGCGCCACCGTGCTTGGCTTGCAGCCAGCGGGCGGCTTTCACAATCGCGTCGGTCATCACGCGCACGGTGTAGGGCCGGTTGGCGCGGGTTGACAGGCCATAACCCGGCAGGTCCAGCGCCGCCACGCTGCGGCTGGTGCGGTAATGCTCAAACAGCGGCCACACCTCGGCGGCAGACGCCACGGCGTTGATGCTGTGCACCAGCAGCAGGGGGGCACCGGTGCCCCCGCTGTAAACGGCCAGCTGGCCGCCATCATGGGGAAGGGTCGACAGGGCGCCGTCAAGGGCTTGTGGCAGGGGGGTGTTCATGGAGATCGGGTCCGGGCGTGAAGATGGGCGCCATCTTACGCGTCGATTTTTTTATCAAAAGACCAAATATTTTTAAATAGGCCTTAATTACCCTTCATTTCTGCCGTTAACAACTTACGAACGGAGGAAAGACCCAGACCAGTTCTGTCGCCTGAAACACCATGTCACAACCATCCATTGATCGAATCCAGGGCGTGCGGCCTGTTGCCGCCGAGGCCGCTGCGTTGGCAACAGGCCGGGTGGTGCCCGTGGTGCCGGTCAATCCACCCCAGCGGGTCGAAGCGCCTGCCGAGGTGCAGCCCAGCGTGATCAACAAGATCAACACGGGTGACAAGCCCAATGCGGGTGAGGGTGTTTACAGCAGCGTGGCCGACCCGGTGCGCCAAACCCCCGAAGAAGCCGCCCCCAAAGACTGGACCATCAAACGCCCGGTGCCTGAAAAGGCGGAAGAGCCGCCGCCTGAGCCTTTGTCCAAAATGTTGATGGACCACATCAAGTCCTTATGGCTGGCCAGCGCCAGTGCGGTGCAGGTGCAAGAGCAGGTCAAAAACCAGGTGGACCCCACCAAACCGGTGACCAACACCAATACCGGTGTCATCGCCACCGAGGTCTACACCTACTCCCCCACCAAAATCAACAAGACCGACAAGACCCAGACCTGAGTGTCAGGCGCCTTGCTGCCCTACCGCGCTGTTGCGCAGCGCAAACCGCGCCGGTGTGTCCTGCGGCAACTTCTCCAGTGTCCACTGTTGCGTGTGAAACTCAGCCACACTGGGCTTGTGCGCGATTGAGATCAGAGCGCCTTGCGCTTGTTGCACATGGTTCAACAGGGTTTGATAGATCGATTGCTCGGCCGCTTCATCGAGCGCGCTGGTGGCCTCGTCGGCAAACACCCAGCGCGGCTTCTTCAGCAGCACACGCGCCACAGCCAGGCGCTGTTGCTCACCGCCCGAGAGCGTCTGACCCCAGGCGCCGGGCTCGTCAAGCCGATCCACCAGGCCCGGCAGCAGGGCGCGGCGCAAGGCGTCCTGCAACTCGGTATCGCTGTACAGCGTGGCCTCTTGGGGGTAGGCCAGTGCGTTGCGCAGCGGTCCGTTCGGAAAATACGGCCGCTGCGGGATGAACATGCTGTTGGCTGGCCGCGCCACGTGGCCACTGGCAAACGGCCAGATGCCCGCCAGCGCCCGAAACAACGTTGACTTGCCCGCACCGGATGGTCCGCGCAACAAGATGCGGTCACCAGCCTGCGCGTGGAGGCTGGCCTGGTGCAGCAGTACCGCGCCGTTGGGCAGTTCCAGATGCAGGTCTTGGCTGGAAAGTGCTTCCGAATCCGTCGCTTCTGGCCCTTTTCCTTGATGGGCCAGCGCCTGAAATGAGGCTTCAAAACTGGTGAGCCGGTCGGTGGTGGCGCGCCACGTCGCCAGGCTGCTGTAGTTGTCCACAAACCAGCTCAAGGCGCCTTGCACCTGGCCAAAGGCGCTGGCGATCTGCATCAGCTCACCGAGTTGGATGGCGCCGCTGAAAAAGCGCGGTGCCGCCACCACAAACGGAAACACCACCGCCGCCTGGCCAAAAAAGCTGGTGAACCACACCAGCCGCTTTTGCGCCCGGATCAGGTCGAGATAATTGCCCAGCACCAGGCCAAAACGCTGGTCGAGCTGACCGCGCTCCACCGCTTCGCCGCGGTCCAGCGCGATGGCTTCGCTGTATTCACGCACCCGAACCATGTGGTGGCGAAAGTCGGCCTCGCGGCGTTGCTGCTCAAAGTTCAGCGCAATCTGCGGGCGGCCAATGTAGTGGGTCAGCACGCTGCCGGCCAGGCAGTACAGCACCGCCATCCACACCATGAAGCCGGGAATGTTGTACGCCGAGCCACCCAGGCTGAAGGCAAATCCACCCGACAGGCCCCACAAGATGCCGACAAAGCTGACCAGCGTCACCACCGCGTTGAGCAGCCCCATGGTGAGCGACACGGTGTAGCTGGTGAACTGGTTGATGTCGTCCTGAATGCGCTGGTCGGGGTTGTCCGGGTTGTGGCCGCTGGTGTTGGGCGCGGCGGCAAAACGCGTCAGCTCCATCTTGTAAAAAGCGTGGTTGGCGAGCCAGCGCGTCAGGTAGTGGCTGGTCATCCAGGCGCGCCAGCGCACCTCCAGCAGCTGGGTCAGGTAAAACTTGTAGACCGCCAGCACGATGAAGATGCCCGCCAGCCAGGCAAAGCGGCCCAGTTGCTGCCAGAACACGTCCGCGTTTTTCTCTTGCAGCGCGTCGTAAAACAGCTTGTTCCAGTCGTTGAACAGCACCGCCATGTACACCAGCGCCAGATTCAGCGCCACGATGGCTGCCAGCAGGCCGCGCGCTTGCCATTTCTGCTCAGAGACAAAGTACGGTTGGGTCAGCGCCCAGGCCCGGCTGGTGAAGGTTCTGAAGGCGGTGTACTTTTGGGTCAAGGTCATGGCGGGGTTCATCCGTTGGCCACACCGCTGGCCACGTGACCGGCGGGTACATGCTGCGCGGCAGATTCGATGTGGCCGGTCTGGTCGTCAAAGAAAAAGTCGGGTTCAAACTCGCGCAGAAACTCGCCCTTGGCCAGGCCGCCCAGGAACATGGCTTCATCCACCTCGATGTTCCAGTTCATCAGGGTGAGGATGGCGCGCTCATGCGCCGGCGCGCTGCGCGCCGTGACCAGCGCGGTGCGGATGCGCATGGCCGGGGTGCCCGATTGCTGCAGCTTTTGTAGCGCGACAAGCAGGGGCTTGAAAGGCCCGTCAGGCAAGGGTTGGGTCACCTTGTCCACTTCATGCTGTTGGAAGGCTTGCAAACCTTGTGACTGGTACACGCGTTCGGCCTCGTCGGAAAACAGCACGGCATCACCGTCAAAGGCAATGCGCACTTCATACGGGTGCGCGTCGCTGGCGTGCACCGATTGCGGGTACACCTGCGCGGCGGGCACACCGGCGTCCAGTGCGGCGCGCACGTCGCTCAGGTGGGTGCTCAAAAACAGGTTGGCGTGCAAGGGTTTCAGGTAGCGCCAGGGTGACTGGCCGCGTGTGAAATTGCCGCGCTCAATCGGCAGACCGTAGTGCCGGGCCGAACGAAACACCCGCATGCCCGACACCGGGTCGTTACGCGACAGGATCACCACCTCCACCGGCTGATCCCGCACTGCCTGGTTAAACGCCAGCAGCTTTTTCACCAGTGAAAACGCCACGCCCGGCTTGGCTGGCATGTCGAGCCGCTGCAACTGCAGCGCCATGTAGGCACGGTCGTCGCCTTGCTCGAACACCAGGTTTTCTTCCTCAAAATCAAACAGCGCACGGCTGCTGATGGCCACCACCAGTTTGCCGTCCAGCGTCTTGGCCATTGTGAGCCTCCTGTCAGATCAAGAAAACAAGACCCCTGTCAGGGCCGGCGCGTCATTGCTGCAAAAACATCTGATACGCCGGGTTGGCGGTTTCTTCCACGTAGGGGTAGCCCAGCGTGGTTAAAAACTCGGCAAATTCGGCATCATCGGCCGCCGCCACCTGCAGCCCGACCAGAATGCGCCCGTAGTCGGCCCCTTGGTTGCGGTAATGGAACAGGCTGATGTTCCAGCCCGGGCGCATCAGGCTCAAAAACTTCAGCAGCGCGCCGGGTCGCTCGGGAATCACAAAACGCAGCAGCCGCTCGTCCTTGGCCAGCGCCGAGTGCCCGCCCACCATGTACCGGATGTGCTCCTTGGCCAGATCGTCGTGCGTCAGGTCCAGCGTCTCAAAGTGATGGCGGCACAGGTGTGCGGCAATCTTGGCCGACTCGCCCTTGGTCGTGGTGGTCAGGCCGACAAACACGTGCGCCTTGTGGGCGTCGCTGATGCGGTAGTTGAACTCGGTCACGTTGCGGGTGGTCTTGGCGCCACCAAAGGCGGGCAGGGTGCTCAGCAGCTCGCAAAAACGCCGGAAGCTGCCGCGCTCTTCGGGGATGGTCACCGCAAACAGGGCCTCGCGTTCTTCACCCACCTCGGCACGCTCGGCCACAAAGCGCAGGCGGTCAAAGTTCATGTTGGCACCACACAAAATAGCGGCGTAGGTTTCACCCTTGGTTTTGTGCTGGGCTACGTACTTCTTGACGGCCGCCACCGCCAGGGCACCGGCCGGTTCGACGATGCTGCGGGTGTCCACAAACACGTCCTTGATGGCCGCGCACACCGCGTCGGTGTCCACCAGCACATAGTCATCGACCAAGTGGCTGGCGATGCGGAAGGTTTCCGCGCCCACCAGTTTCACCGCGGTGCCGTCCGAGAACAGGCCCACATCGCTCAATGTGACCCGGTGGTGCGCCGCCACCGACTGCACCATCGCGTCCGAGTCGTTCATTTGCACACCAATCACCTTGATGTCCGGGCGAACCGCCTTGATGTAATTGGCCACGCCCGACACCAGCCCGCCGCCGCCAATGGCGACAAACACCGCGTCCAGCCGCCCCTGATGCTGGCGCAGGATTTCCATGGCCACGGTGCCCTGACCGGCAATCACGTCCGGGTCGTCAAACGGGTGCACAAAGGTCAGGCCTTGTTCTTTTTCCAGCGTCACCGAGTGGTTGTAAGCATCGGAGTAGCTCTCACCCGCCAGCACCACCTCACCGCCCAAACCGCGCACCGCATCCACCTTGACCTGCGGCGTGGTGGTGGGCATGACGATCACTGCACGTGTGCCCAGCCGTTGCGCACTCAAGGCCACGCCTTGTGCATGGTTACCGGCCGAGGCGCAGATCACGCCTTTTTTCAACTGCGCCGGGCTCAAATGCGCCATCTTGTTGTAGGCGCCGCGCAGCTTGAAGCTGTGCACCGGTTGCTGGTCTTCGCGCTTGAGCAGCACGGTGTTGCCCAGTCGCTCGCTCAAAGATGGCGCGGTTTCCAGCGCAGATTCAATCGCCACGTCATACACACGGGCGTTGAGGATTTTTTTCAGGTAGTCCAGCGGGGTGAGGTCGGCGTGGGCGCGAGGGGTGGCGGTCATGATGAGGGTTTCGTTTCAGGTGTGAGAAATTCAGGCGCGAAATTGTTGCTGTCAGCGGGTCAAGGCCCAAGGATTCAGGATGTCAATACCGGTTCCCTTGAAGTCCCGCACGTTGCGGGTGGCCACTTTGAAACCATTGGCGGCAGCGATGGCGGCAATGGCACCGTCGGCAAAGCTGATGGGGTTTCCTGCTGCCTGAGCCTTGGCGTGAACAAGCGCAAACGCCTGGGCAGCACTGGCATCAAAGGAAAGCAGGCGACCTTCAAACAGCGGCAGCATACGTGCGACCAGCGATTGCCCCAGCGCTGTGCGCCGCTTTCCAGCGGGCAGCGCTTCTATCCCGGCGAGCAGTTCAGCCAGGCTGATGGTGGTCAGGAACAGCGTTTCAGGCTCTTGGGCATTGAGCCAATCCAGCACGGCTGGGTCTGGCGCTGGCTTCAGTGGTTCGGACACCACGTTGGTGTCGAGAATGATCATTCAAAGCTCGCGGCGGCTACAGGCGTTTTGTCGCGTTTGAAATCAAGTTCGATCCCGCCCAGGTCTTGGCCAATTTGGGCCAGTTGGGTTCCGAACGCCACCCTGGGGCGAACGGCGGCTTCCAGGATGAATCTGATCTCTGATTCGGTGCTGCGGCCATGTTGCGCAGCGCGCGATTTAAGTGCCCGGTGGGTTTCCTCTGGCAAATTTCGGATGGTGACTGCAGGCATCGTGCTTCTCCTGATGAGATTTGAATGATAGCATGCTAGGTATTTGATATCAATTATGGGCATGCAGCACAATCCTGCTGGCATCACACACTGAAAGGAAACCCCCACATGGAATGCACCGTCAATTGGACAGGCGCCCTGGCCACCCGCTCCAACATGGGCTTTCTTGCCGAGACCGGCAGTGGCCACACGCTGATGATGGACGGCGCCCCCGATGCCGCCAAGCCCGACAACGGCGGCCAGAACCTGGCCCCGCGCCCGATGGAGTTGCTGCTGGCCGGCGCTGGCGGCTGCACCGCTTATGACGTGGTGCTGATCCTCAAGCGCGGCAGGCATGACGTGCGCGGCTGCAGCGTCAAGCTCAGCGCCGATCGCGCCGAGACCGACCCCAAGGTATTCACCACCATCAACATGCACTTCACCGTGACCGGCAAGGCATTACCCGCCGCCGCAGTAGAGCGCGCCATCGCCATGAGCCACGACAAATATTGCTCAGCCAGCGTCATGCTGGGCAAAACCGCCGCCATCACCACCAGCTTTGAGGTGCTGGAGGCGTAGGCCGAAATCGCTGTGCTTCAGACCCGGTGCGCCACCGTCGTCATCACCTTGGCGGCGGCTTTCATCAACCCCTTGACGGGCGCGGGTAAATCCATGGCGCCCAGTTCCATCGCGTTGTAGGCGTGGCGGGCTTCGTCGTCCATCATTTGCGCCACGATCGCGCGTGAGGCGTGGTCACCCGCGGGCAGGCGGTTCATGTGGCTTTCCAGGTGTGCTTCCACCTGGTTTTCGGTCTCCACCACAAAGCCCAGGCTCACCGCGTCGCCCAGCTTGCCCGCAATCAGCCCCAGCCCAAACGCCCCGGCGTACCACAGCGGGTTCAGCAGCGACGTGCGGTCACCCAGCTCTTTCAAGCGCTGCTCGGTCCACGCCAGATGGTTGGTTTCTTCGGCCCCAGCGGCCGTGAAATGGGCGCGCAGCGCCGCATCTTTGGTCGCAAAAGCCTGCGCCGTGTACAGCGCCTGGGCGCACACCTCGCCCACATGGTTGACGCGCATCAGCGCCCCGGCTTCCTTTTTCTCTGATTCAGACAACTCGGTCACCTCACCCGGCAAAGTTGGGCAGGCCTGCGCGGCCGCGTGCGATGCAAACACGGTGCGCAAGGCGGAGTCAGCAGCGATAAGGAAGCGGTCGATCATGGTGGGGTGTCCTGTGGTTTTTGCTGAACTGTGTGCGGGGAGTGACAAATTGTAGGGTTGCACACAAAATTTCTGACAGGCCAGGTCTGACTAACAAAAAAGCCCCGAGAGGGGCTTTTTTGGCGTGGTGGGCAGTGCCCGCAGATCAGAACCGGTGGCGAATGCCCAGCTGCACGGCGGTGGAGTCGGTGCCGGCCGAAGCCGTCACGCCGCCAATGTAGCCATTGCCGCCGGGAGCCACCTGACCGTTGTTACCGTTGTCGTAGCGAACCAGCACGGCGTTCAAGTCGGTGCGTTTGGACAGCGCATAGGTGTAAGCCGCGCCATAGGAGTCCACATCAGCGTTGTACGGCCGCTTGTCGTTGAACGTGTTATAGGCCACCGAAACAGTGTGTGGGCCGGTGGTGTAGCGGTAGCCAATGTGGTACAGGCGCCCGTCCTGCTTGAGGGCTTGGGTGTAGGCGCCTTGGATGAGCTTGGCTAGATCAGCCGATTTCGTGGCGCCCAAAACAGCTGCCCCAATATCTCCCATATTTGCCGGGTTGTCATCGGAAATCTGGATGGCCATGCCCGAGAACTTATGTGGGCCTGTGGTCATGGAGGCACCGATGACCGTTGACTTCAAAGAGTCTTGACCGGCTTCATTTTTAGTCGCGTTGTGGCCCAGGCCAACCGCGAAACCGTTAGTCTTGTAGCTGGCATTGAAAGCAATCATCTTACTGGCGTCGTTGGCTGCTTCGCCCCGGTCACCCATTGAATACATCAACGCACCCGCAAAACCATCCTTTGCAATCCTGTAAGCAATCGAGTTGGATTGACGAATTTCAAGGATGGAAGGGAAGGTCACAATTTGCCCTGCGGCCAAACCTGACTGCGTTTCCATGATGTCAAACATGGCATTGGTTTCAAACGCTGGCGTGTACATGCGCCCGGCAAGTACTGCGCCCACCGGCGTGATCAGTCCTACAAAAGCTTGCCGGTCGAAAAAACGGTCGCCGTACGGACCAACATTAACGCCAAATTTTTGGCCAGCTAAGCCCGGTACCAACTGATTGAGTAGTGCTTGGGTGGAGAGTGTTGTTGTTGGTCCAGTGGGAATAGATGCGGGCAACCCAAGCAAATCAGATTTTGAATACCGATCCGATAACTGGCCACCAGAGATTGGCGAGCTCTTGTTCGACCCCGTATCCAACTCCACCCGCGCTTCCAGCGTAAAAATCGCCTTGTACCCGCCACCCAGATCCTCGGTGCCCTTCATACCCCAGCGCGAGCCTTCCATGATGCCGCTGGCCACTTGGGTGACACGGCCAGCCTTCAGGCCGCTGGTGGATGTGATGCCCACGTCAGCCAGGCCATACAGCGTGACGCCCTCGCCAGTCTGGGCATGGGCAAACGCTGCGCAGCACAGTGCGCTGGCCAAGGCGATAGCGCGGGCGGCGCGGTGTTTGGACGAAATCTTGTGGGTCGTTGTCATGGTGGTTTGCCTCGTTGTAGTGGATAAAAAAGGACGGTCGTGCAGTTTTGAGGAATGATGCCCGGTGCTGGCGCCTTTTATTGCAGGGGTTTTCCCTGTTGTGGTGCATTGACGGTACTTTGGGAATATTCGGTAAATCACTGATTTAAAACAAAAAAACCGCTATCCGCCCCGAGCGCCACAAACCAGCGCCTATGGCCGGTTTGTTGCAATTTGACGACAGAGTCGCCTTCTTTACCCATCTAACTGGCCTAAAACTGGTTGAGTTGGCCATTTGACGGCGGTCCGGTGGTTAAATCAATTCCGCGATGTTTCATCCGCCCGTTTGAAGAAGTTAGTTGCTAGCCTTCAAACGTTCCTGTTAATTTTTTGGAGTTTTTCTCATGAAAAAAAGTCTGATTGCTTTGGCTGTTCTGGCAGCTTCCGGCGCCGCAATGGCCCAATCTTCTGTGACCCTGTACGGCATTGCTGACATTTGGTTTGGCCGTACCAGCTTTGAAGAAACCGTCAACGGCGTGACGACCAAGGCGCCTTCGCAAACCGTTTTGCAAGATGGCGGCGTGAGCAATAGCCGTTGGGGTCTGAAAGGTTCTGAAGATTTGGGCGGCGGCTTGAAGGCCAATTTCAAACTGGAACAAGGTTTCAACATTGATACTGGCGCCCAAGCTGCCGCCGGTAAAGCATTCAGCCGTGAAGCTTGGGTTGGTGTCTCCGGCGGCTTCGGTGAAGTGCAGTTGGGCAAGGCCAACAATGCATTTGACGACGTGAGCGCCTTGGCTGCTTCGGCCTTTGACTCTGATTTGGCCGCCATCAACAACGTGTTTGTGTCTACGGCTTTCGCAAACGCTTATGACAACACCATCAAATACGCTACACCTAGCTTCGGTGGTTTCAGCGGTGCTGTGAGCATGTCCTTGGGCGAGAACAAAGGCGCTAACTACAGCGCTGACAGCATTTACTCCATCAGCGGCAAGTACGCAGCTGGTCCTTTGGCAATTGGCCTCGCCTATGCCAAGGAAAAGTCTGAAGTTCCTGGCGATGTCTATGACGCAAAGGCAACCCGCCTCGCTGGTAGCTACGACTTGGGCGTTGCCAAACTGTTGGCAACTTATGGCCGCGTGAAAGAAGGTAATGACAAAGTTACTGAATACGAAATCGGCGCTGATGTGCCTTTGTCTCCAGCTTTGACGTTGTCTGGTGGTTATGCTCGTTCAAAGGGCAAAGTCACTGGTCTGCCTGACATCACCGGTAAGAGTTTTGGTATCGCTGTGGCTTACAGCCTGTCCAAGCGTACAACTGCTTACGCTGGTCTGAACAACACCAAGTACGATACGACTGGCTACGATTCCAAAGCAAACATTTACGCTGTTGGCGTCAAGCACGCGTTCTAATCTGACGCTGACGCAAGTCAGTTAAAGATGAAAACCATCAACCCCGCTTAGGCAACCAAGCGGGGTTTTTTAATGCCTGCGCTTTGATGCGTTGTCTACCCGTCGTGCGGCATGGTCTGACGCACGGGCTGCCGTGTCAGGCAGTTGGCCACAATTGCGAACGGGTTTGCCTGTAAGGCCCGATCGTTGGGGGAATCGGAAGGTGGCTCCAATTCAGAAAAAATAGAATTGGTTTCCATGTATTCAAAAAACATGTTTTCGTAACAACGTCCGCCTTGGATCATCAAGGCCCGCAATGTGGCCAGCACCGTGTCAGTGCTTGCTGACCCAGTTCTCCACCATCAGGTTCGGGTAGGCCGAAAAATCGGCCTCATTGTTGGTGACCAGTGTCACGCCAAGTGAGATGGCGTGCGCGGCGATCAATTTATCCAGTGTGTCCTTGCTGCGTTCTCGATGGGCATAGCGGTCAGGGCCATAGGCACGGGCCGCTGCAGCTTCAAAGGCAGCAACGGGAACGTCTTCCAGAAAACTGCTTAAGTGCGCCCGATTGGCGACCGCGCTCTCGCCAGAACAGGTGACTCCGAACTCGAGCTCGGCCAAGGTAATGGCCGAAATCACCACTTCGCCAACAAAACATTGGTCAAAGCGTTTTCTGACTTCAACTGGCTGATGCTTCATCAAGTAAATGCAAATGTTGGTGTCAAGCATGTACTTGGGTTTCATAGTGCCTCGCGCTCGCCCTCTTGGTTGCTACCGCGGCCTTCGCACATGAAATTCGGCGAGAACCGGGCGAGCTTGCCCAAAACATCCCCCAGGCGCCGTTGCATTGGGCGAATGCGCAATTCGTCGCCATCACGGTCAATGACCAAGTCGATGTCCAGGGTGCTGTAAGCCAGCTCTGCCGGTATCCGCACCGCTTGCGAGTTGCCGTTCTTGAAAATTTTGGTGGTGGCCATGCATGGTCTTTCATGATGAAATCGTGCATGCTACTGCAAAACCTTGAACTCGTAAACACATGGATGTACATCGACGTCATGATGTGCTTACCATTCGCCCGACTGCTCCCGAGGCATCAAAATGTGGCATTCCCGCAACGAACGCACCCTATTTGGGCATGTTCAGGGTCTTCAGGGGGGTGGTTTGACATGGTTGTCTGGTTCAATGCGTTCTAACTTCCTGAAACAGGAGGTTGGCCAGGGTTCTGAAGCCCATTAGTTCCGGAGCCCTTTGTTAAACCTTGGAGAATTTTCAAATGAAAAAATCGTTGATCGCATTGGCCGTTTTGGCCGCTTCCGGCGCCGCTATGGCCCAGTCTTCTGTGACTTTGTACGGTATTGCTGACGTATGGGTTGGTAGCGTGAAGAACACAAACAACGCCGCATCAGTTGCCGCTGGTGCTGGTGCTGGCTCGATCAGGCAAGCAGTGCTCGAGAGCGGTGGTGTGAATGGCTCACGCTGGGGCATGAAGGGTTCGGAAGACCTGGGCGGCGGTTTGAAAGCCAACTTTGACCTTCAAGCTGGTATCAAATTGGATGACGGCTCGGGCACCAGTACTTCTGCTACAGCCTTCTCTCGTCAATCATGGGTTGGTTTGTCTGGTGGTTTTGGATCCGTTCGCCTGGGTCGCACCACGACCCCGTTTGATGATGTGAGCGGCACCTCTAATGCCGTGTTTGACTCTGCTCTGGCCCCCGCAGGCTATGTGTTCAAGAGCACAGGTTACTCTGCCCGTCAAAACAACATGATGTTTTACCAGGCTCCCACGATGGGCGGTTTCAGCGGTGCCATCAGCTACGCATTGGGTGAAGACAAGACTGCGGCCACCAGCGCAACGGACACCACCAGCTTGAACTTGACCTATGGCGCTGGTCCGTTGGCTTTGCAGTTTGGTTACCAAGTGCAAGACGTCGTGAACGCAGTCCCAACGTCTGCTGACGCCAAGTTCACCCGTTTGGGCGCTTCTTATGACTTTGGCGTGGCGAAGGCCAAGGTTACTTACGGCAATGTAGATAACGTTGGCAGCGTCAATGGTTACGACGCCAAGGAATACCAGTTGGGTGTGGACGTTCCCTTGTCTTCTGCTCTGACGCTGTCAGCCAGCTATGCGTCATCCAAGGACGACAAAGCTACTGGCTTTGAGCAAAAGCGTACCGGTTACGGTATCGGAGCTTCGTACACATTGTCCAAGCGTACGTTCCTGTACGGTGGTTACGAGTCTGACAAAGCCACCAACAACGCAGCTGCTGACTCCAAGCACAACGTGTTTGCTGTTGGCATGCAACACCGTTTCTAATCTGATGCTGGCGCAAGCCAGCTGACGGTTAAAACTCACAACCCCGCCCGGGCAACCTGGCGGGGTTTTCTTATGGTGCGTCCAGCATGGGCGCACACCTGTCGGACTTCGTTGTTTTCCGCACGCCGGGCCACGATCCGGGGCGCCGTGCGTTCAGCGTCATGGCTGGCCGGTCGCAGCCTGAATAGCCGCCAACACATTCAGGGCGTTACTGGGGTACTTGAGCACCCCAATCAGGAGAAGTATCCTGGTCAAAAAATCTCAATGATTCAAGTTGAAGACCATGTGTATGCGGTGCCATTTGTTGAGACTGACAGTGAAATTTTTTTAAAGACCATCATTCCAAGCCGAAAGGCAACCAAGCAATTCAGGAGTAAGCCATGACAACCAAAGCCAGCTATGACGAGGAAGAGTTGGAAATTCTGCAGGCGTGGGAGGCGGGTACGCTTAAGCCCGTCGATGCCATGGTGGAACAGATTGCGTCGCATCGCGTGGCGGCTGAAGCCACGTTCAAGAAAGATCAGCGGCTGAATATTCGGATATCCACCCGAGACCTCAAAAATTTGCAGGCGCGCGCGCTGGAAGAGGGTGTGCCCTATCAAACTTTTGCAGCCAGTTTGTTGCACAAGTTTGTCAGCGGACGTTTGTCGTCGTAGCCAGCCTTGAAGTCTTATGGCGGTCAGCCGCCAGCCGACACAGGTGCAAACATGCTACGCAGCCATTCGCTCTCGCGCTCCTGAATGGTGGCCAGGAACGATTCGGTGGCGCCGGGGGTGTGTGTCAGCGTGCTGAAGTGGTCAAACCCGCTTTCCAGAAACTGTTGCAGTGCGCCCAAGCCGGCCAACTCGGCGGGCCGGCGCATGACTTTGAGCATCAGCCGCAGCCCCTTTTTGCGGGTGACGCGTGACAACTCGCTGCCGATGCCGAGGACCGTTTCCAGTTGCCACTGCCGCTGGTCGGGCTGCCCCACGGTGGCCCAGCTGGTGGCGTAGCGTTGCCCGGGTGCCGCGGCGCTGGTTTGCAGCCAGGCCCGTGCCATGGCCATGTCGAGTTGTTCGGTGACCTCGTGCAGTTGCGCCAGGGTCAGGGCCAGCGTGATGACTGGCGCCGGAAAGCTCAGCTCGATGACACTGGCCACTTTGGCAAATTGCGCGTCGCGCGCGCTGTAATCGCGCTCGCTGTAAAGCTCTTCCAGAAAAAAGGTGGCGCAGCCGACATAGGTGGGGCTGGCGAGCAGGTCAGCGTAGGTTTGGGTAAAACGCCTGGCCTGGGTTTTTTTCACGTCGTGCAGGGCGCTGGCCAGGGGCGGCGACCCAGCGGCCTCAGCGCGCAAAGCGGCCACGCTATTCAATGATTCACGGATGCAGCGGGAAGCTTCCATCAGCAAAGTGTAGGTCTTTGGCGCAGCGTTAAGGGCGCTGCGCAGCGACTTTAGGGGGATGACTCGCCATGCACGATACCCGTGCCCGCCCGGCGCAGAAGCAGGTGGCCTAAACTGTCCGCCCCGCAGTGCCAGCCTGTGCGCTGTAGTCCCATCCACCGACCACTTTCACGCCATTTGTTATGACCCAGGGAACCATCCGCATTCGCGGTGCACGCCAGCACAACCTCAAAAACCTGGACCTGGACATCCGTACCGGTGAACTCACGGTGGTCACCGGGCCGAGTGGCTCGGGCAAGTCCAGCCTGGTGTTTGACACCTTGTTTGCCGAAGGCCAGCGTCGTTATGTGGAGACCTTCAGCGCCTATGCGCGCCAGTTTCTGGACCGTATGGACAAACCCGCGGTCGACAAGGTCGATGGTGTGCCGCCCGCCATCGCCATCGACCAGACCAACCCGGTGCGCTCCAGCCGCTCCACCGTGGGCACGATGACCGAGCTCAACGACCACCTGAAGCTCTTGTTCGCCCGCGCCGCTCAGCTGTTTGACAGCGCCACCGCCCAGGCGGTGCGCCATGACACGCCTGAGACGATCTACCTTGACATCCAGGCCCGCGCCCAGGCGCTGGTTGACTCCGGTGGCTATGAAGGAGTTCAAGGTTCAGACGATGTGCGGCTGGCCATCACCTTCCCGGTGGAGCTGCCCGCCAGCGCCACACCCGAAGAGGTGGAGCAATGGTTGTCGGTGAGTGGTTTCACCAAGGTGCAGGCGCAGCGTGATGTGGAACAGCGCAAGCTGCTCGACGTGGTGGCCGACCGTTTCCGCCTGGGTGCTGCCGAGCGCGCCCGCGTGTTGGAGGCGATTGAAGTCGCCCTCAAACACGGCGGGGGTCGCCTCAGTGTTTATGTGTTAAATCAGCCTCTGGCCCTTATCAATCAAGGGCCGGTAGCTGCAGATTCAGGAGTGGATGCCACGCCCGAGATCTGGCGCTTTTCCACCGGCCTGCATTGCCCGGACAGCAACCTGCGTTACACCGAGCCAGTTGCCTCGATGTTCTCGTTCAACTCGGCGGTCGGTGCCTGCGACAGTTGCCGCGGTTTTGGCCGGGTCATCGGGGTCGATTACGGCTTGGTCATCCCGAATGACAAGCTGACCTTGCGCGCTGGCGCCATCAAACCGTTCCAAACCCCGGCCTGGACTGAATGCCAGGACGACCTGATGCGCCATGCCGAAACCCACGGTATTCCGCGCGACACCGCCTGGAACAAACTCAGCCAAGAGCAGCAGCACTGGGTGATCCATGGTGAACCCGGCTACCGCGACGGCCAGTGGAACAAGAAGTGGTTTGGCGTCAAACGCTTTTTTGAGTACCTGGAAACCAAGGCCTACAAGATGCACATCCGGGTGCTGCTGTCTAAATACCGCAGCTACACCGAATGCCCGACCTGCACCGGTGCCCGCCTCAAGACCGAGAGCCTGCTCTGGCGCATCGGCACCCAGGCCCAGGCCGACGCGGTGCTGGACCCCGCCAAGCGGTTTCTACCCGCTGGTGTGCAATGGTCACGCGCCCAGCTGGAGGCCCTGCCGGGTTTGTGCCTGCATGACCTGATGCTGCTGCCGATTGACCGGCTGCGCCGCTTTTTTGACAGCATGCAGCAGGCCCAGGTAGGCGCGGACTCAGGCAACGAGGCCGATGCCAAAACCCTCAAACTGCTGCTTGAAGAAATGTGCACCCGCCTGCAGTACCTCAGCGAGGTTGGCATCGGTTACCTGACGCTGGACCGCCAGAGCCGCACCCTGAGTGGCGGCGAGGTGCAGCGCATCAACCTGACCACGGCGCTGGGCACCTCGCTGGTGAACACCTTGTTTGTGCTCGATGAGCCCAGCATCGGCCTGCATCCTCGTGACATGCACCGCATCATCGTGGCCATGCAGCGCCTGCGCGACGCGGGCAACACTCTGGTGGTGGTGGAACATGACCCGGCGGTGATGTTTGCCGCCGACCGCATGATCGACATGGGCCCCGGCCCCGGCCAACTGGGCGGGCAAATTGTGTTTGACGGCAGCACCATTGATCTGCGCAATGCCGACACCCTGACCGGCGCTTACCTCGGTGGGCGCAAACAGGTGGGTATGGGCTTAAAACGACTGGTGGCGGCCAACACGCCGCGCCTGATTCTGGAAGGGGCGTCTGACCACAACTTGAAAAACGTCTCGGTCGAGATCCCGCTGCAGCGCCTGGTGTGTGTCACCGGCGTGTCAGGTTCGGGCAAATCCACGCTGATCCAGGACACCCTGGCCCCGGCCCTGTTGCGCCACTTTGGCAAAGCCACCGACACGCCCGGCGCCTTCGAGCACCTGTTGGGTGCCGAGCAGCTCAGTGACGTGGTGTTTGTGGACCAGTCGCCGATTGGCAAAACCGCGCGTTCCAACCCGGTGAGTTATGTGGGAGCCTGGGACACCCTCCGCGAGATTTTTGCCAACGCGCCGCTGGCGCAGCAACGCGGTTACACCGCCACCAAGTTCAGCTTTAACAACGGCGACGGTCGTTGCCCAACCTGCGGTGGCTCAGGCTTTGAGCATGTGGAGATGCAGTTCCTGAGCGACGTCTACCTGCGTTGCCCGGACTGCGACGGCAAACGTTACCGCCCCGAAATTCTGGAGATCAGCATCGAGCGTGGCGGGCGCATCGTCAATGTGGCCGATGTGCTGGACCTCACCGTCAGTCAAGCCGCAGCCTTGTTCAAGGACGACCGCGAGGTCATCCGTGCCCTGCAACCGATCGTGGATGTGGGGCTGGAGTACGTCAAGCTCGGTCAGCCGGTGCCTACGCTCAGTGGTGGTGAGGCCCAGCGTTTGAAGCTCGCCGGTTTCCTGGCTGAGGCGGCCAAAAGCAGCAGCGCCAGCCGCCAGGCTTTGGCGCGCAAAGGGGTATTGTTCATGTTTGACGAGCCCACCACCGGGCTGCACTTTGACGACATTGCCAAGCTGATGCGGGCGTTGCGAAAGCTGCTTGATGCAGGCCATTCGCTGCTGGTGATTGAGCACAACCTGGACGTGATTCGCGCCTCGGATTGGCTGATCGACCTGGGGCCCGAGGGTGGAGACGCCGGGGGTGAGGTGGTGGCCTTTGGTACGCCTGAGGATGTGATGCTGCATGCCAGTTCCCACACGGGTCAAGCGCTGCGCGAGTACGCGGCGCAGATGGGGGTGGTGCATGAGGTGGCTGAGGTCTCGGCTAAGTATTTGTCTGTGGTGCGCGCTGCTGCGAATGGGCTTGCGCCGGGCTCCTCAGACGTCAGCTTCGCTGCCTCGACATCGTCACCCGGCGCAAGCCCACTCGCAGCGGTTTCGAGGCTGGGCGCGGTGCCTGCCGCAGGGGCCGATGCCATCCAGATCATCAATGCGCGTGAGCACAACCTCAAGGGCCTGAGTGTGAATATCCCGCGTGGTCAGTTCACCGTGGTCACCGGGGTCAGCGGCTCGGGCAAGTCGACGCTCGCGTTTGACATTTTGTTCAACGAGGGCCAGCGCCGTTATCTGGAAAGCCTCAACGCCTACGCGCGCAGCATCGTGCAACCGGCTGGGCGGCCTGAGGTGGACGCGGTTTACGGCATCCCGCCCACGGTGGCGATTGAGCAGCGCTTGAGCCGGGGCGGGCGCAAGTCCACGGTGGGCACCACCACCGAGGTCTGGCACTTTTTGCGGCTGCTGTTTGTCAAACTCGGCACCCAACACTGCATCCACGACGGCACGCCGGTGGCGCCGCAAACGCCTGAGAGCATCGCCGCGCAGTTGATGAAAACCTATCGTGGCCAGCACATCGGCCTGCTCGCGCCGCTGGTGATGAACCGCAAGGGTGTCTACACCGAGCTGGCCGACTGGGCTCGCCCGCGTGGTTTCACCCATCTGCGGGTCGATGGCAACTTTTTACCGACCACGGCATTCCCGCGCCTGGACCGCTTTAAGGAACACACCATCGAGCTGCCGGTGTTCAGCCTGGATGTGACGCCTGAGAACGAAACTACGCTGCGCCAAGCCCTGGCCGATGCTTTGCAGCATGGCAAGGGTGTGCTGCATGTGTTGTCCGGCCTGGACGGGTTGTCGGAGGCGATGCAGGCGGGTACATCGACGGCGGGCATTGGCCGTTTGAGCGTGTTTTCCACCCTGCGTGCCTGCCCGGTCTGCGCCACCAGCTACGCCGAGCTGGACCCGCGCCTGTTCAGTTACAACAGCAAACACGGCTGGTGCCCGGACTGTGTGGGCACCGGTCTCAAACTCAGCCGTGAGCAGCGCAAGGTGTTTGACGACTCGGTGCGCGACGATGAAACCAAAGGTCGTGAACAGACCTTTGTTGAGGCCGATGTGGAAGACCTGGTGGATGTGGTCTGCCCCAGCTGCAACGGCACCCGCCTGAACGCCACCGCACGCGCCGTCAAGTTTGGCCTGCAGCTGGCCAGCGAGGGCACGGCCAGCGCAGCGGCCAAAACCGCCATCGACGGCATTGGTATCACCGAGCTGGCGCGCCTGAGCGTGAGTGACATGCGCGCGTGGGTCGAGACCTTGCAGGTGCTGGGCCGTATGAGCCAGCGCGAGAGCGAGATTGCGCGTGACTTGGTGCCCGAGATTCTGGGGCGACTCAAGTTTCTGGAACAGGTCGGCCTGGGTTACCTGACGCTGGACCGAGGTGCACCGACCCTGAGCGGCGGCGAGGCGCAGCGCATCCGCCTGGCGGCGCAGCTGGGCAGCAATTTGCAGGGTGTCTGTTATGTGCTGGACGAGCCGACCATTGGCCTGCACGCGCGTGACAACCAGATCCTGCTGGGTGCATTACAAACGCTCAGCGACCAGGGCAACACCCTGGTGGTGGTGGAGCATGACGAAGACACCATTCGCCACGCTGACCACATCATCGACATCGGCCCGAGTGCGGGCAAACGCGGCGGTCGGCTGGTGGCCGAAGGCTCGGTGGCCGACATCCAGGACGCCGCCGAGTCTCAGACCGGGCGCTACCTGTTGCACGCGATGCGCCACCCGGTGCAGGCGCGGCGGGTGGTGTTTGCTGCTGAATCAATAGCTGCTAGCCCTTTGGATACGAGGACTGCAGGCCAATTTGATGCTGATGCATCTATTGGCGTCGAATTGAATGCCAATGCGCCGGAAGCCTTGGCGGTTGACGCCACTCCGTTGCCCGGCGACCCAGCGTCTGCTGACAGCGCCTTGGCGGCTGTAGCTGGCGATGCCAAATTTGTGTTTGTGCCTGCGCCCAAGAAAACGAAGACGGCCAAACGGCTGCCCGTGGACCCGAACGTGGTTGAGCCCTACATCCAGCAGTGGATCACCGTGACCGGTGCCCATCTGCATAACCTGCAAAACGTCACCGTCCAGGTGCCACTCAAACGCCTGGTGGCGGTGACCGGTGTGTCGGGCTCCGGCAAGTCCACGCTCGCGCGGGATGTGTTGCTGGCCAATGTGCAAACAGCGGTCCACAAACGCAGCACCAAAGCTGGTCGGGACGCACTGGAAGCGGGTGAAACCATTGCCTGGACCGGTTGTGAACAGGTCAGCGGTTACGAGCCCGTGGACCGCGTGCTCGAAGTTGACCAGACCCCGATTGGCAAAACACCACGCAGTTGCCCGGCCACCTACATTGGTTTCTGGGACACCATCCGCAAACTCTTTGCCGACACGCTGGAGGCCAAAGCACGCGGTTACGCGGCCAACCGCTTCAGCTTCAACACCGGCGAGGGCCGTTGCCCAAGCTGTGAAGGGCAGGGCATCCGCACCATTGCCATGAGCTTTTTGCCCGATGTGAAGGTGCTGTGTGAAACCTGCAAGGGCGCCCGTTTTAACCCCGAAACCCAGGCTGTCACCTGGCGCGGCAAAAACATTGGCGACGTGTTGCGCATGGAGGTGGACGAGGCGGTGGACTTCTTTGCGGCCATGCCGGTGATTGCGCACCCGCTGCAATTGCTCAAAGACGTGGGCCTGGGTTACCTGACGCTGGGCCAACCGTCGCCGACGCTCAGTGGTGGCGAGGCGCAGCGCATCAAGCTGGTGACCGAGCTGTCCAAGGTTCGCGACGACATTACCCGGCGCGGCCAGAAGGCGCCGCACACCCTGTACGTGCTGGACGAACCCACGGTGGGCCTGCACATGGCCGACGTCGAGAAGCTCATCAAGGTCCTGCACCGCCTGGTCGACGGTGGCCACAGCGTGGTGGTCATCGAACACGACCTGGATGTGATCGCCGAAGCCGACTGGGTGATTGACCTGGGCCCGGACGGTGGCACCGCTGGCGGCCAGGTGGTGGCTGCGGCGCCGCCCGAAGAGGTGGTCAAGCTCGGCACCCACACCGGCAAGGCGCTCAAAGCGGTGCTGGCGCGGTGAGAGCTTGCGCCAGCAGGGGAGAAGCTCAAGAAAACGGCCGTAAACCCGCTTGAGTCCATGTTTTTATTGATCATGAAGCTATCGAAAGAGTAGCGATTGCACTTTTCCAAATGACTCGTCCACGTTACCTCCCCGACAACTTCACCCTGGCCCTGCTGGGCAGCATTGGCCTCGCCAGCTTTTTGCCTGTGCGCGGTTATGCGGCGCAGGGTTTTGAGTGGCTGACCACTGCGGCCATTGCCCTGCTGTTTTTCTTGCACGGGGCCAAGTTGTCGCGTGCGGCGGTGGTGGCGGGCATGAGCCATTGGCGGCTGCATGTGCTGGTGTTTGCCTGCACCTTTGTGTTATTTCCCATCCTTGGTTTGCTGCTCAAGCCATTGTTTGGCACCGTGCTGACGCCGGACCTGGCGGTGGGCATGTTGTTTCTGTGCACCTTGCCCGCCACCGTGCAGTCGGCGATTGCGTTCACGGCCATGGCGCGGGGCAATGTGGCGGCTGCCGTGTGCAGCGCCTCGGCGTCCAGTCTGCTTGGGGTGTTCATCACGCCGTTGTTGGTGAGCTGGCTGGTGGTGTCGGGCGGGGTATCGGGTACTGGCAACCTGGACGCCGTGGGCCGCATCATGCTGCAGCTGCTGCTGCCTTTTGTGCTGGGGCAGTTGCTGCAGCCCTGGATTGGCTACTTTGTGCGGCGCCACGCCAGCGGCCTCAAGCTGGTGGACCAGGGCTCCATCCTGCTGGTGGTCTACACCGCATTCAGCGCGGCGGTGATCGAGGGCCTGTGGCAGCAGGTGCCGCTGCCGACCTTGCTCAGCCTGACGGTCACCTGTTGTGTGCTGCTGGCGCTGTCCTTGGCCATGACCACCTGGGCCAGCCGCGCACTGGGGTTCAGCAAAGAGGACGAGATCGCCATCGTGTTCTGCGGCTCCAAAAAAAGCCTGGCCAGCGGTGTGCCGATGGCCAAGGTGCTGTTCGCAGCCCACACCGTGGGGGTGATGCTGTTGCCGATCATGCTGTTCCACCAGATTCAGTTGATGGTCTGCGCCGTGCTGGCGCAGCGCTACGCCAAGAGGGGCGGCTAAATCCAGGCTGCTGCCTACCGGCATGCGGTGGCAATTGCTATCAATTACAAAGCTGCAAGTGGATGCAGCATAAGGGCTGCTGCCCGGTACTTCTTGTGACCTAGAATGGAAATCACAGGAGGAAGCCGGGGCATGACGCCAGAGCAGAAAGCCAGAGTCAGCATCGACACGCTGCTAGCTGCGGCAGGCTGGCACGTCTGCAACGTCTCCAGCACCAACCTCCATGCCGCCACTGGCGTGGCCATCCGCGAAGTTGAAGCCGACGTCGACCCCAAACCTCGGCGCGCGCAGGCGTTGCAACAGGCCACTCTTGCTAAAACGCTCGCAGCCACATGAAACCGCCAATCTATCTCAAGCTTTTCGACAAATCCGTTGCGGCTATTACGTCAGCGGTTGAGATCTATAACAAACCGGGCTTTCAGTACAGGGATGAAACGTTTGCACTGTTGGCGCTGAACGCATGGGAACTGATCCTTAAAGCGCGGGTCGTCCAAGTCGATCCAAACAAACAGAAGGCGATTCACGTCTATCAGCGCAGACCAACAAAGTCGGGTGTTCTGGGCACAAAAGAGTACTTGGAGCGCGGGCGTTCTGGAAATCCGAAAACCATAGGGATACGCAAGGCAATTGAAAAGCTGGATGCCCATGCACCGTCCAAGTTGCCTGATGCGGTAAAGAACAACATCGAAGCCTTGATGGAAGTCCGGGATTGCTCAGCTCACTTTTTTTCACCCTCCATGGCGCTACGTAGGCAACTGCTGGAGGTCGGTACTGCGGCGGTACGGAATTTTGTTTGGTATGGGCGGCGATGGTTTAAGAAAGACTTGTCGGAGCACCTTCAAATTCTTTTGCCTATCGGCTTTGTGAATACGGGTGGCTCACTAGTGGTTTCCTCTGCCGAGGAAAAAAATCTGTTGGCTTGTATCAGCGATCTCGCACAGTCGTCAGCAGCGACTGAAACAAATGATCTTCACTTTCAGACGTCAATTGAGGTGCAAATCAAGAAGACAGGTGCAGAGAACACGCCGACCGTGAAGATCACGAACGATCCAACGGCAATACCAGTATTCTTGACCGAGGAAAATCTTGCTCAGAACTATCCTTGGACCTATGACGAAGTGACTGCGCGTTGCAAAGCTCGGTACTCTGATTTCAAAGCAGCGAAGAAGTATCACGACCTGCGAAAAGTTTTGGCTGAAGATTCAAAGTTATATCGACTTCGTTTACTTGATCCAACGAATCCTAAAGGGATCAAGAAGCCGTTTTACAGCACGAACGTGCTGGCCTTTTTTGATAAACATTACACGTTGAAGTGACCTTTTGACTGTGTTCAATATAAAGGGGGACAGTGTTGCTTGCGCCTGCAATGCGTGGTGTGATTTTGGGAGAGCTTGTCCGCTATTTGCTGAGTCTGGTCGGTTAATGTGATTGAACCTCTACTTGCGATAGAGGCGTCTTATTTTGGAATGCTTCAGGGTAAGTGGCCTATGCATTTGCTTGCAAGGAATTCACTACCTCTGGCATTGTTTGCTACTCGTGATGAGGTGGCTTGCTGTGTTTATGGCGAGAGAGTGGCCGTTGGTTGTTTTCGCCCGTCGATGTGACCGAAGGTAGTTTCGAGTGGTTCCAGCTTGATTCATGGCCGAAGCGCCAATGGCCGTATCGAGTGGAAGGATGCGAACGGGCGCACGCTGAAGGCATTGCAAGAGGTTGAGGCGGGGCAGTAGTTTTGCTTCACTTGTGATAGCTGTTTGTTCAACAGCGAAGATGGGCTATTGGCCCCAAGGATTCACCAGCCGGACGCCGGTATTCACAAAGTCCTGGGTGTTGCGCGTGGCCACGGTAAAGCCATGCTCCAGCGCGGTGGCGGCAATCATTGCATCGCGCTCAGATCTTGGATCAGGCACGTGCAATGCGGCGCATAAGCTGGCGGCCTGCTCGGTGAACGGCAGAATGCGCCCGGCGAAGGCAGCACGTACGCCTGTTAGCCACACGCGCAGCGAGGCGCCTTGCGGCGGGGTACGTCGCTCCAGCAGCAGCACGCCTTTCTCCAGCTCCAGAATGGTGATGGCGCTCAGGTACAGCGTACTGGCGCGGTGTTGCGCCGCCCAATTGCGCACCTCTGCTGACTGGTTGGGCTTGCCCTGGCGCAGTTCCGAGATGACGTTGGTGTCCAGAAGGTACATGCAGCCGCCTATTCCAGCTCTGTTGCGCGGGTGGTGATGTTCAGGCGTGGTGCGTCAAATTCGATGCCGTCTCCGCCAACAATATCGTCCATCACCGCCAGCAACGAAGGCTCGCCTTGCCCGACCATGCGGTAGTAGTCGTCTATGGTCAGCAGGGCATAGGCGGGGCGGCCGCGGTCGGTGATGAACACGGGGCCATCTGCTGCGGCGCGTTTGGCGCTGGATACATCGCGGGTGAAATCACGGCTGGAGAAGGTGTGAACGGACATGTGGACCTCCTTTTGAAAAATTGTTTGAATGTTATGACGAATTAGGCATTGCGGTCCAGATCTGTTCTGGACTGACAGCCTGGACATTCTTTTTTGCCAGAGCATGCCCTTTGGGGCCAGGCGCGCCCGGCAAAATACCCGGTCAGACCCGTGCCCGGATGGCCGCGCCACCGACAAACAGAATTGAAAGAACGTCCAATGTTGACCTATTACAACCACCTCCACAGCCAGCACCACGGCAAGCTGGAGATGTACCGCGGCGAACTGGTGCCGTGCTTTGAAGTTCCGGCGCGGGTCGACCACGTGCTGGCCGAACTCAAAAAGCGCAAGTTTGGCGCCATCGTGCCGCCTGAAAGTTTTGACGACAGCGCCTTGCTGGGTATCCACAGCCAGCGTTACCTGGACTTTCTGGCCGGTGCCTGGGACGAGTGGGTGGCGCTGGATGCGGCCAACGCCTGGCGCGATGTGTTGCCGTCGGTGTGGCCGGTGCGCACCCTGCGCAGTGATGTGCTGCCCACCAACTTTGCCGCGCGCCTCGGCCTGTTTTCCATGGATGCGGGCACGCCGCTCACCGAAGGCACTTGGGACGCCGCGCGTGCCGGTGCCGACTGCGCCCTGAGCGCGGCGCAAGCCGTTGGCAGCGGGCAAAGGGCTGCCTTTGCCCTGACGCGTCCGCCCGGCCACCACGCCGGAGCCGACTTTTTTGGCGGTTACTGCTTTCTGAACAACGCCGCGCTGGCGGCGCAGGCGCTGCGTGACCAAGGCCTGGAGCGCGTGGCGATTCTGGACATCGACTACCACCATGGCAACGGCACGCAGGCCATTTTTTATGAGCGGGCGGATGTGTACTTCACCAGCCTGCACGGCGACCCGCAGACCGAGTACCCGTTTTACCTGGGCTACGCCGATGAGTTGGGCGCGGGTGCCGGGCTGGGTTTCAACCGCAACTGGCCGCTGCCGCGCGGCACGGGTTTTGAGCTGTGGCGCGCCACCTTGCAGCAGGCCCTGCAAGGCATCGCCGCTTTTGGCGCGCAGGCGCTGGTGGTGTCGCTCGGCCTGGACACCTTTGACGGTGACCCGGTGGCGGGCTTTCACCTGCAAAGTGATGACTACTTGAGTATGGGAGCCGACATCGCCGCCGCAGGCCTGCCTACGGTGTTCGTCTTTGAAGGCGGTTATGCGGTGGCCGAGGTGGGTATCAACGCGGTCAATGTGCTGCAGGGTTTCATGGCCGCGGCAGCCTGAAGGCAGGCCGATGCAGCACGACACGTTTTATGCGGATGACGGCGAGGTGCTGCACCTTCACCGGTCGGGCAGCGGCACGCCGCTGCTGTTGTTACACGGCTGGACCGCCAGCCACGCCGCCTGGTCGCCGTTGTTGCAGCCGCTGGCCGGGCACTACCACTTGCTGCGGCCCGACGCGCGCGGTCACGGCGGGCATGCCTTGCGCGTCAACCCGGCGCCCGATGTGCAGCGCCTGGCGCGCGATGTGATCAACCTGCTGGACCATGTCGGCCTGGCGCAGGTGGTGGCGGTGGGGCACTCGATGGGTGCGCTCACCCTGTGGCAGTGCCTGCGCGACTTTGGCTCTGATCGGTTTTCGCACCTGGTGTTCATTGACCAGTCACCGAAACTGGTGACCGATGCCGCCTGGCGCTGTGGCATTTATGGCGACTTCGATGCCGTCGCCTCGCAGCGGCTGATCGATGATCTGGAACAGGATTTTGTCGAAGCCGTGTTGCGGCTGATTGCTTTTGGCCTGAACGACAAGGCCCGCGCCACCTACCTGCGCAATAGCTCCGGCTGGCGCGCCGCGCGCGAGGTGCTGGGTGCCATCGACCCGGCCCCGGTCATCGCCATCTGGAAAAGTCTGGTGGCCGCCGACTACCGCGACGTGTTGCCCGGCATCCAGGTGCCCACGTTACTGGCCTACGGCACGGCCAGCAACTTCTACACGCCAGAGACGGCCCGCTACGTGGCGGCCCAGCTACCGCAGGCGCGCTTGAGCCTGTACGACGACGCCGACCACGGCCCGCATCTGGCTGACCCGGTGCGGTTTGCAGCGGAGCTGGCCGCGTTGCTCACGCCTCCAGCCGGTAATGCAGCCGCAAATGCTGCTTGAACTGTTTGATGATGCTCAGTGCGTCCTTGAGCATGTCGCGGTCCAGCGTGCCCAGGCTGCTGAGTAGCACCAGATTGCTGACGGGCTGACCGAGCGAGCGTTGCCGCAGGTTGTTGCGCAGTTTCAAGGCCATCAGCAGGTGCAGGGTTTCGATCAGGTCACGCACCAGCGGCGCGGGCAAGGCTTGCAGGTTGGCCAGTGCCTGCAGCCGGTCGGCGGTGCCCAGGGCATCGAGGCGGTGTTCCAGCGCCAGCGCGCGGGCGCCGTGCACGATGGGGAAGGTGCCAATTTTTTTCAGGTCAAACGTGTCCGGCTCGCTGGTCTGCAGCTTGGTGATGCGGCCCCACCAGCCGCTGGCGGGTTCGGAAAACTGCTGGATGGCGCTGGCCATGCGTGCCAGATAGCTATTGCTGCCAATGGCCAGTTGGAAGGCGTGTTCGCGCGCATTGGCCAGCAGGCTGGCGTCTCCCGCCACCGCGCGGGCGTCCAGAAAAATCGCCAGGTTCATGGTGCCATCCAACTCGCCGCCAAACAGCCACCGGCCCACGGTCTCGCGAAACGCCGCCAGGTTCTGGCACCACAGCGGGTTGGTGACCATGATGTGGCCGGGGCAGGGCGGGTAACCAAAGGTGAGCAGCGCCGCGCTGAATTGGCGGGTGACGTCGGCCAGCTCGGGGCAGGTGAAGCCGTCGCGTAGCAGCAGCGCGTTGTCCTGGTCGGTTTTCAGAATCTGTTCACCGCGGCCTTCGCTGCCCATCACCAGCAGGCAGCTGTTGTGCACCAGCTCGGGCGGGGCCAGCAGCGCCCACAGGCGGGAAAAAATCTGGCTATTGAGCTCGCTTACCAGCCGCGAGATGATCTCGATGCGCATGCCGCCGCGCTGCAGCATCTTGATGGCATCGTCCACCTGCAGCGCAGCCAAGCGCAGCTCGTCCACCGTGTGGGCGTGCTCCACCTGCAGCGTGATCAGGTGCGAGTGGTTGGACATGAAACTCATCAGGTCCAGTTGGCTCAATACGCCCAGAATGGTGTCGCCGTCTCGCACCAGCACCCGGTGGATGCGGTGGCGCAGCATGATCAGCAGGGCGTCAAACAGCTCGGCGTCGGGTGACAGCGCCACCAGGTCAAAGCGGGCGACAGACCGGATGGGCAAAACGTTGGGCGCTACCGGTTGCAACAGCGCCTCGCGCAGATCGGTGGTGGTGAACATGCCCACGCGCGGCGCTGCGCCGTGCGGCTCGTCGCGCACCAGCACATGGCTGCGCTTGTTGTCTGACAGAATGCGGCAGACCGACACCAGGTCCAGGTCGCCGTCCACATACAACGGCTTTTGCAGGTAGGCGTCTTTTACCCGCACCAACATCAGTGAGGTCATTTCACGGTTGTGGTCGGCCTCCGAATCACTGGCCAGGTTGCGGGCCACTTCGGCAAACACCAGGCCACTGAAGCGTGCATTGCCCGCCAGCAGACCCAGCAAAACACCTTTGGGCAGGCGCCAGGCCAGCACCTCATCCAGCGCGGTGGTGCCGGGCACGGGGCCGCCGGTCAACACATGGCGCCAGCCCGCCGACTCGCCTGCACCCAGTACATGCACATGGCCATCTTCGTCCAACTGAACATGGCCGCTGTGCACCACCCACAGGCCATCGGTGTCGGCCTCCAGGGCTTGCCCGGCCAAGCAGCGCACCGGCACCGCCGCGTCAGCCAGAAGGGTCTGCTCGGTGGCGCTCAGGGTGTTGAAGGGGGAAACATCGAACGAAAAAACATCAGCCACAACAAGCCCCGTCCATTAAAAAAGGGCTGCAAGCGGTGTGCCTGCAGCCCTTTGGATTATCTCAACAGCCACCCGGGGGGGCTGTTGTTCAAGCGGTCAGTGACCGGATGCGCCCGCGGCGCCAATGCCGGTTTCAGAGCGCACTTGTTGCGCCAAGAAGCCAGCACGGTCCTGCTTGGCACGCGCGCTCTTGTCCAGCACCGAGAACAGCCAGATGCCAACAAAACCGATGGTCATCGAGAACAGTGCCGGTGAGGTGTACGGGAACAACGCCGAGCCCTTGGGGTTACCCAGCGTGGCTTCCCACACCGATGGCGACACCACGGTCAAGGCCACGGAAGAGATCAGGCCCAAAAAGCCACCGATCACCGCGCCACGGGTCGTGCAGTCTTTCCACAACACGCTCATGAACAAGACGGGGAAGTTGGCCGAGGCGGCAATCGCGAAGGCCAGCGACACCATGAAGGCGATGTTTTGCTTCTCGAACACGATGCCCAGTGTCACCGCCAGAATGCCCAGGCAAATGGTGGTGATCTTGGAGATACGCAGTTCGTCCGCGCTGTTGGCCTTGCCCTGTTTGATCACGGTGGCGTAGATGTCATGCGACACAGCCGATGCGCCCGACAGCGTCAAGCCAGCCACCACGGCCAGAATGGTCGCAAAAGCCACGGCAGAGATGAAGCCCAGGAACACGTTGCCGCCCACGGCGTTGGCCAGGTGGATCGCTGCCATGTTGCCGCCGCCCAGCAGACCGCCCTTGAGCGGGTCAATGAACTGCGGGTTGGTCAACACAAAGGTGATCGCGCCAAAGCCGATGATGAAGGTCAGCAGGTAGAAGTAACCGATCCAGCCTGTGGCCCACATCACGGACGAACGAGCCGCCTTGGCGCTCGGCACGGTGAAGAAGCGCATCAGGATGTGCGGCAAACCAGCGGTACCAAACATCAGCGCCATGCCGAAGCTGATGGCGGAGATCGGGTCTTTCACGAAGTTGCCCGGGCCCATGATGGACTGGCCAGCTGCCATGGCTGCTTCGGCGATCTTGCCGTCTTTCAAAGCCAGGTCGGTCTTGATCTGCACGGCAGAGGCAAACATGGCTTCAGGGCTGAAACCAAAGTGCCACAACACCGACAGCGCCATGAACGACGCCCCGCCCAGCAGTAACACCGCCTTGATGATTTGCACCCAGGTGGTGGCGGTCATGCCGCCAAATAACACGTAGACCATCATCAGCGCGCCCACAATGATCACGGCGATGTAGTACTCCAAGCCAAACAGCAGCTTGATCAGCTGACCAGCACCCACCATCTGGGCGATCAGGTAAAACGCCACCACCACCAGCGTGCCTGAAGCCGCAAAAATGCGGATCGGTTTTTGCTCGAAGCGGAAGGACGCCACGTCGGCAAAGGTGAACTTGCCCAGGTTACGCAGACGCTCGGCCATCAGGAAGGTGATGACCGGCCAGCCCACCAGGAAGCCGATGGAGTAGATCAGGCCGTCAAAGCCGCTGGCCATCACGGCGGCGGAAATACCCAGGAAGGACGCGGCCGACATGTAGTCGCCGGCAATCGCCAGACCATTCTGGAAACCGGTGATACCACCACCGGCGGTGTAGAAGTCAGCGGCAGACTTGGTCTTGGCAGCGGCCCATTTGGTGATGAACAGCGTGAACACCACGAAGGCCGCGAACATGCCAATAGCCGTCCAGTTGGTGGGCTGTTGCACAGCCTGACCCAGGTCAGCACCCGCCGACCAGGCAGCAGCGGAAACACCAAACAGCGCGAGTAGCGTCAGCAGTTGACGCGAGGTATTGTTTTTGAAAGTCATTTGAGTGCTGCCTTTGTGATTTCTGCGGTCAGGTCGTCAAACTCGCTGTTGGCGCGTCGGACATAAATGGCGGTGATCACCACGGTGAAGACGATCACGCCAAAACCGATCGGAATCCCGATGGTCATGACGCCGTCGCCCAATTTTTGCGACAGGAACTCTTTGTTGAATGCCACCAGCATGATGAAGCCGTAGTAAACGACCATCATGGCCAGTGTCAGCCACCAGCCGTAGCCGCTGCGCTTGGCCTTGAGTTCCTGGTATTTCGGGTTGTTGATCACCCGACTGATAACGTCATCTTGCATGCACTGATCTCCTGGTAAATGTTGACCCGAGCAAGGCTAAGAGGCGGTGCTTACCAACTCCTGACCCCGTTTCCCCGAACTCAAAAATGTATGTCGGTGTTTACCCTAAGTTATTGGTTTTCAAAGATTTTTCATAAGAAAACTGTAAGGAACGGTCACGACATTCACCCTCGCAGAGGCCCAAAAACACCCCGGGCCATGTATGTGCGCAGCCTCGCTGCTGCGTGACTTAAATCAATCGAGGAGACTTCATGAAGCACGACTACGACAGTGGTGCCTACTGGAAGGAAACCCTGAAACTGCTGAGGAATGTGCTGATCCTCTGGTTTCTGGTGTCCTTCGGGGCCGGCATCTTATTTGTGGACTTTTTCAACCAGTTCCACCTGGGTGGGTACCCGCTGGGTTTCTGGTTTGCACACCAGGGCGCCATCTACTTCTTTGTGGCCCAGATTTTTTATTACGCCTGGCGTATGAACAATCTGGACATCAAGTTTGACGTTCACGAAGACTGAGGGCGACACCATGGATCTTCAAACCACCATTTATTTGATCGTGGGCGCAAGTTTTGCGCTCTACATCGGCATTGCCATCTGGGCACGTGCCGGCTCCACCAGCGAGTTCTACTCGGCGGGCGGCTCAGTCCATCCGGTGCTCAACGGCATGGCCACTGGCGCCGACTGGATGTCGGCCGCGTCCTTCATCTCCATGGCCGGCTTGATTGCCAACATGGGTTACGGCGGCGGCTTGTTCCTGATGGGCTGGACCGGCGGCTACGTGTTGCTGGCCATGTTGCTGGCACCGTATCTGCGAAAGTTCGGCAAATTCACCGTGCCACAGTTCATTGGCGACCGCTTCTACTCCAAGGGTGCGGCCATGATTGCGGTGATCTGCCTGCTGACCGCCTCGCTGACCTACATCATTGGTCAGATGACGGGGGTGGGCGTGGCGTTCTCGCGCTTCCTGGGCGTGTCGAGCGAAGTCGGCATTTACGTCGGGATGGGCATCGTGTTCCTGTACGCGGTGTTTGGCGGCATGAAAGGCATCACCTACACCCAGGTGGCGCAGTACTTGGTGTTGATATTTGCCTACACCATCCCGGCCATCTTCATCTCGCTGCAGCTCACCGGCAACTTCCTGCCGCAGTTGGGGCTGGGGGGCACCATGAGCGGCACCGACATGACCCTGTTGGCCAAACTGGACTCCGTGGTGACTGACCTCGGTTTTGGCAAATACACCACCACCACAGCGGGCAGCACGCTCAACATGTTCATGTACACCTTGTCGCTGATGATCGGAACGGCGGGCTTGCCCCACGTGATCATGCGATTCTTCACGGTGCCCACTGTGAAGGACGCACGCTCCAGCGCCGGCTGGGCGCTGGTGTTCATCGCCATCCTGTACACCACAGCACCTGCTGTGGCGGCCATGGCCAAGCTGAACCTGCACTCGACGGTGAATACCGCCGTGGTCCAGGGCGGCGACCTGTATGCGCCTGAAGCGTCCATCAAAGCGGAAGAGCGTCCTGACTGGATGAAGCGCTGGGAAAAGACCGGCTTGCTGAAATTTGAGGACAAAAACGGCGACGGCCGCATCCAGTACTACAACGACGCCACCAAGAACGAAGCCGCCAAAGCCAAGGCCGACGCAGCGGGTTGGAAGGGCAATGAGCTGACCGTGAACGCCGACATCATCGTGCTGGCCAACCCGGAAATCGCCTTGTTGCCCAACTGGGTGATTGGTCTGGTGGCCGCGGGTGGTTTGGCTGCTGCGCTGTCAACGGCTGCCGGTTTGCTGATGGCCATCTCTGCCGCGGTGTCGCACGACCTGATCAAGAACATCTTTGTGCCGGACATTTCGGAAAAGGGTGAACTGCTGGCAGGCAAGGTGGCGATGGCGGTGGCAATTGTGATCTCTGGCTGGCTCGGCTTGAACCCGCCGGGCTTTGCGGCGGGCACGGTGGCGCTGGCCTTCGGTATCGCGGCGTCCTCGTTGTTCCCGGCGATCATGATGGGCATCTTCTCGAAGAAGATGAACAAGGAAGGCGCCATGGCCGGTATGTTGGCGGGTCTGTTCGTCACCTTGTTCTATGTGTTTGCGCACAAGGGCATCTTCTTCATCAAGGGCACGGACTTCCTGCCGTTGATTGGTGGCGCCAACCCGTTCTTCGGCATCACCCCGGAAGCCTTTGGCGCAGTGGGTGCTTTGGTGAACTTTGCCGTGGCCTTCCTGGTCGACAAGGTCACGGCTGAGCCGCCGGAGCACATCCAGCACATGGTGGAAGCCGTGCGTGTGCCCCGTGGCTCCAAGCTGGTGGACGGCGCGCACTGAACGCGTGTGTTGTTGACACCCTCTGGCTGCCTGGTCTGTGTGTTGCGCAGACCAGGTTGACAAGACCGGCCCTGTCAGCCATGCTGGCAGGGCTTTTTTTCACGACGGACGCCAACGGGGCTTGTCGGTTGGTGTGTGGTTTGACTGACCTTGGAGTGTGTGAATGGTTTTTGACATCAGTGTGGCCATGACCTGGATTTTGTTCCTGGCACTTTTTCCCATCGGCTTTTTCTGGCTGCGCCGCGCCTGGCGCATCGTCATGAAGCGCGATTTTTCCGAGGTGGCCACCAAACGCGGCGAGCCCCCTGCCGACCCGCAACGATTCGCCCCCTACGAGATGGCCATCAATCTGGTGGCGGGTACCGTCATCGTCTGTGTCATCGGTGCCGTGATTTTGGGGGCGTGGGACTACAGCACCTGGAGCGCGGTGGCTGGCAGCACCATCTGGTGCAAGTTTTTCGCCAGTTTTGCCCTCAGCCGCCACGCCCATGCCAGTTGGCGCAAAGGCAAGGCCTGAGCGCGTGGGCCGTTTGACCGAGCGTCCATGGGCAGCACCTTGATCAAACAGCGCCTGGTGGCGCTGTTTTGTTGCGGCTGGATGCTGCTGAATTTCCCGTTGCTGGGCTTGTGGGATGTGGCAGTGTGGGTGCTGGGTGTGCCCCTGTTGCCGTTGGCCTTGTTCACGCTGTGGGGGGTGCTGATTGCGGTGCTGGCCTGGCTGATGGAGCGCCACCCCGCTGACTGGGGGGACGACTGAGCATGTTGTCACCTGCGCTGGTCATGGGGGTTTCTTTCGCCTACCTGATGGTGTTGTTTGCGGTGGCCCGTTATGGCGATGTGAGGGCGTCGCAAGGGCGATCCATCGTTGCCAACCCCTGGACCTACGCCTTGTCGCTGGCGGTGTATTGCACCGCATGGACTTACTTTGGCAGTGTCGGGCGGGCGGCCTCGGGGGGCATCTGGTTCTTGCCGATCTATTTGGGGCCAACCCTGGCCATGGTGCTGGGCTGGCTGGTGATTCGCAAGATGATCCGTATTGCCAAAACCTACCGCATCACCTCGATCGCCGACTTCATCGGCAGCCGCTATGGCAAAAGCCCCTTGCTGGCCGGTCTGGTGACCGTCATCACGGTGGTGGGGATCGTGCCCTACATTGCCCTGCAACTCAAGGCTGTGTCGGCTGGTTACGGCTTGCTCACCGCCGGGCCCGATGGGGCCGCCGTGACGCCTGCGCACTGGATGCAGGACAGCACGTTTTACATGGCCTTGGCGCTGGCCGGGTTCACCATGGTGTTTGGGGCCCGGCGTCTGGATTCGGCGGAACGCCATGAAGGCATGGTGGCCGCCATCGCGTTCGAGTCGGTGGTGAAACTCGTCGCGTTTCTGGCGGTGGGGCTGTTTGTCGTGTATGGCCTCTTCAACGGGCTGGGTGACTTGTTCGGGCAAGCGCTGGCGGTGCCCGAACTGGCCAAATTGCTGCGGCTGGAGCAGGGCGCGCCGTTTGCCTGGACGCAGTGGTTTGCCTTGACGATGTTGTCCATGCTGTCGGTGATTTTTCTGCCCCGGCAGTTTCAGGTCATGGTGGTGGAAAACGTGCGCGAGAGCCATTTGCGCCGTGCGATCTGGGTGTTTCCGCTCTACCTGCTGGCCATCAACCTGTTTGTGCTGCCGATTGCCCTGGCCGGGTTGTTGCTCGCCGGGCCGGGCCCCAGCAATGCCGACAACTTTGTGCTGTCCTTGCCCCTGGCCGCGGGGCAGCCGGCCCTGGCCTTGTTGGCCTTCATCGGGGGCTTGTCGGCAGCTACCGGCATGGTGATTGTGGAGACCATCGCCGTTTCGACCATGGTGTGCAACGAACTGGTGATGCCCCTCTTGCTGCGCACCCCCCAGTTTCGCTCGGAAGCCGGGCATGACCTGACGCGGGTGCTGTTGACCATCCGGCGGCTTGCCATTCTGGTGGTGCTGGTCTTGGGTTATGCGTATTTCCATCTGGCGGGGGAGGCCTATGCGCTGGTCAGCATTGGCCTGATCAGCTTTGCGGCGGTGGCGCAGTTTGCCCCCGCGGTGCTGGGTGGCCTGTACTGGAAAGGGGCCACACGTCTGGGTGCGTTGACGGGCTTGCTGGCCGGTTTTGTGATGTGGGGCTACACCCTGATGCTGCCTTCCTTGGCCAAGTCTGGTTGGCTCAGTGATGCCTTTTTGACGCACGGCCTCTGGGGTTGGGCCTGGCTGCGACCCGAACAGTTGATGGGCTTGCAAGGGCTGGATCATCTGACCCATTCGCTGTTCTGGAGTTTGCTGGTGAATGTGGGCGCCTATGTGGGGGTGTCGCTGTGGCGCGCCCCCTCAGGTCAGGAAGCCAGCCAGGCGCTGTTGTTTGTGGATGTGTTTGAGCGCACCAGCCACGCCCGACCGGTGTTTTGGCGGGGCCGTGCCACGGTGCCTGACCTGTTGCGTTTGTGCGAACGGTTTTTGGGGGCAGAGCGTGCTGGCAAGATATTTGACGACTATGCCCGCCAGGTCGGCGCCAGTGGGCGCGAGACGATGGCGCCCGATGCCCGCTTGGTGCAATTTGTGGAAACCCAATTGGCCGGTGCGGTGGGCAGCGCCTCGGCCCGGGCGCTGGTGGCCAGCAGTGTTGAAGAAGACACCCTGACCCCGGACGATGTGTTGCGCATCCTGGAAGAAACGTCCCAGCTGCGGGCCCATTCGCTGGAGCTGGAGGAAAAGTCCGCCTCGCTGGAGCGCGCCACCTTGCAGTTACGCGCGGCCAATGAGCAACTCAAAGGCCTGGATCGCTTGAAAGACGACTTTATGTCGTCGGTGACCCATGAGCTGCGCACGCCGCTGACCTCCATCCGGGCCTTGGCTGAACTGATGCGGGACGACCCGAAAATTGATCTCCCCCAGCGGCGCCAGTTCATTGACATCATCGTGAGTGAAACCGAGCGCCTGTCGCGGCTGGTGAACCAGGTGCTGGACATGGCCAAAATTGAGTCCGGCCATGCCGACTGGCACACCGAGGCGTTGGATCTGGCGGCCCTGGTTCAGCAGGCGGTGGTGACCACGTCAGAGTTATTCCGTGAACGTCAAGCCCAGGTCACGGTGAACGCGCCCGATCAGCCGCTGCTGCTTTGGGCGGACCCGGACCGGTTGACGCAGGTGATGCTCAACCTGCTGTCGAATGCGGCCAAGTTTGTGCCGGTGCCGGGTGGTCGGGTTGATGTCAGCTTGAGCCACGACGATGTACAGGTGACGGTGTGTGTGGCAGACAACGGCCCCGGCGTGCCGGCGGCGCAGCAGGCGCTGGTGTTCGAGAAGTTCCGCCAGGGCGGTGATGCCGCCAACCGTCCGCAAGGCACCGGGCTGGGTTTGCCAATCAGCCGCCAAATTGTGGAACACTTTGGGGGGCGGCTGTGGTTGGCGTCCGAGCCGGGGCAGGGGGCACGGTTTTGTTTTTCCATGCCAAAGCAACGATAAATCAGGAGACAGACATGACAGCAAAAATACTCGTCGTCGACGACGAGCCCAACATCGTGATCTCGCTGGAGTTTTTGCTCAAGCGCGAGGGCTACACCGTGGTGATTGCGCGCGATGGCCAGGAAGCCATCGAGGCCATTGAGCGCGAACGCCCCGACCTGGTGCTGCTCGATGTGATGATGCCCAAAAAGACCGGCTTTGAGGTGTGCCAGGACGTCCGCACCAACGACGCCCTGCAAGCCACCAAAATTTTGATGCTCACTGCCAAAGGACGTGACACCGACGTGGCCAAGGGCCTGGCCTTGGGGGCCGATGCCTACATGACCAAACCCTTCTCCACCCGCGATCTGGTGCAGAAAGTGGCGTCGATGTTGGGCAGCGCGCCATGAAAGTGGATCGTCGCCTGTTGCTGGCGATTGGTGTCATTGGTGCCGCCACGCTGGTCTGGCTGCTGGTCACCATCGGGTTGATCACCTCGACGCTGGCACCAGAACAGCGCGCCCTGGTGGCCGAGCAGTTGGCGCCGCGCATGGCCTTGATCGGCTTGACCTGGGTGGCCGGGCTCTTTTGCATTGCCGCGACCTTGCGCTGGTTGTTCCGCCGTTACGCCACGGCACCGGCCCGCTTGCTGGAGCAGACCCAGGTGTTGCTGGCCGCGCCCCAGGCCGCGCCAATGAACCACCAGGGCACCAAAGAGACCAAAGCGCTGGCGAACGCCATTTTTGAACTCGCCACGCAGCGCGATGCCTTGCGCGCCGACGTGGCGGCCCAAATCGCCCAGGCCAGCCAGAGTGTGCAGCAGGAAAAAAACCGGCTCGCTGCGCTGATGGCCGAGCTGACCCAGAGTGTGGTGGTGTGCAACCTGGACGGCCGCATCATTCTTTACAACAGCCGGGCCCGGCTGCAGTTCAAGGCCATGTCGAGTGCCCCCGCGCTGGCCGGTGGCTCTGAGCTGGTGGGTATCGGGCGCTCGATTTACGCCGTGTTTGACCGCCAGTTGGTGGCGCACGCGCTGGAAAGCATCCAGCAGCGCTGCAACCGGGGCGCGGCCAGCCCGTCGGCTCAGTTTGTGACCACCACCCAGGCCGGGCAATTGCTCAAGGTGCAGATGGCGCCGGTGCGCAGCGGTGATGCGTCGGTGGGGGCGACCGAGATCAGCGGTTTTGTGCTGATGCTCGACAACGTGACCCGGGCCTTTGAAGAAGAACATGTGCGCGACCAGTTGTTGCACGGCCTGACCGAGGGCAGCCGCTCATCCTTGGCCAACATCCAGGCGGCCGTTGAGATGCTGGCCTACCCCGACCTGGACGATGCCGTGCGGGAGCGTTTTCTGGGCGTGGTGCGCGAAGAGGTCACCAGCATGAGCAGCCGGATCACCGGCATGACCCAAAAGGCCACCGAAGGCCTCAGGACGCGCTGGCCGCTGGAAGAAATGCTGGGCGCCGACGTGTTGCTGGCGACCCAGCGGCGCATCGAGGCCCGCAACCAGCGCCCGGTGACGCTGGAAAACCTGGACCCCGCCCTCTGGCTCAAGGTGGACAGCTTCAGCCTGACCCAGGCGCTGGACTACCTGGCGATGCGGCTGGTGGACGAGTTTGATGTGCGGTTTTTCCGCCTGCGCCTGCAGACCAGCGGCCAGCGCGCCCAGCTCGACCTGATCTGGACCGGCCAGGTCATGAGCACCGAGACAGTGATGAGCTGGGAGATGGACAGCATGCGCTTTGGCGACGAGAGCACCCCGCTGACCGTGCGCGATGTGGTGGCCCGCCATGGGGGCGAAATGTGGTTCGAGCGGGAGCGGGTGCGCCACGAGGCGTTCTTCCGGTTTCTGCTGCCCTTGGCCAGCGCCCAGGAGCAGTTGGAAGCGACACAGATCCTGCAAAACGACAGCCGCCCCGAGTATTACGACTTCGACCTGTTCCAGACCAGTGACCAGAGCAGTGCGCTGGACGACCGCCGCTTGAGCGAGCTGGCCTACACCGTGTTTGACACCGAAACCACCGGCCTGAACCCGTCGGAGGGTGACGAGATCATCCAGATGGGCGCCACCCGCTGTGTCAACGGCAAGCTGCTGCGCCAGGAAAGTTTTGAGCAGCTGGTCAACCCCGGGCGCCTGATCCCGGCGGCCACCATCCCGATCCACGGCATCACTCAAGACATGGTCAGCGGCAAACCCGGCATCACCGAGGTGCTGCCGGCGTTTTATGCCTTTGCCCAGGACACGGTGCTGGTGGCGCACAACGCCGCGTTTGACATGAAGTTTCTGCAACTGCAGGAAAAAGCCACCGGCCTGAAGTTTGACCACCCGGTGCTCGACACCTTGCTGCTGTCCGCGGTGGTGCACCCGAACCAGGAATCCCACCGGCTCGAAGCCATTGCCGAGCGCTTCAACATCACGGTGCTGGGCCGCCACACCGCGCTGGGTGACGCGCTGGTCACCGCCGAGGTGTGGCTGCGGCTGATCCCGCTGCTGCAGGCCATGGGCATCCACACCCTGCGCCAGGCGCGTGAAGCGGCGCAAAAAACCTATTACGCCCGGTTGAAATACTGAGGGTGCCCGGGCTGTCAGCCTGCCCGCGACCTTGGTCTCAGAACCGCCCGCCAGAGTACCGCTTGCTCAGCACCTCTTGGAGTGTCTGCACCACGCCGAATGCGTCTTTGAGCTGGCTGCGTTCAAAGTTGGACAACTCCTCGAGCGCCAAAAAGTTGTCGGCCGCCTGGCCCTGCGCCGTCTGGCGGGCCTGGTGGGCGATGCGTAACTTGGCCAGAAACTCCAGCGCGTCGCGCAGGTCGCGGGCACTTTGTTCGCTGACCTGACCGGCGTTGGCTGACACCTCCAGCCGGTCATGCGTGTTGGCCACCGGCACCCCGGCGGCCAGCGCGTAGATGCGCGCCAAGTCCACGATGGGCACGATGCCGCTGTGTTTCAGGTCGATGGTGCGCGGCTTGTCGCCGTTTTTGCTGAGCGTGATGTTGCCAAACATACCCAGCGGCGGGCGGTGTTTGAGTGCGTTGCTGACCATGTGCGCCAGAAACAGGCTGTTGCCCTGGGTGTGCACCAGCACGTCCTGACGCAGGCTCTCCAGCAGCTCGGTGTGGCCGTGAATGCCGCGCAGATCAAAAAACACGCAAGTCAGCATCAGCGCCTTGGGTTTGGGCTGCTCGATCCACTTGCGGAAATACTCGGCCCACACGCGGCGCGACTGGCGCCAGGTGTCGGTCATGGCCATCATCTCGCCGGGGCAATGCACATAGCCGCAGGCGGCCAGGCCGTCACACACCAGCTTGGAAAAGGCCTTGAAATAGGCGCCGTGTGCCGCCTCGTCATAACTGTCGTCCAGGATCAGGCAGTTGTCCTGGTCAGACTTGGCGGTTTGTTCGTTGCGCGCCTGGCTGCCCGCCGCCACCCACAGGTAAGGCACTGGCGCCGGACCCAGCTGCTGCTCGGCCAGCTGGATCAGCCGCACGGTCAGCGCGTCGGTGATGGCGGTGATGATGTGGCCGGTGCTGTAGGCGCTGGCATCTGCCGCGGCCAGCTGCTGCTGCAGTTGTTTGACCCGGCCGCTGAGGGTTTGCAGCCCGTCGAGCGTGGTCTGTTTGTAGATGTCGCTGGCCAGATACACCGGCGAGGCACCGTGTTGTTCGGTCAGGTTGGTGGTGGTGATCATGCCGACCAACTCGCTGCCATCGAGCACCGGCAGGTGGTGGATGTGGTGGCGCGCCAGCAGCAACAGGGCTTCAAACGCCGGGCTGTTGGCCTGCACGGTGAGCAGGCTGCGGGTGGCGATGCTGGCTACCGGCTGGGTCACGTCCAGCGCGTTGGCCACCACCTTGTTGCGCAGGTCGCGGTCGGTCACCAGGCCCACCAGCTGGTCCGCGTCCATCAGCAGCACCGACGACACGCCCCGCTCGCGCATCAGCTGCGCGGTGGCCTGAATGCTGCTGCTCGGGGGCAGGGTGATGGGGGCGCATTTGATCAGTGTGCGAATGGGGGTGCTGATCAGGTTCAGCGCGGTGGCTGCGTCACCCTCTGCAGGCCGGGTTTCCGATGGGGCGGTTGGCGGCGTGACTGAGGGGAAAAAACACAGCAGCGCCGGGTGTTTGGCGCACACGGCCTGCAGCACGTCCGGTGACCACCAGGCGACCTCAACGTCAGTCAGCGTGGTGGCCTGCCAGGTCGTCAACTGGCGCGCCGGCGTGGCGCCATACCCCAACAATTGACCGGCACCCAAGCGCACCGCGTGGCCCAGGTCCGGGTCGTGCAGCTGCAGTTCACCGCGCAGCACCAACCCCAGTCGGCTGGCCAGCTGGCCCTGCGCCAGCAGCACGGTGCCACTGGCCGCCGTTTGGTGGCTGGCTTGGGCTTCGAGATTTTTGAGCTCTTTGGCTGGCAGCTGTTGCCAGACGGGGTGCTGCGCCAGGGCGGTGGTCAAAAGGGAGGTGGCTTTGGCGGTGCTGTGGGGCATGATGACGCAACGGGTGGCAAGCGGGTGTGAGGTCGGTCAGGGCCTGGCTTGTCGGCTGGCGTGGCCGAACTTGAGGATGCGGGTGGCGATCACCGTCTCGGTGAAAAAGCCCACCAGCGCCAGCAGAAAACTGCCCACGCCCGCCAGGAACAGGATGGTGGCCACCTTGAAACTCTGGATCTCGGTGGTTTCACCAAGAAACAGCGCCACGATGGTCAGGCCGATCAGGATCGCGCACAGGGTCAGCAGGGCAATACAAATGTTCACCAGCCGCCCGCGCAGGCGCAGCTGCTTGAGCTCGTCAAAGGCGTGGTGCATCGGGTTGTCCAAGGGTGCGGCCTCGATTCGCCCCTCGAGCGCGCGGGCGCGGTCGATGATGCGTGCCAGCCGGCCAGCCACGGTGCCGATCATGCCGGCCACCGCGGTCAGCAAAAACACCGGCGCCACTGCCAGCTGGATGCCGTGGGAGACGGTGCTGACGTCAGTTGCAAAAAACATGTGGACTCCAGTTGTTAAAACCGCCGGGTGTGGCGCAGCAAGGCCGCACAGCCTGCCAGCGCCAGGGCGGTCAGCAGCAGCGGGAACGCCAGCGCGCTCGACCATTCGATCAGCGCGCCCGACAAGGCCGAAGCCATGAGCCCGCCCAAAGTGTAGGTCAGCACCAGCACGGCGGTGCTGTTGATCAGGGTCAGGCCCTTTTCGCGGGCGCCAATGTCGATCATGGCCAGGGTGTAGAGCGCGCCACCGGCGGCGCCCCAGACTGCCACCATCGGCCAGATCAGGCTGCCAGCTTCTGCGGCCCACGGCGTCACCAGGGTGGACAGCAATATCAAGGCGGCACACACCGTCATCAGGGTGCGCCGCCCTCGCGCCGGATTGGCAAAGCGGTCGGCCACCATGCCCGAGGGCAGCGCCGCCAAGGTGCCGCCTGCACCACTGACTGCCACCAGCAGGGTGGCAGCAGAAGCGCTCAGGCCCAGCGACAAACCATACAGCGGCAGGATGGACGCCAGGCCCAGCTCAAAAAAGCCGCCCAGAAAACCCGCCAGCATGATCACCGGGTGCGCCAGCACCGCCCGCCACAGCCCGGGCAGACCGACGCTGGCGGTGTGGCTGTCGTGGTCGGGTGGCAGGCGCGGTATCAGTGCCGTCCAGGCCAGGCCCACACCCAACAGCGCCACCACCCACCATAACGCGTGGCTGTTGTTGGTGCCGACCCAGGCCAGCAGCGCCGGGCCGACCACAAAGGTCAGCCCGACCAGGGTGGCGTAGATGCCGATGGTGCGGCCCAGGTGGCGGGGCGGGGCAAACTCGGCAATGAAGGCCTCGGCCAGCACCCAGCGCAGGCCACCGGCCACACCGGCCAGCAGCTGCAGCGCAAACCAGAGCCACAGCACCTCGGTCAGCATGAACCCCAGGGCCGATACCAGCGGCGCGGCGGATGCCAGCCACATGGTCTGGCGCCGTCCGATGCGGCGAATCAACCCGGAGGCAAACGGTGTGATCAGGAAGACCCCACCCCAGGTGGTGGCGGCAAACAACCCGGCCACGGTGGTGGAGACCTGCGCGTCTTTCAGCATCAACAGCAGCAGCGGCGACAACATGAAGATGCCGCACAGCTCAAAAAATGTCGAGCCAAACACCGCCAACAGGCCCACCGGGGAGCCTTGGGGTTGCTTGGTCTGTGTGGTCGCGTCAGTCATGGACAGCCGTTGTCATCATGCAGCGCGGGCAGCCAGCAGGGCGCGTGCCACTTCGGCAAACCCGGCGCCGCGCTCAGAGGGTGTTTCATACCGTGGCCAGTGCACCAATTGCGACTCAAAGTGGTGGATGTTGGCCACGCCCACGCTGTGGGGGAACTGCGCGAACATCACCTGGTCGTTGGTCGAATCACCCACATAGACCCAACGGTCCAACTCGGCGTCCAGCGCGCGGCCAAACAGCGTGCGCACCATCCAGCGGGCGGCTTCCAGCTTGTTGTGGCTGCCGTACCAGCCGTTGATGTGGATGCTGCTCACCGTGGCTTGCATGCCCTCGGATTGCATCAACGCCACCACCTGCGCCACCTGCGCTGGCGCGAGCAGCACGTGCTCGGCGTAATCGATGGCCACATCGGTCTCGCGCCCGGCTGAGTCGCGCGACAGTGCCGTGCCCGGGATCTCGCGCAGGATGCGCTGCGCCACCTGCTGCATCCTGAGTGTGTTGGCAGCGCGCTCGGCGGCTGGGGCAAAGTAGGTCTTGATCAGGGGGTGATGGGCGTCGGGGTGGGCTGACGGGCTGCCCGTGCTGGCGCCAGCGGGCGCCCAGGCAACGCCGCCGTTCTCGGCCACCATCGCATCCACCGGCCACGGCGGCGCCCCCCGCGCGGCATCGCCCCGCGCGTGCGGTGCACACCAGCCCACCGGTCGCCCGGTGATCGGGATCACCGTCAGACCGGCCGCCTTCAGGCGGGCCAGCGCCTGCAGCGCGTCTGCGGTGATGGCCTGGTGGGTGGTGAGGGTGTCGTCGATGTCGGTGAAGACGCCGATGATGCGCTGGCGCTCGGCCAGCGGCCAGTCAGACAGGGGTTTCATGCTGCGTCATGGCGGGCGACGACCCACCACGCAGCCAAGTGCAGGGGCAAGCCGCGCCTCATCCGTCAGAGCGCGCTTTGCAGCGCCAGCCCGGCGTGTTCGCGCAGCGGGTGGAAATGGATTTTGGGGAAACGCTCCTGCGCCAGGCGCACGTCGTAGGGGCTGGTGCACAAAAATGCCAGCGTGTCGGCGGCATCCCGCGCCATGCGCTGCGGGTAGGCGTTGACAAAGTCCTTGAGTTCCTGCGGCGTGTCAGCGGTGATCCAGCGTGCACCGGTGTACTGGCTGCTCTCCAGCCGCACATCGGCGTCGTATTCACTCTTGAGGCGGTGTTGCACCACCTCAAACTGCAGCTGGCCCACCGCGCCCAGCAGCATGTTGCCGCCCATTTCGGGCCGGAACACCTGGATCGCGCCTTCTTCACCGAGCTGGGCCAGACCTTGTTGCAGCTGTTTGGTGCGCAACGGGTTTTTCAGGATCACGGTGTTGAACATTTCGGGCGCAAAAAACGGCAGACCGGTGAACAACAGGTTGACCGAGCCGTCGGTGATGGTGTCGCCCAGCTGCACACCGCCGTGGGTGGTGAACCCGACGATGTCGCCCGCGTAGGCTTCTTCCACCGCCTCGCGGCGCTGGCTCATGAAGGTGACCACGCTGGTCGGGCGCAGCTCCTTGCCGGTGCGCATCACCTTGAGCTTCATACCCGGCGTGTATTTGCCGCTGGCCATGCGCACAAAAGCGATGCGGTCGCGATGATTCGCGTCCATGTTGGCTTGCACCTTGAACACCACACCACTGAAGGCGTCGTCTTCGGGCTGCACCTGTTTGACGACCGGCTGTTTGTTGACCACAAAGCTGCTGGTGCGCGGGCCCGGTGAGGGCGCCAGGTCGACCAGCGCGTCGAGCACCTCCATCACACCGAAGTTGTTGACACCCGAGCCAAAAAACACCGGGGTTTGTTTGCCTGCCAAAAAGGCCTCGCGGTCAAACTCGGGGGAGGCGCCGGTGGCCAGTTCCATGCTCTCCAGCGCGGTGTCCCAGTCATGGCCAAAGCGTTTTTGCAACGCATCGGGGTCGGACAGCGGCATCGCATCAAAGTCTTGCGGCAGCCGCTCCGAGCCCGACTCAAACACCGTCATGGTCTGGGTGCGCAGGTTGATGATGCCGCCGAAGTGTTTGCCCTGGCCCACCGGCCAGGTCATCGGCACACAGGGCATGCCCAGTTCACGCTCAACCTCGTCGAGGATGTCCAGCGGGTCGCGCACCTCGCGGTCCATCTTGTTGACGAAGGTGATGATGGGCGTGTCGCGCTGGCGGCAAACCTCGATCAGACGGCGGGTTTGGGCTTCGACCCCGTTGGCCGCGTCGATCACCATCAAGGCCGAGTCCACCGCGGTCAGCACGCGGTAGGTGTCTTCGGAAAAGTCCTTGTGGCCGGGGGTGTCGAGCAGGTTGATGACAAAGTCACGGTACACCATCTGCATCACGCTGGAAGCCACCGAGATGCCGCGTTGTTTCTCGATTTCCATCCAGTCGCTGGTGGCGTGGCGGCTGGCTTTGCGGGCTTTCACGCTGCCTGCGATCTGGATCGCACCGGAAAACAGCAGCAGTTTTTCGGTCAGGGTGGTTTTACCCGCGTCCGGGTGCGAGATGATGGCAAAGGTGCGGCGGCGGCGGGTTTCAAAAGCGTAAGTCACAAAGGATGTCTCGGGTCTGGGAAGCAGGGTCTGATGGGGGAGACCCGGCTGCTAGCGCTAAAGCTGACTTCATTGAGCCACGTCAAGGGCAGGCGGGTTATATGTCTATTTTAAAGGGCTGTGGCTATTGTTCCCCGCAGCGTATTGGTGCTAAATTCGAAGCGCTCAAGTTCAGCTTGCAGCCCAACCAGAAGCCACTCTCTGTGCACCTGTTTTTGTAGCTTCATCCACAGCAGCAGACTCGAAAAAATCCTCATCATGGCCATTCAAACCCTGTCCACCCATGTCTTTTCCGGGCAGCGCCCGGGCACCTCTGGCCTTCGCAAAAAAGTGACGGTTTTCATGCAGCCGATGTACCTGGAAAACTTTGTCCAGGCGCTGTTGGATGTGCTCAACGGGGTGGCGGCAGATGGCTCGGTGGGCACCGCGTTGCACGGCCAGACCCTGGTGCTCGGGGGCGATGGCCGGTTTCACAACCGCGTGGCGGTGCAAACCATTTTGAAGCTGGCCGCGGCCAACGGTGTGCAGCGTGTGCTGCTGGGCCAGGGCGGCATTTTGTCGACCCCGGCGGTCAGCGCGGTGATCCGGCAGCGTCAGGCCTTTGGCGGCATCGTTTTATCAGCCAGCCACAACCCGGGCGGGCCGGACGGCGACTTTGGCATCAAGTACAACGCCGGCAACGGCGGCCCGGCCAACGAGACGTTGACCGAGGCGGTGTATGCCCGCACCCAGGTCTTGACCCAGGTGCGCCTGAGCGACGCGCCAGACCTGGACATCAACACCCTGGGCGTCTGCCAGCTGGAGCAGATGCAGGTGGATGTGATCGACCCGGTGGCCGATTACGCCGCCGTCATGCGCGGCCTGTTCGACTTTGACATGCTGCGCGGCATGTTCCAAAAAGGCTTCACCATGCGGGTGGATGCCATGAACGCGGTGGGCGGCCCGTATGCCACCGCGATTCTGGAAGGTGAACTGGGGGCGCCAGCGGGCACCGTGGTCAACGCCACGCCGCTGGAAGATTTTGGCGGCCTGCACCCGGACCCGAACCCGGTCAACGCCGAAGACCTGATTGCCCACATGATGGCCGCAGATGCGCCCGATTTTGGCGCGGCGATGGATGGCGACGCCGACCGCAACATGGTGCTGGGGCGCAACTTTGTTGTCACGCCATCCGACAGCCTGGCCCTCATGACGGCGCATGCCAAGCTGATTCCGGGCTACCAAAACGGTTTGCTCGGCGTGGCCCGCTCCATGCCCACCTCGGCCGCGGTGGACCGGGTCGCCAAAGCGCTGGGCATCGACTGTTTTGAGACCCCCACCGGCTGGAAGTTTTTTGGCAACCTGCTCGACGCGGGCCGTGTCTCGCTGTGTGGCGAAGAGAGTTATGGCACCGGCTCCAGCCATGTGCGCGAAAAAGACGGCTTGTGGGCGGTTTTGTTCTGGATGAGTTTGCAAGGTGCCACCGGTCACTCGGTGGAGTCGCTGGTGCGGGAGCACTGGGCCACCTATGGCCGCAACTATTACTCGCGGCATGACTACGAGGCCATTCCCACCGCCGTCGCTGACGCGCTGATGGCCGACCTGCGGGCCAGCCTGCCCGGTTTGCCAGGCCAGCCGTTTGGCGCGCGCCGCGTGGCGCTGGCTGATGACTTTGCCTACACCGACCCGGTGGACGGCTCGGTGTCGGCCAAACAGGGGGTACGGCTCATTTTTGACGATGGCGCCCGTGTCATCTTCCGTTTGTCCGGCACCGGCACCGAAGGGGCCACGCTGCGCATTTATCTGGAGCGCTACGAGGCCGACCCGGCCCGCCAGGACACGCCCGTGCAGCAAGCCCTGGCCGAGCTGGTGGCGGTGGCCGAGCAGGTGGCGCACGTGCACCAACGCACCGGCATGGCCGGCCCTACCGTGGCCACCTGATGCATCACTGAATCACATCGATAAACTTTAAGCAAGGACAAGACATGCTGAATGAGATTGAGAAGACCCCCGAGACCCACCAGTTGGTGCGACACACGGTAGCGTTGGTGCTGGCCGGTGGTCGGGGTTCCAGGCTGAAGCAGTTGACGGATTCGCGCGCCAAGCCAGCCGTGTACTTCGGGGGCAAGTTCCGCATCATCGACTTCGCCCTGTCCAACTGCCTGAACTCGGGCATTCGCCGCATGGCGGTGGTGACCCAGTACAAATCTCATTCTTTGATGCGTCACATGCAGCGCGGCTGGAGCTTTTTGCGCGCCGAACTCAACGAAATGGTCGACCTGCTGCCCGCGCAGCAACGTGCCGGTGAAGAGCACTGGTACCGCGGCACGGCCGACGCCATTTTCCAGAACCTGGACATCATCCGCGCCAGCGAGCCGCAGTACGTCGTCATCCTGGCCGGTGACCATGTCTACAAAATGGACTACTCGCTGATGGTCAAGGACCATGTGGCGCGTGGTGCCGGGTGCACCGTGGGGTGCATCGAGGTGCCGCGTAGCGAGGCCAGCGCCTTTGGCGTGATGGCTGTGGATCAACACCGCCAGATCACCGCGTTTGTTGAAAAGCCCGCTGACCCGCCGCCCATGCCCGGCAACGAGGCCGTGTCGCTGGCGAGCATGGGGATTTACGTGTTCGATGCCGACTACCTGTACAAGCTGCTGGAGGCCGATCTGGACAACCCGGATTCGGAACACGACTTTGGCAAAAACGTGATCCCGGCGGCCGTGGCCGACGGGCGGGCGCTGGCGCATCCGTTTGGCATGTCCTGTGTCTCGCGCGTGGCCGGTGGGGCGCCGTATTGGCGCGACGTCGGCACGATTGACGCGTTCTGGTCGGCCAATCTGGACTTGGCCTCCACCGTGCCGGAACTCGATATCTACGACACCGACTGGCCCATCTGGACCTACCAGCGCCAGCTGCCACCGGCCAAGTTTGTGCCCGACACCATGGGGCAGAACGGCGTGGCGGTGAACACCTTGATCTCGGGCGGCTGTATCGTGTCGGGCTCGTATGTGGCCCATTCGGTGCTGTTTTCAGAGGTGCGCATCCACTCGTTCTGCCGCATCGACGAGGCGGTGATCCTGCCGGACGTGATCATCCAGCGCAATTGCCGCCTGAGCCGGGTCGTGATTGACCGGGGCTGCACGGTGCCAGAGGGCCTGGTGGTGGGCGAAGACCCGGTGCTGGATGCGCAGCGGTTTGAGCGCACCGAAGGTGGCGTGGTGTTGATCACGCGCGACATGCTGGCCAAACTTTAACGACAAGGGTTATGTGATGAATGTGTTGCAAGTCAGTGCCGAGATCTTCCCGCTGCTCAAAACTGGTGGGTTGGCAGACGTGGCCGGGGCCTTGCCCGGCGCGCTGCAGTCGGTGAACTGCCAGGTGCGGGTGGTGTTGCCCGGTTTTCCGGCCATCATGGCAGACCTGACGGATGTGCATGTGCTGGCCGAGCTCAACGCGCCGTGGGGCGAGCCCCTGCGTGTGTTGTACGGGCGCTTGAAAACACTGGGGGTGAACGCCTACCTGATTGATTTGCCGCATCTCTACCACCGTCCCGGCAGCCCCTATGAAGACGCCTGGCGCCACCCGTATGCCGACAACCACCGCCGCTTTGCCCTGCTGGGCTGGGTGGCGGCGCTGCTGGCGCATGGGCTGGATGGCCATTGGCAGCCGCAGGTGGTGCACAGCCACGATTGGCATGCCGGCCTGACCCCGGCCTACATGGCGTTCATGCACCACCAATCGATGCGTGTGGCCACCGTGTTCACGGTGCACAACCTGGCCTACCAAGGCGTGTTTTCCCCGGCCAGCTTTTATGAACTGGGCTTGCCCCACTCGGCATTCGGCGTCAACGGTGTCGAGTTTTATGGCCAGGTGTCGTTCATGAAAGCCGGGCTGTACTACGCCGACCACATCACCACCGTCAGCCCCACTTATGCGCGCGAAATCCAGACGCCTGCCCAGGGCTGTGGGTTTGACGGCCTGCTGCGCACCCGCGCCAGTGCGTTGTCGGGCATCCTGAATGCGGTGGACGACGCCGTGTGGAACCCGGCCACCGACCCCCACGTGAGTGACCATTTTGATGCCGACAACACCGCCGGCAAGGCGCGCTGCAAGGCCACCTTGCAAGCCGATCTCGGCCTGAGCGTGCAGGCAGATGCGCCCTTGTTTGGCGTGGTGAGCCGCTTGACCGACCAAAAAGGCTTGCATCTGGTGCTGGGGGCCCTTGACGCGATTTTGTCACGCGGCGGCCAGTTGGTTCTGCTGGGCACTGGTGAGGCGCATCTGGAGGCGCTGTTCAAAGCCAGGGCGGCGCAGTACCCGCACGCGGTGTCGGTGCGCATCGGTTACGACGAGGCCTATGCCCACCGGATCTTTTCGGCCACCGATGTGACGCTGGTGCCGTCCCAGTTTGAGCCCTGTGGCCTGACGCAAATGTATGGCCTGAAATACGGCAGCCTGCCGCTGGTCCACCGCGTCGGTGGTCTGGCCGACACGGTGGTGGATTGTTCGCTGGAAAACCTGGCCGATGGCCGCGCCAACGGCTTTGTGTTTGACGACTTCAGCCAGCAGGCGCTGGAGCGCGCCATCGCCCGAGCTTTTGCGCTGTATGCCCGCAAGTCCGAATGGGACACCGTGCGTGCCCACGGCATGCGTCAGGATTTGGGCTGGCAAAGTGCCGCCCGCCAGTACGCGGCGCTGTACCAGCATTTGTGCGCGTGAGTTTTCTGCCGGTGACGGGGCAGCACGTGCCAGGCGCCGGTGCCCCTTTTTTCTTTTTTGGATGACCCAATGCCAAGTTCTTTGATGGATCTGCGCCGCGCGGGGGTGGTGTTACACCCGACCTCTCTTCCGGGCCCTCACGGCTCGGGCGACTTGGGTGCCAACGCCTACTACTTTGTGGACTGGCTGCACAAGGCCGGGCAGACCTTGTGGCAAACCCTGCCGCTGGGCCCGGTGGGGCCGGGGTTTTCACCCTACATGGGCAGCTCGGTGTTTGCAGGCAACCCGATGCTGGTGGCGCTGGAGCCCCTGCTGGAACGTGGCTGGCTCACGGCTGACCCGCTGCCCCCCGACTTTGATGACCTGGCGGTGGATTACCTGGCGGTGTTGCCCTGGCGCATGAAAAAGTTGCGTGAGGCCTTCGCCGGTTTTGTGACCCGGGCCAACCCGCAGGACCATGAGGCGCAGGCGCAGTGGGTGGCCACCCAACAACTCTGGCTGGAGGATTACGCACTGTTCATGGCGCTGGACCAGGCCTATGCCCCGCTGTTGTGGCCGCAGTGGCCGACACCCTTGGCCCAGCGCGATGCAGCGGCTTTGGCCAACGCCCGCGCGCACTATGCCGACGAACTGGCCTTCTGGCGGTTTGTGCAGTGGCAGTTTGACGTGCAGTGGCAAGCCCTCAAGGCGTACGCCCACAGCAAGGGCGTCTTGATGGTGGGTGATTTGCCGATTTTTGTCGCCCACCATGGGGCCGATTGCTGGGCGCGCCCGGACCTGTATCTGCTGGACGCCACCGGTCAGCCGCGCGTGGTGGCGGGTGTGCCGCCCGACTTTTTCTCGGCCACCGGCCAGCGCTGGGGTAACCCGCTGTACAACTGGGAGTCGATGCAGGCCGATGGCTACCGCTGGTGGGTCGAGCGGGTCCGGCGTCAGCTGGCCCTGTCGGATGTGATCCGCATTGACCACTTTCGCGGCTTTGTTGATTACTGGGAAATTCCAGCGGATGAGCCCACCGCGGTCAAAGGGCGCTGGCAAATCGGGCCGGGTGATGCCCTGTTTGAGGCACTCACCGACGCCCTGGGCCCGTTGCCGATCATTGCGGAAGACCTGGGCATCATCACCGACGAGGTGGTGCAGCTGCGCGAGCGCACCGGTTTTCCGGGCATGCGCGTGATGCAATTTGCCTTCTCGGGCGACGCCCACCATCCCTTTTTGCCGCACAACTACGGCCCCAACACGGTGGTGTACACCGGCACCCATGACAACGACACGGTGCTGGGCTGGCTCGCCAGTTGCAGCGCGCACGAGCGGGCGTTTGCGTACCGCTACCTGGACACCGACGACACCAACTTCACCTGGGCGTTGTTGCGTGCGGCGTCGATGTCCGTGGCGCGCCTGTCCTTGTGCCAGTTCCAGGATGTGCTGGAACTCGGCTCGGCGCATCGCATGAACGTGCCAGGCACCACCTCGGGCTGCTGGACCTGGCGGTTTGTTTGGGATTGGGTGAAACCCGAGGCCTCGCTGAAGTTGGCGCATATGTCAGCGGCCAGCGCCCGGGTGGGGTTCGAGCGGCTGGACCTGCCCGCCTGACGCCTGACGCCGGCTACTTGCGTGCCACGATCTGCTGCAGCATCAGCAGGCTGTGCGCCGCCACAGGCAGTTCGGTGGTGCCGGCCCCTTGCCAGTCGGCCAGACCCCGCGGGTGGCTGGTGTCCAGCAGACCCTGCCAGTGGCCGCGCGGCAGCACAAAATGCTCCGGGTGTGGCGCGTTGTTGACCAGCAGCAACAGCGGTGCGCTGGCGCGCCCGGGTTTGCCAATCAGGCAACCCAGGGCGCGGCGTTGCGGCAGTTGCCAGGCCGAGCCTTGCAACACGCTGCCGTCCGCATTCCACCAGGACAGGTCGTAAATGCCGTCGGCATCGGCAATGCCGCTGTACCAGACATTGGCAAACGGCTGCAGCCGGTGGCGCAGGCTCAGCACATGCCGGGTAAACGCCAGCAAGTCGGCATCCACCTGGGTCCAGTCGATCCAGGTGATGGCGTTGTCCTGGCAGTACGGGTTGTTGTTGCCGCCCTGGGTGTGGCCCAGTTCATCCCCCGCGCACAACATGGGTGTGCCCTGGGCCAGCAGGTTGCAGGCCAGCAGGGCGCGTTGCAGCAGTTGCCGGAGCTGGTTGACTTTCGGGTCAGCCGTGGGCCCTTCGGCCCCGCAGTTGAAGTTGAGGTTGTTGCCCTGCCCGTCGCGGTTGTTTTCACCATTGGCCAGGTTGTGCCGGTGGTTGTAGCTGAGCAGGTCCAGCAAGGTGAAGCCATCGTGGGAGATGACGTAGTTCACTGACTCCGACGGTTCGCGTCGGCGCGCCTGGTACAGGTCGGACGAGCCGCACAGCCGCATGGCAAATTCGCCCAGCGTGCCGCCACTGCCCGCCGCGTTGGGCGAGGCCACACTTTGCACCCAGAAACGCCGCAAGCTGTCGCGGAAATGGTCGTTCCACTCCATCCAGCCGCGCGGAAACTGCCCGACCTGATACCCCCCGGGCCCAATGTCCCAGGGCTCGGCAATCATCTTGACGCGGCATAACACCGGGTCCTGCGCCACGGCGGCAAAAAACGCCGCTTGGGGTGAAAAGCCGTGGTCGGTGCGACCCAGCACGGTGGCCAGGTCAAAGCGGAAGCCATCCACGTGCATCTCGCTGACCCAGTAACGCAGGCTGTCCATCACCAGCTGCAGCACCCGCGGTTGCCGGATGTCGAGCGTGTTGCCGCAACCGCTGTAATTCTCGTAATGGTTCAGGTCATTGGCGACCAGGCGGTAGTAGACGGCGTTGTCCAGGCCACGAAAGCTAAGGGTGGGGCCGCAGTGGTCAGCCTCGGCGGTGTGGTTGTAGACCACATCCAGAATCACCTCCAGCCCGGCGGCATGCAGGGCGCACACCATGTTGCGGAATTCGTCCCGGGGGGAGAGGCCGTCGTGTCCACTGGCCAGCCGCGGATTCAGGCTGAAGAAACCCAGCGTGTTGTAGCCCCAGTAGTTGCTCAGCCCCATTTCCACCAGGCGTTCTTCACTGAGGTGGTAATGCACCGGCAGCAAGCTGACGGTGGTGACCCCCAGGTTTTTCAGGTAGTTGACCGCCACCGGGTGCCCCAAACCGGCGAAGGTGCCGCGCAGTTCTGGCGGGATGTCCGGGTGGGTTTGGGTGAAGCCTTTGACGTGGCATTCATAGATGACCGACGCTGCCATCGGGATGGCCGGTGGCCGGTCATCACCCCAGTCGAATGGGTCATGCACCACCCGTGCCTTGAGCGCCATGGCGGCGTTGTCGCGGGTGTCCATGTGGCGCGGGTGCAGGCGGTCGGGCGCAAAGTGCTCGTCGCACCAGATGAATTCACCCACGATATCGCGCGCGTAGGGGTCAAGCAGCAGTTTGGAAGCATCAAAGCGATGACCCCGATCCGGTCGCCACGGGCCGGACGCGCGAAAGCCGTACACCAGGCCGGGCTGGGCGTTGGGCAGGTAGCCGTGCCAGATGTCACCGGTGTGGCCCCGCAGGCGCAGTCTGGCCAGCTCCTGCGTGCCGCGGCTGTCAAACAGGCACAGGTCCATCGCCTGGGCATGCGCCGAGAACACGGCAAAGTTGATGCCTTTGCCGTCGAAGTGGGCGCCTAGCGGCCAGGGTTGCCCCAGCTGTGTGGCTGAGAAGTTCAGGCGGTCCATTTCAGAAAGACGGTGGCCAGTGGAGGGATGGTCAGCACGATGGAGTGCGGCTGGTTATGCCAAGGCGTGTCGGTGGCCGGGTTGTCGGCTGCCAGCGAACTCACGTCGCTGCCGCCATAGGCAGCCCAGTCGGTGTTCAGCAGTTCACGGTAGCCACCCGGGCGGGGCACACCCAGCCGGTAGTCGGTCCAGACGTTGGGCGTGAAGTTGCACAACACCACCACAAAGTCGGACTGATCGGCCGCCCAGCGGACAAAACTCAACACCGAGCGCTGGTTGTCGTTGTGGTCGATCCACTCAAAACCAGCAGGTACAAAATCCTGCTGGTACAGCGCCGGGGTGGCGCGGTAGAGCTGGTTCAGGTCGCGCACCAGGCACTGCACGCCAGCGTGTTCCGGGTTGTCCAGCAAGTGCCAGTCCAGGCTCTGGTCATGGTTCCATTCGCGTTCTTGGGCGAACTCACAGCCCATGAACAACAGTTTTTTGCCCGGATGACCAAACATGTAACCCAGGAAGGTGCGCACATTGGCCAACTTCTGCCAGCGGTCGCCCGGCATCTTGTTCAGCAGCGAGCCCTTGCCATGCACCACTTCATCATGAGAAATGGGCAGCACAAAATTCTCGTTGAACGCGTAGACCATGCTGAAGGTCATCTCGCCGTGGTGGTGCTGGCGGTAGATCGGGTCGCGCGCCATGTAAGCCAGGGTGTCGTGCATCCAGCCCATGTTCCACTTGTAGTGGAACCCCAAGCCACCGGCAAACGTGGGCCGGGACACGGCCGGGTAGGCGGTGGATTCCTCGGCCAGGGTGATGGCCTGCTCGCGCTCGACGCCCACCACCTCGTTCATGCGTTTGAGGAAGGCGATGGCTTCGAGGTTTTCGCGGCCACCGTAAATGTTGGGAATCCACTGGCCGTCCTGGCGGCTGTAGTCGCGGTACAACATCGAGGCCACCGCGTCCACGCGCAGGCCATCCACGCCGAAGCGCTCCAGCCAGTACAGGGCGTTGCCCACCAAAAAGTTTTTGACTTCGGTGCGGCCCAGGTTGTAGATCAGGGTGTTCCAGTCATTGTGGAAACCTTCGCGCGGGTCGGCGTACTCGTACAGGTGCGTGCCATCGAAGTTGGCCAGGCCGTGCGCGTCGGTGGGAAAGTGCGCTGGCACCCAGTCCAGAATCACCCCAAGGCCCGCGGCGTGGCAGCGCGCCACCAAGCGGCCAAAACCGGCGGCATCGCCAAAGCGCGAGGTGGGTGCATAAATGCCAATCGGCTGGTAGCCCCAGGAGCCGTCAAACGGGTGCTCGCTGACCGGCATCAGCTCCAGGTGGGTGAAACCCATCTCCTGGGCGTAGGGCACCAGCGTGTCAGCCAGTTCGTCCCAGGTCAGCCAGCGGTTGCCGTCGGCGGTCACGCGGCGCCAGGAGCCCAGATGCACTTCGTAAATGCTGACCGGCGCGTCCAGGGCATTGGCGCGTTTGCGCGCTTGAGAGGGCGCCACTTTTTCCGGCAGGGTGGCCACGACGCTGGCGGTGGCGGGCCGCAATTCGGATTGCAGGGCGTAGGGGTCGGCACGGGCTGCCAGCACCTCGCCGTGGTGGCCGCGGATCTCGAATTTGTAGAGTGCACCGGCCTGCACGTCTGGCAGGAACAGTTCCCAGACACCGCACTCACGCCGCAAGCGCATCGGGTGGCGCCTGCCGTCCCAATAATTGAAGTCGCCCACCACGCTGACGCGCGAGGCATTGGGTGCCCACACAGCAAATCGGGTGCCCGCGACACCTTCCATGGTGCAGGGCTTGGCGCCCAACACCTCAAAGGGGCGCAGATGGGTGCCTTCGCCCAGCAACCAGACATCCATTTCACCCAGCACCAGCGGGAAGCGGTAGGGGTCTTCCATCACACTGGTCAGGCCGCTGGCCCATACCACCTGAAACTGGTAGGGCGTGTCATGTTGGGCGTCGACGATGCCTTCAAAAAAACCATCGGGGTGTCGCTGCGAGAGTTCTCCCAAGGCGTGGCCTTCCGGGCTGACCACCGTGACGACCTGGGCCGTGGGCAAAAAGCAGCGCACCGAGGTTTTGCCGCCCTTCGTTCTGTGGGGCCCCAAGATGGCGAAAGGGTCGCTGTGGCTGGCTCGACAAACCCGGTCGATATCGTGGGAGGTCAACATAAATCATCTTTCTTGAGACAGAAGCCGGATCGGCACTCGATGCTGCCCGCCCCCATCAATAAGGGGCGGGTGTGACGTGCCAGATTTGCCGAGCATACTCCCCAATCGTGCGGTCCGAGGAGAACACACCCATGCCCGCCACGTTGGCGATGGCTCGCTGGCTCCACAGGTCGGGTTGCCGGTACAGGGCATCGACCTGATGCTGGGTGGCGACGTACGAGGCATAGTCCGCCAGCAGCAGGTAATGGTCACCGCCCCACACCAGCGAATTGATCAAGGCACTGTAGCGGCCCGGCTCCTCGGGCGAGAACACGCCCTCGCCAATCGCGTCCAGCACGGCCTTGAGTGCGGGATTGCTTTCGTAGTAGTTCAGCGGGTGGTAACCCATGATGCGCAGCTCGCGCACATCGGGTGTCTTCAGACCGAAGATGAAGATGTTGTCGTCACCCACTTGCTGGCGGATCTCGATGTTGGCGCCGTCGTCGGTGCCAATGGTGAGCGCGCCGTTGAGGGCCAGTTTCATGTTGCCGGTGCCGGAAGCCTCGGTGCCCGCGGTTGAAATTTGCTCCGACAAGTCAGCGCCGGGCATGATGATCTCGGCCACCGAGACGCCGTAGTTCGGGATGAACACCACCTTGAGCTTGTCACCGATGCGCTCGTCGTTGTTGATGGTCTGGCCGATGTCGTGAATCAGGCGGATGATCGATTTGGCCGCCACATAACTCGACGCGGCTTTGCCCGCAAAAATCACCGTGCGCGGCACCCAGGGCGCATCCGGGTTGGCCAGGATGGCCTGGTAACGGGTGACCACGTGCAGCACATTGAGCAACTGGCGCTTGTACTCGTGGATGCGTTTGACCTGCACATCAAACAGGCTGTCCGGGCTGACGACCACGCCGGTGGTTTGTTCGATGAGTTTGGCCAGGCGCACTTTGTTCTCGCGCTTGATGGCGCGGAACTGCTCCCTGAAGGCGGCATCGCCCTGATGCTCTTTCAGGCGTTTTAGTTGGTCCAGGTCCAGCCGCCAGCCCGAGCCCAGGCTGATATCGAGCAAGCGGGCCAGGCCCGGGTTGGCCTGTGCCAGCCAGCGCCGCGGGGTCACGCCGTTGGTCATGTTGGTGAAGCGGTGTGGCCACAGCTGTGCAAAGTCCGCAAAAATGGTGCGCACCAGCAGCTCGGAGTGCAGCGCCGACACGCCGTTGACCTGGTGGCTGCCCACCACCGACAGATGTGCCATGCGCACGCGGCGTTCACCCATTTCGTCAATGAGTGACAGGCGCTTCAGAAAATCATGGTCACCCGGGCGAAAGCGGGCCGCCAGGTCCAGAAACTCCTTGTTGATCCGGAAGATGATTTCCAGATGACGCGGCAGCACATGCTGGATCAGCGACACCGGCCAGGTCTCCAGCGCCTCAGGCATCAGCGTGTGGTTGGTGTACGAGAAGGTTTTGCCACACAGCGCCCACGCCTTGTCCCAGTGCATGCCGTGTTCATCACACAGGATACGCATCAACTCGGCCACGCCGATGGCCGGGTGGGTGTCATTGAGGTGGATGGCCACATGCTCGGCCAAGTTGTCCAGGATGTGGTGCTCGTCCAGGTGCCGTTTGATCAGGTCCTGCATCGAGGCGGCGACAAAAAAGTACTCTTGCTTGAGCCGCAACTCGCGCCCGGCCGGGGTGCTGTCGTTGGGGTAGAGCACCCAGGAGATGTTTTCGTACTCGTTCTTGGCGGTGGCCGCACGCGCGTAGTCACCGGTGTTGAAGGCACCAAGGTCAATGTGGTCAGGCGCCACGGCTTTCCACAGGCGCAAGGTGCTGACTTTCTGGGTGCCGTGGCCGGGCACCACCATGTCGTAGGCCTTGGCGGCCACTTCGCCAGCGTGTTTCCAGGTGACCTTGCCGTCTTCGTGCGCGACCCAGCCGCCAAAACGCACCGGGTAGGTCAGATCAGGGCGGGGAAACTCCCAGGGGGTGCCGTCTTTCAACCAGGAGTCCGGGTACTCCACCTGCGAGCCGTTCTGGATTTCCTGGGCAAACATGCCGTATTCATAACGGATGCCGTAGCCAAAAGACGGTAGGCCCAAGGTGGCCATCGAGTCCAGAAAGCAGGCGGCCAGGCGTCCCAGGCCCCCGTTGCCCAGCGCAGCATCGGGTTCGCTGTCGATCAGGTCTTCGAGCTGGTGGGCATGCTGGGCGGCACCGGCGGCGGCGCCCTGGGTGAGGTTCAGTGCTGCCAGCGCGTTGGAGAGCGTGCGCCCCATCAGGAATTCCATCGACAGGTACACCACACGGCGCGCCTTGTGGCGACGCTCTTCACGTTGGGTGTGGATCCAGCGCTCGGACAGCTGGGCCCGCGCCATGTGAGCCACGGCCTGCAACAGGTCGCTGCGTGACGCGTTGGCCGGGTCCGCTCCCACCGTGTGCAGCAATTGGGCGTTGATGTCTTTGCCGATCTCGTTCGGTTGGGTTTTAGCGGTGTTATTCAAGAGCATTCCTTTGGATGGCCTCATCCGGTGAGGCGTTGGCGTCTATTTTGCACGCTCGAAGGCGCGAATCACGGGCGAGAGTTACAGGAAAATTACTAAGCAAGTTGTCGGCCAGCTTGCGGTGCGGCCCGGGATTGGCCATGGGCAGGCTGCGCACGCCCCCTATAATCCGGCTCCATTCCGAGGAGCGTTGCAACTCACACTGATGTCAATGGACGTCGTGCTGAGTGAGGCTCGGACCCCGCTGTTGTTTTTTGGCACAGCGTTTCACAACGGCGCTCACCCACGGACCCTGTGCGGTGAGTCTTTTCCCCTTGATTCGCGCGCCTGGCCCGTGGTTGTCACCTTAACTTTTGGAGTGAACCATGAGCGCTAAAAAACCTGTTGCAAGCAAACCCGCCGCCAGCCAACCCGATTACGTGATCGCCGATATCGGCCTGGCCGACTGGGGCCGCAAGGAACTCAATATTGCCGAGACCGAAATGCCCGGTCTGATGGCCATCCGTGAAGAGTTTGCCAAAGAGCAGCCCCTCAAAGGTGCACGCATCACCGGCAGCCTGCACATGACGATCCAGACCGCCGTGTTGATCGAAACCCTTACCGCTCTGGGCGCGCAAGTGCGCTGGGCCTCGTGCAACATCTTCTCCACGCAAGACCACGCCGCTGCCGCCATCGCCGCCCAAGGTGTGCCGGTGTTTGCGATCAAGGGTGAAACCCTGGCCGACTACTGGGACTACACCCACCGCATTTTTGAATTCGACGGCAAAAAAGGCGCCGCCGCCGAAGGCCCGAACATGATCCTGGACGACGGTGGTGATGCCACCTTGCTGATGCACCTGGGCACCAAGGCCGAGAAGAACCCCGCGCTGCTGGACAACCCCACCAGCGAAGAAGAAACCTGCCTGTACGCCGCCATCAAGGCCAAGCTCAAGCAAGACCCGACTTGGTACAGCCGCCGCCTGAAAAACATCATCGGCGTGACCGAAGAGACCACCACCGGTGTACATCGCCTCAACGAGATGAGCGCCAAGGGTGAACTGATGCTGCGCGCTATCAATGTCAACGACTCGGTCACCAAGAGCAAGTTCGACAACCTGTACGGCTGCCGCGAATCCCTGGTGGACGCCATCAAACGCGCCACCGACGTGATGATTGCGGGCAAGGTCGCTTGTGTGGTGGGTTATGGTGATGTGGGCAAGGGTTCTGCCCAAGCGCTGCGCGCTTTGTCGGCCCAAGTTTGGGTGGTTGAGATCGACCCGATCAACGCCTTGCAAGCCGCCATGGAAGGCTACAAAGTGGTCACCACCGAATACGCTGCTGACAAGTGCGACATTTTTGTCACCTGCACCGGCAACAAGAATGTGATCACCTACAAGCACATGGAGGCCATGAAAGACCAGACCATCGTTTGCAACATCGGCCACTTTGACAATGAGATCGACGTGGCTTCGCTCGACAAATGCAAGTGGGAAGAGATCAAGCCGCAGGTGGACCATGTGATCTTCCCGGCCAAGGGCAAGAAGCCTTCCAAACGCATCATCCTGCTGGCCAAGGGCCGTCTGGTGAACCTGGGTTGTGGCACCGGCCACCCAAGCTTTGTGATGAGCTCCAGCTTTGCCAACCAGACCATTGCGCAGATCGAGCTGTTCACCAAACCCAAGTCCTACAAGGTGGGCAAGGTGTATGTGTTACCCAAGCTGCTTGATGAAAAAGTGGCACGCATGCACCTGAAAAAGGTTGGCGCGATGCTCAGCGAGTTGACCGACGAACAAGCCGCCTACATCGGCGTCGACAAGGCTGGCCCGTACAAGGCCGACACGTATCGGTATTAATCCCCCCGAAGCGCCTGCGGCGCCTCCCCCCGAGGGGGCGATACCAGTCGCCCGGCTAAGCCGGTTCGACGGTATCCCTCGCTTGAAGGGCGCAGCTGCAGTATTTAACTTGGAGATGTATGCGAATTGACCAATTGCTGGTTCAGCGTGGCTTGGCCAGCACCCGTTCTCAGGCTCAGCGCCTGATTGCGGGCGGTGTCCAGTGGCGCCAGGGTGATGTCTGGCGCCAGGTCGCCAAAAACGGCGACGACGTGCCTGCAGAGGCCGAGCTGAAGTTGCTTGACGACGCCGAGGCGCGTTATGTGTCGCGCGGCGGCCTCAAGCTGGAAGCGGCGCTCCAACACGTGGGCCTGTCGGTCAACGGCCTACAGTGCCTGGATGTGGGGCAAAGCACCGGTGGGTTCACCGACTGCCTGCTGCAACACGGGGCGCGCATGGTGGTGGGGGTGGACGTGGGCAGCGCCCAACTGCACCCCCAACTGCGCGGCGACCCGCGCGTGTTGTGTGTGGAAGGTCTCAACGCCCGCGCCCTGGATGCCGCTGATTTGATCGCTGCGTATGAGGACAGCATCGGTGCTGAGGGCCAATTTGACCTGGAAGATGATGGCGATGGCGATGGCGATGGCGATGGCGATGGCGATGCGTCAGGGCAGGGGGTCGATGACGCGTCGGACGATGAACTGGCCGCTTCGGCGGGCGGGGTGTCGTCGGATGGTGCGTTTGTCCCTGAGTTTGACCTGATCGTGGCCGATTTGTCGTTCATCTCGCAAACCCTGGTGTTACCTGCTGTGGTGCCGCTGCTCAAAGCCGGTGGCACGCTGCTGACGCTGGTCAAGCCGCAATTCGAATTGCAGCCGGGTCAGGTCGGCAAGGGTGGCATCGTCAAGGACACGGCGATGTACGCGCTGGTGGAACAGCGGCTGCGCGAGTCTTGCGCCGAACTGGGCCTGACCGTGACGCACTGGTTTGATTCACCCATCTCAGGCGGCGACGGCAACCGCGAATTTTTCATCTGCGCCCGCTGTTCCGGTGCGGCTGAGTAACTTGAAAATCTTGTGGCCCGCTCTCGCCAGGCTTGGCTGACAGCGCGGTTCACCCCACTTTGTAAAGGCGTGTCATGACCGCTTCTTCACGACTCCCCGTCAGCATTGAATTTTTCCCACCCAAAACCCCTGAAGGCGTGGAAAAACTGCGCCTGGTGCGCCAGCAGCTGTATGCGCTCCAACCCGAATTCTGTTCCGTGACGTTTGGCGCGGGTGGCTCCACCCAAGAGGGCACCTTCAACACCGTGCGCGACATCCAGGCCGAGGGCGTGGCGGCGGCGTCGCACTTCTCGTGCATTGGCGCCAGCCGCGCCGGAGTGCGCGAGCAACTTGCCACGCTGAAAGCCATGGGTGTGAAGCGCCTGGTGGCCCTGCGTGGTGACTTGCCCAGCGGCTACGGCGCGGGCGGTGAATTCCATTACGCCAGCGATCTGGTGGCCTTTATCCGCGCCGAGACCGGGGACGACTTCCACATCGAGGTGGCGGCGTACCCCGAAATCCACCCGCAAGCCAAGTCTCCCGAGAGCGACCTCAAAGCCTTTGCCACCAAGGTGCGCGCCGGTGCCAATTCAGCCATCACCCAGTACTTCTACAACTCGGATGCGTACTTCCGTTTTGTGGAAGACTGCGACGCGCTGGGGGTGCAGGTGCCCGTGGTGCCGGGCATCATGCCGATCACCAGTTCCACCCAGTTGATGCGGTTCAGTGACGCCTGCGGGGCCGAAATCCCGCGCTGGATCCGGCTGCGGCTGCAAGGGTTTGGCGACGACACGGCCAGCATCAAGGCCTTTGGTCTGGATGTGGTGACCGATTTGTGTGAGCAGCTGCGTGCCGGTGGCGCGCCGGGGCTGCACTTTTACAGCATGAACCAGAGCGCTGCCACGCTGGAGATCTGCCAGCGGTTGGATTTGCTCTGATCTGGTTTGGATGGCTTTTAGCCCTGATTCATAAGGACTAGAGGCTGTTTTAACCATGAGTCCTGTTCGCTGGCCACTCGCGGCTGGGCAACGGATTTGGGGCGATAGTGGCGGCAGGGGATGGGTTGGGGCGGCGGCCTCATACTGTCAAAGGCCCAGAAATCGGCCGCCACCCCAACCCATCCCCTGCCGGCGAGCGACGTTGGTGTGCCAGCAAAAAAATGGAATTCAGGCTAAGGCGCCACTGCTGATAACAGCGGAAGCGGTCGTTCACTAAGTCGGCCTAATTACCTGTTTTTGACGCTTTGCCCCCTAGAATCTGGAAATTTCACATTACGTGAGTTTGTGGGATTATTTAATTGTATAAAAAAGATAATAAAGTGGAAGAAATCTAGACTGTAAGCTACTACTAAGAGATTTTGTGTTCATTTTATCCCGCAGAGCCAAGAATATAAAATAGACTTTTTGGGGTAAATTACATTATGTGATTTTGGGTTGATGGTGGCGCCTAAGAGTATAGGAAAAAATAGCAAATGAAAAAACAGCCAAAGATAGATGGCATCGATGTGACTGATGTTTTAATCTGCTAAAAAATGAGTAGATTGGAATATGTATATGAGGCACAATATTCTCGCAAGCGCTATCATTAATATATTTAATGAACAGGCAAAGGAGGCTGTGAGAGAAAAGAAAAAAGAACCTTACATACTGTTGTACGTCGATGCAAAACCATCTGAGTCAATTCAAAAGCACGAACTCCCAGGGCTTGGAGTTGCCGCTATTTTTGTGTACAGCAAGGACGCCAAGACGGTTGATGTACCAATAAAGCAATACAAGGAATATGGCCGATCTGAAAAGGCTGCAAAGGCGTTAGAACTCAAGAACTGGATGAAGGCGGAAAGAGAAAGAAATAACCTGACCATAGTTGGGTTTATGAATGCTCTTGACCAAAGTTCAGCTGCGCGATTAGGCCTTGATCTGATCGAGGAACTGCCTGATACGCGAATCGAAAAACACTACAACCAATACCGTCTATACTTTGGCAATGAACATATAGATTTCGCGCATGCGGTCGCGCTTTTGTACTACATGTTTACAGTATCGTTCGCAATACTACTTGTAGCTTTATCAATCGACGAAGCGCATAGGGAACACATGATCGCGTTGCTGGATAGATTCCCGGACGAAAGCAAAGGGGGTGTTGTGCCAGGAAACAAGTCGCCGACAACTCAGGGAATGAAGTTTATGCATTTTTTGAAAGCGAACGCCAAAACCTTCACAGGTATCGACGCTAAAAACAAGGCTAGTGGTATCGCGTATCGACTAGACACACTAGAGGGATGGAAGAGTAAGGTTGATGAAAAGTGGAAAGATCCGAAAAAACATCCACACTTTACATTGGTTGATTGGCTTGTAGCGGCAGCAATTGCTCACCGATTCCCAGAAAAATTCGTGGAAGAATTTAGGTCTTCTAAACTGGGGAAGAAGAAACGAAATGCTGAAGACACACAAGAGGCTTTGGAACAGTTGTATCAGGAGTTTAAGAAACACAAAATCTTTGAAATTGCTGACGAACGTACCTTGGGAATGATTAAATCAGACAAGAAGCAATGGGAAGTCCCGGGTGAGGCGAAGCAGTTCATCTACGATCGAGCAGCGGGGTAACACTTTGCACCGTCATGAATACACGTAACACAAGGCGCTCGTTCGGACCCAAACTACGCTGCGCTTCTTTCGGCGCAGCACAGCTTCAATGGTGATACTCCAAATTCAATGATTTGGTTGGCAGCTTTCAGGAAACTTTGTTGTCGGCTTTGGGTCTACAGCGGGTTGCCAGTGTCGCCAGACTGAACGGCAGGTATGGGGTCGGCAGATTGGCAAACTGTAGGACCACTTTCAGCCCATAGCCGTCATCAACGTTCATAGCCAAAATCGTTGAAGGTGGGTGGCGGGGTTGCCGGGCGTAGAACCCATTCGCGTGACGACACAGATTGCGCACCAACACGGGTGGCGACACCCGAATAAGCAGCTAATTCAAACCGTCACCCGCGAGGGGGCCGGAGAACGGTAACCCCGCCGCCCGCCTGGCGCGACCTGACTCAGTATCAGATACCGGTTGTTGAAAAAATAAGCCTCTAGCCCTGAACCGATAGGGGAAATAAGCTATTGATGAGATAGCAAGCCGCAGAGCGTGGGGCCACAGCCTCTACCGACCGTACACATCCTCAAGCCGCACGATGTCGTCCTCTCCCAGGTAGGAACCGGACTGCACCTCAATCATCTCCAGCGGCACCCGCCCCGGGTTCTCCAGCCGGTGCGTGGTGCCCAGCGGGATGAAGGTGGACTGGTTTTCTGACAGCAAAAAGACCTCTTCGCCACGCGTGATGCGTGCCGTGCCGCTGACCACAATCCAGTGCTCGGCACGGTGGTGGTGCATTTGCAGGCTCAGAACACCGCCGGGCTTGACCATGATGCGCTTGACCTGAAAGCGCGCACCCCGGTCCACGCCGTCGTACGAACCCCAGGGCCGGAACACCTTGCGGTGGATGCTGCCCTCGGGGCGTTTTTGGGCCTTGAGTTGGTCCACAATTTTCTTCACGTCTTGCGTCTTGTCCTTGTGCGACACCAGGATCGCATCGGCGGTTTCGACCACCACCAGGTCACGCACCCCCACGCAGGCCACCAGGCGGCCTTCTGACAGGGCCAGGGTGTTTTCGCAGTCTTGCAGCAGCACATCACCCTGTGCCACGTTGCCCGACGCGTCCTTGGGCAGCACCTGCCACAGCGCGTCCCAGGCACCCACGTCGGACCAGCCTGCGTTGAGCGGCAGCACCACACCGGCGGGTAGCGTGCTGCTGCTGGTGTTGGCGGCAATACGTTCCATCACCGCGTAGTCGATCGAGTCGCTCGGGCAGGCGGCAAACAGCTCTTTGCCCACGCGCACAAATTCGCCATCGGTCTGGCCGACTTCCCAGGCGCTCTGGCAGGCGGCCAGGATGTCGGCACGGCAGACTCCCAGGGCGGAGAGCCAGACCGAGGCGCGCATCATGAACAGGCCGCTGTTCCACAGGTAGCTGCCCGCATCCAGGTAAGACTGGGCGGTGGCGAGGTCGGGTTTTTCGACAAACCGGGCGATGCTGCGGGCTGCTGCGTCGGCGTTGCCAAACTGGGTGCCGGTCTGGATATAGCCGTAACCGGTTTCCGGCGCGTCGGGGGTGATGCCAAAGGTGACCACCGCGCCTGCGTCGGCCAGTGCTGCACCCCGGCTGACCACGTCCTGGAACGCTGCTACGTTGGTGATGACGTGGTCGGCGGGCATCACCAGCAACACTGGATCTGCTCCACCTTTGCTAGCTGCTAACGCAGCCAGTGTGAGGGCTGGGGCGGTATTTCGGCCACAAGGCTCCAACACCACGGTGCCACTTTCACCGAGCAGGCGCAGCTGCTCGGCGATGACAAAACGGTACTCTTCGTTGCAAACCACCATCGGTGTGGTCAGGGTCACGCCGGGGGTGCCGGTGACACGGCGTACGGTGGCTTGTAAGAGGGAGTCCTGGCCGACCAGGCTCAGCAGCTGTTTGGGGTATTTCTCGCGGGACAGGGGCCACAGGCGGGTGCCGGAGCCACCGGACAAAACCACGGGCTGGACGAGGACAGGTGTGTTCATGCGGTAAGACGGATGGATGTGAATGTTCAGAGGACCTGTGCTCAGGCGCGGGAATCGCCCCAGCGCAATTGCGCGGTTTCATCACCGCGGTAGAGGGTCTCACCGGATTGGTCGACACAGTAGGTGGGCGAGACGATCATTTCCTTGAAGGTCATGTCGGCCGCAATGCGGGTGTATTCGAACAGGATGCTGCGCACCACCTTGGCGCCTGAGCGGATGTGGCAGCCGTGGCCGATCCAGCTCGGGCCAATGATGCTGGCGCCGGGCTCAATGCGCACGCTCGAGCCAATGTAGACCGGCCCTTCGATGGTGACCTGGTCCCACGGGATTTGCGTGTTCAGACCGACCCAGATGCCAGGTTTGATCTCGCGCCCGGGCATGTTCATCTGCGCCACCTCGCCGCGCAACACGCGTTGCAACACCGCCCAGTAGTCGCTCACGCGGCCGATGTCGATCCAGTTGAAAAAGCGTTTCTGCGCAAAAAACGGTGCCTTGCTCTCCACCAACTGCGGGAACAGTTGTGAGCCGATGTCATAGACCTGGCCGGGCGGAATCAGCTTGAGCACCTCGGGCTCGAAGATGTAGATGCCGGTACTGGCGGCGGTGGACTTGGCCTCTGATGGCTTGGGTTTTTCCTGGAACGACAGGATCTGGCCGTTGTCATCGGCCACCACCATGCCGTAGTTCTCCACCTCGCTCAAGGGCACATCGAGTGTCACCACGCTGGCAATCGCGCCTTTGAGTTTGTGCTCGGCGAGCGCCGCGCCAATGTCCAGGTCGATGATGGCGTCACCACACAACACCAGGGTGGTTTCGTCGAAGAAGCCGCTGAAGTCCTGGATACGGCGCATGCCACCGGCCGAACCGAAGGGTTTGGGCGTGACCTCGCCGTGTTCACGCACACCTTCGTAGGCGTAACCAATTTGCACGCCCCAGCGGTGGCCGTCGCCAAAATACTGCTCAATCTTGTGGTGGTTGTAGGCCACGTTGACCATGATCTCCTTGATGCCGTAGCTGGCCAGGTGTTCGATCAGGTACTCCATCACCGGTTTGCCCAGGATCGGGATCATCGGTTTGGGCAAGTCCTTGGTGAGGGGGCGAACCCGGGTGCCCTGTCCGGCGGCCAGAATCATGCCTTTAGCCATGGTGGGCCTCCTTGTTTTTTGTCATGGTGAAAACTCCCGTTTGTTGATTGGATAGACGGCTGTCTGAGCGGTGGCCCGCGTCAGGCGCTGTAGCCATGGGGGTTGCCGCTTTGCCAGCGCCACGCATCTGCGCACATGGTCTGCAAATCGCGCTGGGCCTGCCAGCCCAGCAGGCTGCTGGCAAAAGTGGGGTCGGCGTAACAGGCGGCCACGTCACCCGGGCGACGCGGTGAGATCTGGTAGGGCACGGGCTGACCGCTGGCGGCTTCAAACGCGCGCACCATGTCCAGCACGCTGTAGCCAACCCCGGTGCCCAGGTTGACGGCAAAGCTCTTGGCATCGACCGCTTGCAGGGTGTTGAGCGCGGCCAAGTGGCCCAGCGCCAGGTCAACCACATGGATGTAGTCGCGTACGCCCGTGCCATCCGGGGTGGCGTAGTCATTGCCCCAGACGTTCAAAAAGGGCCGTTTGCCCACCGCCACCTGCGCCACAAACGGCATCAGGTTGTTGGGTGTGCCCTGCGGGTCTTCACCGATCAGCCCGCTGGCATGCGCGCCGACTGGGTTGAAGTAACGCAGGATGCCGATGCGCCAGCTGTCGTCGCTGGTATTCAGGTCACGCAGCATGTTCTCGATCACCAGCTTGGTCTGGCCGTAGGGGTTGGTGGCTGAGAGCGGGTGGTCTTCGGTGAGTGGCAGGCATTGCGGGTCACCGTAGACGGTGGCCGATGAGCTGAACACCAGTGTTTTCACGTCGGAGGCCTGCATCGCCTGCAGCAATTTGAGCGTGCCCAGCACGTTGTTGTCGTAATAACGCAGCGGCTGCGCCACCGATTCACCCACTGCCTTGAGCCCGGCAAAGTGGATCACCGCCTTGGCGCCGCTGGCTTGCAAAGCCGTTTGCAGCGCCGCCTGGTCACGGATATCGCCCTCAACGAAGGTGACTTTTTGGCCGGTGATGCGCTCCACCCGTGCCAGCGCCTCGGGCTGGCTGTTGGAGAAATTGTCAAACACGGTCACTTGCTGGCCTGCGCTCAGCAACTCCACGCAAGTGTGTGATCCGATGTAGCCCGCGCCGCCGGTGATGAAAATCATGTTCGGTTGACCTGAGAGTGGTGGATGGTGGTGAGTTTAGACGCTGCGCACGCTGGAAAAGACGCAGAAGCGCGCGTGGCAAGCTTCTTGCGCTACCCTACCCACCACAACTCTTTGTCTGTTGGAGATCATGATGTCTTTGTCTGTTGGTGGCCGTGCGTTCGCGCACATTGCGGCGTTTCATCCTGAAATCACCGCGTTTCGGCGTGATTTGCACGCGCACCCGGAGCTCGGGTTCGAGGAGGTCTACACCGCTAGCCGGGTCAAGCAGGCCTTGCAGGTCTGTGGTGTGGATGAGATTCACACCGGCATCGGCAAGACCGGGCTGGTGGCGGTGATCCGTGGCCAGCAAACCAGTTCGGGTCGCATGATCGGTTTACGTGCCGACATGGACGCGCTACCCATGGCCGAGCACAATGACTTTGCCTGGAAATCGGCCAAACCCGGCCTGATGCACGGTTGCGGCCACGATGGCCACACCGCCATGCTGGTGGCGGCGGCGCGGTATCTGGCCGAGACGCGCGCCTTTGACGGCACGGCGGTGCTGATCTTCCAGCCGGGCGAGGAGGGTTATGCCGGTGCGCAGGCCATGATCAACGATGGCTTGTTCGAGCGTTTTCCGGTGCAATCGGTGTATGCCATGCACAACTGGCCCGCCATGCGCCCGGGCACGGTGGGCCTGAATTCAGGCCCGATGATGGCCGCGGCAGACCGCGTCACGATCGAGATCACCGGTCAGGGCGGCCATGGCGCCCACCCTTACCAGACCATTGACCCGGTGCTGGTGGCCGGGCACATCATCACCGCGGTGCAAAGCATCGTCTCGCGCAACGTCAAACCGGTGGACAGCGCGGTCATCAGCCTGTGTGCGCTGCAGGCAGGGGATGTGAATGCCATGAGCGTGATTCCCAGCAGCGCTCGGCTGGTGGGCACGGTGCGCAGCTTCACGCCCGTGGTGCAGGCGCTGATTGAGCGCCGCCTGAGTGAGCTGTGCAGCGGCATCGCGCAGAGTTTTGGCGCCAGCGCCCTGGTGACGTACGAACGCATGTACCCGGCCACCGTCAACACCCCGGCCGAGGCCCGATTTGCCGGCGATGTGGCCGAGAGCCTGGTGGGCGCTGTGAACGTGGTGCGTGACCTGGAGCCCAGCATGGGCGCCGAAGACTTCTCCTTCATGCTGCGGGTCAAACCCGGTGCCTATCTGCGGCTGGGGCAGGGCACTGCCAACGGCGAGGGCGCTTGTTACCTGCACAACAGCCGCTACGACTTCAACGACGATGTGCTGCCCCTGGGCGCCGCCCTGCACGCCAGCCTGGTGGAGCAGGGCATGCCGCTGGCAGAGGATTGAACGATCAGGCGTAGCGCTTGTTGCGCAGGTTGTTTTTCATCTCGCGCAGCAAGGGCTGCAATTTCTCGCTGCCAATGCGCAGCGCCACGCAGGTGGCCACGATGTCCACGATCATCAGGTGCAGCAGGCGTGACACCATCGGGCTGTAACGCTCATACCCTTCCGGGTGGTCGGCGCCCAGGTGAATATCACCCGCGCTGGCCAGGGGCGAGCCGCTGGCGGTGATGACGATGGTGGTGGCGCCGTTTTTGCGGGCGATGTCGCACGAGTCCATCAGGTCGCGGGTGCGGCCCGAGTTGCTGATCACGATCACGCAGTCGCCCGGCTGCATCAGCGAGGCGCTCATCACCTGCATGTGGCCGTCGCTGTAGGCCACGCCGTTGATGCCCAGCCGAAAGAACTTGTGCTGCGCATCGCGCGCCACGATGCCCGAGTTGCCGACGCCAAAAAACTCGATGCGCCGCCCGGCGTGGTAGGCCGCGGTCAGCGCATCCACCGCCTTGTCGATGGCACTGGCCGAGGCTTCGTTGCGGTATTTCAGGAAGGCGGCCACGGTGTTGTCGATGACTTTGACCATGATGTCGCCGGTCTTGTCGTCGGCATCCACGCTGCGGTGGATGAACGGCACGCCTTCGCTCACGTTGCCCGCCAGCTTGAGTTTGAAGTCGGCCAGACCGTCGTAACCGACGCTGCGGCAAAAACGCACCACGGTCGGTTTGCTCACATGGGCACGGTCGGCCAGCTCACTGACGGGCATCAGCGCAAAGCTGCGCGGGTCCAGCAGCACCAGTTTGGCCACGCGCTGCTCGGCGGGTGCCAGCGAGGGCAGGGAGGCGCGGATGCGGTCAAGCATGGCAGGGCGCTTTCATCGGGCGCAGTGCGGCGGCACCTGGGCGCACGGATGGCGATCTCAACATTCTTCACTCCAGCAAAAGCGGTCGCGGGCAATCATGGCGCTGGTGGCGCTCGGGCCCCAGGTGCCGCTGGCATAGGGGCGCGGCCCTTGCGGGTCGGCACGCCAATGGTCCAGGATGGGTTCGACCCAGCGCCAGGCTTCTTCCTGCTCGTCGCTGCGCACAAACAGGTTCAGGCGTCCATCCATCACGTCCAGCAGCAGGCGCTCGTAAGCGCCCACGCGCTCGGCGCCAAAGCGTTTGTCAAAGTCCAGGTCCAGGTGCACCGGGGCCAGGTTGTTGGCGTTTTGCCGCTTGTCCTGCGCTTGCGCCAGCAGGTGCAGCTCCAGCCCGTCCTTGGGCTGCAGGTTGATCACCAGCTGGTTGGCCTGCCCGATCTGGGTGTTGAAGATGGCGTGCGGCGTGGGCCGGAAATTCACCACAATGCGTGAGTCCCGGTCTGCCAGCCGTTTGCCGGTGCGGATGTAAAACGGCACCCCGGCCCAGCGCCAGTTCATGATTTCGGTGCGGATGGCCACAAAGGTCTCGGTGCTGCTGGTCGGGCTCACGCCCAGTTCTTCGCGGTAACCCGGCACCGCCTGGCCGCCAATGGCGCCCGCGCCATACTGGCCGCGGATCACGTCTTGCGCCAGCGATGCCGGTGTCCAGGGCTTGAGGCTGCGCAACACTTTGAGTTTTTCGTCGCGGATGGCGTCGGCGTGTGAATTGATCGGCGGCTCCATGCCGATGGCGCACAACAGTTGCAGCGCATGGTTTTGCACCATGTCGCGCAGCGCGCCAGTGGTTTCGTAAAACGCGCCGCGTTTTTCCACGCCCAGGTCTTCGGCGATGGTGATCTGGATGTTGGCAATGTGTTCACGGCGCCACAGCGGCTCAAACAAGGCGTTGCCAAAGCGCAGCGCGAACAGGTTTTGCACCGCCGGTTTGCCCAGGTAGTGGTCAATGCGGTAGATCTGGTGCTCGGTGAACACCTGGCCCACGGTGTGGTTGATGGCGCGGTTGCTGGCCAGGTCGTGGCCCAGCGGTTTTTCCAGCACGATGCGGGTGTGGGGCGTGGCCAAGCCAGCGGCGCCGAGTTGCTCGGCAATGGTGGCAAACAAATTGGGCGCGGTGGCCAGGTACATCACCACCGAGTCGGCCTGGCGCTGGGCCAGCTTGTCTTTCAGGTAACTGTAGTGCTCGGGTTTGGACAGGTCCATGCTGACAAATTCGAGCAGCGCGGCAAAGCGGTCAAATTCTTCGGTGCTGGGGCGTTTTTCCAGTTCCACCTTGGCAAAACGTGACGCGATCAGCGCGCGGTACTGCTCGTCGCTGAGGTCGTCCCGCCCGATGCCGATGATGCGCGCACCCGCTGGCAAGGTGCCGTGTTTGAAGGCCTGGAACAGGGCTGGCATCAGTTTGCGCCAGCACAAATCGCCAGTGCCGCCAAAAAGTACAAGGTCAAAACTCATAAGGCTGAATGTGGGAGTGGATCAGATGAATCTTGACTGTAACTGGGTTTCATGTTTCCTTGTAACCGGGTTACTTTTTGACTGTCTGGTCAGGAAAGTTGGCGTTTCCCCGGGTCTACAGGTTCAGAATCGAGGCTACAGTGGTTTATTCGTCAAACTGTCAGTTTTTTGTAACGGAATTGTCATGAAACAACAGGTCATCGCCCTCGCAGTCTCCTTGGCGTGTCTGGGCGCACATGCCGAAGGTCAGGTCAACATCATCTGTTCTGTGCAAGCGGAGCAGTGCAATCTGGTCCAGACGGTGTTCGCCAAAAGCACGGGTATCAAGGTCAACCTGACGCACAAGGCGGCGGGCGAAGCGATGGCCCAGCTCAGCGCCGAGCGCGCCAACCCCAAGACCGACCTGTGGTACGGCGGCACCGGTGACCCGCACATGCAGGCCGCAGAAACGGGCCTGACCATGGCCTACAAGTCGGCTTCCTTGCCGCAATTGCGCGACTGGGCGCAGCAACAGGCGGAGCAAACGGGCTACAAGACGGTGGGGATTTATTCCGGCCCGCTGGGTATCAGCTACAACACCGAGGCCATGGCCAAGAAGAAACTGCAGCCGCCCAAATGCTGGGCTGATTTGCTGGACGCGAAGTGGAAAGGCGAAATCCAGGCCCCCAACCCAAACACCTCGGGCACCGCTTACGTCCAGATTGCCACCCTGGTGCAGTTGATGGGTGAAGAAAAGGCCTTTGACTACCTCAAAGCGCTGCACAAAAACATCAGCCAGTACACCCGCTCGGGCGCCGCGCCGGTCAAGAACGCCGCGCGTGGTGAAAACCTGATTGGCGTGGCCTTTGCCCACGAGGCGCCGGTGGAGGCCGCCAATGGCTTTCCGGTGGTGAGCAACACGCCGTGTGAAGGCACAGGCGCCGAAATTGGCTCGATGAGCCTGATTGCCGGCGCTCGTAACCTGCCCGAAGCCAAACGGTTTTACGAATGGGCGCTGACCCCCGCTGCGCAAGAGCTCGGGGTGGCGGCGAAACAGTTCCAGCTGCCAAGCAACAAGGCGGCCAAGCTCGACGAGCGTATGCCGGACTTTGCCAAGGCCAAGATGATCAAGTACGACTATGCCAAGTACGGTTCGTCGGCCGAGCGCAAACGCCTGATCGGTCGCTGGGAAAAAGAAGTCAATTCATTGCCCCGCTGACGGCCCGTTGCCAGTTTTTCCATAAGGAGTTTTCATGAAGAAGTTGTTCGTTGTGTCGGTACTGGCCGCTGCCAGTGGGTTTGTCCAAGCGCAAACCGTGAACGTGATTTGTTCGGTGCAAGCCGAGTGGTGCAACATGATTGGCACCGTCTACGCCAAAACCACGGGAACCAAAATCAATGTGTCCATGAAGGGCTCTGGTGAGGCGTTGGCCCAGCTGATCGCCGAGAAAGAGAACCCCAAGACCGACATCTGGTTTGGCGGCACCGGTGACCCGCATCTGCAGGCCGCCGAGCTGGGGCTGAGCCTGGAGTACAAATCACCGACTTTGCCCCAGCTGCAGAGTTGGGCCCAGCAGCAAGCGCAACAGTCGGGCTTCCGCACCGTGGGTATTTATTCCGGCCCGCTGGGTTTTGGTTACAACACCGAACTGCTGGCCAAGAAAAAAATGCAGCCCCCCAAGACCTGGGCCGACCTGCTCAACCCGGCGCTCAAGGGCGACATCCAGTCCGCCAACCCGGCTTCGAGCGGCACCGCCTACACCATGGTGGCCACGCTGGTGCAGCTGATGGGTGAGGACAAGGCGTTTGAGTACCTGAAAAAACTGCATACCAACATCAGCCAGTACACCCGCAGCGGCACCGGCCCGATCAAGGCGGTGGCGCGGGGTGAAACCATGGTGTCCATCAGTTTTGTGCACGACGCACCGGGTGAAAAGATGAATGGTTTCCCGATCGAGGCGGTGACACCGACCGACGGCACCGGTGCCGAAATTGGCTCGATGAGCATCATCAAGGGCGCGCGCAATATGGATGCCGCCAAGAAGTTCTACGAGTGGGCGCTGACACCGGCGGCCCAGGAAATGGCGGCTGCGGCCAAGCAGTTCCAGGTGCCCTCCAACAAGGCGGCCAAGGTCGACCCCCGTGTGCCGGACTTCAAGAAAATCAAGTTCATCAACTATGACTACGCCAAATACGGCGCCTCGGCTGAGCGCAAGCGCCTGATTGCCCGCTGGGAAAAGGAAGTCAATTCCCTGCCGCGTTGAACCTGCCCTGCCAGTTCAAACCTTGGGCGCAGCGGGTCTTGCGCCCGGTCTGGCGGCGGCGCTGAGCGCCGCCTTGTGTGATTTACCGTGAGCTTCTTGTGAACAAACATCCCAATCAGGCGATCCGCCTCTGGCTCGTCCTTGGCCTGCTGGCCTATCTGCTGCTGCCGTGGTACGCCATCCAGGACACCGCCTGGTACAGCGTGTTGCCGCAGATTTTTGCGGGCCCGGAAACCGCCAATGGCCTGCTGCAAACCGTGGCGCATGGCCGTGTCTGGCTCGGCCTGGGCCTGGTCGGCTTGGGGTTGTGCGCCGTGAGTCTGTGGTTGCCCGCAGGCAGGGCACAAAGTGGCTGGCTGCTGGGTGGGGGCTTGCTGGGATTTGTCGGGCTGCTGGCCAGTGGTTTCATGATCGGCGCCCGGGGCTGGTCGTTTGCCGCGTTGAACACACAGTTTGGTGAACTGGCGGTCAACCAGTACGGCATTGGCATCGGTGCATTTATCGCTTTGCTGGCGCTGGTGATGCTCACCGCGTTTGGGCTGGCGCGTCGGGGTTACTTCAAGGGCGACCTCTTCATCGCCTCGTCGGTGCTGGGCTGTTCGGTGCTGTTGCTGATGTTCATTGCCTTTCCCGTCACCAAGGCGCTGTACGGCGCTTTCCTCAACGAAGAAGGCCACTGGGCCTGGTCGGCGATTTTTGAGCGCATCGGCAACGAGCGGGTCTGGGGCTTGGGTTGTCTGAGTGGTGGCACGCGCTGTGGCGTGGCCTGGAACACCTTGTTTCTGGCGCTGCTGACCGCCACTGGCACCGTGGTGATGGGCACCATGATGGCCTTGCTGGCCGAGCGCAGCGCCGGGCCACGGGTGCAGACACCGCTGCGGGTGGTGGCGCTGCTGCCGATCATCACGCCACCGTTTGTGGTCGGCTTGGGCCTGATTTTGCTGTTTGGCCGCGCGGGTGTGGTCAACCAGTTTCTGGAATATGCGTTTGGCATCCCGCCCACCCGCTGGTTCTATGGCTTGTTTGGCATCTGGATTGCCCAGCTGTTTGCCTTCACGCCGATTGCCTTCATGATCATGCGCGGGGTGGTGCAAGGGGTGGCGCCCAGCATGGAAGAAGCCGCGCAGACCCTGCGTGCCAGTCGCACCAAAACCTTTTTCACGGTGACCCTGCCGCTGCTCAAGCCGGGCCTGGCCAACGCCTTTTTGGTGGGGTTCATCGAGAGCATTGCCGACTTTGGCAACCCGATTGTGGTGGGCGGGCAGTTTTCGGTGTTGTCCACCGAGATCTTTTTTGCCATTGTGGGCGCCCAGTATGACCAGGGCAAGGCGGCCTCGCTGGCCTGGATTCTGACGATGTTTGCCTTGGGGGTGTTTGCGCTGCAACGCGCCTTGCTGGGCAAGCAGAGCTACACCACGGTCAGTGGCAAGGGCGACGCCGGTATCCCGATGGCCTTGCCCGACGGCGTGCGCCGCTTGCTCAATGCGGTGGTCTACCCGTGGCTGGCGTTCACCGTGGTGGTCTACCTGTTTGCCTTTGCCGGTGGTTTTGTGCAGACCTGGGGGCGGGACTACACCCTGACCTTCGCCCATTTCAACACCGCCTTTGGCCTGGAGTGGGGCGATTTTGGGCTGGTCTGGGCCGGGACGGCCTGGAACTCCTTTTTCACCACCGTCAAATTGGCCGGCCTGGCCGCGCCCATCACGGCGGCGGTGGGCCTGCTGATTGCCTACCTGCTGGCACGGACTGAGTTTCGCGGCCAAGGCGGGTTTGAGTTTGTGGCCCTGCTGGCGTTTGCCATCCCCGGCACGGTGCTTGGGGTGAGTTACATCCTGGCGTTTAACGTGCCGCCGGTGGAGCTGACCGGCACCGGGTTGATCATTGTGTTGTCGTTCATGTTCCGCAATCTGCCGGTGGGTGTGCGGGCCGGTACCGCCGCCTTCAAACAGCTCGACAAGTCGCTCGACGAGGCGTCGGTGATGTTGCGGGCCTCTACCTTGCAGACCTTGCGCCATGTGGTGTTGCCGCTGCTCAAACCGGCGCTGGTGGCCGCGCTGGTCTACAGCTTTGTGCGCTCCATGACCACGGTGAGTGCGGTGATCTTTCTGGTGACCGCTGAGAACGAGCTGGCCACCTCTTACATCATTGGCCGGGTGGGCAATGGCGACTACGGTGTGGCGCTGGCTTATTGCACCGTGCTGATCATCCTGATGTCGGCGGCGATTGCCCTGATCCAGTTCCTGGTGGGTGAACGCAAACTGGGCCGCCGCAAGATCGGCCTGAAGCCTCCCACCATCGCAGCCCACTAATTTCCTGAGAGACAAGCATGACCTACGGCGTTGAATTCAAAAATATCACCAAACGGTATGGCATCGACAAACGTGCACCGCTGGTGATCAAGGGTGTCGACTTCGAGATTGAGCAAGGCTCACTCACCACCATTCTGGGGCCTTCCGGCTGTGGCAAAACCACGGTGTTGCGCATGATTGCCGGGTTGGAGACCCCCACCAGTGGCCAGATTTTGATGTTGGGCAAGGATGTCACCACGCTTGGCCCGGCGGACCGCAATGTCAGCATGATGTTCCAGAGTTACGCGCTGTTTCCGCACATGAACGTGCTGGAAAACGTGATGTATGGCCTCAAGATGTCCGGCATCGAGAAGGGCGAGGCCGCGCGGCGTGCGGTGGAGACCCTGGGCAATGTGGGTCTGGTCGGTTATGACGACCGCCTGCCCAGCGAGTTGTCGGGTGGTCAGCAGCAGCGTGTGGCGTTGGCGCGTGCCCTGGTGCTGGAGCCCGGCGTCTTGTTGTTTGACGAACCCCTGAGCAACCTGGACGCACGTCTGCGCCGTGAAATGCGCGAAGAAATCCGCAGCTTGCAGCAGCGCCTGCACCTCACCGTGGCCTATGTCACCCACGACCAGAGCGAGGCGTTGGCGGTGAGTGACCAGATCATCGTGATGGACGATGGCCTGATTGCCCAGCGCGGTACGCCGCAGGACATGTACGAGCGCCCGAGCAGCGAGTTTGTGGCCGGTTTCATGGGCGAGGCGATGTTGTTTCCCGGGGTGGCTGACGCCGCTGGCACGGTGCAACTGGGGCCGCTGCAGATCCATTCGCGCCAGAGCGTGCCTGCGGGCCAGGTCAAGGTGGCGGTGCGACCTGAGGCCTGGCACATCCACCACGACGGCAGCGGTGTGCCTGCCACGCTGCGCAAGCTGGCTTATCTGGGCAGCTTTTTCGAATACACCTTTGACACCGCACTGGGGCCGATTTTTGTGGTCTCACCCGATTTGACCGATGTGCTCACCCTCGGCGCGGAGGTGGGCTTGACGCTGGCGGATCACGGCGTTTCGGTTGTGGCGGCTTTGTAATCGGTGCGTGCGTTTTGTCACTGAGCCGCCGGATAATGGCGGCATGAACCAACTCAACGCCCTCAAACAATTCACCACCGTGGTCGCTGACACCGGTGACTTCAAACAAATTGAAGCCTTTCAGCCCACCGACGCGACCACCAATCCGTCCTTGATCCTCAAGGCGGTACAAAAGCCGGAATACCGGTCTTTGCTGAACGAGACCGTGGCGAAGTTCCCCGGCCGTGCCCTCGACGAAATCACCGACCGCCTGCTGGTGCGTTTTGGCTGCGAGATTTTGTCCATCGTGCCCGGGCGCGTGTCCACCGAAGTGGATGCCCGCTTGAGTTTTGATACCAGCGCCACCATCAGCCGCGCCGAACGCATCATCGAGCTGTACCAGGCCGAAGGCATCCATATTGACCGGGTGCTGGTCAAGGTGGCCTCCACCTGGGAAGGCATCCAGGCCGCGGCCGAGCTGGAGCGCCGCGGTATTCACACCAATCTGACGCTGCTGTTCTCGTTCTGCCAGGCGGTGGCCTGTGGTCAGGCCAAGGTGCAACTGATCTCGCCGTTTGTCGGCCGCATTTACGACTGGTACAAAAAGTCAGCGGGCGCGGCCTGGGTCGAGGCCGACAACACCGGTGCCAACGACCCCGGTGTGAAATCGGTCACGCAGATTTACAACTACTACAAAAAATTTGGCATCGCCACCGAGGTGATGGGCGCCAGCTTCCGTAACGTCGGCCAGATCACGGCGCTGGCCGGGTGTGATTTGCTGACCATCAGCCCCGACCTGCTGGCCATACTGGCCAACACCGATGCGCCCCTGACGCGTGCACTGGACGCCGAGGCCGCCAAGACGCTGGACCTGACGCCGGTGAGTTTTGACGAAGCCAGCTTCCGCTTCGCCTTGAACCAGGACGCCATGGCCACCGAGAAACTGGCCGAGGGTATCCGGGCGTTTTGTGTTGACGCAGGCAAGCTGGACCAACTCTTGCTTGGTCACTAGCCATGAACACCACCCGATGTGACCGCACCCCCGCCTGGGCTGCCCTGCAGGCCCAGTTTGAAACCACTGGCCGCACCTTGGATGTGCGCGACGCCTTTGCTGCTGACCCGCAGCGGTTTGGTGTGTTCAGCCAAAGTGCGCCGCATATCTTTGCCGACCTGTCCAAAAACCTGATCGACGAGGCCACCCAGGCCTTGTTGCTCGACTTGGCGCGGCAAAGTGGTCTGGAGTCACATCGTAACGCGATGTTCGCCGGTGACAAGATCAACACCACCGAACAACGCGCGGTGATGCACTGGTTGCTGCGCACCCCAGCCCAGGCGCAGCGCGACGGCCTGCAAGGCCTCTCTGTCGAGTTGGCCCAGGTGCATGCCACGTTGGCGCCAATGCTGGACTATGCCGAGCAGGTGCGTCTTGACGCGGCCATCACCGATGTGGTGAACATCGGCATTGGCGGCTCGGACCTGGGCCCGCAAATGGCGGTGCTGGCGCTCGACGAGTATGTGATACCGGGCAAACGCTTCCACTTTGTCTCGAATGTGGACGGCCATGAACTGGCGGCGGTGCTGAAGAAGGTCAAGGTGGAAAGCACCTTGTTCCTGATTGCCAGCAAGACGTTCACCACCATCGAAACGATGACCAACGCCCATAGCGCCAAGGCGTGGTTTGCGGCGCAGGGCGGCACCGACGTGGCGCGGCATTTTGCGGCGCTCACCACCAATGTGGCGGCGGCCAACGCGTTTGGCATCAGCACCACCTTTGGCTTTTGGGACTGGGTCGGCGGGCGTTATTCGGTCTGGTCGGCCATCGGTTTGCCGCTGGCGATCGCCATTGGTGCGCAAGGCTTCAAGGAGTTTCTGTCCGGTGCGCACGACATGGACGAACATTTCCGCACCGCGCCGCTGGACCAGAATCTGCCGGTGCGCCTGGGTTTGCTGGATGTGTGGTACCGCAATTTCCACGGTTTCACCAGCCGCAGTGTGGCGCCGTACCACTGTGCGCTCAAACGCTACCCGGCTTATCTGCAGCAGCTGGAGATGGAAAGCAACGGCAAACGGGTGGACGCCAGCGGCGAAGCGGTGCCATTTTCGACTTCCCCTGTGGTCTGGGGCGAACCGGGCACCAACGGTCAGCACGCCTACTTTCAGATGTTGCACCAAGGCACCGATGTGGTGCCGGTGGAGTTTGTCGCCGTCAAAACCGCCAAACACAGCTTGCCCGGTCACCAGACGCTGCTGCTGGCCAATGTGCTGGCGCAGGCGCAAGCGCTGATGCTGGGCAAGGCTGACGCCGGTGGACACAAACACTTCCCCGGCAACCGGCCCAGCACCTTTTTGCTGCTGGACGAACTCAGCCCCGCCAGCCTGGGCGCACTGATTGCCTTGCAGGAACACCGCGTGTTTGTCTCGGGCAGCCTGTGGGGCATCAACAGCTTTGACCAGTGGGGCGTGGAGTTGGGCAAGGTGCTGGCCAAGGATGTGGAAGCCCGCTTGCTCAGTGGCCACACCGAGGGGCTGGATGGCTCAACCGCCGGGTTGCTGGCGCGTTTACAGGCCTAAACGGCCACTGCGTCACGCAGCGCGTAGGGGGTATTGCCAGACATGAATGTCGTCTTTGATCTTGGTGCGGTGCTGGTGACCTGGCAACCGGCGCAGTTGATGCTGCAAACGTTTCCCCAACAAGTGCGCTCGCCCGATGAGGCCAAACACTTGGCGCACCAGGTGTTTTCGCACCCGGATTGGCATGCGTTTGACCGGGGCACGCTGGACGTGGAGGCGGTCATTGCACAAACGGCCGAACGGCTGGACTTGCCGCTGCCAGCCATGTCAACGCTGGTCAAAGGCATTGGTGAGCGCCTCACGCCGATGGACGACACCGTGGCGCTGCTGGGCCGCCTGCACACCGCCCGCCAGACGGGGCAGGGTGTGGCCGGGCTGTATTACCTCTCCAACATGCCGGTGCCTTATGCCCGGCTGCTGGAGCAGCGTTATGAATTTTTTCAGTGGTTTGACGGTGGCGTCTTCTCGGGTGATGTGCAACACATCAAGCCCGAAGCCGCCATTTACCAGCTGCTGCAAAGCCGCTACACCCTGGCGCCTGCGCGCACCGTGTTTGTGGATGACCTGAAACACAACATCACCGCCGCCCAAGAACTGGGCTGGCAGGGCATTCATTTCGAGTCTGCGCAGCAGTTGCAGGCCGATCTGGCCTTGCTGGGCTTGCTGGTTTAAATTTCACCATCGGGCTCAGGCCGCCGTGGTCTGGCGCACGGCATGTTCCCAGCGCGCCTTGAGTTCGTCCGCGCGCTCGGGTGACATGGTGGGGTAGAAGGTGCGCTCAGCCGCCCACAGGTCTTCCAGTTCTTGCAGCGAGGCGTACACCCCGGTGCCCAGACCGGCCAAATAGGCCGCGCCCAGCGCCGTCGTCTCGACCACCTTCGGCCGCACCACCGGCACCCCCAGCAGGTCGGCCTGGAACTGCATCAGCAGGTCATTAACACAGGCACCACCGTCAACACGCAATTCAGTGATAGGCGGTGTGTGCCCGGCAGTTGTCATGGCATCCTTGCCCATGGCGGTGAGCAAGGCGGCGCTCTGAAAGGCGATGCTCTCCAGCGCTGCCCGGGCAATGTGGCCGATGTGGGTGCCGCGCGTCAGCCCCAAAATGGCGCCGCGCGCGTCGGCTTGCCAATAAGGCGCACCCAGGCCGGTGAAAGCGGGCACAAACACCACACCCCCCGAGTCCGGCACGCTTTGGGCCAGCGACTGGACGGCCGAACTGGCGTCGATGGCGTGCAGGCCGTCGCGCAACCACTGCACCACCGCCCCGCCAATGAACACGCTGCCTTCCAGCGCATATTGCGGCTGCAGCCCGATCTGTGCGGCACGGGTGGTGATCAGCCCGTTGCGCGAGGTCATGACTTCATCGCCGGTGTGCATGAGCAAAAAACAGCCGGTGCCATAGGTGTTTTTGGCCAGCCCGGGGCGAAAGCAGGCCTGGCCAAACAGGGCACTTTGCTGATCGCCCGCCACCCCGGCAATCGGCAGCGGCAACCCGAAGTGCAACGGGTCGGTCTCACCATAGCGATGAGAAGACGGGTGGACTTCTGGCAGCAAGGTCGCGGGCACCTCAAACCGCGCCAGCTGTGTGTCGTCCCAGCTGCTGCTTTGGATGTTGTAGAGCATGGTGCGTGAGGCGTTGCTCACATCGGTGGCGTGCACGCGCCCACCGGTCAGCTGCCAGATCAGCCAACTGTCCACCGTGCCAAAGGCCAGTTCGCCGCGCTCGGCGGCAGCCCGCGCGCCGGGCACGTGGTCGAGTAACCAGCGCACTTTGCTGCCGGAGAAATACGGGTCCACCACCAGGCCAGTGCGCTGCTGAATGTCCGCGCTCAATCCGGTGGCGCGCAACTCCTGGCAGAACGGCTCGGTGCGCCGGTCTTGCCAGACCACCGCGTTGTGCACAGGCTCACCGGTACGCCGGTTCCACAGCAGCGTGGTTTCGCGCTGGTTGGTGATGCCGATGCCCTTGATCTGGCTCGCCTGGATGCCGGCACGCTGGATGACCTCGCGCGCGGTGGCCAGCTGGCTGGCCCAGATGTCCATCGGGTCGTGTTCCACCCAGCCGGGCTGCGGGAAGATCTGGGTGAGTTCGCGCTGCGCCGTGGCGATCATCTGGCCCTGGCGATCAAACAGAATGCTGCGGGAGCTGGAGGTGCCCTGGTCCAGGGCCAAGAGATAAGTCACGGGAGCCTCACTGTCAAAAATTCAGGAACACACCACACGCCGCCCCCCAGCGGGTCGGTGTACGGGTGGCCTGGGCTTGGGCATCAAGTGCACGAAACGAAGCGTAACAAGAATGTTCGTTTTCAACGCTAGTACGGCGCCACAGAAATGGAGGAACACAATGAAAACAACAGATTTTTCTGACTGGCTAGGCGTGAGGAGGCGACATAGCCGTAGCTATGGCAACGACGAACAACAACGCCAGACGGGAAAAGATGCGTTTTCATGTTCCTGCATTTCTGTGGCGCCGTACCAGGGTTGTCACCATGGTGCACAACGCGCCGCGCATCCTGTGGCCGCTGCGTAGTGCCATGTCGCTTGACCCCGAAAAGTTCAGCCAATGACGGGCGCTGACAGTGCGGCGACTGGCTGCAGATGGCCCATTCTGAAAGCAAAAAAGCCCTGCAGGTGGTAGGCCTGCAGGGCTTTGTGCTGGATGCGCCCGCTAGGGACGCACGCCGGATGGGTTACATGCCCATGCCGCCCATACCACCCATGCCGCCCATGTCGCCACCACCCATGCCGCCGCCAGCTGCGTCGTCCTTCGGAGACTCAGCCACCATGCATTCGGTGGTCAACATCAGGGATGCCACAGAGGCTGCGTTTTGCAGCGCGGTGCGGGTCACCTTGGTCGGGTCCAGGATACCCATTTCGATCATGTCGCCATAGGTGTCGTTGGCAGCGTTGAAGCCGTAGTTGCCCGTGCCAGCCATGACCGCGTTCACCACCACAGAGGCTTCGCCACCGGCGTTGTAAACGATCTCGCGCAGGGGCGCTTCGATGGCTTTCAACACCAAGGCAATGCCGTGGTCCTGGTCAGCGTTGTCACCCTTGATGACGCCAGCAGCTTGCTTGGCGCGCAGCAGAGCCACGCCACCACCAGCCACAATGCCTTCTTCCACAGCAGCGCGGGTAGCGTGCAGGGCGTCTTCGACGCGGGCTTTCTTTTCCTTCATTTCGACTTCGGTGGCAGCGCCAACCTTGATCACGGCCACACCGCCGGCCAGCTTGGCCACGCGTTCTTGCAGTTTTTCACGGTCGTAGTCGGAAGTAGCTTCTTCGATTTGCACGCGCACTTGTTTGACGCGGGCTTCGATGTCAGCAGCCGGGCCAGCGCCGTCGATGATGATGGTGTTTTCTTTGCCCACTTCGATTCGCTTGGCGGAACCCAGGTCAGCCAGAGTTACTTTTTCGAGTGTCAGGCCCACTTCTTCAGCGATGACCTTGCCACCGGTCAGGATGGCGATGTCTTCCAACATGGCCTTGCGACGGTCGCCGAAGCCAGGCGCCTTGACAGCCACAACCTTCAAGATGCCACGGATGGTGTTCACCACCAGAGTTGCCAGGGCTTCGCCTTCGACATCTTCAGCAATGATCAACAGCGGACGGCCGCTCTTGGCGACTTGTTCCAGGGTGGGCAGCAGGTCACGGATGTTGCTGATCTTCTTGTCGTACAACAGCACAAACGGGTTGTCCAACAAAGCGGATTGCTTTTCTTGGCTGTTGATGAAGTAGGGCGACAGGTAACCACGGTCAAACTGCATGCCTTCAACGACGTCGAGTTCGTTTTGCAGGCTCTTGCCGTCTTCCACGGTGATCACGCCTTCTTTACCAACCTTGTCCATCGCGTTGGCGATGATGTCGCCAATGGAGGCGTCAGAGTTGGCGGAAATCGAACCGACTTGGGCGATTTCCTTGGAAGTGGTGGTGGGCTTGGAAGCCTTCTTCAGCTCTTCGATCAGGGCGGTCACCGCCTTGTCGATGCCGCGCTTGAGGTCCATCGGGTTCATGCCGGCGGCCACGTATTTCATGCCTTCGCGCACGATGGCTTGAGCCAACACGGTAGCGGTGGTGGTGCCGTCGCCAGCGTTGTCAGAGGTCTTGGAAGCGACTTCCTTCACCATCTGAGCGCCCATGTTTTGCAGCTTGTCTTTGAGTTCGATTTCCTTGGCCACGGACACACCGTCCTTGGTCACGGTGGGGGCGCCGAACGAGCGCTCCAGCACCACATTGCGGCCCTTGGGGCCCAGGGTCACTTTGACCGCGTTGGCCAAAATGTTCACGCCTTCAACCATGCGTGCGCGGGCTTCGCCGCCAAAAATAACGTCTTTTGCTGCCATGTTATGACTCCAGTAATTTCAAAAAATAAGGTAAAGACACTTGGGTCGAGAAAAGAATTGCGTCGCGAGCGGGTCAGAGGCTAGGCGCACAGCGCGCAGGAACCGGAACGTACTTCCTGTACGTGAGGATTCCGAGCACTGCGCAACGACGCCTATGAGCCGCGCAGTAGCAATTACTTCTCGACAACGGCGAAGAGGTCGTCTTCTTTCATGACCAGCAATTCGTCGCCGTCCACCTTGACGGTCTGGCCGCTGTACTTGCCGAACAAAACGCGGTCGCCGACCTGCACGGTCAGGGCCTTGGTTTCGCCCTTGTCGTTGGTCTTGCCGGGGCCCACAGCCAACACTTCACCTTGATCCGGCTTTTCAGCAGCACTGTCAGGGATCACGATGCCGGAAGCGGTGCGGGTTTCGTTCTCAACACGCTTGACGATCACGCGGTCTGCCAAAGGGCGCAGTTTCATAAATATCTCCTAAGTTGCGAAACAGGGGTTAAAACCAAAACGCCAACTGGTGAAGTTGGCCGTTGTTGTCTTGAAGCGATGGAGTGACAGTGTTTGTTAGCACTCATCTCTATCGAGTGCTAATGATAAGGGTGTTTGGCGGCATTTCAAGAGCCAGATCGGACAATTCCCTTATCTTCTGTGGCGGGGCATGCAGATCATTGCACGCCCTGGCGGGCCGGATCAGGCCAGGGCGCGGGCGGGGCGTGTGACCTGATGGCTTTTTTGACGCTGGGTGTAGCGGTCCAGGCCCAGGCCTTCGGTGCTGATCTCCGGGCACTGGCCCAGAACCAGGTCGGCCACCAGTTTGCCCGAGCCGCAGGCCATGGTCCAGCCCAGGGTGCCGTGGCCGGTGTTGAGGAACAGGTTGGCATAACGGGTGCCGCCAATCACCGGCGTGCTGTCGGGGGTCATGGGGCGCAGCCCGGTCCAGAAGGTGGCGTTGGCCACATCGCCGCCGGGGAACAAGTCGTTGACGACCAGCTCCAGCGTGGCGCGGCGGCGCGGGTCCAGGCGCAGATCAAAACCGCCCAGCTCGGCCATGCCGCCCACGCGGATGCGGTCGTCAAAACGTGTGACCGCAATTTTGTAGGTTTCATCCAGCACCGTGGACTGTGGCGCAAAGGCCGGGTCCACCAGCGGCACCGTCAGCGAATACCCCTTGACCGGGTACACCGGCAAATCCAGGCCCAGCGGTTGCAGAAAACCACGCGAATAACTGCCAAAGGCCAGCACAAACTTGTCAGCGGTCAACACCTGACCGTTGACGCGAACGCCCGTGATGCGACCGCCCTCGGTGACCAGACCTTCCACGGCCTGGTTGAAGCGGAAATCCACGCCTTGCGCCCGGGTCTGCTCGGCCAGGGCGGTGGTGAAGCGGTAGCAATCGCCGGTTTCGTCCATGGGCAAACGCAGGCCACCGGCCAGGCGGTCGCGCGCCTGGGCCAGGCTGGGCTCGACGCTGGCCAGTTGCTCGGCGGTGAGCAATTCGTAGGGCACGCCACTGTCGCGCAGCACGGTGATGTCGCGCTGCACCGCATCCACCTGCGCCTGGCTGCGAAACAGCTGCAGGGTGCCGCCGGTGCGTTGTTCATATTGCAAGCCCAAATCAGCACGCAGTTGCTGCAGACACAGGCGGCTGTATTCGGACACGCGCACCATGCGCTCTTTGTTGACGGCGTAGCGCTCGGCCGTGCAGTTGCGCAGCATCTGGGCCATCCATTGCCACTGGAACAGGCTGCCGTCAGGCCGGATGGCCAGGGGCGCATGTTTCTGGAATATCCATTTCATCGCCTTGAACGGGATGCCGGGCGCCGCCCAGGGGGTGGAATACCCTGGCGAGACCTGACCCGCGTTGGCATGGCTGGCTTCCAGCGCCACATCGGGCTGGCGGTCCAGCACGGTGACCTGGGCGCCCGACTGGGCGAGGTAATGGGCTGTGCTGGTGCCGATCACGCCACCACCGAGAACGATAACTTTCATGGTCAGATGCCTAATGAGTGAGGAATTCGCAAAATATAGGGGCATCAGATCAGTGAAATCACCTGAAATCGTGGATCATCTCAGTCAGATTTGCTGTTGTTGATCTCAAAAACCCGGGTGAGGAGTGAAATGGCTGAACTGGACCGCTTGGACAAGAAAATTCTGGACATCCTGCAGCGTGACGGGCGCATCTCCATGACCGATTTGGCGCACGCCATCGGCCTGTCCACCTCACCGTGTTCCGAACGCGTCAAACGCATGGAGCGCGAAGGCGTCATCACCGGCTACCACGCGCGGGTGTCGCCCAAGGCGCTGGGTAAGACCTTGCTGGTGTTTGTGGAGATCACGCTGGCGGCCAAATCCGCCGAGGTGTTTGACAAGGTGCGCGCGGAGTTGCTGCATGTACCCGACGTGCAGGAGTGCCATCTGGTGTCCGGCAACTTTGACTACCTGGTCAAGGCCCGGCTCGGCGGCATGGACGAATACCGCAGCCTGTTGGGCGACATTCTCAAGAAACTGCCGGTGGCAGCGCAGTCCCACAGTTATGTGGTGATGGAGGATGTGAAGGAAAGTCTGGTGATACGGACCGATCGGTAGGCAGTCAGTCCGGCGCCATGTAACCGGGTCAAGGCCGGTTGTTCCGTGCCGGTGGATGCTCACTGATTCCCTATCCATCCGACACGTTGTTGCAACGCCATGCCGTACGTCTTTACCGTCTGCGGCCTCGCGCCTCGTGTCGTATCGATCTGGAAATGGAATGACCCCGCGAGTTGGATCACACCCCCGGCCCATATACTTATTTCAACTGATGAAAGTGTGGAGCACCAGCAAGCCAAATGGGCACACAACGCCGAACAAATAGCCAGCCGCCACAGCCTGATGTTGATCTGACGGGTGAGGCACCCGGTGGGCTGTGTCTCAGTGATGGGCGCTTGCTGGTTGTCGGCAAGGCGCTCCAATTTGGCATCTGGGATTGGAACCTGGCCACCGGTGAGCTGGACTGGACGGCAGAGCTTGATGCCATCTACGGCCTGAAACCGGGCACGTTCGGCAGAACCTACAGCGACTTTTCAAAGCGGGTGCACCCGCAGGACCTGGGCCAGGTTGAACGCGTCCGCGACGACGCCCTGGCGGCTGGCCGCCCCTTCCACGTCGAGTTTCGCATCATCCGGCCAGATGGCGACATCCGCTGGGTCCGCTCTGCGGGGGATGCCCTGCGGGACACTGCGGGCCGGGTGACGCGGGCGATTGGCACCACCATCGACATCACCGACCAAAAGCACCTGCAGCTGGCCTTGTCGACCAACGAGGCGCGTTTGCAGACGGCGCTCAAGCTCACCGACCTGGTGATCTGGCACCAGGATGCCAGATTGCGCTACACCTGGGTGGCCAACCCAGCCCTTGGCTTCACGCATGAATTTTTGATTGGTCGACGCGACGAAGACATTTTCGACCAGGAAGATGCTCGACAGTTGGGCTTGATCAAGCGGCGTGTCATGCTGACAGGTCGCGGCGAGCGGCAGGAGGTCTGGGCCACCAGCTTAGGCCGAACCGGCTGCTTTGATTTGATTGTTGAACCCGAGCGCGCCGCCGATGGCCGGATCACCGGATTGATCTGCGCTGCGGCCGACATCACCTCACGCAAGCGTGCCGAGGAACACCTGCAGTTGCAGGCGGACATTCTCCATAACCTCCAGGAGGGGGTGAACATTGTGGACAGCCACGGCATCCTGCACTACACCAACCCCAAGTTTGATGCGATGTTTGGCTACGCAGCGGGTGAACTGGTCGGGCAGTCGGCGGCCATCCTGAATGCACCGGGCACCTCGGACCCGGATGAAACCGCGCAAGCCATCCTGCGCACCCTGGCACTCGATGGTCACTGGTCCGGCAACCTGCAGAGCCGCCGCAAAGACGGCAGTGTGTTCTGGTCCAACGTCAACATTGTCGCCACCCAACATCCCAAATTTGGCAAGGCCTGGATTTCGCTGCAGTCGGACATCACCGTGCTGCGCCAGGCTCGGCTGGAGCGCGACATGGCCCACCGCGCCATCGGTCACCTGGCCGACCACGTGCAAGACAAGATGGAAGAGCAGCGCCGCGAGATCTCGCGCGAGGTGCATGACCAGATCGGCGCGGCGCTGACCGGCATCCGTATGCAGCTGGTGGCGCTGTCACAAGCACCGGCGCCCGCCAACGTTGCGCCGGTACTGGCCGACATCGACAAGGTCTTGGCCACGACGCGGGTGCTGTGTTCGGACCTGCGCCCGCCCATCCTGGACGACCTGGGTCTGGCGGAAACCCTGCGCTGGTATGTGCGCGACTGGGCCAAAAAGTCAGGCATCCGCGCCAGTACACGCATTGCCGCGCTGGGCATGGAGCCCGCCGACCCGCTGCGCATCGACATTTTCCGGATCCTGCAAGAACTGCTCACCAACGTCACACGCCATGCCGGCGCCCGGCGCGTCAACATCAGTTTGAGCCATGCCGCAGGCCAGATCCGTTTGCAGGTTGCCGACGACGGCCACGGTTTCCAGCCCGGCCAGACTGGTGGCTTCGGGCTGCTGGGTATACGTGAGCGGCTGCGCCGTCATGGCGGGGAACTGCGCATCCAGTCCACCCCGGCAGGCACCCGCGTCACGGTGTCTGCCCCCGAGACCGGGTCATGAAAGAAGCCCGGCTGATCATTGCCGACGACCACCAGGTGGTGCGCCAGGGTTTGCGCAACATCTTCGAGCGGGCCTCTGGCTTCTCGGTGGTGGCTGAAGCGGCAGACGGTGCCGAGGCCGAGCGCCTGGCGCGCGACCTGCCGGCCGATCTGCTGATCCTGGACATTGCGCTGCCCATCAAGCGCGGCATGCAGGTGCTTGAATCCTTGCGCGCCTCGGGCAGCAGACTGCCGGTGCTGTTGTTTTCGATGTACTCCGCTGCCCAGTACGCGGGTTATGCGCGCAGGCACGGTGCCCAGGGCTTTGTCGGCAAGGACGTGGCCGAGGCCGAGCTGTTGCAGACGATCCGCTTCATCCTCGACGGTGGCACCCGGTTCCCGAGGCCGCAGCACCACGCCGCTGACCGCGCCAACCCCTTCGCGGTGTTGTCCGCCCGCGAAGAAGACGTGATGCGTGGCCTGCTGTGTGGTGAAGCGCTGGCCGACATGGCGGCGCGCCTTGGCATCGGCGCCAAAAGCATCACCACCTACCGGCGCCGCCTGCTGGACAAACTGGGCGTCAACAGCAACGCCGAACTCGCGGCACTGCACGCCCGGCAAAATCAGCCTTGAGCCGCGTTTTTGTCGGCAATCACTGACAGACAAGGCCCCATTTATCCCGCATGATCCGACGATGTCGGGGGGCGGCCTGGGTGATCTTGCCGGTTGTGGTTCAATGACCCACCGCCCCTGTTGAAGCCAGATTGGCAGGTGTGGCAACTCAGTCAGGGACCATCAATTGCAAAGCAAACCAGGTAGGTGGAAAGACCCGCGGTCATGGCTGGCCTTTCATTCCTTGCGTTACCAGCTGGTGGTCGCCGTGGTGGTTTTGTTTGGCGGCCTGCTCATGGCTGTCACGACGCTGGCTGTGCAACGGCTTGAAGCGGGTTTTCTGGCCGAGGTGCGCAAGCAGCAACAAAGCAACGTCCACACCGTGGCGCTGTGGATTCAGAGTGAGGCCCACGAACGCTACCGTGCCCTGGACGCCCTGGCCAAAGGGCTGCCCATCGACGCCTGGGCTGACGGCGCACAGGTGCAAGCCTATCTGGACGACAAGCCGCTGGCGCTGAGCATCTTCAGCCGTGACGTTTACGTCATTTCCCCGCAAGGCGTCCGCATTGCCGAAGTGCCCCGGCGCAACGGCATCGGGATGGATTACAGCCATTCTCCCTACGTGCAGCGCGTCCTGCAGACCAAGGCGCCCATGGTGATGCCGCTGATCGGGCGGCTGTCCGGCCAGCCCAACCTGATTTTTGCCGTGCCACTGCTGGATGCTGCTGGCAACGTGCGCGCCATCGTCTGTGGTTCGGAGTCACTGAGTCCCGGCAGTCATTTCTATCTCTCCAATTTCATCAGGAACGGCGAGGGCGGTGGCTACCATGTTTTTGACTTTCTGCACAACATTTATGTGGCCAGCACCGATGCCGAGCGCGTTCTCAAGCCGTTGCCTCAACCCGGCCTGAACCCGCTGTTTGACCGGCGCAAGAGCGAGGGTTACCTGGCCTTTGACCGGACCATTGATTCCCGGGGGCTGGACATCTTTTCCGTGGCCGAGTACCTGCCGGAATTCGGCTGGACCGTGCTGGCCTACATTCCCGCGCACGAGGTGCTGCGACCCGTGCAGTCGCTGACCCTGACTTTCTGGTTGGGTGCGGCCGGCGGGCTGCTGTTGCTGGGCGGCTTGATCTGGTGGCTGATGACCCGCAAGCTGGCGCCGCTGGAGGCGGCCTCCAGGATGATGGCCGGTTACCAGGCCGGTGATGCGATTCCGCATTTGCCCGAAACCGGCAGTCTGGAAGTCCATGGCCTGATGCGGCATTTCAACCAGCTCCACCAGCTGGTGCAGTCCCAATACGAAACCCTGCGCGCCGAGCGCGACGAGCTCGACCGCAAGGTGGCCGAACGTACCCGTGCGCTGGTGGCGCAGTCCAGCGAACTCGAAGACCTGTACCAGAACGCGCCCTGTGGTTACCACTCGCTGGACCAGACCGGCATCGTTCTGCGCATCAACAACACCGAGCTGCGCTGGCTGGGGTACGCGCGTGAGGAGGTGATTGGCAGGCCCATCACCGATTTCCTGACGCCTGCAACCGTCCAGCTGTTCAAGGCCCACTACCCGGAATTTCTGGCCAAGGCCTACATCAACGACCTGCAGTTTGAATTTGTGCGCAAGGACGGCTCCTGCATCCGTGGCTTGGTCGCGGCCACGGCTGACTTCGATGCCGAGGGGCGGTTTCTCTTTTCGCGCTCGATCGTCCAGGACTATTCAACGCTGTACGCCCAGCAGCAGAATCTGCAGCACATCCTGTCGCGCGCGCCCATCGGGGCGCACATCCTGGCACTCCAGGACGGTGCCACCCTGTTCATGAACCAGCGTTTTTGTGAGATGCTGGGCATCGATGCCAGCGCCTTGCAAGACACCCACCTGGATGTGGCCGGCTTCCATGCCGACCCCGATGAGCTGGAAGACATCAGCCGCCAGGTGCTGGCCGGGGAGGTGGTGAGCAACCGGCTGATCGAACTGCGCCATCCCACCCAAGCTGGCAAGTTGCCCGGGTGGGCGCTGGGCACCTTCATGCGCATCACCTACCAGGGGCAGGACGCCAAGCTGGCCTGGTTTTATGACATCTCCGAGCTGCGTTTCGCCCAGTCCAACCTGACCGAAGCGCAGCGGATCGGCCACATGGGCAGCTGGAGGCTGGACCTCACCACCAACGCGGTCACCTGGTCCGACGAGTTGTACCGCATGTTTGGCGCCGACCCCGCCAAACCACCGCCCGGCTTCCTGGACCAGACCAGCATCTTTGAGCCCGAAAGTTGGGACCGGCTGATGAACGCGGTGAGCCACACCGTGGAGAGTGGCGAGCCGTATGAGATTGAGCTGCAGACTCGCCGCGGCGATGGCGAAAACGGCTGGATTCTGGCGCGCGGTGAGCGGGTCTGCAACCCGGCTGGAGAGCCGGTCATCATGCAGGGCATTGTGGTGGACATCACCTTGCGCAAGGAAACCGAGCTGTTGTTTGAGCAGGCCAGGCGCACCGCCGAGGCGGCCACGCTGGCAAAAAGCATGTTCCTCGCCAACATGAGCCACGAGATCCGCACGCCGATGAACGCCATCCTGGGTTTTGCCCACCTGCTCAAGCGATCCCGGCTCGACCCGGAACAACGCGACTTTCTGGACAAACTCGGTGCCGCCGGGGAGCACCTGATGACCATCATCAACGACATCCTCGACTTTTCCAAAATCGAGGCTGGCAAGCTGACCCTGGAGCACATCGACTTTCCGCTGAACGCCATCCTGGGCGGGGTGCAATCGCTGATCGGAGAGCAGGCCAGCGCCAAGGGACTGACCGTTGAGCTGGATACCGATGACGTGCCCATGTGGCTGTGCGGCGACCCAACCCGCTTGCGCCAAGCCTTGCTCAATTACGCCAGCAACGCGATCAAATTCACCGAACAAGGCAAGGTGAGCTTGCGTGCCCGCTTGTTGAACGATGAGGATCAGCGGCTGTTGGTGCAGTTCGAGGTGGAAGACACCGGGGTTGGCATTGCGCCGGAGCGGCTGGGCAGCCTGTTCACCGCTTTTGAGCAGGTGGATGTCAGCACCACACGCCGCTACGGCGGCACCGGCCTGGGGCTGGTGATCACGCACCGGCTGGCTGGCCTGATGGGGGGCGAAGTGGGGGTGGACAGTGTGGTGGGCCAGGGCAGCCGGTTCTGGTTCACCGCCTGGCTGGAGCGCGGGCAGCCGATGCAGCCGGATCGTCCGGGTGGCCTCCATGAGGCCGAGGCCGACATCCAACGCCGCCATGCCGGCAAGTCCATCCTGCTGGTGGAAGACGACATCTTCAACCAGGAGGTGGCCCAGATCCTGCTGTCCAAAACGGGGCTGCGCATCACGATTGCCAACAACGGCCGCGAGGCGGTGGCGCTGGCGTGTGAGGCGGACTTTGCGGTGATCCTGATGGACATGCAGATGCCCGAGATGGACGGCCTGCAAGCCAGCCAGTACATCCGACGGCTGAAGGGGCATCGGTTAACGCCTATTCTGGCCATGACGGCCAACGCCTTTGAAGAGGACCGGCAGCGTTGCATCACGGCCGGGATGGTTGACTTCATTCACAAGCCGATCCATCCGGACACCTTTTTCTCGATACTGCTGAAGTGGCTGTCGGTCAAGGGCTAAATCTAGGGAATCAAGCATGAACAGTGTGCTGGTAGTTGAAGACGAATGGATCAGCCAGGAGCTGGCCCAACGCGCGTTGCAACGCCTGGGCTTTGCCCGCATCGCCGTTCGCCAGGGGGTAGCGCGGCGGGTGGTGTATGTCTGTTTTTGAGCTTTCTTTCTTAAAAAGGCGCGGCACAAGCGGGGGCTGTGATTTGGCGCTGCCGGGGTTGATGGCCCGGCGTGTGTTTTTGGTGGCGCTGCTGGTGGGCCTGTGGCTGGGTTGGGCACCAGGCGTCTGGGCTGCCGAGGCGTCTGAAGCGCCGATGGCCGAGGTGGGCGGCCCAAAAAAATCGATCCATGTGGTGAGCGACGAGAACTTTCCACCGTATTTGTTTCGCAATTCTGAAGGCCAGGTGGAAGGTTACACGGCCGACCTGTGGCGACTGTTTGAACGCAAAACCGGCATCCAGGTCACCTTGACCGCCACCGACTGGGCCAACGCCCAAGCCATGGTGCAAGCGCAAAAGGCCGATGTGATCGACCTGATTTACCGCACACCCTCACGGGAGCCTGTTTATGACTTCTCGAAACCGTATGCCGATTCGCCTGCGGCGATCTTCAGCCACGCATCCATCGGGGGGATTTCGGGGGTGCAGATGCTGAAAGGTTTCCGGATTGGTGTGCAGGCCGGTGACGCGTGCATCGACAAGCTGCACGAGAAGGGCATCACCGACCTGGTGACCTACCCCAACTACACCGCCATGATTGGCGCCGCCACCCGCCAGGAAATCAAGATGTTCTGCATGGACGAATATCCGGCCAACTATTACCTGTACCAACTGGGGGCACACCAGAACTTTCTGAAGTCCTTTGTGCTGTACAAAGGCCAGTTCCACCGCGCTGTACTCAAGGGCCAGGCGGCGGTCTTGAACCAGGTGGAAGCGGGCATGTTGACCCTGGACCCGACGGAGCTGGAACAGCTCAGGGAAAAGTGGCTGGGTTCCAAGGTGCAGTTCTTTCCCTATGGCAAGTACCTGGCCTGGGGGGCCTTGCTGGTGGTGTTGACCGGCTTTGTGCTGGGTGTGTGGAACCTGTCATTGCGACGCCAGGTGGCGGCCAGAACCGAGGCGTTGAAGCAGGCGCTCGACGCGCTGAAGACCGCCCACGATGCTGCACAGGACAGCAACGAACAACTCACCGCCACGCTGGAAGCCATTCCCGATGCGCTATTCAAGATAGACGGTGAAGGGCGGTTACTCGATGTGTTTGCCATCAAGGCCGACAAGCTTTTTGCACCCAAGCGTGAACTCGTCGGAAAACGCATCAGCGAGGTTTTGCCGCCTGAGGCGGCGCAGACCTTCTTGGACTCAATCCATGCCGCGGCCCAATCGGGCAGCGACTATGGGCGCGTGGTCCAACTCAAGGTGGCTGGCCAGGATGCCTGGTTCCAGCTGTCGACCACCACCAAGAGCCAGAAAGGCGCGTCATCACCCCAATTTCTGGTGTTGTCGCATGACATCACGCAGCGCCAGCTGGCCGAACAACAACTCAAGACCAGCGAACTGCGCATGCGCACCCTGATCCAGGCGATTCCTGACCCGGTGTGGCTCAAAGACACCGAAGGTGTTTACCTGGCCTGCAATTCGCGGTTTGAAGCGTTTTTTGGTCAGTCAGAACAAGCCATTGTGGGCAAAACGGATTTCGACTTTGTTGACAAGGCGCTGGCGGAGTCTTTCCGCAAACACGATCTGCTAGCGATGGCGCTGGATGGCCCGAGCGTCAACGAAGAGTGGATCACCTTTGCGTCGGATGGCCACCGGGCGTTGCTGGAAACCACCAAAACGCCGGTTCGTGATGAACTGGGGCAAGTGAAGGGGGTGCTGGGCATCAGCCATGACATCACCCAACACCGGGAACTGCTTGACCGCCTGACAGCGGCCAAGGAACATCTGAACCAACTCAACCAGGAGCTGGAGTCCAAGGTGGCCGCGCGCACCCAGGAGGTGCATGACCTGTATGACCAGGCGCCGTGCGGTTACCACTCGCTGTCGCCCGAGGGGGTCATCCTGCGGGTGAACCAGACCGAGCTGACCATGCTGGGCTACACCGAAGACGAATTCGTCGGCCGCCGGATGGTGGACTTCCTGGCGCCCGACAGCGTGTTGAAGTTCAAGGATATTTACGCCCGCTTCCTGGAAACCGGGTCGCTGCGCAATGTCGAATACAACGCCGTCTGCAAGGATGGCTCGATTCGCCCGGTGCTGATCGATGCCAACCTGGTCCGCGGGCCTGCCGGTGAACCCCTGCTGACCCGCAGCACGATGGTGGACAACTCCCAGCGCAAGGCGCAGGCGCTGCAGATCAAGACCCTCAACAACCTGCTGCAAGAGGTGGTGGAATCCTTGCCCTACGGGGTGGTGGTGTTTGACGAGGCCGGCCTGGTCAGGCTCAAAAACTGCCGCGTGACCCAGCTGCTGGACTACCCCGCTGACTTCTTTGACCGCCCGCAGACCAGCTTTGGCGACATGTTGCACTTCAACTGGGCGCGTGGGGACTATGAAGACCGGCCTTTTGAAGACGTCCAGGCGTACTTTGTGGAGGCGATGGCCTCGCGCCAGACCATCCAGTTTGAGCGCAAGCAGGCCCACGATGTGTTTCTGGAGGTCTGCGCAGACCCATTGTCCAACGGCTGGACGCTGCTGACCTACACCGATGTCTCGGCCCACAAGCTGGCCGAACAAACCCTGCAACGCGCCAGGCAGACGGCCGAGGCGGCCACCGTGGCCAAAAGTGCCTTCATTGCCAATGTGAGCCATGAGCTGCGCACACCCATGAACGCCATCATGGGGCTGTCGTACCTGCTGGAAAAATCGCACCTGCCCGGTGACGCCAACGAGGTGGTGGCCAAGATCCGCGCTGCCAGCAACACCTTGATGGCGATGTTGAACGAGGTGCTGGATTTTTCAAAAATCGAATCCGGCAAGCTGAACCTGCAGGCGTCCCCATTCAGGCTGGGGGACATCCTGGACAACCTGGCCGGCATCATGTCCACCAACGCGCGCGACAAAGACCTGGAACTGGTGATTGCGCCACCCCCGGTGGGCACCAGCGAGCTGGTGGGTGACTCGCTGCGGCTGGAGCAGGTGCTGATCAACCTGACCGGCAACGCCATCAAGTTCACGGCGCAGGGGCATGTGGCGCTGAACATCAGCACCGTGCGCGAAGCCGGGGACGAGGTCACGCTGCGTTTTGGGGTGAGCGACTCCGGCATCGGCATCGCCCCGGATCAGCAGCAGCAAATTTTTGCCGAGTTTTCGCAGGCGGACGGGTCCACCAGCCGCCAATATGGCGGAACCGGCCTGGGGCTGACCATCTGCCGTCGGCTGGTGGAGGCCATGGGCGGTGAACTCCATGTGGCCAGTGTGCTCGGCAGTGGCAGCGAGTTCTGGTTTGTGCTGACCTTCAAGCGCATTCAGGCGCCCGTGCTGGACGCGCCGGAAAAGACGGCCCTGTCGGTGTTGATTGCCGACGACAACCGCATGGCGCGCGAAGCGCTGGGCACCATGGCCGATGGGCTGGGCTGGCGGGTGACCACGCTGGGCTCTGGCGAAGACGTGTTGGCCCACCTGAAGTCCAGAGCGCAACCGTCCCATGCCGACGAAGTGTTGCTGCTGGATTTCAAGATGCCGGGTTTGGACGGGCTGCAGACCGCACACGCCGCGCGTTGTGCCCAGCCGGGGGCTTTTGACCCGGTTGTCATCCTGGTCACGGCCTACGCCAACGATGAACTGGCCAGCCACCCGCACGCCCATCTGGCCGATGCCGTGTTGCTCAAACCGGTGACTCCGTCGGCCCTGTACAACGCGGTTACCAAAGCGCTGCACCTGCGCCGCGGGGAGCAAGTCCAGGCACCGGCTGCAGGTCAGGCGCGACTGGTCGGCTTGCGCCTGCTGGTGGTGGACGACAGTGACATCAACCGCGAGGTGGCGCAGCGCATCTTTGCCAGCGAAGGCGCCGAGGTCACCCTGGCCAACGATGGCCAGGAAGCGGTGGACTGGCTGCGGGACCATGGGGATGCCGTTGACCTGGTGTTGATGGATGTGCAAATGCCGGTACTCAACGGGTATGAAGCCACGCGGCAAATCCGCCGCTTACCCCATTTGGCTGAACTGCCCATCGTCGCTTTGACCGCCGGGGCTTTCCTGGACCAGCAGGCGCAGGCCAGTCAGGCGGGCATGACGTGTTTTATTTCCAAACCCTTCGATGTGGACGCCGCCGTGGCACTGATGCTCAAACTCACCCACCATGTCGCGGAGCCTGCCGCGCCTCAGCCAGAGACGGCCCAGACGCCGATCGACCTGGACCGTGGCGACTTGCCGGGTTTGTCGCTGAGCCAGGGTTTGGCCATCTGGCGTGATGAGGCGGCTTACAAACAATTCCTGCGGCTGTTTGTGACCCGGTATGGTGAGGTGGTGGCCGACTTGCGGCGCCTGGAGCCCCCCGCAGCGCAAGCGCTGGCGCACAAGCTCAAAGGGGCAGCGGCGTCGTTGGCGCTGGAGGACGTGGCCGCGTCTGCGGCTGAGCTGGAAGCCAACCTGCGCGCCCAGGCCGACCCCGGTGAGGCCATGGCCAAGCTGCAGGGGGCGATGGACACAGCCTTCACCACCATTCACCTGTTTGCCTCCGACCCGGTGCCGCCCGCCTCAGACAAATCTCAGTCCGGGCAGGCCGGTGCCGTGGCTGATCTGGTGGCGCAACTGTTGGCGTCCTGGGGCAGCGACAGCGCTCAGGAGGTGCGGCAAGCCCTGGCCAATTTGGTGCCCGTGTTGCCCGCCGCCCGATTGACCGCTGTGCAGGCGGCTCTCGATGGTTATGATTTCAGGGCGGGTGAAGCGGCCACGCGGGCGCTGCAAGCGGCGTTGAATTTGAGCAAGGGAGTGCAAGGATGATGTCTAACACCATACTGATCGTGGATGACGAGCCCATCAACCTGGCGGTGATGGAGGTCGCCTTGAAGGACGACTACCGGCTGGTGTTTGCCCGCAACGGCCTGGACGCCATGGCCGCAGCCCTGAAACACCTGCCCGCGCTGATCCTGCTGGACATTCAGATGCCCGACATGAATGGCTACGCCGTCTGCCACCAACTCAAGGCCGATCCACGCACCGAGGGGATTCCGGTGATCTTCATCTCGGGTCTGGCGGATGCCGGGCACGAAGAAGAGGGTTTTGCCTGCGGCGCGGTGGACTACATCCACAAACCCATTTCCCGGGCCATCTTGCGGGCCCGGGTGCAAACCCATCTGTCCCTGGTGCGCGCCAGCAGGCTGGACCGAAGTTACCGGGAAGCCATCCACATGCTGGGTGAGGCCGGGCACTTCAACGACAACGACACCGGCGTCCACATCTGGCGCATGGCCGCTTATGCGGGGCTGATCGCCAGCGCCTACGGTCTGGAAAAAGAACAGTGTGAACTGATCGAGCTGGCCGCGCCGATGCACGACACCGGCAAGATCGGTATTCCCCATGCCATCCTCAAGAAGCCCGGCAAGCTCGATGCCGACGAGTGGACGCAGATGAAAACCCATTCCAGAATCGGGTACGACATCTTGTCTAAAAGTGATGCGCCGATTTTCCAGATGGCGGCCACGATTGCCCTGCACCACCACGAACGCTGGGACGGCTCAGGTTACCCGGACCAATTGGCGGGCCTGGACATCCCGGTGGCGGCCCGTGTGGTGGCCTTGGCCGATGTGTTTGATGCCTTGTCGATGAGCCGCCCCTACAAACCCGCTTGGCCCGAGGCGCAGGTGATTGCCACCATCCGCGCCAGCGCGGGCAGCCATTTTGAGCCCGCCATGGTGCAAGCCTTTGACGCCGTGCTGGACAAGATGTGCCAAACCAAGGCCGATTGGGACTTCAGGGAACAGCAGGCCTCATGGTGAGCCGTCGGGCACCGCACCGGTGTCGCGCAAGGGCACAAACACCACCGGGAGCACCTCGCGCTCATGCAACTGCCCGGCCAGGTTCTTGCTGACCAGCCGCAGGCCCTGCCGCCAGTGGTCGGCCCCCACCGGAATCACCAGGCGGCCGCCCGGTTTGAGCTGGTCGACCAGCGCCTGCGGCACCTGCGAGGCCGCTGCGGTGACGATGATGGCGTCATACGGCGCATGCTCCGGCCAGCCCGCATGACCATCACCCGTGTGCACCGTCACGTTGGGGAAATTCAGACCCGCCAGCCGCTCTTTGGCCTGCCTGGCCAGCGCGTCGATGAATTCAACCGATTCAACCTGCTTGACCAACCGTGACAGGATGGCTGCCTGGTACCCCGAGCCGGTGCCAATTTCCAGCACCACGTCATCGGGCTCAAGGGCGAGCAACTCGGTCATCAGGGCGACGACGTACGGTTGCGAAATCGTTTGGGCATGGCCGATGGGCAGGGGGATGTTCAAGTAGCTGCAGGGGCGCAGCTCCTCGGGCACAAAGGCTTCGCGCGGCACCTCGCGCAAGGCTCGAAGCACGCGGGGAGACAAGGTTTTGCAACCAGTCAGGTACTGCGTGTCATGGACTTCCTCGGCGATTTCCCGGACCAGGGCCTCACGCTCCTGATCATGGTGCTGCAGGGGTGTCATGGCGGGGCAGATGGGTACATGTAGGCGCGTGACCAGGGGGTGGGGTTGAGGTGCGGGCTGGTGCCGGCCTTGCAGGCCAGAACCTGGTACACCGACACCCAGTTCTGCGCGAATGCGTTGGCGCAACCCGCGAGGTACATCCGCCAGATGCGGTACGTGGTCTCGTCCACCAGGCTGCGAATGACCTGGCTTTGCGACTCGAAGTTGTCTGTCCAGCAGGCGAGGGTACGGGCGTAATGCCGACGCAGACATTCCACATCCAGCGCCTCCAGACCCGCGCTTTGCATGTCTTTGAGCGCCAGGCCGAGGTGCGGCAACTCGCCATTGGGAAAGACGTATTTTTCGATGAAGCGCGCCGCTCCCAAAGGTGTTGTGCCGCTGGCGGGGTCGGTGGAGGTGATGCCATGGTTCAACACCAGGCCCCCGTCCTTGAGCAGGCTGTGGATCTTGCCGAAATAGGTGCTCAAGTGGTTTAACCCGACGTGCTCGAACATGCCGACCGAGGTGATCTTGTCAAACAGTCCGTCGCGCACATCCATATCCCGGTAATCCATCAGCCGGATCTCGACTTGTCCGTTCAAGCCAGCCTGTGCCACACGCTCACAGGCCAAAACCGACTGGTTTTTGGACAAAGTGACGCCGACCACCTGGGCGCCATATTTTTCTGCCGCACGCAAAGCCAGCGCCCCCCAGCCGCAACCAATGTCCAGCAGACGTTCACCTGGCTGAAGCTGGATTTTGTTCAGGATGTGATCCAGCTTGGCTTGCTGAGCCACTTCGAGTGACTCTGTGCCGCTGGGGAAGTAGGCGCATGAATACACCAACGCCGGGTCCAGCCAGCACCGGAAGAACTCGTTCGACACGTCGTAATGGTGTGCGACGGCCAGGGCGTCATGATGGCGGTCATGCGGTACGGCGTTGAAGATGCGACCGAACCTGCCTTGCATGGGCACGCCCATCTGGGCCAGTCGGGAGGCGGCCCGCACGATGTCCTGGGCATTGCCTTCCACATCAAAATGACCGTTGACATACCCGTCAGCCAGGTTGTCCAGGCTGGGCGGCAAAAAGTACCGGAACGCGCCGGGGCCGGACAGGCTGACGGTGACTTGTGGGTTGCTGCCAAGATCGTGGTGCAGGCCGTTCCACAGATTCAAACGCAGTGGGATGTCTGTCATCGACTGAAATCCCGCCAGAAAACGCGAGATCACGCCGAGATCGGAGGCCAAAGGCAGGGTGGGGGCTTTCATGATGGCATGCCGAGATCTGCGTCAACACACACACGACTACCTGCGAGACCGGCTCACCCGGAACTCGACTTGAGCAGTTCGGCCTCGGCGTCAAGCCAGTCCTCGACCTCCCGACCGGCTGCAAAACCGCGCGCTTGCGCCCGGTAGTAGGCTGCCGTGGCGATGTGGTCTGCGAGCACCTTGCCTCCCGGAAACCGTTGGCTCCTCGGCTTGTTTTTGCGCGTCTGGGCATGTCCTGACTCGCTCCCGGGTGCAACGGATTTCATGGGCGGCTCCTGCCAATAGGGGTGGACGCTGATCGTACCCAGCAGCCCGAAATAGCACTATGCGCGTGAGCCCGTAGGGGGCAATACGGACCTGACCGGGTGGACGACAAACACATGGACCTACGTGTCGGTCCGTACGTGTCGTGTCTTACTGATAAATCCCTAAGCGTGTGCGCGTATTCACAACGGCTTGCCTGATGGTTACGCTTTCACCCATTCAACACACCGCTCTGATGGATCCAGCCGATGACAACTTTCACCCAACGCAACACCTCACGCCAAATGGCCCGAAGCGCTGAGCATCAACCCGATGGCGATTTTGTTTTTTCAGAGCGTCGCCCGCGCATCGCTGCAACGGCTTATTACAAGGCCAAGGTGCGTGGCTTCAGCCGCAACCGGGAAATTGACGACTGGTTGCAGACCCAGGCCGAATCCCGCCAGCAGACGGCCAACTAGCCATGTACAACCCCTCATCCCGAATCGTGGGCAACTTGCGTTTTGCCTCCTGGCTGGAACTGGCCTGCTTGGCCCGGTCACCGGGTGACCAACCATCAAGCGCTCATGTTGTGGTGCGCCTGATGGATCAGCACGGGCGTCGCCAGGCCTGGTGGGGCATGACCCTGAATGACCGCTGGTTGCGTGGTGGCGTTTGGCGGGAGTGTTACTACGTCAAACAGTACCGCGCCTTCAACCTGCCGCAGACGGTCGACGAGAGCAAGAGCTCTGCCAAGTACGAGGATGGCGTGTTGAGTCTGGTATTGCCCAAGAAGGGCAATGGCAGCTTGAAGAAGATCGCTATTCAGTGACCGCCACACCGGCTTGCCACTGCTGCCCGACCCGGTCACGTGTTTGCCAGCCGCAAGGTGACCCATCGTGCATTTTGAGAACGTGGTTTTCGCCGGTGGGGGCAACCGCTGCTTCTGGCAGGCGGGATTCTGGTCGGTCGCTGCATCCAGACTGGATTTGAAGCCGTCGGGTGTGGTGTCGGTCAGTGCCGGCTCGGCAGTGGCTTGCGCCCTGTTTGCCGGCACCTTCGAGCAAGGTTTTTCCGGTTTCAAACGTGCCATCGCCGAGAACGAGCGCAATCTCTATCTGTCCAACCTGCTGCACAAACGTCCGGTTTTTCCCCATGGCAAGCTGTACCGCAATGCGATTTTGGGCAGCATTGATGGCCATGCGCTGGCCCGCTTGCACAACGGGCCAGAAATTTTCGTCCTGATTGCATGCCCGCCGCGGTGGGCCTCGGCCCACGTGGCGTTTGTGTTGGGCGTGGTGGCTGTCGGATGGGATGCCTGCAACAAGAAGGCGGTGCATTCCCGGGGCGGTTACCGGGTCGGGTTCAAACCTCAGTATCTGTCGGTGCGGGAATGCGCCACCCCGGCCGAGTTGGCCGATCTGATCATGGCCTCGTCCTGTGTGCCGCCGCTGACACCCCAGGCCCGGCGCAACGGCAAGGCGATCTTCGACGGCGGCCTGGTCAACAACGTGCCGACCGACGGTGTACCCCAAAAAGACCAGCAGACGTTGGTGCTGCTGACCCGGCAATTCCCCAAGCTGCCGGAAACCGCCGGATGTACCTATGTGCAACCGTCGCAACCCATTCCGGCCGGGTTTTGGGATTACACCGACGATGCCGCCTTGCAGGCTACCTTTGAGCTTGGGTGCCGGGATGCCGAGCGCTTTTGCGCGTCGGTTTGACGATCACAACGCGCTCATCGCCGCTTTGATGCCCACCGCCTGGATGCGCGCGAGCGAGGCGGCCGTCTGCTCGGCCAGGCCGGGCACCCGCGTCAGGTCCTCGCCCCACAGGCGAGTGTCAGCCAGCAAGGTGGACGCCACTTGGGCCATGTCGGTGGCGCCTTGCCAGGCGGCGGACATGATCGCCAGGATGTCGGCGTTGTCCTTGATCGGGTAGGTCTGCCCCTGGCGCTGGCCCACATACTCGCCGTTGGCCGTGCGCTCGCACTGGTAGAACTTGAGCAGCGCCGCCAGTGAGAACGACAACCCGGCGGGTGCCTGGCCATGCTGGGCGGCGTAATCCTTGACGGTGGGCAACACCCGCACCTGCCATTTGGAGACCGAGTTCAGCGCGATCGAGCTCAGTTCGTGGCGGATGTGCGGGTTGGCAAAACGCTCCATGATGGTTTCGGCGTAGGCGCGGCGCTCGGCGTCGGGCAGCGGCACAAACGGCACGATTTCCTCGAACATCACCTGCTTCAGGTATTTGGACACTACCGGGTCTTCGGTCATCTCACGCACGGTATCGAGCCCGGCGCAGTAGGACGCCAATGAACTGGCGGTGTGTGCGCCGTTAAGGATGCGCACCTTGCGGGTGCGGTAGGGCTGCAGGTCGTCGGTCCACACCACGTCCAGCCCGGCCTTGTGCAGCGGCAGCTCATCGGCCAGGGCGGCCGGGCCTTCGATCACCCATAGCAGGAACGGCTCGGCGGCCACCATCAGCGGGTCTTGGTAGCCCAACTCGGCAAACAAGGCTTGCGCCTCAGCGGCTGGAAAGCCGGGCACGATGCGGTCCACCAGCGTGTTGCAGAACACGTTGTGGGCTTCCACCCAGGCGATAAATTCGGCAGGCAGTTGCCAGGCCTGGGCGAACTGCAACACAAACTTTTTGAGCTTGGTGCCGTTGGCTTCGATCAGCTCGGCGGGCAGAAACACCAGGCCGGATGCGGCGGAGCCGCCAAACGCCTGGAAGCGTGCCAGCAGCAGCGCCGTGACCTTGGCCGGGAAGTTGGCCGGGCATTGGCCGTCAACAAAGGCTTCTTCCACATAGGCGATACCCGCCTCGGTGGTGTTGGAGACCACAAAACGCAGCGCCGGGTCCTGCATCGTGGCCAGCATGGCCTCCCACTGGGTGTAGGGGTTGAGCGTGTCGGTGACACAGCTGACCAGGCGCTTGGACTGGGTCGGCTGGCCGTTTTGCACACCGCGCAGCAGCACGGTGAACAGGTGGTCCTGGGCTGTCATCAGCTCGGCGATGCCGCGCTCCTGCGGCTGGGCCATGATCACCTCGCCGTTCATCAGGCCAGCGCCATTGGCCACGTCCACCATCCAGTCGACAAAGCCGCGCAGGAAGTTGCCGTCACCGATTTGCAGGAGGCGAACCGGTTTCAGGGTGGAGGGGGCGGACGATGCCACCGCCAGTTGGCCAGCGGCCAAGTTGGTGCGATTCAGTTCAATCATGTGTTGGTCCAGTCATGGAGGGTTGGTGTGGCAAAACTCACAGGAGGCAGGTCACTTTAAGGTATTTCTCAGGATGCGCGGCGATGTCGGCCACGGTGGCGGGCGTCTCGTCCATCGTCACGGTTTTGGTCAGCAGGGCTTGCACGTTGACCTTGCCCTCGGCGATCAGGCGCAGGCTCTCCGGAAACTGGCCGACGCTGTTGCGTGAGCCGCGAATGGTCAGCTCTTTCTTGGTGAACAGCGCGGTGGGCATCGGGATGTCACTCTTGGGCCAGCCGACCAGTGCGATGTGCCCGGCATAGGCCACGTAATCCACCGTGCCACGAATCGCACGGGCGTCGCCCGAGCACTCGATCACGGCCTCGGCCATGCGGCCTTGGGTGATGGACAGGATCTCGGCCACCACATCCTGGCTGACCGGGTTGAGGGTGTGGGCGACGCCCAGCGAGCGCGCCAGCGCCAGCCGCTCCTCCACCGGGTCCACCATGATCGGGATGGCGCCCAGGGTCAGCGCGTATTGCGCGGCCAGCAGGCCGATCTGCCCGGCGCCGGTGATCACCACATGTTGCCCGGCCTTGGTTTCGGCCTGTTTGACCGCGTGCATCGAGATCACCAGCGGCTCGGCCATCGGCACCAGGTGCCAGGGCAGGCCATCGGGCACCTTGTGCAACAAATGGCGCGGATGCGACACGTATTCGGCCATGCCGCCCTCGATGTGCACGCCACGCACGGTGAGGTTTTCACAGCAGTTGGTGTGACCGATCGAACACGGGTAGCAGGTGCCGCAATACACATACGGTTCAATGATGACGCGGTCGCCGACTTTGTATTCGGTTTCGTCGTCCGCCACTTCGACGATTTCACCGGCAATCTCGTGGCCGATGACCCGCGGATACGACACCAGCGGGTTGACCCCCTTGTAGGCGCCAATATCCGAGCCGCAAATGCCGGCACTGCGCACCCGCAGCAGCACGTGGCCGTCCTGGCGCTGGGTGGTTTCAATCTCGCTGATCAGGATGTCGCCGGGGCTTTTGAGCAAAACGGTTTTCATGAGGAGGTTCTCCAAAAAATAGGTGAATGGGTTACAGATTGGGCAGCCAAGTGGTGATCGCCGGCACAAAGGTCACCAGGCCCAGGGCCAGCAGCAGCGCGGCAAACAGGGGCAGGCTTTCGCGCACGAACTCGCCGGTTTTGGTGCCGGTGATGGAGTTGGCGATGAACATCACCGTGCCCATGGGCGGCGTCAGGCAGCCGATGGCCAGGTTCAGGATCATGATCAGGCCGAACTGGATCGGGTCAATGCCGAGCAGCTTGACGGTGGGCATCAAGAGCGGCACCAGCACGATGATGGCCGCGTTGCCTTCGATGAACATGCCCAGAATCAGCAGGAACACGTTGAGGATCAGCAGGAAAGTGACCGGGTCACTGGCGAAGGTGGTGATGAAGCGGGCCACATCCTGCGCCACCTGCTCCCAGGTCAGAATCCAGGCAAACGCCGAGCAGGCCATGATGATCAGCATCACCCCGCCGGTGGCCCGCGCGGTTTCGATCAGCGCCAGCTTCATGTGCTCGAAAGTCATTTCCTTGTAGACGACGGTGCCGATCACGATCACGTAAAGCACCGCAACGGCCCCGGCCTCGGTGGGTGTGAACACCCCGGCGCGGATACCGCCGATGATCACCAGCACCAGGATCAGCGCGGCCGATGAGCCCTTGAGAGCCGGCCAGAACTCGGCCCAGGTGGGCCCATGGTCACGCGCTGGTTTGTAGCCGCGCACGCCCGAGACGATGCGGATCGCAATCATCAGCAACACACAGCACAGAATGCCCGGGATGACCCCGGCCATGAACATCTTGCCAATCGACACATCGGCCACGTAGCCGTAGATGATCAGCGCAATGCCCGGCGGAATGATCGGCGTGATCAAGGAGCCCGCGGCGGTGACCGCGGTTGAGAAGGCCTTGTTGTAGCCCAGCTTGACCATTTCCGGCACCAGCATCTTGCACAGCATGGCGCAGTCGGCCAGGTTGGAGGCCGACATGCCGCCCATCAAGGTGCTCAGCAACACGTTGGATTGCGCCAGCCCACCCTTGAAGTGCCCGGTCAGGACTTCGGCCAGCACCAGCAGACGCCGCGTGATGCCGGTGTAGTTCAGCAGGTTGCCCAGAAAGATGAAAAACGGGATGGCCAGCAGCGTCACGTTTTCGCTGGCACCAATGATGCGCTGCGCGGCAATGATCGGTGACGCATCCGCGGCGATGAAGAAATAGCCCAGCACCGCCCCGATGACGGAAATGAACACGGGCAGGTTGATGGCGAAGCCGATCAGAAGAAGCAAACACGAGAGTCCGACAGCCATTTCAGTTGCCTCCCTTGGAAGATGCCCTGATGTCGGCCACCAGATGCAAGAGCAGATAAAGCGCCATCCAGAACGCGCCCACCGGCACCGCCAGATCGACATAGGTGTATTTGATGCCCAGGATGGGCGTGATCTTGTCGTCAGCGGCCATGGCCAACTGCAGGCCAAGCCAGCCAAACGTCACCAGCACCACGATGCCGAGCACATCGTTGAGGTGCTGGACATAACGCTGGACCTTTTTGGGCAGAAACACCACCAGCGCATCGATGCTGACGTGCCCCCGCACCTTCATGGACGAGGCCGCGCCAAACATGATGGCCCACAAATAGAGCGCAATCAGTACTTCCTCAACCCACTGCAAGGGGTCGTTGAGGATGTAGCGCATGAAGACCGCAAGAATGGTGATCAGCACAATGGCCAGCGTGAACAGCTTGGCCAGCCAGTCATCCAGATTTTTCAAAAACCCCATAGAGACACCTTTTTTTTGACAAGCGTGCGGGTAGGCCGCAAGCGGGATGGGAAGCGATCGCTGCTGGAGATCCAACGAACTGCCTCGCCAGCAGACATTTTTTTGATTACTTCAGGTAAGACTGCACCTTGTCGTACAGGCCGGGTGTCCATTCCGGGAAATGGGTGTAGGTGGGTTTGGCCGCGTCGCGGAAGGCCTTCTTGTCGACCTCGATCACCGTGACGCCTTCCTTCTTCATCTTCTCGATGGTTTCCTTCTCAGCGGCCTGGACGGTGCTGGTCATGAAGTTGCCGGCTTCATCGGCTGATTCACTGAGGGCTTTCTTGATGTCGGCTGGCAGCTTGGCAAAGTAAGCCTGGCTGGTCACCCATTGGCTGACGTTGTCCAGGTGGCCGGTCAGGATCAGGTACTTGGCGGGTTCGTGGTGCTTCTGGCCGTACAGCACCGGAATCGGGTTTTCGGCACCGTCGATCACGCCGGTGGTCAGGGACGGGTACACCTCGGCCAGGGCCATCGGGGTGGGGGTGGCGCCCATGGTTTTCATGGCATCGATCTGGATGCGGTTGTTCGGCACGCGGATCTTCAGGCCCTTCAGGTCAGCGGGGGTACGAACCGGTTTCTTGGTGACCATGTGGCGCACGCCGTAGAGCCAGTTGGAGGTCAGGATGTGAAAGCCCTTGGCTTCGAGCTTGGTGTTCATCTCGGCAAACCACGGTGTTTTGGCCAGCTTGAAGATGTCCTTGTAGTCCGTGCCCAGGTACGGCCCCATCAGGATGCCGAAGTCCGGCACGTAATCCGCGAAGAAACCGCCGTCGGCGATGGTGATGATGGCACTGCCCAGCTTCATCTGCTCCATCACGTCTTTCTTGGAGCCCAGCTGCGAGCTGGGGTACAGGCGCAGCTCACCCTTGCCATTGGTCTTCTGGGCGAAGAGCCTGGCCCACTCATTGACTGCTTTGTCGATCGGTTCGCCCGGGTTGTTTTCATACGCCACTTTGATGGTGTAGTCCGCGGCCAACGTTGCGCTGGCACCGAAGCACAGCGCGGCTCCGATCAGCATGCCCAGCAGTTTCTTGTTTGTTTGAATCACGTTCATGAGTTCTCCTCATTGGTTGAAGGGTAAGTGGATGTGCCACCGTGGTTGGCACACAGGGCTTACAGCAAGCGGTGTGCCAAACGTAAACCATTGATTTATATGGATCAAATTTCATTTCATTTCAAAAATGAAATCTATGAAATTGCAGTTGTGAAATACTCGCGGGTTCATGTCGATTGGCTCATCCCACCACAAGGTTTTTATGCAACCCATCCTGCTCCTGAGTCCGATGCAAAGCATTGCCGACATCGCGCCAGACGTCGCCAGTGAACTGGGCCTGGCCATCCACGTGGAGGTCTCGGACGACGCCAGCGCCGAGCGGCTGATCCGCCAACACCCTGGCGTGGAGGTGGTCGTGACCCGGGGCGGCTTGGCTGAGCTGGCGCGGCAGGTGCCAGGTATCAGCGTGGTCGAAATTGCCATGTCACTCAACGAGTTGCTCAGCAACCTCAGCACCTTGACCAGCAAAGGCTGCCGCCGTATCGGCATCGTCAGCCGCGCCAATCTGTTCAGCGGTGCGGCGGGTGAGTTCAACATCCTCGACGCGCGAGTCAGCATCCGCCCGCAGGTGGATGAAGCGGCCATCAGGGCGATGGTGCGTCGCATGGTGGACGAGGGTTTTCAGGCCATCATCGGCTGCCGGGTGGCCTACTCCACCGCGCGCGATCTGGGCGTGGAGGCGGTTTTTCTGGACAGTGGCCGAACCTCGATCCGCGAAGCGCTGCTGCAGGCGATGCGCATCATCACCGCCAAGGCGCAGGAGAAACTGCAGGCGGCCCAGCTCGCTGCCATCATCGACAACATCGATGAGGCGGTGATTGCGTTCACCCCGGACCATCAGGTCAATTTTTTCAACCGCCACGCCAGACGTTTGTGTGCCATCAGTCCGACCAGCAGCCCGGACTTTGAGCACGCGTTATCGGTGCTCGACACCGGTCAGAAGGAGCAGGTCACCTCGATCAACGGCACCAAGGTGATTGCCCGCAGCATTCCGCTCGAATTCGACAGTGCGGTGCGCGGCAAGGTCATCACCTTGCTGGAAGTGGCGCGTGTGCAGGCGTCTGAGTCGACGATCCGCACCTCGCTCCACAAGAAGGGGCTGTATGCGCGCTACCACTTCAAAGACGTGATTGGCACCTCAGAGGCCATCGGGCAGCTTCAGGTGCGTGCCAAAACGTATGCGGGGCACGATTCGAACCTGCTGGTTTATGGTGAAACCGGCACGGGCAAAGAGATTTTTGCCCAGAGCATCCACAACCACAGTCGGCGCAACCAGGGTCCGTTCGTCTCGGTCAACATTGCCTCGATCCCGCCGAGCCTGCTCGAGAGCGAGCTGTTTGGTTACGTCGATGGCGCTTTTACCGGCGCGCGCAAGGGCGGCAAACCCGGCTTGTTTGAGTTGGCGCACCAGGGCACGCTGTTTCTGGATGAAATTGGCGAGCTGGCGCTGGACATCCAGAGTCGGTTGCTGCGCGTGCTGCAGGAGCGCGAGATCATGCGCATTGGTGACGACAAGATCATTCCGATCGATGTGCGCATCATCTCGGCGACCAACCGCGATCTGTTCCAGCAGACGCAAGCGGGCACGTTCCGGCAGGATTTGTACTACCGCATCCATGTGGTTGGCCTGCGCATCCCGCCGCTACGTGACCGTGCCGAGGACATCCCGCTGATTTTTGAGCACTACCTGCGCCAGTTTGCTGGCCGGGCCGGGCGCGATGCCCGACTCACCGCGGCGGCGAGCCACTTGCTGAAGGCGCATGCCTGGCCGGGAAACATTCGCCAGCTGCGCAATGTGGCTGAAGTGGTGGCGTACGGGCAGGATGAACTGGTCGACGCCCACCACATCAGCGAGGTGCTGGGTGAGCAGGCGCGGGCGTCCACCGAGACCCGTTTCATCACCATCCCCGAGGGCGCGTCCCTGAAGCAGATGGAGTCGGAAGTCATCCGCCAACTGCTGGCCCAGCATCCGGCTGAGGTGGTGTGTGAGCGGCTGGGTATCAGCCGCGTGACACTTTGGCGAAAGATGAAAAACCTGGCCATCACCGTGCGGTGATGGCGCCCAGGCGCAGTCTATTGGTCCAGCGGGAAGCTGGTGCAGCCCAGTTGCGCGGAGATGTCTTTGGAGGCCGCCTGCAGCATGGCGACTACTTCGGGCCGTTTGGCATCGTCGTAGCGGAAGGTTGGGAACGAGATGCTGAATCCGGCAATGGGCCGGTTCAGGCGGTCAAAAATCGGCACACCCAGGCAACGGATGTGGTCGTCGAATTCTTCGCGGTCTTCGCCGTAAGCTTGGGCTTTGACCTGTGCCAGTTCAGTCACGAACGCTTCGGCGTTGACGATGGTTTTGTCGCGGTAACGTTTGAAGTCGCAACCCTTCAACACGCGGTCGCGCCGCTCGGGGTCTTCCCAGGCCATCAACACCTTGCCGATGGCGGTGCAATGCAGGGGCGCGCGGCGACCGACGCGTGAGTACATGCCCAGCGTGTGGCGGGAATCGACTTTGTGCAGGTAGATGATTTCGCTGTCGATCAGCGTGCCCAGGTGCACGGTTTCGCCGGTCAGGTCGGCCATCATCTGCATGTGGTTCTTGGCCAGGTCAACCAGGTCGGGGAACTGCAGCGCCTTGGTGCCCAGCTCGAACATTTTCATGGTCAGGCCGTAACGTTCGCTGTCTTTTTCCTGGCGGACGTAACCCACCGTCATCATCGTCTGCAAAAACCGGTAGACCGTGGCCTTGGGCATCGCCAGGCGTACCGACAGGTCGGAGATACCGGTTTCGTTGTTTTCTGCCAGGGCTTGCAACAATGCAAAAACCTTCAGCACCGCAGCAACCGATTCCGGTTGCTTGACATCATAAGATTCATCAGCCATTTGTTTTGATTTCCCTGGAAGTGTGTTTCAAATTATATTCCCATTGGCTGATGAAACTGCCTGACACGGGGGTCAGGCGGACCAAGCGTTCGATGTCACCTCGTTGGAAGATCAGCTGATGGAATGGCGATGTCCCTGTGGACGGTTTGGGGCAGACGATGCACTTAACGTGCCAGCCAGCCTCCATCCACCGCCACGGTGTAACCGTTGACGTAGTTGGCCGCGTCGGACGCCAAAAACACCACCGGGCCGGCCATGTCGGCCGGAACACCCCAGCGGCCTGCCGGGATGCGCTCCAGAATGGCGGCGTTGCGGGCTTCATCGGCGCGCAGGGCGGTGGTGTTGTCGGTGGCCATGTAGCCGGGGGCGATGGCGTTGACATTGATGCCGTGTTTGGCCCATTCATTGGCCAGCGCCCGGGTGATGCCCATCACACCGCTCTTGGAAGCGGTGTAAGACGGCACCCGCACACCGCCTTGGTAAGACAGCATCGACGCCACGTTGATGATCTTGCCGCCTTTGCCCTGGGCAATGAACTGGCGCGCCACGGCTTGCGAGAAGAAAAACACCGACTTGAGGTTCAGGTCGACCACGTCGTCCCAGTCTTTCTCGGTGAAGTTGATGGCGTCTTCACGGCGGATGATGCCGGCGTTGTTCACCAGAATGTCGACGCTGCCGCTCAAGCCCAGCGCCTGGGTCACCAGGCCTTCAATGCTGCTGACATCCGACAGGTTGGCACGCAGGTCCAGAAAACGGCGGCCGGTGGCTTCGATCAGCGCCCGGGTGTCGTCCGGTGCGGCCACATTGACGCCAACGATGTCGGCGCCGGCCTGAGCCAGTGCCAGGGCCATGCCTTGACCGAGGCCGGTGTTGCAGCCGGTGACGATGGCAACGCGGCCATCGAGTTTGAAGTTGTCCAAAATCATGGGGTACCTCTGGGTGTTGAGTGGGAGTGTTTAACGCAGCGCGGCCATGGGCACGTGGTCCATGTCCTTGAAGACCTGGTTTTCGCCAACCATGCCCCAGATGAAGGTGTAAGCCTGGGTGCCCACGCCGGAGTGGATGGACCAGCTCGGGCTGATGACGGCCTGCTCGTTGCGCATCACGATGTGGCGCGTCTGGGTGGGTTCGCCCATCATGTGGAACACGGCGGCGTTTTCGTTCATGTCAAAGTAGAAATACACCTCCATGCGGCGGTCATGGGTGTGGGTCGGCATGGTGTTCCACATGTTGCCCGGCTCCAGTTGGGTCAGGCCCATCGAGAGTTGGCAGGTGGGCAACACATCGGGCACCAAGTATTTGTAGATGGTGCGGCGGTTGCTGGTTTCCGGTGCGCCCAGCGTTTCGGGGGAGGCTTGGGCCTGGGTGACCTTGCGGGTTGGGTAGCTGGTGTGGGCCGGTGCGCAGTTGAAATACAGCTTGGCAGGTTGCGCAGCATCGACGCTGGTGAACTCCAGCTTTTGCGTGCCCTGGCCGACATACAGCGCCTCACGCGGGCCAACCTCAAAGGTCTGGTCGTCCACCACCACACGGGCGGCCCCGCCGATATTGATCAGGCCGAGTTCGCGGCGTTGCAGGAAAAAGTCGGTGCCGGTGAAGCGACCCAGCTCGGGTGAAAAGCTCACGGCTTTTGTCACCGGCATGATGCCGCCAACGATGATGCGGTCGATCTGGCTGTAGGTCAGGGTGGCTTCGTCGGCCTTGAACAAGCCGTCGACCAAAAAGTGCCGACGCAGGCCTTCGGTGTCAAGAGTGCGGACGTGATCGCTGTGGATGGGTTGGCGAATTTCCATGGTGTATCTCTCGGGTTGTGGCCTTTTTGGCACGGGGTTGTTCGGGTTGGCGACAGGGCGTGTCACTGACAAGTCGCAATTTACAACATTTTTTGAAATATGGTTACTAATTTTTGAACCAGCGTTTCAAAATGTTTGAGGAATGATACATTATCGTGAACGTCTTGTCCCGACGTGATCGTTTTTTCTTTGTATCGTTGCCTTTTCAACCACTCTGAGCACTGCCATGGAACACTACTTTGACAACACCCATACCCCTTGGACCGAGCTGGGCGATGGCATTCGCCGAAAAATCGTGGGTCACACGGCCGATCTGATGTCGGTGATGGTGCAATTCGACAAAGGCGCCATCGGTACCGCACACGCGCACGATGCGCATGATCAGATTGCGTTCTGTGTGGCGGGGTCGTTCGAGGTGGATGTGGCGGGTGACAAGCGCATTGTGAAAGCGGGCGATGCCTTTGTGGCGCCGCGCCAGGTGTGGCATGGTGTGGTGGCGCTGGAGCCGGGCAGCATCCTGCTGGACCAGTTTTCACCGCGTCGCGATGATTTCCTTTAACGTGACAGCCTGAGGTCATGGTTCGGGGTGGTCCGGGTGCCATGACAGTGAAGCAAGAGATGGGTGGTCACGCTGACTGAAGACGCCAACGCGTCAAGGCTGGCCGCGCAAGTACAAACCAACAGGAGACCTGACATGAAGCAGCAATATGACGTGGTGGCACTGGGCGAGGCCATGGTGGAGTTCAACCAGATCCCGCAAGGTGATGGCCGCATGTACCTGCAGGGGTTTGGTGGCGACACCTCCAACACCACCATCGCGGCGGCCCGCCAAGGCGCGCGTTGCGCCTATGTGTCGCTGGTGGGCAGCGATGCGCTGGGTGACATGTGCCTGGCGCTCTGGAAATCCGAGGGGGTGGATGTCAGCGCGGTGCATGTGCACAAAGATGCCCCGACCGGCGTGTATTTTGTGCGCCATGACGCCGATGGCCACCATTTTTCTTATTTGCGCAAAGGGTCGGCCGCCAGTGGCATGCGGCCTGAAGACCTGTCACCCGCCCTGATTGGCAACACCAAGTACCTGCACGTCACAGGCATCAGCCAGGCCATCAGCGTTAATGCCAGCCGCACGGTGGCTGCCGCCATCGCCATGGCGCGCTCAGCCGGTGCCCGTGTGTCGTATGACCCCAACTTGCGCTCTGCCTTGTGGTCCCTGGAGGACGCCCGGTCGGTGGTGATTGAAACCATCGCCTCAGCAGACGAATTTTTGCCGGGCTTTGAAGAGCTGTCCAAACTCTCCGGCCTGCACAAGGCGGAAGACCTGATCGCCTGGGCGCACCAACAGGGCACCAAGGTGGTGGTCATGAAGATGGGCATCGAAGGTGTGCTGGTGTCAGATGGCCAGCAGATCCAGAAAATCGCCGCGTTCCCGGTCAAGGCCGTGGATGCCACCGGCGCAGGCGACTGCTTCAACGGCGCCTACCTGGCCCGCCGTGCCCGTGGTGAGGATGTGTTCACCAGCGCCCGCTGGGCGGTTGCTTCGGCAGCTTTGTCCACCCAGGGTTATGGCGCCGTGGCACCGCTGCCCACCGAGGCGCGGGTGGCCGAGTTTCTGAAATCCGTCATGCCTGCAGCCAAACCTTAAGGCGCCAGCCGCCAGGCCAACCCGGTCTGGCGACAGGTCAACCCGGGCGAGGCCTGGCGCCCTGCCAGCCCAAACCAAAGGCAGCCGAGGCTGCCTTTGGTTTTTTTCAGCGCCAGTGGCGCCGACCGCCATGGCATCTTGCCCTGGCGGTCATGTCGATCAGCGGATCACGCGGGCGCCTTTGCCCTTCATGGCGGCTTCCACTTCTTCCACCCGCACCATCGAGGTGTCGCCCGGCGTGGTCATGGCCAACGCGCCGTGGGCTGCGCCGTATTCCACGGCAGCTTGCGGGCCTTTGCCTTCCATGAAGCCATAGGCCAAACCGGAGGCAAAACCGTCGCCACCGCCGACGCGGTCGTAAATTTCCAGGTTGTCGCGTTTCATCGACTGGTACAACTGGCCTTCGTAATACAGCAGGGCAGACCAGTCGTTCAGCGTGGCGGTGGTGGCCTTGCGCAGGGTGGTGGCAGCCACCTTGAAGTTGGGGAAGGCAGCCACAGCGGCCTGGATCATCTTCTTGAAGCTGTCGGTTTCGATGTGGGTCAGGTGTTCGTCAGCGCCTTCCACTTCAAACCCTAAGCAGGCGGTGAAGTCTTCTTCGTTGCCGATCATCACGTCCACATACTTGGCGATTTCGCGGTTGACGCGTTGTGCGCCTTCCTTGCCGCCCTGGCTCTTCCACAACGAGGCGCGGTAGTTCAGGTCATACGCCACCACGGTGCCGTACTTCTTGGCCACTTCCACGGCTTCGATCACGGCTTCAGCGGTGTTGCTGGCCAGCGCGGCAAAAATGCCACCGGTATGGAACCAGCGCACACCTTCTTCGCCAAACAGCTTTTCCCAGTTGACTTCACCGGGGCGGATTTGCGAGGCGGCGGTGTGACCGCGGTCCGAGCAACCCAGCGCCGGGCGGATGCCAAAACCTTTTTCAGTGAAGTTCAGGCCGACGCGGGTGTTTTTGCCCAGACCGTCAAAATCACGCCAGATCAGGTGGCTCATGTCCACGCCGCCTTGCATGATCAGGTCTTCCACCAGCCAGCCTAGGTCGTTCTTCGGCAAAGCCGTGACCACGGCAGAGCGTTTGCCCCAGCATTTGCGCATGGCGCGGGCCACGTTGTATTCACCGCCGCCTTCCCAGACCTGGAAGCTGCGGGCATTGCGCACACGGCCAAAGCCGGGGTCGAAGCGCAGCATGACTTCGCCGAACGAAGCGCAGTCCCATTTGGTTTCAGCCGCGGATTTGATGATGAGTGCAGACATGTGTGTAACTCCTTCTCAGCAGGTTATTTGGCGGCCAGCTCGGCCTTGATGGTGGCGGCCAGTTGGACCGTCTTGCGCACGTTCTCTTCAATGCCTTTGTAATCCTTGGCATCGAGCAGCTTTTTGGTGATCATGTTGGAGCCAATGCCGCAAGCCACGATGCCGGCGCCAAACCATTTGCGCAGTGACTCTTCGGTCGGCTCGACACCGCCAGTGGGCATGATGCGGGTCCAGGGCATCGGGCCCATCACGCTCTTGACAAAGTCGGGGCCGCCCACGCTGGAGCCGGGGAACACCTTGACGATTTCCACGCCCAGCTCTTGCGCGTCACCAATCTCGGTGGCCGAGCCGCAGCCGGGGCTGTAGGGAATGCCGCGGCGGTTGCAGACCTTGGCTACGTCGGCGTTGAGCAGCGGGCCCACCACAAACTTGGCGCCGTTGGCGATGAACAGGCCAGCCGTGGGTGCATCCACGATCGAGCCCACGCCCATGATCACCGACGGGTCGGCCTTGGCAAAGTGACGCGTCACATCCAGGAACACCTGGGCCGCGAAGTCACCACGGTTGGTGAACTCGACACACTTGGCGCCGGCGTTGGCGCAGGCCTGGATGACGTTGATGCAGAGCTCCACGTCAGGGTGATAAAAAACCGGAATGATGCTTTGATCCATCATTGCCGAAAGGACTGCCATACGATCTTTTGCTGCCATGTTCACGCTCCTAAAAAAACGGTTTGTCAAAAAAAACCGGCCACCTTCACAGAGGCGAGACCGGCGTCATCGATTCACGGACTACATCACCGCGCCCACTTGCCACGGCAAAAATTCGTCATTGCCGTAGCCCAGTTCTTCACTGCGCACCTTCTCGCCCGAGGCGTGGCGAATGATGGCGTCGAAGATGCGTTGGCTGATCTCGGGCATCGGTGTGCCGGTGATCAGGTCGCCGCAGTTGACATCCATGTCATCACCCATGCGCTCGAACAGGGCGTTGTTGGTGGCCAGCTTGATGGTGGGCACCCCCGCGCAGCCAAACGCCGAACCGCGCCCCGTGGTGAAGCAGATCACCTGCGCACCACCTGCCGCCTGGCCGGTGGCCGACACCGGGTCGTAACCGGGGGTGTCCATATACACAAAGCCCTTGGCCTCGATCGGCTCGGCATAGTTGTAGACGCCGTTGAGGGTGCTGGTGCCACCTTTGGCCACCGCGCCCAGAGACTTTTCCAGGATGGTGGTTAAGCCGCCGGCCTTGTTGCCCACCGACGGGTTGTTGTCCATCTGGTTGCCGTTGCGGGTGGTGTAGTCTTTCCACCAGCTGATGCGGTCGATCAGCTTCTGGGCGATTTCGGGGCTGGCGGCGCGGCGTGTCAGCAGGTGTTCGGCACCGTAAATCTCAGGCGTTTCCGACAGGATGGTGGTGCCACCGTGCGCCACCAGCAGGTCCGAGGCGCCGCCCAGCGCCGGGTTGGCGGTGATGCCGGAATAACCATCGGAGCCGCCGCAGTTCAAACCCACAATCAGGTGGCTGACCGATACCGGCTCACGCTGGTAGGTGTTGGCGCGCTCGAGCATGTCGGTCACCAGGCTGATGCCTTTCTTGATAGCTGCGGTGGTGCCGCCCTCGGCCTGCATCACCAGCTTTTGCAGCATGCCTTCCTCGTGGGCGCCAATCATGTCGATCAGGGGGGCAATCTGGTTCTGCTCGCAACCCAAGCCCACAAACAGCACCCCGGCAAAGTTGGGGTGGCGGGCATACCCCACCATGGTGCGGCGCAGGATGTCCATGCCTTCACTGACCACGCCCATGCCGCAGCCCAGCGGGTGCGGCAGCGCGATCACGCCGTCAATATGAGGGTAGGCGGCCAGCCGCTCTTGGCTGAAGTGGCTGGCGATGGCGCGTACCACCGTGGCCGAACAATTCACCGAGGCAATGATGGCGATGTAGTTGCGCGTGCCGACCTTGCCGTTGGGGCGTTTGTAGCCCATGAAGGTGGCAGGGTGCTCGGCCTTGGGCAGCTCACGCACGCCCTGGCCAATGCCGTAATCCCGCTCGAACTCGCCCATGCCCAGGTTGTGGGAGTGCACATGCTGACCGGCCGCGATGTTGACCTTGGCAAAGCCGATGATCTGGTCGTAGCGCCGGACCGCAGCGCCCGCTGCGATGTCGCGGGCAGCCAGCTTGTGGCCGGGGGGGATCAGGTCGCGCACCACCAGGTGGTCTGACAGCAGCGAGCTGCCAGGCAGCATTTGCTGCGTGGCGATCAGCACATCGTCGTTGGCGTGCAAACGGATAACGGAAGATTGCGTCATGGATGACTCCATCAAGTCCCGCTGCGATGTGTTGCAGCGGGTTCTAAATCGTGAAAGAGAGCCCAACCCGGATCAGGTCGGGCTCGTGTACCCGCTTAGTAAACGGGTGAACCTTTGATCAGGCTGGGAATCCAGGTCGAAAACGCAGGGAAATAGGTCACGACCACCATCACGACGAACAGGGCACCATAAAACGGCAAGATACTTTTCATGACCTGTTCGACCGAGACATCGCCAATGGCACACCCCACAAACTGGGTGGTGCCAACCGGCGGTGTGTTGAGCCCCAGGGCACAGTTCAGCAGCATCACGATGCCAAACTGCACCGGCCCCATGCCCATCTGGATGGCCAGCGGCAAAAACAGCGGTGTGCAGATCAGGATGGTCGAGGCCATGTCCATGAAGGTGCCCAGCAGGAACAGGATCAGGTTGATGAGCAAGAACATCACCAGCGGGTCGGTGGTGGCGCTAAGCAGCAACTGAGCCGTTTTGTCGGGAATCTCCAGAATCGTCATGATGTACTGGAACATGGTCGACACGCCAATCAGCAGCAGCACCACGCCCGTGGTTTTGGCTGCCTTGGCGCCGGCTTTCATGAGTTTGGCCCAGCTCATGGTGCGGTAGCCCACAAAGGTCAGGAGCAGGGAGTACACCACCGCAATACCAGCCGCTTCGGTGGCGGTGGTGATGCCCATGATGATGCACCCCAGGATGATCACCACCACAAACATGCCCGGCAACGCGGCCACACCCGAGGTAATCACCGCGTTCCAGCCTGCAAACTTGTCCAGTGTGCTGCTGCCGTCAGGGCGAATCGGGTAGCCTTCTTTTTTGGCCACCCAGTAAGCGGCAAACAGCATGCAGACCATCAGCACCAGCACCGGCAACAAGCCGGCAAACATCAGTTCGCCAATGGAGACACCTTTCACCATCACGTTGTGACCCGCCAGCAAGCCGCTGCTGCTTGATGCGGCAAAGGCGTAAATGATCAGGTTGTGTGAGGTGGGCATCAAGGCGCCGCACAGGGAGGCGTGGGTCGTCACGTTGACGGCATAGTCAGCGCTGTAACCTTCTTTTTTCATCATCGGGATCATCACGCCGCCCATCGCCGATACGTCGGCAACAGGTGAACCTGAGACGCCGCCAAACAGCGTGCAGGCGACCACATTGGCCATGCCCAGGCCGCCGCGACGGTGGCCGATCATGTTGCGGGCAAAGTTGACGATCTTGTCAGCAATGCCGCCATGCAACATCAGTTCGCCCGAAAAAATGAAGAACGGAATGGCCAGGAACGAAAACACGTTCATCCCTGAAATCATGTTCTGAAAAGCCAGCTCCAGCGGAAACCCTTCGGCCCAATAGGTCGCGATGCAACTCAACGCGATCGAGAAAGCCACCGGCACCCCCAGCAGCAGAAACACCAGAAAACTGATGCAAAGAACGGTCAGTGCCATGATGGAATCACTTTCTTGTCGGTAGACATCGCAATCAGATGCTCAATGGAAAACAGAATGATCAGTACACCCGCCACCACGCATGGCAAGTAGCGAAAGGCCTCCGAGATGCCCAGGGTGGGGATCACATTCGTCCAGACCGACATGGCCATGGTCCAAGTCCCCCAAGTCAGAAAGGCACCAAACACAATCGTGATCAGCCCCACCAGATTGCCTCCCCAGAACTGAAATTTAGGTGGCAGCAAGCCCATCAGGGATTCCATGCCAATATGCCCTTCATCACGCACGCCAGCGGCCGCGCCAAACATGGCCACATTGATCACCAATATCAGCGCCACTTGCTCAGACCACGCAGGCGCGTCGTTGAGCGCATAGCGCCAGATCACCGAACCGAATACCACGCCGACGATTCCGATCAGACACGCCACGGAGACATATAACGCCCATCGTGACAACCGCGAATTCAGCCAAGTCAGCCATTTCATTGTTTCGCTCCAAAAAAAGCCCGAAAGCGTTAGCACACCTTCGGGCGATACCGTCAAACCGTTGCGTTTAACTTACTTGGTGTTGACGATCTTCTGAACCAAAGCCTTCAACTCAGGAGTCGGAGAGAACTTGTCCCAGACAGGCTTCATCACGGTCACGAATTCGGCTTTGTTGACGTTGTCCACAAACGTGGCGCCAGCTTTCTTGGCAGCGTCTTTGGAGAGCTGTTCCTTTTTGGTCCACAGGTCAATGTAGTAAGGAATGGTCTCCTTGACGGCGTCGCGGATGATTTTGTGCTCTTCTGGGGTCAGGGTGTCCCAGACCTTCTTCGAGAAAATCAGCACTTCAGGTGACATCACGTGCTGGGTTTCGCTGTACACCGGGGCGGCTTCGTAGTGCTTGGCGGTCTCGTACGACGGGTAGTTGTTTTCAGCGGCATCCACCAGGCCGGTTTTCAGCGCGGTGTAGACCTCGGCCATCGGGATCGGTGTGGGGTTGGCGCCCATGGCTTGGGCCAGGCTGACCCACAGGTCGGACTGCTGCACACGGATCTTCATGCCTTTGACATCGGCCAGGTTGCGCACCGGCTTTTTGGCGTAAATCGAACGGGCACCAGATTCCCACAGCGCCAAACCAACGAAACCAGCCTTGTCCAAAGCGGCCAGAATGTCGTCACCGGCAGGGCCGTTCATCGAGGCGCGGAAGTGTTTGATGTCACGGAAAATGAAGGGGAAAGAAGGCACCATCGTCTCAGGCACGATGCCGTGGAAAGCTGCCGTGCTGACGCGAACCATGTCCAGCGCGCCAATCTTGACTTGTTCAACCGTGTCTTTCTCAGAGCCCAACGAGCTGTTGCCAAACACCTTGACGTTGTACTTGCCACCGGTCTTCTGGCTGATGATCTCGCCGATTTTCTTGACAGTCATCACTGTGGGGTAGTCCTGCGGATGCACATCTGCTGAACGGAAGTCACGTGCCACAGCGCTGCCGACTGCGAGAGCGCAAGCCATAGCCACCGCCAAAACCTTTTTCATATTGCTTTTCATAATTGCCTCTTTGATAGGAATAAACAAGAATACGCCACTGAACACACTTACCAGGGGGCCCTAGCTTCCGCAGCAAGTAGGGCGAATATACGCTTAATTTAAACGGCGCTCAATAATTTTTGAAACATATTTCCATTTTTTAATGGCGGCCGCTTTGAGCGATTTGATGCTCAGAAAATTCTAGAGTCGACCCATCCATGCGGTCCAATGCTGTTCGGGTATGCGTTGATACCCTGAGGACATCGACGTGAGGTCGGTGGCTTGCCATCAGATTGCGTAGCATGCCCCGTTGCAAGCCATTTCATAGAAGGGTTCAACTTGGACATCCGTCGGCTTAAATATTTCATCGTCACCGCCGAGGAGCGCAATATCGGTCGGGCGGCAGAGCGCCTGCACATCACACAGCCTCCCTTGACGCGGCATATCCAGTCGCTCGAAGAGGCGCTGGGCGTGCAGTTGTTCAAGCGCACCAGCGCCGGCGTGGAGCTGACGCAGGCTGGCACGGCGCTGCTGGCGCACGCGTACAACATCAGCGCGCACGTCGAACTGGCGACCGAACAGATCCGGCGCGTGGCTCATGGCATGGAAGGCCGCATGGACATCGGCGTGTTTGGCTCGGCCATGCTCGACATCATTCCGCGCATCCTGAGTGCGTTCTCACAGGCCCGCCCGCACGTCAATGTCGTGCTGCACAACGCGCCCAAACATCGTCAAATGGAGGCCCTGCAGCAAGGGCGCATCCTGATCGCGTTTGACCGCTATTTCCCGGAGTCGCCCGACCTGCATCACGAGCTGATCAGCCAGGAGCCGCTGTGGATGGCCGTCAACCAACGCAATCCGCTGGCCTTCAAGCCTTGCATCACCCTGGACGATCTCCAGGGTGAACCCCTGATTGGTGAGCAAGACCCCAGCGTCTTTTTTGCCAGTCAAAAGTTGTTCAGGTTGCAAAGTTTCAACCCGTTGATCGTTCACAAGGCCGCCGACATGATTGCCGCCGTGGTCATGGTGTCCGGGGGGTTTGGCAGCGCCCTGGTGCCGGCGTCGGTGCTCAACCTCAATTTGCCCGACGTGGTGTTTCGGCCGCTGGCACCGGACATCCAGTCAACGATTGACCTGCATGGGGTCTACCGCAAAGATGAACAGTCACCGCTGTTGGCTGCGTTGCTGGGGTGCATCCAGGACTTCAAGCAACAGCACCCAATACCTTGCGGGTATCACGGCATGTCCTAACAACATTGGACTGCACGGCACACCGGCCCCTAGAATTTTTTCTGCGTGACAGGCGCCGTTGATCCGGTGTCCTCATGCCCATCCGGCATGACATGCCAGCCTTCTGTCAGCCTCGCTGGCGGTGGGGTGTTTTCATTCTGAATCCCGGGTTCCATTTAATCAAAACATTGTTTTAATTTTTATTGAAATCGGTTTCTGTTTGATGTAGAGTTGCATCTCGTCAAAGACACCGAATGCAGTTTGATGTTTCGTCAAGCCGCGCCAAACCAGAGCGAATCCATGAAACCTTTTATGAATGCCGACTTTCTCCTGCCCGACGACTGCGCCAGGCGTCTGTTTCATGACTACGCAGCGCAGATGCCGATTCTTGACTACCACTGCCACCTGCCACCGGCCGACATTGCCGGCAACACCAACTTCCGCAACCTGGCGCACGCCTGGTTGGGTGGTGATCATTACAAATGGCGCGCCATGCGCTCCAACGGCGTGCCTGAGGCCGACATCACCGGCCATGAAGCCGACTACCGCACCTTTCTGGCCTGGGCGCAAACCGTGCCACGGCTGGTGGGCAACCCGCTGTACCACTGGACGCACCTGGAGTTGCAGCGCTATTTCGGCATCCATGAAGCCCTGTCTGAAAAAACCGCACCGGCCATCTGGGAAGCCTGCAACGCCCAGATCGTGCTGCCCGAATTTGGCGCCCGCTCCCTGCTGATGCGCATGAATGTGCGCGCTGTGGGCACCACCGATGACCCGGCTGACTCGCTGGAACACCATATAAGCTACGCCGCCGTGCGTCAACCGGGTGAGCCGGTGATGGTGCCCAGCTTCCGGCCTGACCGCGCCTTGGCTACGGATGATTTGCCCACTTGGCAAGCCTATATCAACAAGCTGAGCGCCCGTGCTGACGTGGCAATTGGCTCTTACCAGTCGCTGATTGTCGCGCTGGATGCCCGCCACGCCGTGTTTCACAGCCTGGGTTGCCGTGCTTCCGATCACGGTCTGGCTGCACCTTTTGCCACGTTTAGCACGCCGCAGGCGCTCGAAGCCATCTTTGCCAAGTTGTTGGGCGGCACCCCCTTGACGACCGCTGAGGCGGATGCCTACAAGACCGCCGTGCTGCTGGACGTGGGCCGCATGAATGCCAAGCGTGGCTGGGCGATGCAGTTGCATCTGGCCGCGGTGCGCAACCTCAACACGCAGATGTTCAACCAGCTTGGCCCCGACACCGGGTACGACGCGGTGAATGACGAGCAGATTGCCAGCAAGCTCGGCGCCTTCATGAACGCGCTGCAAAGCGAAGGCTTGCTGCCCAAAACCATCCTCTATTCGCTCAACCCGAACGACCTGGCCGTGCTGGGCACGGTGATGGGCTGCTTCCAGGACGGATCCAGCCCCGGCAAGATCCAGATGGGTTCGGCCTGGTGGTTCAACGACCACATTGAGGGCATGCGCAGCCAGATGGTGAGCTTGGGCAACCTCGGCCTGTTGTCGCGTTTTGTCGGCATGTTGACCGATTCGCGCAGCTTTTTGTCCTTTCCGCGGCATGAGTATTTCCGCCGCGTGTTGTGCGCGCTGGTCGGTGGCTGGATGGAAAACGGCGAGATCCCGCCTGACTTTGACACCTTTGGCAACATGGTGCAAGACATCAGCTACCGTAACGCCCAACAGTACTTTGCCATTCCCGGCGTGACCGAATAAGTGCCTCCTGCAACCGAAACCATGGAAACAAACACTATGCGTCTTAACCAAGAGAACCTTGCCCATTTGCCGACCACAGTGGTCAAGCCTGCCTATGACCGCAGCCAGGTTGTGGGATCGATCGTGCATCTGGGCATTGGCGCCTTCCACCGCGCACACCAAGCCATGTTCACCGACGCTGTGTTGGCCTCGGGTGATCTGGCCTGGGGCATTGTGGGTGCCGGGGTGATTTCGGCCGACATGAAAAATGCGCTGGCGCCTCAAGACTTTCTTTACACGCTGGCCGAGATGGGTGCCGACTCCGAGAAGGTCAAAGTCATCGGTTCGATCATCGACGTGCTGGGCGGTGCTGAAGATGCCGGCAAGCTGCTGGCCAAGATGAGTGACGTCAGCACCCGCATCGTCAGCATCACCGTGACTGAGAAGGGCTACTACCTGGACCCGGCCACCGGCAAGCTGCAACTGCAGGCGCCCGCCATCGCCGCCGACCTGGCTGCACCGGCTACCCCGAAAACCGTGCTTGGCCTGATCGTGCAGGCGCTCAAGGTGCGCCGCGCGACGGGCATCACGCCGTTCACCGTGCTCAGCTGCGACAACCTGCCCAACAACGGCATTTTGGCCAAGGCCGCCGTGCTGGCCTTTGCGCGTGAAGTGGATGCGGGTCTGGCCACCTGGATTGAGGCCAACGTGACCTTCCCGTGCACCATGGTGGACCGCATCACCCCCGCCACCACCGACGCCGACCGCGCCCACGTCACCGATGTCATTGGCATGGACGACGCCTGGCCGGTGGTCACCGAGCAGTTTGTGCAATGGGTCATCGAAGACCAGTTCACCATGGGCCGCCCGGACTGGACCATCGGTGGCGCCATCTTCTCGGACGAGATTGAGTGCTGGGAGAACATGAAGCTGCGCTGCCTCAACGGTTCGCACTCCACGCTGGCCTACCTGGGCCAACTGACCGGCCGTGAAACGGTGGCCGATGCCATGCAGATGCCGCTGATCACCGACATCCTCGACCCGCTGTGGGTTGAAATCCGCGAGGTGTTGCACGCGCCCAAAGGCGTCAACCCGGCTGAATACGTGGAGAGCCTGAAGCAGCGTTTCCGCAACCCGGCGCTCAAACACCGTACCGCCCAAATTGCCTCCGATGGTTCGCAAAAACTGCCGCAACGCCTGCTGGCCCCGCTGCGGGATCGTCAGGCCAAGGGCCTGGCCTCGCCGACGATCGCCACCGCCATTGCCGCCTGGATGCACTTCGTGGTGAAGACCGCTTACACCCCGGACGCGGTGCTCAACGACCCGCTCTCTGCCGACATTCTGGCGAAGGCTCGTTCCAGCACCGAACCTGCTGTGCTGGTGGACCAGTTGCTGTCCATCGAGAAGATCTTTGGTACCGACCTGCGCGTTCATGCCGGTTTCAAAGCCGAGTTGCTGGCCGGGTTCGAACGCCTGGCCCGCCACCCGGACGTGGCCACCGCCACTCACATTGTGTTTTAACGGGCCTGACCGCCCATATAAAGGAGACTCAACATGAAAATGACATTCCGCTGGTATGGCGAATCCGACCCGGTCAAACTGGAATACATCCGGCAGATTCCCGGCATGTACGGCATTGTGTCCGCCATTTACGACGTGCCGGTGGGCGAGGTCTGGCCGCTGGAGAAGCTGCAGGCCCTGCGCGATCGCATCGAAGGCGCGGGCCTGAAATTCGAGGTGGTCGAAAGTGTGCCTACCCATGAAGACATCAAACTCGGCAAACCCACGCGCGACCGGCTGATCGCCAACTTCCAGCAAAACATCCGCAACTGCGCAGCGGTGGGCGTGAAAGTGATCTGCTACAACTTCATGCCGGTGTTTGACTGGACCCGCACTGAAATGGCCAAGGAACTGCCGGACGGCTCCTTCACGCTGGCCTTTGATGCCGAAGCGGTGGCCAAGATCGACCCGGAAAAAGGCATTTCCCTGCCGGGCTGGGACGCCAGCTACAAGCCCGAACAGCTCAAGGCCCTGCTGGCCGAGTACAAGTCCGTGGACGAAGAGACCCTGTGGGCCAATCTGGAATACTTCCTCAAAGCCATCATCCCGGTGGCCGAAGAAGTGGGCATCAAGATGGCCATGCACCCGGACGATCCACCGCGCCCGATCTTTGGTTTGCCACGCATCGTCAAGAACCACGACGACCTGGCTCGCCTGGTCAAGATCGTGGACTCCACTGCCAATGGCCTGACCCTGTGTTCCGGCTCTTTGGGCGCCGACCTGTGCAACAACATCCCCTCGCTGGTGCGCGAATTCGGCGGCCAGGGACGCATCCATTTTGGTCACCTGCGCAATGTCAAGGTGGAAGAGGACGGCACGTTTTACGAGTCGACCCACCGCTCTTGCGACGGCTCGCTGGACATGGCAGAAATCGTCAAGGCCTACCATGAGATTGGCTTTGAAGGTTATGTGCGCCCCGACCACGGCCGCATGATCTGGGGCGAAACCGGCAAACCCGGTTACGGCCTGTATGACCGCGCGCTGGGTGCGGTGTACCTCAATGGCCTGTGGGAAGCGGTCAGCAAGTACGCACCTGCCAAGGTGTGATCCGTGACGGATGAGACGGCTGCTGCTTGCCGCTGTCCAGGGTCTTGCATTGGGTAGTTGCCAACCCTTTCCTTCAGTGGGGTTGGCGCTGATGTTTGCTGGATGAACCTCGGTGCGGTGGCAGGGTGATGCTCTGAGCACTGACTGCCACCCACCCGAGCAGACCTGTCAAAACGTACCGGACCCAGGCCTGCTGCGGCCCAATCCCATCCTCTTTCTCCACTGAATCCGATCCTTCATCATGCCTGAATTGACCTCTTCCCTCTTCTGGATCGCCGTCCTGCAGATCATCATCATCGACATCATGCTCGGTGGTGACAACGCGGTGGTGATCGCCCTGGCCTGCCGCAAACTGCCGCCCGAGCAGCGCAAAAAAGGCATCTTCTGGGGTGTCGTGGGCGCCATCGGCCTGCGCGTGGTGATGATTTTCTTCGCCTTGCAACTGCTGGCCGTGCCCTACCTGAAGATTGTGGGCGGCTTGTTGCTGCTGTGGATTGGCATCAAGCTGATGCTGCCCGAGCACGAAGACGAGCACGACAGCATCGACGGTGGCACCACCCTGATGGCGGCCATCAAGACCATTGTGGTGGCCGACGCGGTGATGAGCCTGGACAACGTGATTGCGGTGGCCGGTGCCTCGCACGGCTCGATGGTGCTGGTGACCTTTGGCATTCTGGTGTCGATCCCGATCGTGGTCTGGGGCAGCAAGCTGGTGCTCACGCTCATGGACCGTTTCCCCGTGGTGATCACGCTGGGTGCGGCGCTGCTGGGCTGGATTGCCGGGGGCATGCTGCTGTCTGACAAGGCCACGCCAGAGGTCCTGTCCAAAGGTATCCCGTACGCGCACTACCTGTTTGCTGCTGCCGGCGCGGTGCTGGTGGTGGTGGTTGGCAAATGGCTGGGCAGCCGCAAAACGCCCCGTCCGGCCATTGAGCTGCCTGTGTCTAACCCTGATCATTAACCCAGAGACTGACCATGAGCACTTCCTATTTGATTGCTGTAGATGGTTCTGATCCGGCGCTGAGGGCCGTTGACCACGTGGTTCAGGATGCAGCCAACCGCCGCACCACCGCGCAGATTTACCTCGTCAATGTCCAACCCCCGTTGCCCAACGATGTGACACGGTTTATTGACAATCAGACGGTAGAAGCCTTCCACCGCGAGTCGGGGGATGCTGCCCTGGCTGGCGCCCGGCAAAAACTGACACAGGCCGGCATGGCTTTCACCTCGCACTTGCTGATCGGTGATGCCGCGCCTGCCATCGTGAATTTCGCCAACGAAAAAGGCTGCAGCATGATCGTCATGGGCGCGCATGGATTCGGCCATGTGGTCGGACTTTTCATGGGTTCGGTCACGGTCAAAGTGGTGCAACTCTCGACGGTGCCCGTGCTCTTGATCAAGTGAGCACGGCAGGTGCCATGCACCTGATGGCTGTAAATCTGCATAATGGGCCGAATGGAGAGTTCGGCCCTGTGGGGCAGCTCATAACCAACTTGGCCTGCCGACCTGCTGATAACCCGTTCATGTTTGTTGACCTATCCTCGCTGTTGATGCTTTTTCCTGCCACGCGTACGCCAGGATGAACCCAGACGCACACCACATCTGGCAAGCCCCGCGCTGGGCGCTGGCGGTGCTGCTGGCCATGCTCGGCATGCTGGGGCCGTTCTCCATTGACACCTACATTCCGGCGTTTTCCGGCATCGCCACCTCGCTCAACGCCACGCCGGTGCAGATGCAGCAGACGCTCTCAGCCTACCTGTTTGGCTTTGCCTTCATGAGCCTGTTTCACGGCGCGTTGTCTGACAGTGTGGGGCGCAGGCCGGTGGTGTTGTGGGGGCTGGCGGCATTCACCGTGGCATCCATCGGTTGTGCGCTGTCGCAAAGCATCGGGCAGCTGGTGTTTTTCCGCGCGGTGCAGGGGCTGACCACGGGCGCGGGCATCGTGGTCTCGCGCGCGGTGGTGCGTGACATGTTTCCCCCGGCGCAGGCGCAAAAGGTCATGAGCCAGATCACCATTTATTTTGGTGTGGCGCCTGCGGTGGCGCCGATGATTGGTGGGGTGTTGTACCAGCACCTGGGCTGGCACAGCGTGTTCTGGTTCTTGACCGGGGTGGGGGTGGTCTTGTGGGTGGCCAACTACCGGCTGCTGCCTGAAACCCTGCACCTGAGTCACCGCCAGCCGCTCAAGGTCAGCAACCTGATGCAGGGGTACTGGCAGCTCGGGCGCGATCCGCGCTTCTTTTTGCTGGCGCTGGCCAGCGGCATTCCGTTCAACGGCATGTTTTTGTATGTGCTGTCGGCGCCGGTGTTTCTGGGGGATCATCTGGCGCTGGCGCCCACGCAATTCTTCTGGTTTTTTGTGCTGACCATCAGCGGCATCATGAGCGGCGCCTGGGTCAGCGGGCGCATGGCCGGGCGCCTAGCGCCCAAGCGGCAGATCAAGTACGGGTTTTTGATCATGCTCGGTGTGGCCGTCCTCAACCTGGTCTTCAACGCGCTGTTCACGGCGCAGGCCTCGTGGGCGATGTTCCCGATCGCGATTTTTTCTTTTGGCTGGGCCATGATGGTCCCGGTGGTGACGCTGCTGGTGCTGGACCTGCACCCGGAGCGCCGCGGCATGGCTTCCAGCCTGCAGGCGTTCGTCGGCTCCACCGCCAACGGGCTGGTGGCCGGGCTGATTGCGCCGTTGGTGATGCATTCCACCGTGGCGCTGGCCGCTGCGTCACTGGCCATGTTGTCGGTGGGCGTGGTCGCCTGGATGCTTCTGCACCGGCGCTGGCCGGCGATTGGCCGCACAGCGGAAAGCTGATGCCCGTTCAAGATCTCCCGCGTGATTTTTGCTTGGCCTGGTCGGGCTGATGCACGGCCTGCGGCTTCGCGCCTAGACTCGAGGGGTTTGGAAACGGAATAAGGAGCTGGCTGTGAACCCCATGATCCCGGTGATATGTCTGCTGACGGCGTCGATGGGTTTGGGCTTGTGGATGGGGCGGCAGTTTCTGCGCCGGGTCAGCAGCAACCCGATCCATATCGGGTTTCATCTGCTGCTGGGTGTGGCCGGGTTGGAGGCGGTGGTGATGCTGATGCGCATCACCCCGGATGCTGTGGCTGACAGCGCCGGGCCGTCCGGCAAAGCCGCTGCCCTGGTGCTGGCGCTGGCGGTGATCACCGGGTTTGCGACATCGGTGGTGGCCAGGCGCTGGTCGCGTCAGAGCGGGGGCATGGTGCTGGCTACCCACACCGTTTTCGGTACGCTGGGTTTTGTGATGTTTTTGGCCTGGGCCTTCATGTGACAGGCAGGGCATCCCGGACTTGACCAGCCCGCCATGAACGCCGTTTATAGTCTTGTACACATCAACAAGGAGCAAACATGGCTGACACAGCACATCAATGGCGGTTTTTCCGTGCCGGTGGGTTTGACCAGGTGCAGCTGGACACCGCTGCCGATCTGCTGGCGCTGGGTGAGTTGGACCAAAAACTCTGGGTGGCCCTGTCGTGCCCGGTCAAGGGCATCGAGTTTGATGCGCGCAGCCTGCAGTTCATCGACAGCGACAACGACGGCCATGTGCGCGCGCCTGAGCTGCTGGGGGCCATCGCCTGGGCCAACAGCCGCCTGACCAGCCCCGATGTGCTGGTGCAAAAGTGCGACGGCGTGCCCATCGCCCTGATCCGTGACGATGACGAAACGGGCCAACTGATCAAAACCGCCGCCCTGGCGCTGGCCAAAGAACTGGGCAAGACCGAAGCCGACACCCTGACGGTGGCCGAGGCCAGCGCCGCGCAGGTCAGCCACGCCGCCCGCGCCCTGGCCGCCTGGGAGGCCGCCGGTGTGGACGCGCTGCCGCTGGCGGAGGCCACCGCCGCCGCCCACGTGCTGGTGAATGAGCTGGACGCCAAGGTGCAAGACTTTTTCACCCGCTGCCAGCTGGCCGCCTTTGACGAGCGCGCTGGGGGTGTGCTCAACGCCTCGGAAGACGCCCTGAAGGCACTGGCCCCCACCACCTTGCAGCCAGCCAGCCAGGCCATCAGCGATTTGCCTTTGTCGCATGTGACGGCAGACGCCACGCTGACGCTCTCAAGCGGCCTCAACCCGGCCTGGGCACCCCGCATGGCCATCCTGCGTGACACCGTGCTCACCCCGTTGCTGGGTGCGCAAGACGTGCTCACCGCCGCAGATTGGCAAACCATCAAGGACAAACTGGCCACTTACACCACCTGGCTGGCGGCCAAGCCCGACCCCTCGACCGAGGGCGACGGTGTGCGTGACCTGGAAAAACTCGCCCGCTACGTGCGCGACCTGCAGCCGCTGGCCAACAACTTTGTGGCTTTCCGCGACTTTTACACCCGCCAGGGCAAGGGCACCTTCCAGATCGGCACGCTGTACCTGGACGGCCGCTCGTGTGAGTTGGTGGTGGCGGTGAACGACGCCGCCAAACACGCCGCATTGGCAGGCCTGTCACGCGTTTGCCTGGTGTATTGCGACTGCGTCTGTGGGGCCGACAAGCTCAGCATCGCCGCAGCCTTCACCGCGGGTGATTCGGACCAGCTCATGGTCGGGCGCAACGGCGTGTTTTACGACCGCCAGGGCCGCGACTGGGACGCCACCATCACCAAAATCATCGACCAGCCGATCAGCCTGCGCCAGGCGTTTTGGTCACCCTACAAGCAGGTGTCCAAGCTGGTGGGTGCCCAGTTGCAAAAGATGGCGGCCAGCAAGGCCGCCGCCTCGGGTGACAAACTCGCCCAGTCAGCCACCGGGGCCACACAAAGTGCCGTGGCGGGGGCGCCACCTGCGCCGCCGCCACCGTTTGACGTGGGCAAGTTCGCCGGTATTTTTGCCGCCATCGGCCTGGCGCTGGGGGCCATTGGCACCATGGTGGTGTCGGTCATGAGCGGGTTGTTGGCACTGGCCTGGTGGCAGATTCCGCTGGTGGTGGTGGGGCTGATGCTGATCATCTCGCTGCCTGCGGTGGTGCTGGCCTGGTTCAAGCTGCGCAGCCGCAACCTGGGCCCGATCCTGGATGCCAATGGTTGGGCCATCAACGCGCGGGCGCGCATCAACATCCCGTTTGGCACCTCGCTCACGCAAGTGGCGCAGTTGCCCGCCAACGCCCAGCGCACGCTGCGCGACCCGTATGCCGACAAACCCGCCACCTGGCCCTATGTGCTGCTGATGCTGGCGGTGGCAGCTGTTGTGTTTTTCTACCTGCGCCAAGGCATTTGAGCCCGCGAGCCACAGCGCCCGGAACGATCAAAGACGGCTGTCCCTTCAGGCAGCATGCCGCAGTCGTTGCGGGCTGCAGGCGGCTCTCAAGTCGATCGGTTGATTTCCAGAGCTATTTTTGAGCGAATTTCGGGAAAATTTCGAGCGATTGGCGGCCCCGGCCCGATGACTTCGCTGTCATGGCCAGCTGAATCGGCTGTCATGGCGGGCTTGACCCGCCATCCATGCCTCCCGCGCCAAGGCGCCTGAGTCCGCGCCGGGTTGAGATGTACGTGCGCCCGGCCGACTTGCGTGGCGTTGGTATCTCGTTAAAATACTGGTTATTCATACAGTATTTAACGATTTGTCCACCATGGCTTCCCGCTCTGCCACCCACCTGCTGGAGACCTTCGGCGACGCCATCTGGTGTGCCGATGCGCTGGCCACGGCTGCCAGTGCCGAAGGCGCGGCACTGCCCAGCGGCCACGCTGCGCTGGACCAGCACCTGCCCGGTGGTGGCTGGCCGGTGGGTGCCTTGTGTGACATTTTGCAGCCCCCCGGCCAGCACCACGAGTGGCGTCTGCTGCTGCCCGCGCTGCGCACACTGACCCAGACCGTGGTGCTGGTGGCGCCACCCCATGCACCGTTTGGCCCCGGGTTGGCGGCCCAGGGGCTGGCCCTGCCGCAGCTGCTGTGGGTCAAAGCCGACGCACTGGCCCAGCGGCTGTGGGCGGCAGAGCAGGCTTTGCGCTGTGCCGGGGTGGCGGCGTTGCTGGTTTGGCTGCCGCAGGTGCGCACTGACCATTTGCGGCGGCTGCATCTGGCAGCGCTTGCCCACGGCAAGTTGCTGTTTGCCCTGCGGCCAGCCAGCGCGCAGCACGAGTCCTCACCCGCAGTGTTGCGTTTGCTGGTGAGCACGGGCGCCGGGGAGGGCGTTGCGCCGCGCCAAACGGAGCGCTCTGTCAGCACGGCGCCCGCTGCCGGTGTTGACGACGGCTTGACGCTGCACATCCTGAAACGCCGCGGCCCGCCACTGGCCAGCCCGTTCACGCTGAACGCCCGCCCTGCGGCACTGAGCGTCCTGCTGGCGGTGAGTGCGCCACAGTCGGCCAGCGTCGCACCCGATCAAACCGGAAAGGCGCTGGCAGATGACCGCTTGCCGTCGTCTGGTACCAACATGCTGGTTTTCCAAACTATGGAGTTGAGCCATGCACTGGATCGCCTTGCTGCCGCAGCCTGAGGCAGGGGTGCTGCAGCGGCGCGGTGGCGGCCCTCTGCACCCGTTCGCCGATGCGTTGGGTGGTGGTGCGGTCGGTGGCGCTGCGCCATCCAGCCAACACGGGCCCGCCACGGCCGATGAGGCCGGCCTCACCGACCCGCTCACGGCCCTGGGTTGGTGGGCGTTGCAGTTCACACCCAAGGTGTCACTGCAGCAAAGCGCGGTGCTGCTGGAGGTGTCTGCCAGCGCCCGGCTGTGGGGTGGTCAGGACGCCCTTTTGCGCCATATTGACAGCGCCAACAAGCCTTTGATGTCGATCCGCTATGGGCATGGGCGTACCTCTTTGATAGCGATGGCGCGAGCCCTCACAGCGTCTCAACCGCCCACCCCGCCCGATGATTTGCCCTTGAGCAGCTTGCTGGCGGCGCAGCCGCATCTGGACACGCTGGCGCGGCTGGGCTGCACCCGCTGGGGGCAGCTGCGGGCGTTGCCGCGTGCGGGGGTGGCGCGGCGTTTTGGTGCAGCGCTGGTGGATGCGCTGGATCAGGCCTACGGCAGTCGCCCGGATGTCTACCCCTGGCTGACCCTGCCTGCGGTGTTTGAGGCTGCGCTTGAGCTGCCCAGCCCGGTGGAAAGTGCCGCCGCCCTGCTGTTTGGCGCGCGCCGCCTGCTGGCGCAATTGCAGGTGTGGCTGCAATTGCGCCAGTTGGGGGTGCTGGCGGTGGCGCTGGGTTGGGTGATGGATGCCCGCCGCCACACCGCCACACAGGGTGAACTGGTGTTGCGCACGGCCCAGGCCAGTGCGGACATCAACCACCTGCAGCGCCTGTTGGCCGAGCGGCTGGGCCAAGTGACGTTGGCGGCGCCAGCCCTGTCGCTGCGTTTGCGGTCGCTGGAAACCCAGCCACGCCAAGGCGCTAGCGCCAGTCTGTTGCTGAACGACCAGCCTCAGGGTGATAGTCTGGCGCATCTGCTGGAGCGCCTGAGCGCCCGGCTGGGTGCCAGCAACGTGCTGCGCCTGCAGCCGCAGGCAGACCACCGGCCCGAGCAGATGCAGGTCTGGCGGGCGGCTGTGGCAGGCCCCAGGCGGGTTCAGAAAGGGGCTGCTGAACCTAGCGCTGTGAGCGCCTTGCCTTTCAAGGCTGGTGGTCAAAAAAGCAGCAAGACCGCGGACGCCCTGCATCAGCCGTTCACCGGCTGGGCCAGCGCCCTGTACCCCACCTGGCTGCTGGCTGAACCGCTGCCACTGGCCGTGCACCAGGCGCAGCCGCACTACCAAGGCCCACTGACCTTGCTGGCCGGGCCGCAGCGGCTGGAGGCGGGGTGGTGGTCTGCCGGGCAGGCGGGCAGTGCGCTGCTTGTTAACGCGGCCAGCGTGCAACGCGTCGGCAAGGGGCTGGCTGATGGCGCTGGCCCGGCCCGGCCAACCCGCAGCCCCGCTGCCTTGCGCGACTACTTTGTGGCGCGCACCCCTGGCGCGGTGCTGCTGTGGATTTACCGTGAACGGCTGGCGGGTGCCGATCCGGTGCAGGCGTCAGCTGCGTGGTATCTGCAGGGGGTGTTTGCTTGAGAGCTGGCCTGAGCCGGCAAGCGGCATCGCTCTTACCAAACAATGCTCGCATGTCAACTGTCATGCTTTCCCCGGGACGCGTTCTGCCTGAATTCAGGGTAGCAAGCCAGCCTTTGCTGCGCGAGGGCTGGCTTCTCTGGCCACCAAGTTTGGGGTCTTGACGGTCACCTGGCGTACAAGGCCCTGAACTGCGCATAACGCGGCATCAACACCGCTTGTTCAGCGGGGTCAGGAATGTAGAGCGTTTCCACAGCGGGTGTCAGGCACACGGCCTGTGGGTCGGCACCGGTGGCCAGCCAGCCCAGGCGCGCGGCACCCAGGGCGCCGCCCACGGTGGAGCTGGCGTGGGTGACGATCTCGATGTTGAGGAGGGACGCCAGTTGTTGCGCCCACATGGCGCTGCGCGAGCCGCCGCCCACCAGCGACAGGCGTTGCACCGTGCTGCCAGCGGCCTTGAGGGCGGCCAGGCCGTCGTTCAGGCCGAAGCTCACCCCTTCGATCACCGAATACCCCAGCCGGGCAGCGTCGGTCTCGAAGTTCAGGCCATGGAAACTGCCACGCACATGGGCGTCGTTGTGCGGTGTGCGTTCACCGGCCAGGTAGGGCAAAAACAGCGGTGAGGCGGCGCGCTCGGCCAGCGTCAGCGCGGCGGCCTGGTGGGCCAGCGCGCCTTCGTTGGCCACGCCCAGCAAGTGGGTGACCCACTGCAGGGCGCTCGCGGCCGACAACATCACACTCATCTGGTGCCATTGCCCCGGCATCGCGTGGCAGAACGCATGGGTGGCGCTGGCTGCGTTGGGCTGGTAAGACGGGGTCACCACAAACAACACGCCGCTGGTGCCCAATGACAAAAAGCCTTGCCCGGCCTGGACGGCCCCCATGCCGACCGCGCTGGCGGCGTTGTCGCCCGCGCCACCGGCCACTAACACGTTTTTGGACAGACCCAGCAGCTGGGCGACCTCGTTTGTGAGGGTGCCGCTGGCCTGGCTGCCTTCCACCAGGCGCGGCATATGTGACTGCGTGAAGCCGGTGAGGGCCAGCAGTTTGTCAGACCAGGCACGTTGTTGCACATCCAGCCAGAGGGTGCCGCTGGCGTCGGACATGTCGGTGACGTAGTCGCCGGTCAGCATCAGGCGCACGTAATCCTTGGGCAACAGCACCTTGGCGACCTGTTGGAACACCTCGGGTTCATGGTTTGCCACCCAGCGCAATTTGGGGGCGGTGAAGCCGGGCATGGCCAGGCTGCCGCCGAGTTGGGCGAGCTCCGGCAACTCGGCCATCATCTCCACACACTCTTGGGCGCACCGGGTGTCGTTCCACAAAATGGCGGGCCGCAAAACACGGTCCTGCGCGTCCAGCAACACCGCGCCATGCATCTGACCCGACAGGCCGATGGCCGACACGGCGGCGTATTCAGCGGGATGGGTTTGGCGCAGTTCGGCCAGCGCGGCCTGGGTGGCGGTCCACCAGTCGTGCGGGTTTTGCTCACTGTGGCCCGGGTGCGGGCGCGACACGCTGAGCACTGAGCCTGCCGAGCCGATGACGCGGTGGGCGGTGTCAAGCAGCACGGCCTTGACTTCTGATGTGCCGATATCGATACCGAGAAACATGGACTACTCTCCTGGAGGTTGCGATGAGACGTTGAGGTCAGAGGCGACCGAGACCGGGTTGATGGCGTACGCCGTGGGTGTGTGCAATGGCCGCAGCTGGCGGTGCAACACCAGCGCCGCCGCGCCCACGGCTGAGGCCAGCAAGCCATAACGCGCCGCCCGCACCGGCGGCGCCGGCATGCGGGCGCTGTCGGCGTAGGTTTTGAGGGTGACCTCGGCCCGGGTGATCAGGCCCGGGTATTTGTCACACGAGGGGCCGCCCACAATCAACACACTGGGGTCAAACGTGGTCCAGAGGTTGGCCAGCACCACGCCCAGGTACTTGCCGCCGCTGACGGGGTCGGCGAGTCTCGCCAGGGCGCGTGCGCCAAAAAAGGTTTCGGCACAGCCGCGGCGACCGCAAGAACACAAGGGGCCGTCGATTTGCAGGATGCCGTGTCCGATTTCGCCTGCCCCCCCGTATTGGCCGGTGAACAAGCGGTCGTTGAGCACAATGCCCGCGCCGACCCCGATGTCGCAGGTGACAAAAATCAGCGAGTCACTCACCGGGCCTTCGACAAATTCATATTCACTCAAGGCGGCGGTGTCGGCCTCGTTTTGCACATACACCGGCATTGGCGGCAAGTGAACCTGGGCCATGGCTTGCGTGAAGAGCGGCAGAAAGTCCACGTTCCACCAGCCCAGGTTGGAGGCGAAATGCACTTTGCCGGTGGTCTCATCAAACGCACCCGGCAGCCCCACGCCCAGGCCGGTCAGCTGCAGACCCCATGACAGCAACAGGTCATGCGCGCGGGCCACCAGGCTGGCAATCTGTTGGCACACCTGGGCTGGCTGCTGGTCAAGCATCGGCTCTTCGCTTGACCAGAGAATTTTGCCAACCAGGCTGACGCAGGCCACCCGCAGTTTGTCCACTGCCACCTCAACCCCTACCAGGGCGCGCGTGCGGCCATCGATCTGCAGCGGGGTGGAGGGGCGCCCGGCGCCCTTGGCGTTGACGGTGTCGCTCTCGGTCAGCCAGGCTTCATCAATGAGCTCACGCACCAGTGCGCTGACGGTGGACTTGGTCAGCCCGCTTTCTTGCGCCAGTTGTGCCCGTGACAAGCCCGGCTGCACGCGCAGCAGTCGCAACAGCACGCTGCGATTGATCCGTTTGACGAGGGTTTGATCGCCGGTGGTTTTCATGAACCACCTGCTGCAACGTGAGGCTGCAAGAGCGGGGCGACAGATGTTTGCGGGTTCCTGTTGAACCAATTAGTTGTCATGATGAACTATTTTCTTCGTATCGGTCATTTTAGATGGCAGGGTTTACCCTGAAATCCCAAAATTTAGCTTGGTCAAACGCTGAATATCGGTTTAATGTTTCTGGCGTGGGGCGGTGTGTGAAAAATGGGTGAATTCTTGCCCGAGGTGATGCGGGTGCTGGGTCGGGAGCGCTTGTGTCAACAGCTGGTCATCAGGGTTTACCCCTATATTTATCATGGGTCAAAAAAATAGAATTAATTCACCATTCGAACTAAAACCGAATGATGCGGCTATTTTTGAAAGATAGGCGCCCTGGTGAAAAAATGGCCCGGCACCACCTCACGGCGTCGGCCCAATGGTCAAATTTCTGGAGAACTGACTTGGCAACCTATTTCAAAGACATTGCACCGATTCGTTTTGAAGGTGCAGACAGCAAGAACCCGCTGGCGTTTCGCCACTACAACCCCGAGCAGATGGTGCTGGGCAAAACCATGAAGGAGCAGCTGCGCTTTGCTGTGTGTTACTGGCACAGCTTCTGCTCAACCGGCTCCGACCCGTTTGGTGGCAGCACGTTCGAGCGCACTTGGTTTGAAGGCGCTTCCCCGCTGCAGCTGGCCGAGAAAAAAGCCGAAGAGTCGTTTGACTTTTTCAGCAAGCTGGGCGCACCGTACTACTGCTTCCACGACCGCGATGTGGCGCCCGAGGGCGACACCCCGCGGGAAAGCCGCAACAACTTCCTGCACATGGTCGACAAGCTGGCGCAGCACCAGGAGCGCACCGGCATGAAATTGCTCTGGGGTACGGCCAATCTGTTCAGCCACCGGCGTTTCATGGCGGGCGCGGCGACCAACCCCAACCCTGAAGTGTTTGCCATGTCAGCCGCCCAGGTGCGCGACGCGATGAACGCCACGCTCCAGCTGGGGGGCGAAAACTACGTGTTGTGGGGTGGCCGTGAAGGCTACGAGACCTTGCTCAACACCCATATGGCGCATGAGTTTGACCAGATGGCCCGTTTTCTGAACATGGTGGTCGAGCACAAACACAAGATTGGTTTCAAAGGCGCCATCCTGATCGAGCCCAAACCCCGTGAACCGTCCAAACACCAGTACGACTTTGACACCGCCACGGTGTATGGCCTGCTGGTTCGCGCCGGTCTGGAGAAAGAAGTGCAGGTCAACATCGAAGCCAACCATGCCACGCTGGCTGGCCACAGCTTCGAGCATGAAGTGGCCACCGCGCTGGCGCTGGGCATTTTTGGCAGCCTGGACATGAACCGCGGTGACCCGCAGTTGGGCTGGGACACCGACCAGTTCCCCAACAACGTGCCCGATCTGGCGCAAACGCTCTACCTCATCATGCAGGCTGGCGGCTTCAAGACCGGCGGCTGCAACTTCGACGCCAAGGTGCGCCGTCAGTCGCTGGACCCGGCGGACCTGTTTTATGGCCACATCGGCGGCATGGACGTGTGTGCCCGGGCGCTGCTGGCGGCCGAGAAAATGATTCAGGACGGCCAGTTGGCCGAGGTGGTGGCCAAGCGTTACGCCGGTTGGAGCCAGCCCTGGGCGCAAGACGTGCTGGCGGGTAAGACCAGCCTGGATGCCTTGGCCGACCAGGTGTTGCAGGACAACCGCGATGTGTTGCCGGTCTCCGGCCAGCAAGAGTACCTGGAAAACTGGGTCAACCGATTCGTTTGACGCGTGCTGTGTTCTTCGGTGACTGTGCCAAATGCTGGCTGGTCCGGGATGTGAGGATGGGCTAAATTTTTTTAACAGGAGATTCAAATGAGACGAAGTGTTTTCACCTTGACCTTGATCGCTGCTGCCTTGGGCCTGAGTGCCTGCGGCAAAAAGGAAGAGGCCCCTGTGGCCGCTCCGGCAGCGCCCGCGGCGGCTCCGGCGCCCGCGATCCTGGTGGGTTTGGCCATCCCCGAGACGCACGTTGAGCGTTGGGTGGGTGACGCCGAGTACATGAAAAAAGACCTGGAAGCCATGGGCTACAAGGTGGATGTGGCCTTTGCCGATGCGGATCAGTCCAAGCAAAACAAGCAGATTGAAGACATGGTCACCAAAGGTGCCAAGGCCATTGTGGTCGGCTCGGTGACGGAAGCGGCCGCCCAGGCCGTCGAGTCCGCCAAAGCCGCTGGCGTCCCGGTCATCTCTTATGACCGTCTGATCACGGGCACCGATGCCTATGATTACTACCTGACCTTCGACAATTTCAAGGTCGGTCAATTGCAAGGTGAGGCCATCAAGGCTGCCTTGGCGCTCGACACGGCCAAGGGCAAAAACATCACCTTGTTTGCTGGTTCACCCACTGACAACAATGCGCGTTTCTTCTTTGACGGCGCGATGGATGTCCTCAAACCCTATGTGACCAGCGGCGCCCTGAAGATTTGCGGGCCGGCGCCCACCAACTCAGCGGACGACACCTGGTCCAAGATCACCACCGAAGGCTGGGCGGCAGACAAGGCCAAGGCACGCATGGAAACCCTGCTCTCAGGCGCCTGCAAAGCGGTCAAGCTTGATGCCGTGCTGGCACCCAACGACACGCTGGCGCGCTCGATCATTGGCGCCCTGGAACAAGATGGCAAGTACAAGACCCTGCCGATCATCACCGGCCAGGACGGCGAATTGTTGTCAGCCAAGTGGATCATGGAAGGCAAACAGACCATGACCGTGTTCAAGGACACCCGTGTGCTGGCCAAGGGGACGGCCGAAGCCGTGGACAGCATCATCAAGGGAACCGCACCCGCGCTGACCGTGAAGGCCCGTACCGACACCACCACTTACAACACGGGTAAGAAAGTCGTGACCTCGTTCCTGCTGGAACCCGTGGCCGTGACCAAAGACAACCTGACCAAAGAGCTGATTGACAGCGGCTTCTACACCGCCGACGCGGTGGCCAAGGGCACCAAATAGGCCTTGAGCCGGTGAACGTGAAAGAGCGGCTGTGTCATGGTGGGCCGTGGCCCGCCATGACGGCGTTCTTTCATGTTTTGTGGTGACTTCCTGCGGCCCAGGATGACAACGGGTGATGCGTTTGTGAAGAAGATCGTTTGACAGGGGCCAGCGACGGGTGAACGTGCGTTGCACCTGCCTGTCATCGGCTTGACCCAACAAAGACAACCATGGACAAGATCTTAGACATCAAAGGCATGCGCAAAACCTTCGGGCCGGTGGTGGCGCTGGATTGTGTGGACATGCAGGTGACACGGGCCAAGATCCACTTCATCGTGGGTGAAAACGGCGCTGGCAAATCGACCATGATGAAGGTTCTCAGCGGCGTGTACCCGTACGGGAGCTACGAGGGCCAGGTCATCTACGAGGGTAAGGAATGCAAGTTCAAAACCCTCAAGGAAAGTGAAAACGAAGGCATTGTCATCATCCACCAGGAGCTGGCACTGTCACCTTATCTGTCCATTTACGAGAACCTGTTCCTCGGCAACGAGCGCAAAAAAGGGTTTCTGATCGATTGGGAGCAAACCTACATCGACGCCAAGGCGGTGATGGAAAAGGTGGGTGTGCACGAGGACTTGGCCACACCCGTCAACAAACTCTCGGTGGCCAAGCAGCAGTTGCTGGAAATTGGCAAAGCGCTGTCCAAAAACGCCAAGCTGCTGATCCTGGACGAGCCAACCTCCTCCTTGAACGAAGACGACAGCAGCAATTTGCTGAAACTGCTCTTGAGCCTGAAAGAGCAGGGTGTGACGATCATCATGATCTCCCACAAGCTCAACGAAGTGATGGCGATTGCCGATGAAATCACCATCATCCGCGACGGCCAGACGGTGGAGCGGGTGGATTTGGCAACCCACAAGGTGGACATCAACTACATCGTGAAATGTATGGTCGGGCGGGAGCTGACCTCCATGTACCCGGCCCGTGTGCCGCAGATTGGTGAACCCCTGCTCAAGCTGACCAACCTCACGGTCAAACACGCCGTGTTCAGTGACCGCGTCATCATCAACAATGCCTCGATGGAAGTGCGCCGGGGCGAGATTGTGGGCCTGGCGGGTCTGGTGGGATCGGGGCGCACCGAGCTGATGCTGACCGTTTTTGGCCGCTCCCTGAGTCCGAATGTGGAAGGTGAGATCTGGTTTGACGGGCAGGTGGTGGCGTTCAAGAGCGCCAAGGAAGCCATCGCCCACCAGATGATTTATGTCTCGGAAGACCGCAAGGATCTGGGCTTGATCCTGATCCAGACCATCAAGAACAACAGCACCTATTCGTCGCTGCCGCGCTTGTCCAAGTTCAGCCTGATCGACAAATACAAAGAAATTGAAGAGAGTGAAAAATACCGCACCGCGCTGCGCATCAAAACCCCCAACATCGACCAGATTGTGGGTAACCTGAGCGGCGGCAACCAGCAAAAAGTGGTGCTGGCCAGGTGCCTGATGGCGCAGCCCAAGCTGCTGATCATCGACGAGCCCACCCGTGGCATTGATGTGGGCGCCAAAAACGAAATCTACAAAATCATGAATGACTTTGTGGCCAAGGGCAACAGCATCATCATGATTTCATCGGAGTTGCCGGAAGTGCTGGGCATGACCGACCGCGTCTATGTGATGGACAAAGGCCGCATCAAGGGGGAACTCAAAACCTCTGAAGCCAGCCAGGAAGCCATCATGAAACTGGCGGTGGCTTAAACCCATCGGTGACTCGTCAGGCGCCCATAAAAATCATTCAAGCGAAACCCATCATGTTCAAAATCATCAAACATAACCAGAAACATTTCTCGATGTACATGGTTTTGCTGCTCATCTTCACGGCCTTCGGGTTCATGACAGATTTTGTCAACTTCACCCCGCGCAACATCACCAATCTGGTGATCCAGAACAGCTACATCCTGGTGCTGGCCATCGGCATGGTGCTGGTCATCATCACCGGCAAGATCGATTTGTCGGTGGGGGCCACGGTGGCCTTCACCGGGGCCATGGCAGCCATCGTCTACAACGCCACCAACGGCAGCATGCTGCTGTCGCTGGCCGCCTGTATGTTGGCGGGGGCAGCGATCGGCGCCTTTCAGGGGTATTGGGTGGCCTACCTGAAGGTTCCCGCGTTCATTGTCACGCTGGCAGGCATGCTGGGCTTTCGCGGCTTGACCTATGTGCTCACCAGCATCAAGCCGGTGGGTCTGATGGATGACAACTTCAAAAAAGTGGCCAGCGGCTTCATTGAGCCAAGCTTCATGGACGGCAAAGTGCTGGCCCTGGTGGTGGGGGTGGTGTTCCTGCTGATCATGGTGGTGATGGATATCCAGAACCGCCGAACCCGCTCGCGGCTGGGTTTTGAGGTGCTGCCGATGTCGCTGTTCATCGTCAAGAACGTCTTCATCAGCGCCATCATCTTCTGGCTGTTTTACAAGTTCTCGCTGGACCGTGGCATTCCGAATGTGATCGTCATCATCGGTTTGCTGGTGATTGCCTTCACCTTCATGATGAACAACACCGTGTTTGGCCGCAGCATTTATGCGATTGGGGGCAACGCCAAGTCGGCCAAACTCTCGGGCATCAACGCCGAGCGGGTCGAGTTTTATGTGTTTGTCATCATGGGGGTCATGGCCGCCATTTCCGGCATGATCTTCACCGCCTACATGAATCAGGCCATGCCGCAGGCGGGCAACATGTTTGAGCTGGACGCCATCTCTTCCGTGTTCATTGGTGGCGCCAGCGCCACCGGCGGTGTGGGCACCATCATCGGCTCGGTCATTGGTGGCCTGGTGATGGGCGTGATCAACAACGGCATGTCGCTCATGAACATGGGGGCCGAATACCAGCTGGTGGTCAAGGCCATGGTCTTGCTGCTGGCGGTCTGGTACGACCTGCAAAACAACAAGAAGTCGGCTTGACCAAGGCCCGTGCGCCGTCTGGCGTCACAAAAGGTGGCAGACGTGAACAGGGTGCCGGTTGGTGCGCCATGCGCACCAGGTTGTGACTGGTTTTGCGCAACAGGCTGATCCAAACAGCCTCACAATACTGTTTTTATAACCAGTATTGTGAGGCTGTTTTGTGTTGACCCCGCCACCCAACTGCGACTACGCCGAGCTGCATTGCCGCAGCAACTTCAGTTTTGGCGTGGGCGCATCTCAGCCCGAAGAGCTGGTGCAACGTGCCCACGCGCTGGGTTATGCGGCGCTGGCCATCACCGACGACTGCTCGGTCGCAGGGCTGGTGCGGGCGCATACCGAGGCCAAAAAACTCGGGTTAAAACTGCTGCCAGGGGCAGAATTTGCCGTGCCTTGGGGGGGCTTGCAGCGGGCTGATCCGCTGACCTTTTGCCTCCTCGCCTTGCCACGCGACCTGGCCGCCTGGGGTGATCTGTGTGAGTTCATCACACTGGCCCGGCGCAGCGCGCCCAAGGGCCAATACCACGTGACCTGGCCGGACCCGGGTTGGGCCAGCTTGCAGGGCTGCGAGGTGATTCTGGTGTTGCCAACGGCGATGCCTTGGGAGGCTGCGCATGCTGTGTGCCGCAGCGCCAGCGGCTTGTTTGGCAACCATCTCTGGCTGGGCGTCCCGCAGCTGCTGCACGCGCAAGATGCGTTGACGCTGCACAAGCTCACCCAGCTCTCGCAGCATACGGCCATCCCGCTGGTGGCCACGGGCGGGGTGCTGATGCATGTGCGGTCGCGCAAACCGCTGCAGGATGTGTTGACCGCCGTGCGCCTGGGGCGGCCCGTGGCCGCGTGCGGCCTGGCGCTGCAGCCCAATGCCGAGGCGCACCTGCGGTCCCGTGCACGTCTGGCGCAAATTTACCCGCCCGGCTTGCTGGAAAACACGCTCACCGTCGCGTCGCGCTGCCACTTCAGCCTGGACGAACTGCGTTACCAATACCCGCAGGAGGCGGTGTTACCCGGTCAGACACCGGCGCAAACGCTGCGCCATGTCACCCTGGAAGGTGCGGCGCGGCGCTACCCGCAGGGTGTGCCCGATGCCGTGGGTGAGCAGCTGGACCATGAGCTGGCGCTGATCGCCGAGCTGGCTTACGAGATGTATTTCTTGACCGTGTACGACATCGTGGCTTTTGCCCGGCGCCGGGGCATTTTGTGCCAGGGCAGGGGGTCGGCGGCCAATTCGGCGGTGTGTTATTGCCTGGGCATCACCGAGGTCGACCCGTCGCGCATGAGCCTGTTGTTTGAACGCTTCATCAGCCGCGAGCGCGACGAACCGCCTGATATCGATGTGGACTTTGAGCACCAGAGGCGAGAAGAAGTCATCCAGTACATCTACGCCAAATATGGCCGCGACCGCGCCGCACTCACCGCGGTGGCCATCAGCTACCGCCCGCGCAGCGCCTTGCGGGATGTGGGGCGCGCGCTGGGCATTGACGAGGCGCTGATCACCGCCATGGCCAAAGAGCACCCCGGCATGTACAGCCGCGAGCTGCTGGCAGGGCGCTTGCAGGCCGCGCTGGCGCGCTTGGGGGGCGACTTTGTGCCACCGCACCCAACGCTGCTGGCGCAGTGGCTGGACTTGAGCCGCCAGCTGCTGGGGTTCACCCGGCACCTGAGCCAGCACCCCGGCGGCTTTGTGCTCACGCGCGGGCCGCTCACCCGCTTGGTGCCGGTGGAAAACGCCGCCATGCCCGAGCGCAGCATCATCCAGTGGGACAAGGACGATCTGGACGCGCTGGGCCTCTTGAAGGTGGACGTGCTGGCCCTGGGCATGCTCAGCGCCATCCGCCGCTGCCTGGATTTGGTCAGTGCCTGGCGCGGTAGACGCCTGGAGATGCAGGACATTCCAGCAGACGACCCCGACACCTTTGACATGATCTGCGCCGCCGACACCGTGGGGGTGTTTCAGATCGAGAGCCGGGCGCAGATGAGCATGCTGCCGCGATTGAGGCCGCGCTGTTTTTACGACCTGGTGGTGGAAGTGGCCATCGTGCGCCCCGGGCCGATCCAGGGCGGCATGGTGCATCCTTACTTGAAAGCACGCGCTTGCCCCGAGGCGGTCAGTTACGCCAGCCCGGCGTTGCAAGAGGCGTTGCAGCGCACGCTGGGTGTGCCGATTTTCCAAGAGCAGGTGATGCAGGTGGCCATGGCCGCTGCCGACTTCAGCCCGGGCGAGGCGGATGAGCTGCGCCGTTCCATGGCGGCCTGGAAGCGCAAGGGTGGCGTACATAAACACCACGACCGGCTGGTGGGCGGCATGCTGAAAAACGGCTACACGGCCGAGTTTGCCGAACAGCTGTTCAAGCAGATCGAGGGGTTTGGCGAATATGGTTTTCCCGAGAGCCACGCCGCCAGCTTTGCCCTGCTGGTGTGGGTGAGCTGCTGGCTCAAGCGCCACGAGCCCGCCTGTTTTCTGGCGGCACTGCTCAACAGCCAGCCGATGGGTTTTTACGGCCCGTCGCAACTGGTGCAGGATGCCCAGCGCCATGGGGTCACGGTGTTGCCGGTGGACGTGGCGCACAGCGATTGGGATTGCACGCTGGAGATGGGGCCTGGCGTACAGCCAGCTTTTCAGGATGCCATGGCGGACCTGGGGAGTCCGGGGCAGTTGGCCGTCATCCCGGACTTGATCCGGGATCCATGGAGGGCGGATCAGGTCCGCCATGGCAGGCCGGGCCACCCCGCCGTGCGCCTGGGCCTGCGTCTGATCAGCGGCCTGAGCGAATCCGCCGCCCAGCGCATCGTTGCCGCCCGGCAGCAACGCCCGTTCACCAGCACCGAAGACCTGGCCCTGCGCGCCGCACTGGATGCGGGCGACCTGAAAGCCCTGGCCAGTGCGGACGCCCTGCACCGGCTGAGCGGCCACCGCCGCCAGCAAGTGTGGGACGCCAGCGCCTCGCACCGTGCGCCCGAACTGCTGCAAGAAGCCCGATTCAACGAAGACGCGCTGCCGTTTCCCGCGGCCGCAGAAGGCGAGGAGGTGCGCTTTGACTACGCCGCACTGGGGCTCACCTTACGCGCTCATCCTTTGTCACTGCTTCGGGAGAAGCTATCAAAACTCAAGTTATCCAACGCGGCCCAACTGCGTGCGCAACCCCACGGCAGGCTGGTGCGCGCCTGCGGCTTGGTCACCCTGCGGCAAAGCCCCGGCACCGCCCGGGGCGTGACCTTTGTTACGCTGGAGGATGAAACCGGCACGGTCAACGTGATCGTCTGGAAAGCCCTGAAAGAGCGCCAGCGCAGCGAACTGCTGCATGCCCAGCTGCTGGCCGTGCACGGCACCTGGCAGCGCGACGACGCCAGTGGCGGCCAGGTCTGTCACGTGGTGGCTGGCTTTCTGCGAGACCTGACGCCGCTGCTGGGTGAGCTGGCCACCACCAGCCGGGATTTTCATTGAACCCAGCCCACACACCTCTGCAGCCTGGCAGCAGCGCAGGTTGACGGTTTAGCCTGCCTCGAACTGTTCCGAGTTTTTGCCTTTGAACGGCGCGTAAAACGCTTTGATGGTGCGCATGTCGGCTTCCAGATCACCGGTGGGGTAAAACACCGGGCCCAGCCCGCTGATCTTGCGGGTGTAGTCCATGTAGGCCATCACGATGGGCACCTGAGCCGTTTGGGCGATGTGATAGAAGCCGGTTTTCCAGTAACGGACTTTGCTGCGTGTGCCCTCGGGCGGCACGATGAGTTGCAGTGCACCCGAGGCTTGCGTGATGGCGCTGGCCGAAGCGGCCACCAAGTTGTTGGATTTGGAGCGGTCCACGGCGATGCCGCCCAGCCAACGCATCAGACGGCCAAACGGAAAGCGAAAGATGCTGGCCTTGCCCATCCAATGGACGTTCAGGCGCAGCACAAAAGCCACCATCAGCGTGTAGGGCAGATCCCAGTTGCTGGTGTGGGGTGCGGCGATGAACACACTGCGACTAGCCTCGGGTGGCAGGCTGCCCAGCACTTTCCAGCCCGCCAACCTGAGGTAGGCCACCGACAGCCAGCGAAACAGCGCGTTGACGATGGGGGTGGTAAAGATGGTGCGCTGCATGTTGATTCCCAAGGCAGCAGGGCCACCTTGACGCAAAAAAGATGACTGTCATGGCGGGCCACGACCCGCCATTCAGGGCCGCTGGGCCATGGATCCCGGGTCAAGTCCGGGATGACACGTCCCCGCGTTCAGTTTCAGATAAGAGCCCGGCGGCGTCACGCAGCAGGTCGGCTTGGTACCTGCGGTGCCAAGCGACCCAGGCTGACGCCTTTGGGCTCAGAGCCCCGCTGCCTGACGCAGCGCATCCGCTTTGTCGGTGCGCTCCCAGGTGAACTCGGGCTCTTCGCGGCCGAAGTGGCCGTAAGAAGCGGTCTTTTCGTAGATCGGGCGCAGCAAATCGAGCATCTGCACGATGCCTTTGGGGCGCAGATCAAAGTGCAGGTTCACCAGCGCGGCGATCTGCTCATCCGGGATCACGCCGGTGCCTTCGGTGTAGACGGTCACATTCATCGGCTTGGCCACACCAATGGCGTAGGCCACCTGCACCTGGCACTGGCGCGCCAGCCCGGCTGCCACCACGTTTTTGGCCACATAACGTGCCGCGTAGGCGGCCGAGCGGTCCACCTTGCTGGGGTCTTTGCCGCTGAAGGCGCCGCCGCCGTGCGGGCAGGCGCCGCCGTAGGTGTCCACAATGATCTTGCGCCCGGTCAGGCCGCAGTCACCTTGCGGACCACCGATCACAAACCGACCGGTGGGGTTGATCAGGTACTTGGTATCAGCGGTCAGCCATTCCTTGGGCAACACCGGCTTGATGATTTCTTCGCGAATGGCTTCGTAAAAAGCGTCCGTCATCTTGTGGCCCAGACTCATTTCAGGGCTGTGCTGGCTGGAGAGCACCACGGTGTCGATGCTGTGCGGCTTGCCGTCCACGTAACGCATGGTCACCTGGCTCTTGGCATCGGGACGCAGAAACGGCAGGCGACCGTCCTTGCGCAGCTGCGCCTGGCGCTCCACCAGGCGGTGCGCGTAATAAATCGGCGCAGGCATCAGCTCAGGGGTTTCGTTGCAGGCGTAACCAAACATCAGGCCCTGGTCGCCCGCGCCGGTGTTCAGATGATCATCCGAGGCGTGGTCCACACCCTGGGCGATGTCGTTGCTTTGTTTGTCGTAAGCCACCAGCACCGCACAGCCTTTGTAATCAATGCCGTACTCGGTGTTGTCGTAACCAATGCGTTTGATGGTGTCACGTGCCACTTGGATGTAGTCGACATGCGCGTTGGTGGTGATCTCGCCGGCCAGCACCACCAGACCGGTGTTGGTCAGGGTTTCAGCGGCCACACGGCTGCGCGGGTCTTGTTTGAAGATCGCATCCAGAATGGCGTCGGAAATCTGGTCCGCCACCTTGTCGGGGTGGCCTTCAGAAACAGATTCAGACGTGAAGAGAAAGTCGTTCGCCATAGAAAAAAGCTCCTAAGTAAAAGTTAACAACCCTTTCGCGTTGCTTTTGGCTTTGGGAGCTTCCGGCGAACGCTTTAGCAGATTTGTCAATGTTTTGACAAGGCACAATGGCGACCCGAGTGGGGTGGCTGCTTGTGTGTGTCGCCCTGCAAGTAGTTCCGTAACTCAGCGACGTCGATAGTTTATCCCACGCCATGCCCGTTTTTTTCAAGTTTCTGTCCGCGTTGCCGCTGGGCCTGCTGCATGGGCTGGGCTGGGTTCTGGGCTGGGTGGTGTGGCTGGCGTCTGGCGTGTACCGGCGCCGGTTTCTGGCCAATGCCCATCAGGCCGGGCTGCCAGCCCAGGCCTGGCTCGGGGCTGTGGGGCAGAGTGGCCAACTGGTCACTGAGCTGCCTCGGCTGTGGCTGGGTCGGGCGGTGCCCGTGCAATGGACCGGGGCCGAACATGTGGCGCAGGCGCTGGCGCAGCGCCGTGGCATTGTTTTTTTGACGCCGCATCTGGGCTGCTTTGAAATTTGCGCACAGGCTTATGCGCAACGATTTGGCCAGGACGCCCAGCCGATCACCGTGTTGTTCAGACCGCCGCGGCAAGCCTGGCTGCGCAAGCTTGTGGGGGCGGCGCGCCAACGCTCCGGGCTGCTCACGGCGCCCACCACCTTGTCAGGGGTCAAACAGATGATCAAGGCGCTCAAGCGTGGTGAATCGGTGGGTCTGTTGCCCGATCAGGTGCCACCGCTGGGCATGGGGGTGATGGCGCCTTTTTTTGGCCGTGACGCCTACACCATGACGCTGTCGGTGCGGCTGGTGCAGCAGACCGGTGCGGCGGTGCTGCTGGCCTGGGGCGAGCGTCTGGGCGGGGGGCGGGGTTACCGGGTGCATGTGCAGCCGATGGCGGCGGCGTTGCCTGCGGACGTGACAGCTGCCGCCGCCGCCGTGAACCAGGCCATGCAAGACCTGATCCTGCAGTGCCCCGGCCAGTATTTGTGGGGTTATGCCCGTTACAAAAATCCGCGCGATGCCGCGCACACTGACCATGCCACCGTTTGACGTGATCCCCATGGAGCTACCGCCGTGCTGAGTCGTTTTAGCCTGCTGTTGATGCGCGCCATGGCCTATTTGCCGCTAGGTTGGGTACGTGCGTTCGGCGCTGTGCTGGGCTGGTTGTTGTATGTGGTGGTGGTGCCGCGCAGGCGGGTGGTGCGCACCAATCTGCGATTGTGTTTCCCCCAGTTGTCCGAGGCTGACATTCGCTGGCGCACCCGCCGCGTGTTTGTCCATTTCGCCCAGGCCTGGCTGGATCGGGGTTGGTTGTGGCATGGCGCACCCGAGGTCGTGCGTCAGCGTCTGGCCTTGTGCGGCGCCGTGCATGAGTTGGAGGGGCCCGACCCGGTGGTGATTTTTGCGCCGCATTTTGTCGGTCTGGATGCGGGCTGGACGGCCCTGACCCAGCAGTTGCCGCGCCACTTCACCACCATCTACACCGACCAGGCGAACAAGGTGATGGATGCCTGGATCCTGGCGGGGCGCCAGCGTTTTGGCTCCGGGCGGCTGTTCGGCCGCGCCGACGGTGTCAAAACCATCGTGGCGGCGCTGCGCGCGGGTGACCCGTTGTACCTGTTGCCCGACATGAACTTCGGTGTTCAAGAGTCGGTGTTTGTACCCTTTTACGGTGTGAGCACCGCCACCGTGCCCAGCCTGTCGCGATTTGCCCGGCTCGGGCGTGCCAAGGTGGTGTCGGTGGTCACCCGGCTGACGCCGCAAGGTTACGCGGTCGAGGTGATGCCTGCCTGGTCAGACTTTCCAACAGATGACCTGCTGGCAGACACCGCGCGCATGAATGCCACCTTGCAGACCTATATCGACAGCATGCCGGACCAATACTACTGGGTGCACAAACGTTTCAAGGATCGCCCGTCGGGCGAGGCCGACGTTTACCGGTCCATGTAGCCGGTGAGCCCGGCGCCCTCGATCCCATCGCGCTTGAGGGCGATGGTGTCTGATATCAGGCAGGTGATGCTGGCGGCGCCAGGGGCGACGTCGTGGCCGGGCCGCTGGCCGTGTCAGGATGGGCCCATTGCCACAACAACGTGGCCACGTCCTCAATGCCCTGGCGTTTTGTGGCCGAGAACAGCCGCACTTCGCCGCCACCGGCCTGCAGTTTCATGATCGACAGGGCCTTGGTCTGCTCGGAGCGGGTCAACTTGTCGGCCTTGGTCAGCACCACCAGAAACTTCAGCCCCTCTGCTACCCGAGGCCGCACCACGTCCAGCAAAATTTCATCGAGTTCGGTCAGGCCGTGGCGCGGGTCGCACATGAGCACGATAGCCTTGAGGTTTTCGCGCGTCACCAGGTAATTGGCCATCACCTGCTGCCAGCGGATCTTGTCCTGTTTGGGCACCGCCGCGTAGCCGTAGCCGGGCAAATCGGCCAGTACCGCATCCGTCACGCCTTGTTTGCCCAGCGAAAACAGGTTGATGTGTTGGGTGCGCCCGGGTTTCTTGGAGGCAAACGCCAGCTGCTTTTGCTGCGTCAGGGTGTTGATGCAGGTGGATTTGCCGGCGTTGGAGCGGCCCACAAAAGCGATTTCAGGCACGCTCAGGGGCGGCAAAAAGTGCAGCTGGGGCGCGGTGGTGAGGAACTTGGCGGTGTGCAACCAGCCCAAGGCTTCTTGCGACGTGATGGGGGGACGAAGAGGGGGCGGGAGGCTGCCCTGCGCAACGTGGGCTGGGCTGGATGGAGTGGTCATGCGGTCAGTTTGGTGGAATCGCCCCATTGTAGAATCACATGGATTTTTATCTTTTGACTTGACCGGAAACACCATGAAGCTTATCTCCACCATTTGGATCGCTGTGTCGCTGACTGTTTCGTCTGTCGCCAGCTTTGCGGCAGACGCTGCTGCGGCCAAACCCGACCTGGCCAAAGGCGAAGCAAGTTTTGCAGCAGTGTGTGCTGCATGCCATGGACCAGACGGCAATTCGCTGATTCCTGATTACCCCAAACTGGCCCAACAACACCCGGAGTACCTGGTCAAGCAATTGCAGGAATTCAAGAGCGGCAAGCGCCAAAACGCCATCATGCTGGGATTCTCGTCGATGTTGGGCGACGAAGATATGCGCAATATTGCTTACTGGGTGACGACCAAAAAATCCGCCCCAGGCACAGCCGCTGATCAGGACCTGATCGCCCAGGGCAAACGCATTTACCTCGGTGGCGTGATGGAGCGCAATATTCCCGCCTGCGCTGGTTGCCATGGCCCGACCGGTGCCGGTATCCCTGCCCAGTACCCGCGTCTGATTGGCCAGCAAGTCAACTATGTGGTGACCCAGTTGACCACGTTCCGTAGCGGTGAGCGCAACAACAATCTCCAGATGACCGGCGTGGCGGTCAAACTCAACGACCGCGAAATCAAGGCCGTCGCTGAATACGTTGCCAGCCTGAAGTGAGTGTGGTTGGGGCGCTGATCAGAACCAGCCCCCATCAAGATCGGCCCCGATTGGGGCCTTTTTTTCGTCCCTGTGCAACGTGACTCAACGTGGCCCGGGTCTGTGTCAGCGCGCGGCCGGGGGCTGACTGGCTGCCTGGGCTGGCGCTGGCGTGGCTTGGGCGCCAGGCGCTGTTGTCCTCAGTGACCCGGGCATCAACGATTCGGGCAGCGTCGCCCGGTGCACACCCGCCGGGGGTGTGGGAAGATAGAGTGGCCCGGTCTGGCCGCAGGCCGCCAGGGTGACCGCCACAGCGGCAAGGGCCAAAGGGCGTGCCCGGTTTTTTTTGAACAACATGATGGTGAAATTGTAATGACCGACACTGAATTTTTGGACCATGCGGAGCGTGTGCTCAAGGCTGTGGAAACCAGCTGTGACCGCATCAATGATGACACCAGCGTGGACATCGACAACCAGCGTACCGGGGGCATGGTGACGCTGGTGTTTGCCAACCACAGCCAGATTGTCATCAACCTGCAAAAGCCGCTGCAGGAAATCTGGCTGGCCGCCAAGTGCGGCGGATTTCACTATCAATTTGATGGCAAGCAATGGCTGGATACCAAAGGCCAGGGCGAGTTTTTTGCTTCGTTGACGCGTTTTGCCAGCGAGCAATCCGGCAGCCCGCTGGTGTTTGCTGCCGACTAGTTTTTGAACAAGTCGAGGATTTGCTTTTTCTCGTCCGCCACAGGCATCGGGATAACCTGCGGCGAGTCGGGTGACGCGCTGTTGCTGTCGACACCCAAGGTGGCGATGCCCGTTGCACGAGTGTATTCGTTGTAGAACCACTCGCCATCCATGTTGACGACGCCCTCCGGCACCGGGATCTCAGTCACCGGAACGTCCTTGAGCGCGCTGGACATGAACTCGATCCACACCGGCAGGCTTAGTCCGCCACCGGTCTCGCGGCTGCCGAGCTTGCGGGGTGTGTCGTAGCCGATCCATGTGACGGCTGCCAAGGTGGGCTGAAAACCGGCAAACCAGGCATCCATCGAATCATTGGTGGTGCCGGTTTTGCCATAAAGGTCCGGGCGCTTGAGCTTGCCTTGTGCCGAGGCTGCAGTGCCCGACCGGGTGACCTCCTGCAGCAGGCTGTCCATGACAAAAGCGTTGCGCGCGTCAATGGCGCGCAAGGATTCATCCAGCACGGGGGCGGTCATTTGCGTCAGCACCCTGCCTTTTTGATCGGTGATTTTTGACACCGCCCAGGGGTTGATGTGGTAACCGCCGTTGGCAAACACCGAGTAACCGGTGGCCATCTGCATGGGGGTGACTGAACCCGCACCCAAGGCCATCGTCAGATAGGCCGGGTGCTTGACCGCCTCAAAACCAAAGCGCGTGACCCATTGCTGCGCGTTTTGGGCGCCCACCACCTGCAGCACACGGATGGAGACCATGTTTTTGGACTTGGCCAAACCCCGCCGTAGCGTCATCGGGCCCTCAAACTTGCCGTCGTAGTTTTTCGGTTCCCAGGGTTGGCCACCGGTCACGCCGGCGCTGAAAAAAAGCGGGCCATCGTTGACGATGGTGGCTGGCGTCACGCCGTTTTCAAGCGCCGCCGAGTAAATGAAAGGCTTGAAACTGGAGCCCGGTTGCCGCCAGGCCTGGGTGACGTGGTTGAACTTGTTTTTCTCAAAGTCAAAGCCGCCCACCAGCGCCCGGATGGCACCCGTGCGGGGATCGATCGCGACAAAGGCACCTTCGACTTCTGGCAGCTGGGTGATCTCCCACGTGAGTTTGGGCGTCTGGACAACGCGGATCACGGCGCCGCGGCGGATTTTGATGTTGGCCGGCGCCTTGTCTGACAGGCCCGACCGGGCCGGTGTGAGGCCCTCGCCGGTGATCTCGAGGACATCGCCGTTTTGGCGCAGCGCCTTGATCATCTTGGGATTGGCATCCAGCACCACCGCGGACAACACGTCCCCGTTGTCGGGGTGTTCCAGCAGCACATCGTCGATCGCATCCTCCAGAGCCGCCGACTCATTGGGCAAGTCGATGAACTTCTCGGGGCCGCGGTAGACCTGGCGACGTTCGTAGGCCATGATGCCCCGGCGCAACGCCTGGTAGGCCGCCATTTGGTCGGAGGCGCGCAATGTGGTGTAGACGTTCAGGCCCCGTGTGTAGGTCGAGTCGCCATATTGCGCGTAGATCAGTTGGCGCACCATCTCGGTGAAGAACTCGGCGTGCACTGGCACCGTGTCCGCCCCCTGTTTGATTCTGACTTCTTCTAGTTTGGCGGTTTGGGCCTGTTGCGGTGTGATGAATCCGTTCTGCAACATGCGGTCAATGATGTAGAGCTGGCGTGATTTGGCCCGCTTGGGGTTGTGGATTGGGTTGTAGGCCGACGGTGCCTTGGGCAACCCGGCCAGCATGGCCGCCTCTGCCACGGTCACGTTTTGCAACGGCTTGCCGAAGTAGGCCTCAGCGGCGGCGGCAAAGCCGTAAGCCCGGTTACCCAGGAAAATCTGGTTCATGTAAATTTCAAGAATCTGGTCTTTGCTGAGCAAATGTTCCATCTTGAAGGTCAGCAACATCTCATAGATCTTGCGGGTGTAGGTTTTTTCAGAGGACAGATACACATTGCGGGCGACCTGCATGGTGATGGTCGATGCGCCCTGGCTCTTGATCTGGCCCAAGTTGGCCAGGGCCGCCCGTGCCACGCCGATGTAATCCACGCCGCTGTGCTGGTAAAACCGGGCATCTTCAATGGCCAGCACCGCATCCTTCATGACCTGGGGGATGTCACCGATGGGCGTCAACTGGCGCCGTTCTTCACCAAACTCACCAATCAGAACCCCTTCGGCTGAAAAGACCCGCAAGGGCAATTTGGGACGGTAGTCTGAGAGTGCCGAAACATCAGGCAAATTGGGGTAGGCCATGGCCATGGCGATGGCAACCACCATCACCACCGCCGTGATTCCGGCCAGCAGCAAGCCCAGCAGAACCAACGGGAATTTGATGGCCCAGTGCAGGCGAGGGCGCGGCAACCGGCCAGCCGGTTGAGGCGTCCCGGAGGATTCGAGCGGGGTTTTATCAGACATTTAAAAGGCGGGATTCGGCGCAAACCCAGTAAAGCAAAGGGAAAATTTCGGGAGACGTAAGGGCGATCTTCCCGCCCACCCTGTAGCCATTTGAGTCTACAGCAGGACGAATCGTCGACATTTTGGCAACGTGTGAAGACAGAAAAAAGTTGAAATATCTTTGATGAACAATGTTCTTACTGATAGCATTGAAGTGAATTCTCAAGACAAGCGCGATTTTATTCATACCAATTAGGGCGCCATGTTGCTTTCTCTGGGCTCGTTATTCAGTCGTCAACCTGCCGCCATGCTGGGCCTGGATGTCAGTTCGTCAAGCGTCAAGCTGGTCGAGCTGGGTCAAGACTCTGCAGGACGATTGGTTTTGGAAAACTGTGCCATCGTGCCGCTGGAGCGTGGCTGGATTACCGACGGCAACATCGAGAAGTTCGACGAAGTGGCTGACGCGGTGCGTCGGCTGATCAAAAAAAGTGGCACCAAAACCAAAAACGTGGCGATGGCGCTGCCACCCTCAGCGGTTATCACCAAAAAAATCATTCTTCCAGGTGGTCTGTCTGACCAGGAGTTGGAGCTCCAGGTCGAGACAGAGGCCAACCAGTACATCCCTTTCCCGCTGGACGAGGTGAGCCTCGACTTTTGCATTGTCGGCCCCAGCGCCAACGCATCCGGCGATGTCGAGGTATTGATCGCCGCATCAAGGCGCGAGAAAGTGCAAGACATCCAGGGCCTGGCCGAGGCTGCGGGCCTCAATCCCGTGATCGTCGATGTGGAGTCTTACGCCTCCCGCCTGGCCACCAGTCGGCTGATTGCCCACTTGCCCGGCAAAGGCGTGGGCAGCATCGTGGCACTCTTTGAGGTGGGTGCCATGACCACCAGCATGCAAGTCATCCGCAACGACGAGTTGTTGTATGACCGCGACCAGGCGTTTGGTGGTGCGCAACTCACCCAGATGATCATCCGCCAATATGGTTTTTCGCAGGAAGAGGCGGAAACCAAAAAGCGAACCGGCGAGTTGCCGGATGACTACCGCAGCGTGGTGCTGCAACCGTTCATTGAGAGTCTGGTGCAAGAGGTTGGGCGGGCGCTGCAGTTCTTTTTTACCAGCACCACCCACAACAAGGTGGACATGGTGATGCTGGCTGGCGGGTCGGCCGCGCTGCCCGGTCTCACCGAAGCTGTGACCCAGCAGACGGGTTTTGCGTGCAGCATCGTCAACCCATTTGAAGGCATGGAGATGTCGCCCCATATCCGGCTCAACAAAATGGAGCGGGAGGCGCCGTCCTACCTGACCTCCTGCGGCCTGGCTTTGCGGAGATTTCTGCAGTGATACTGATCAATCTACTTCCCCATCGGGAAGCCGCTCGCAAGCGCCGCAAGGACATGTTCAATGTGGGTTTGGGGCTGTCGGCCCTGATCGGCGTTGTGATGGCGGGCCTGATTTATCTGTGGTACCTGAACGAGATGTCGAGTCAACAGGACAAAAACCAGATTCTGAGGGCAGAAATTACCAACTTTGACAATCAGATCAAGGAAATCGCGGGTTTGGAGTCAGAGATTGCCGCGTTGCGGGCGCGCCAGCAAGCGGTGGAAGACTTGCAGGCCGACCGCAACATGCCCGTTCACTTGCTCACTGAATTGGTGCGACAGTTACCTGAAGGTGTTTACATCAACAGCATGCGTCAAGACGGCCAGAGCGTGGCGTTGCAGGGTGTTGCGCAATCCAACGAACGTGTATCCGAGCTGCTGCGCAACCTCAGTACCCAATCCATGTGGCTCACGCGGCCTGAATTGGTTGAAATTGTGGCCGGCTCCGTGAATGTGACACCCCGCGATCAGCGCCGTGTGGCCAATTTCAAGATCAATGTCAAACTGCTGCGGGCTGGTGAGGTGGGCGGCAATCCACCCGCGGCAGCCGCCAGCGCTTCGGCTGCCAACGCCGTGGTGGCCAGCACGTCGCCTGCGGCAAAGTAACGGCGCGAACTATGGCAAAGTCTCCTACTGTTTCTGTCGACGTCAAGTCCTGGTTTGATGAGGCTTCGGCCCAGTTTCGCAATCTGGACAGCAAAGACCCCTCCAATTGGCCGCAGTTGCCACGCTACACCTTGTTTGCCGGGATTGCGGTGGCCGTGGTCGTGTTGTTGTGGTTTGTGTGGCTCACTGACGTCAAAGATGAACTGGTCGTCGAGCAGGAGCAAGAGATCAAGCTGCGTGACGAATACAAGGTCAAGCTGGCCAAAGCGGTGAACCTGGAGGCCCTGAAAAAACAACGCGAGCAGGTGCAGCAGTATGTGACGCAGCTTGAGAAACAACTCCCCAGCAAGGCCGAGATGGACGCCTTGTTGTCCGACATCAACCAGGCCGGCATTGGTCGAAGCTTGCAGTTTGACCTGTTCAGGCCGGGCCAGGTCGTGGTCCGGGAGTATTACGCAGAGTTGCCGATCGCGGTGCGCGTGACCGGGCGTTACCACGACATGGGTGCGTTTGCGGCCGATATCTCCAATTTGTCCCGGATCGTGACGCTCAACAACCTGTCCATCCTTCCGGGCAAAGACGGTGCGCTGGGCATGGATGCGGTGGCCAAGACGTTCCGCTATCTGGATGCGCAGGAAATCAGCGCGCAGCGCCAAGCGGCGCCAAAAGGGGCCAACAAATGAGGTGTGCTCGCTGGATGGTCGTCGCCTTGCTGCCGCTGACCTTGTTGGTCGGCTGCACCTCTGAGTCCGAGAGTGAGCTGCGTGACTGGATGGCTCAGCAAAAGAGTCAGACCTTTCCCAAGGTCACGCCCCTGTCAGAGCCCAAACAATTCAAGCCTGAAAATTACACTGAAGTGACCGAATTTGAGCCGTTCAGCATCAAGAAGCTGACGCTGGCACTGAAGAATGACGCAGCACAAGCATCATCCAATGCCGCGCTTCTGGAGCCTGAATTGGCCCGCCGCAAGGAGCCACTGGAGGAATTCCCGCTCGATACGATGGCGCTGGTGGGCAGTCTGGTCCGGGCGGGGCAACCGGTCGCTTTGGTGACCGTGGGCAAATTGTTGTATCAGGTGCGTCTGGGAGATCATTTGGGACAAAACTATGGCCGCATAACCAAGATCGTTGAGACGGAAATAACCCTGCGCGAAATTGTCCAGGACGCAGCCGGTGAGTGGATAGAACGCACTGCGTCATTGCAGTTGCAGGAGAGGTCAAAATGACAACCCAACACAATGGTTTTTTAGGTACGCTTGGCCGTCGGGTTTGGCTGCTTGCAGGTTTGATATTTGCCGCCGCAACCGCACAGGCGCAACCGGCGATTCAGGCTGTCACTGGCTCGTTGCAAGGCGGCTCCGAGATCGTCAGGATTGATTTGAGCGAGGTGCTGCCTGCGCTGCCTACCGGCTTTTCCATCCAGTCGCCAGCGCGTATTGCGCTCGATTTTGCCGGCGTGGTCAGCGCCATGGGGCGCTCCACTGTGGACATCAACCAGGGCAACCTGAGGTCGGTCAGCGTGGTTCAGGCGGGTGATCGCACGCGTGTGGTTCTGAATCTGAAGCAATACACGGCCTACAAGACGCAGATGGACGGCAAGTCGTTGTATGTTTCCTTGGACCCGGTGGCCAATGACATGCCGACTGAAGCTCCCAAAGTGTTTGCCGAGAATTTGAACCGTGATGCGATGCCGCTGCGCGATGTGGACTTCCGCCGTGGCGACGAAGCCTCGGGTCGGATCATTGTGGCGCTGCCCAACGACCAGGTCGGTGTGGACATCCGCCAGCAAGGGCAGACGCTGGTGGTTGACTTCATGAAGACCACCTTGCCGGAAGGTCTGCGTCGGCGCCTGGATGTGGCTGATTTTGGTACACCCGTCAAAACCATCACCACCTCCCAGAGTGGTGACCGGGTTCGGATGGTGATCGAGCCACAAGGCCAGTGGGTGCACAGTGCCTACCAGAGCAATTCGCAATTTGTGGTGGAGGTCAAACCCATCAAGGTCGACCCCACCAAATTGACCCAAGGCCCGGGTTACAGCGGGCAGAAACTGTCGCTCAATTTCCAGAACATCGAGGTTCGTTCACTGTTGCAGGTGATTGCAGACTTCACCAACTTCAACGTGATCACCTCGGACTCTGTCACCGGCGCGGTCACGCTCAGGTTGCAGGATGTGCCTTGGGACCAGGCGCTGGACATCATCCTGCAGGCCAAAGGCCTGGGCATGCGCAAGACTGGCAATGTGTTGTGGATTGCGCCGAAAGACGAAATCAATGCCAAGGAAAAGCTGGACATGGAGTCTGCAGCTGCGCTGCAGAGCTTGGAGCCATTGCGCACACAGTCGTACCAGTTGAATTACACCAAGGCGGAAGAAGTGGCCAAGGGGCTTAACGGCCAGTCACAGAGCAGTGCTGGCGGTGCCACGGCACAGTCCACCCGCATCCTGTCGCCGCGTGGTAGCGTGATTTTCGAGACACGCACCAACCAGTTGTTCGTGACCGATATTCCGGTCAAGCTGGAAGAGATCCAGGCCCTGATCGCGAAGATCGACATTCCGGTGCGCCAGGTCATGATCGAGGCGCGGATCGTTGAAGCCTCCGACACGTTTGGCAAGTCTTTGGGGGTTAGGCTGGGGGGAAATATCGCTAATGGGAGTGCGGCCGTGAACAACCCAGGCGGTGGCATGACGATAGGTTCGTCTTACGCCGCAGGCACTGCCGGTACCATTCCTGGTAATTTCGTGAATTTTCCAGTGGCGGGTGGGGCTGCCGTTGCGTTTTCTATTTTTAATTCCACTGCCACGCGGTTCCTGAACCTTGAAATTTCAGCGCTCGAAGCAGATGGCAAAGGCAAGGTGATTTCAAGCCCGCGTGTGATCACGGCAGACCAGATCAAAGCCCTGATTGAACAAGGCACCGAGTTTCCCTACCAAGTGGCTTCTTCCAGCGGTGCCACCTCGATCGCCTTCCGCAAAGCGAGTCTGAAACTGGAGGTGACGCCGCAGATCACACCAGAAGGCGGGATCATTCTTGATCTGGATGTCAACAAGGACACCCGTGGCATCAATACCGATGCGGGTTATGCGATTGACACCAAACACATCAAGACGCAGGTGTTGGTAGAAAACGGCGGAACGGTGGTTGTGGGAGGTATTTTTACCGAAGACACCATAGATACGGTCGACAAGGTGCCATTCCTTGGTGACTTGCCAGCCGTCGGTAATCTGTTCAAACGCACAGCCCGCTCTTCTGAAAAGCGAGAAATGTTGGTCTTCATCACCCCCAGGGTCTTGCAGGATAAATTGGCGCGTTAAGCCGTGGCGCCCGACTTGAAGACGCTGTTCCAAATTGACCATCAGTCTCATCGGCCTGCCTGGCTCCGGTAAAACCACGGTCGGCCGCCAACTCTCCCGGCGCCTGCGGGTGCCTTTTCTCGACTCGGACACGGTCATCGAGCAGCAGTTGGGCTGCTCGATCCGTGAGTTTTTTGAGCGGGAAGGGGAGCAGCGCTTTCGTGACATTGAAACCAGCGTCATTGATGAGCTGACCCAATCGAAGGAGGGCGTGCTGTCCACGGGTGGTGGCGCGGTGCTCAGGCCAGAGAACCGGGCCCATCTGCACGGCCGCACCAGGGTGGTGTACCTGAACTCTTCTCCGGACGATCTGTTTCGCCGCTTGCGGCACGATAAAAATCGGCCGCTGCTGCAGGTGGCTGACCCATTGGGACGCCTGCGTGATCTGCACACCCAGCGCGACCCGCTGTATCGGGAAACCGCCCACTTTCAGGTGGATACTGGGAGGCCCTCGGTGGCCAGTCTGGTCAACATGATCCTGATGCAGCTTGATATGGACGGCGCGGCAGCGGCGTCGTGAAAGCCTCTAAACTCTGCGGCATGAAAGCCTCAGACCTCCAAACCGTCACCATTGACCTGGCCGACCGCAGCTACCCCATCGCGATCCGCGGCTCGCTGTTTGACAACCCCTTGAGCTACGCCCAGTTGCCCAAGGCAGGCGCGGCGCTGATTGTCACCAACACCACCGTGGGGCCGCTGTATGCCGAACGGCTGCAAAAGGCCCTCGCGCCGCAATACAGCCAGGTGCACACGGTGGTGCTGCCCGACGGGGAAGAGTTCAAAACCTGGGAGAGCCTGAACCTGATTTTTGACGCGTTGCTGCGCCATGGGTGTGACCGCAAAACCACCCTGTTTGCCTTGGGCGGCGGTGTGGTGGGTGACATGACTGGGTTTGCGGCAGCCAGCTACATGCGCGGCGTGCCATTTGTGCAGGTGCCCACCACCTTGCTGGCGCAGGTGGACTCATCAGTGGGCGGCAAGACCGCCATCAACCACCCGCTGGGCAAAAACATGATCGGCGCGTTTTACCAGCCGCTCAAGGTGGTGTGTGATTTGGACACGTTGCAGTCACTGCCGCCGCGCGAACTCAGTGCTGGGCTGGCCGAGGTCATCAAATACGGGCCGATAGCCGATATGGACTTTTTGGCCTGGATCGAGGCCAATCTGGATGCCATCCTGGCGCGTGAGCCGGCTGCGCTGGGGCATATCGTCAAACGCAGTTGCGAGATCAAGGCCTGGGTGGTGGGGCAGGACGAGCGGGAGTCCGGCTTGCGCGCCATTTTGAACTTTGGCCACACCTTTGGCCACGCCATTGAGGCGGGGCTGGGGTATGGCGTCTGGCTGCATGGCGAAGCCGTGGGCTGCGGCATGGTGATGGCGGCGCAGTTGTCGGCGCGCCTGGGGCTGGTGGATGCTTTTTTTGTACACCGGCTCACCACCTTGATCGCCAAGGCAGGGTTGCCGGTCAAGGCGCCGGTGCTGTCGGGTGACGACAACGCCGGGCGTTACCTTGAATTGATGCGGGTGGACAAGAAGGCGGAGGCGGGCGAGATCAAGTTTGTGCTGATCGACAAGCCCGGCTCGGCGGTGGTGCGCAGCGCACCCGATGCGGTGGTGCGGCAGGTGATTGATGCCTGTTGCGCGAACTGACGTGACAGCCAATGAATGTCAGGTCAACTGTCCTGACCGCCAAGCAGCCCCTGCCTGTCACGTGAAAGCAAGCGCCAGGTTTTTGGTCAGGCCGGCTGAAGGTCGATGTCATCCATGAACATGCCGTTGGCTCCTTATGCGTGTGATCCGGCCAAGTCGCGTGGACGGCGGTTTGCGCAAGCGCCCGCGCCGACCCGCACCGAGTACCAGCGTGACCGCGACCGCATCGTGCACAGCACGGCTTTCAGGCGGCTGGTGTACAAAACCCAGGTGTTTTTGAACCATGAGGGTGACCTGTTTCGCACCCGTCTGACACATTCGCTGGAGGTGGCGCAGTTGGGACGCTCGGTGGCGCGAACGCTCGGGCTCAATGAGGACCTGGTCGAAGCCATTGCGCTGGCGCACGACGTGGGGCACACGCCGTTTGGCCATGCCGGGCAGGACGCGCTCAACGACTGCATGGCCAACTTTGGGGGCTTCGAGCACAACCTGCAAAGCCTGCGCGTGGTGGACCATCTGGAGGAGCGTTACCCCGAATTTGATGGTCTGAACCTCACGTTTGAGACCCGGGAAGGCATCTTGAAGCATTGTCCGCGTCGCCAGGCCGAGGCCTTGGAGAGTGACGAACCCGGTGGTGTGGGGCGGCGTTTTCTGGACCGTCAGCAACCCAGTCTGGAAGCCCAGTTGTGCAATCTGGCCGATGAAATTGCCTACAACGCGCATGACATTGATGACGGCGTGCGCTCCGGGTTGCTGACCCTGGAGCAGTTGCAGGAGGTGGCGCTGATTGATCAGTACCGTCTGCAGACGCTGGCGGAGTTTCCCCAATTGGCCGACGCCCACCAGGGCCGCAGGCTGTTGTACGAGTCGATCCGGCGCATGTTAAGCAGTCAGGTGTACGACGTGATTAGCGCGACCCGGGCGGCGCTGGAAGCGGCTCGGCCCGAAAACGTGCAGGCCGTGCGCGGCATGGCGCCACTGGTGCAGTTCGGGCCGGTGATGCGCGAACAATCCCGCACCTTGAAAGCGTTTTTGCTGCAGCAACTGTACCGGCACCCGCAGGTGGCGCACACCACCGGGCAGGCGCAGGTGGTGGTGCAGGAGCTGTTTGCCGCCTACATCCGTTGCCACAACGAGATGCCGCAGCGCTACCAGCATCGCATCCTGCAGGCTGGTGGCGCGCTGGCTGGGCACGAGGGTGATGCCCCAGGCGTTGCCGCGCGGGTGGTGGCGGATTACATTGCCGGCATGACCGACCGTTTTGCGCTGCGCGAGCATGAGCGGCTGACCGGCAAGCGCTTGTTGACGTGAGCGTGGAGGCCGGTCATGGGGCGGTTGCGGTCGCTGGCCTGTCCCCGGCTTCGGGTCGCCACATCCAAGACGCTTTTAACCAAACGAGGACTTTTGATGAACGATGACCAAACCGTGGTGGCCGATACGGTGGGCTGGCTAGAGCGCGCTGTGATCGGGCTGAATTTGTGCCCGTTTGCCAAAAGTGTGCACGTCAAAGGCCAGGTGCACTACGCGGTGAGCCGCGCCACGGACGACGAGGCCTTGCTGAGCGATCTGGTGGATGAGCTGAAAGCGCTCGCCGCGCTGGATGCCAAAACGCGGGACACAACGCTTTTCATCGTGCCCGACTGGCTGCAGGATTTCCTCGACTTCAATGATTTTCTGGACCAGGCCGATCAGGCGCTGATGGACCTGGAACTCGACGGCGTGCTGCAAATCGCCTCGTTGCACCCCCAATATCAGTTTGCAGGAACCTTGGACGACGACATCACCAATTTCACCAACCGCTCGCCCTACCCCACCTTGCACCTGCTGCGCGAGGACAGCATCGACCGCGCGGTGGCGGCGTTCCCCAACCCCGAGGCCATTTTTGAGACCAACATGCAGACGCTGCAGACGCTGGGCGTGGCGGGCTGGCAGGCGCTGCAGGTGGGGCCCAGCAGCGCTCAGGCCAATGGCTGCCCGGTTTCCACTGCGCCTGACGTGGCATCATCCCGCCATGACCCCGCCAAAAACTGATCTTCCCCGCCCTTCCAAAAAAGCCCGCCACCCGGCCACGCCTTTGGGCGCTGCCCAAGGGGCAAGCGGCACGGCAACAAACCCGCTGGCGCAGGAGTTGCGCCCCGGCCAGTCGATTGAGCTGCTCAAAGAGCTGCACATTCTGACCCGCGAAGGCAAGCTCAACCAGGACTCACGGCGCAAGCTCAAGCAGGTGTACCACCTGTACCAGTTCATTGAAAAGCTGTTGCTGGAGCTGCTGGATGCACCAACGCGTCAGCCTGACACCTCCCGGGCCACGGCCAAGCCGGGCGCTGCCGGGCCGGTGCCAAGCGGCATCACCTTGGCCGACCACGGGGCGGGCAAGTCGTATCTGGGCTTCATCCTGTACGACCTGTTTTTCAGGCAACGCCCGAACGGCCGCATCTACGGCATCGAGTCGCGCCCCGAGTTGGTGCAAAAGTCAACCGAATTGGCGGCGCGGCTGGGGTTTGAGCGCATGTCGTTCATCAATCTGACGGTGGCGGAGTCGGCGCAGTCCGCCCGCCTGCCGGATCACATCGACGTGGTGACAGCCCTGCATGCCTGCGACAGCGCCACCGATGACGCCATTGCTTTTGGTTTGCAGAAACAGGCACGGGTGATGGTGCTGGTGCCGTGTTGTCAGGCCGAGGTGGCGCGAGTGTTGAGCCAGCACAAGGCGTTGTCGTTGTCGCGCACACCGCTGTCAGAACTGTGGCGCCACCCGATTCACACCCGCGAGATGGGTAGCCAGATCACCAATGTGTTGCGCTGCCTGTACCTGGAGGCGTGTGGTTACCAGGTGACGGTGACCGAGCTGGTGGGCTGGGAGCACAGTATGAAAAACGAACTCATCATCGCCCGCTACACCGGCCAAAAAAAACGCACCAGCGCCGAGCGCCTGCGCGCTTTGCTGGCCGAATTTGGGCTGCTGTCCCTGCTTCATACCCGCTTTACATCGCTGCCGGACAATGTGGCAGGTGTGAGCGAGGCGTGATATGTCGCCGGTTGTCTTGATTTGAAGGAGAAGGCCATGAAAACTTTCATGAAGATGGGTTTGTCAGCTGCGTTGGTCGTGGCTTTGGCCGCGTGTTCTACCAGCAGCCCGGACGTGATCCAGCGCGGTGACGCGCAACGCATGTCACAGGTTCAAGACGGCGTGTTGTTGTCGATTCGCAGCGTCACGGTCGATGGCAGCCAGAGTGGTGTTGGTGCGGCCGTGGGTGGTGTGACCGGTGCGGTGGCAGGCGCCAGCCGCGGTGCCGGCGGTGCCGAGAGCCAGGTCATTGGTCTGCTGGTCGGGGTGGCGGGCGCGGTGGCGGGCAACACCATCGAGCGCATGTCCACCCGTGAAAATGCCAATGAGCTGCTGATCCAGCTCAAGGGTGGTGAGCGCCGTGCCATTGTGCAGGCCAAGGGCAGTGAAACGCTGGTGCCCGGCGATGCGGTGATCATTGTCACCACCGGCGGCAAGGTGCGCGTTGTCAAGGCACCGCAGTAACCGGTCGGCGTTGCTTTTGCGATTTGTATGGCGCGCCTGCCACGCCTGACGCTGCCGGGTTACCCGCACCACGTCATCCAACGCGGCAACAACCGCCAGGCCATCTTTGCCAGCGCGGCTGATCGCCAGTTTCTGCTGGATTTGCTGGTGGAGTACGCCGCCCAGTTGGAGGTGCTGATCCACGCCTATGTGCTGATGGACAACCATATCCACCTGCTGGCCACCCCCAGCACGGCCGATGGTCTGCCCAAAATGATGCAGGCGGTGGGGCGGCGGTATGTGCGCCACTTCAATGCCGCCCAGCAACGCACCGGCACGCTGTGGGAGGGGCGGTACAAATCCACCGTGATCCAGTCCGAGCGTTATTTGCTGGCCTGCATGGCCTATATCGACCTCAATCCGGTGCGTGCGGGGTTGGTGGCGCAACCACAAGACTATCCCTGGTCCAGCCATGCGCACTATCTTGGGCTGCGAACCGACCGACTGATCAAACCCCATGCGCTGTTTTGGGAGCTGGGCAACACGCCGTTCGCCCGCGAGGCGGCCTATGCAGAATTGGTGCGAGCGGGCATCAACCCGGTGCAACAAGCGTCCCTGACCGATGCCACGTTGCGCGGCTGGGCGCTGGGCGATCCGGATTTTGTCGTTAATTTACAAAAGCGTACCGAGCGGCGCGTCAGTAAAGCCCAAGCCGGGCGACCTGTTTTGACGCGCGATTGACATCACCTATAAGCCAGCAGGCATTATAAATTAAGCCTTCTTCGCTATCAAATTAATCTGTCCCTAAATAATAGTTGATATCTCAAGAATGAAAATAATTGGAATCTGACCCCAATTAATTCCTTTGGCATGGGTGTTGCATTGCGGTAGAGTTCACCTCTTTTGATATTTTTAGGAGCGCGCCCCATGACGACGGCAGCCGAGATCCAGCATCTCCAGGACCATGGTTTGTATTCTTCCGCCCAGGAGCACGATGCCTGCGGTGTGGGTTTTGTGGCCCATATCAAGGGCACCAAGTCGCACGACATTGTCAAGAACGCCCTGAAAATTCTTGAAAACCTCGATCACCGGGGCGCGGTGGGCGCGGACAAGTTGATGGGTGACGGCGCCGGTATCCTGATCCAGCTGCCTGATGCCTTGTACCGTGAAGAAATGGCCGCCCAGGGTGTGATCCTGCCGCCACCCGGTGAGTACGGTGTGGGGATGGTGTTTTTGCCAAAAGAACATGCCTCGCGTCTGGCCTGTGAGCAGGAGCTGGAGCGTGCGGTCAAGGCCGAGGGCCAGGTCTTGCTCGGCTGGCGCGATGTGCCGGTCAACCGTGACATGCCGATGTCGCCCAATGTGCGTAAAAAAGAACCCATCCTGCGCCAGATCTTCATTGGCCGTGGCGCCGATGTGATCGTGCAGGATTCGTTGGAGCGCAAGCTGTATGTGATCCGCAAGACCGCCAGCGCGCATATTCAGGCGCTCAAGCTCAAACACAGCAAAGAGTATTACGTACCCAGCATGTCCAGCCGCACGGTGATCTACAAGGGGCTGCTGCTGGCTGACCAAGTGGGCACCTATTACCTGGACCTGCAGGACCCGCGTTGTGTCTCCGCCCTGGGCCTGGTGCACCAACGCTTTTCCACCAACACCTTCCCCGAGTGGCCGCTGGCCCACCCGTACCGCTATGTGGCGCACAACGGTGAAATCAACACCGTCAAGGGGAACTACAACTGGATGAAAGCCCGCGAAGGCGTGATGAGCTCTCCGGTACTCGGTGACGACCTCAAAAAGCTCTACCCGATCAGCTTTGCCAGCCAGAGCGACACCGCCACCTTTGACAACTGCCTGGAGTTGCTCACCATGGCCGGTTACCCGATCAGCCAGGCGGTGATGATGATGATCCCTGAACCCTGGGAGCAAAACACCGGCATGGACGAACGCCGCCGTGCCTTCTATGAATACCACGCCGCCATGCTGGAGCCCTGGGACGGCCCGGCCAGCATTGTGTTCACCGATGGCCGTCAGATTGGCGCCACGCTGGACCGCAACGGTTTGCGCCCGTCGCGTTACTGCATCACCGAAGACGATCTGGTCGTCATGGCCTCAGAGTCTGGCGTGCTGCCGTTCCCGGAAAACAAGATTGTGCGCAAGTGGCGCCTGCAGCCCGGCAAGATGTTCATGATCGACCTGGAACAAGGTCGCATGGTGGAGGACGAAGAACTCAAGTCCAGCCTAGCCAACAGCAAACCCTACAAACAATGGATCGAGAACCTGCGCATTCGCCTGAGCGACGTGCCCGGCGGCAGCGAACCTGCCAGCGCCAATGAATCCAACAGCACCTTGCTGGATCGCCAGCAGGCCTTTGGCTTCACCCAGGAAGACATCAAGTTCCTGATCGCCCCGATGGCTGCCAATGGTGAAGAAGCCATTGGCTCGATGGGCAACGACAGCCCGCTGGCTGTGCTGAGTGACAAAAACAAGCCGCTCTACAACTACTTCAAGCAGTTGTTTGCCCAGGTGACCAACCCGCCGATCGACCCGATCCGCGAAGCGATTGTGATGAGTCTGGTGTCCTTCATTGGCCCCAAGCCCAACCTGCTCGACATCAACCAGGTCAACCCGCCGCTGCGCCTGGAAGTCAGCCAGCCGGTGCTGGACTTTGCCGACATGGCCAAGCTGCGCGACATCGCTACCCACACCCAGGGCAAGTTCCGCAGCTACACCCTGGACATCACCTACCCGCTGGCGTGGGGCCGTGAAGGCGTGGAAGCCAAGTTGGCCTCGCTGTGCGCCGAAGCGGTGGACGCCATCAAGGGCGGCCACAACATCCTGATCATCAGCGACCGCGCCATGAACGCCACCCAGGTGGCGATTCCGGCGGTTCTCGCGCTGTCCGCGATCCACCAGCACCTGGTGCGTGAAGGCCTGCGTACCACCGCCGGTCTGGTCGTGGAAACGGGCTCGGCCCGTGAGGTCCACCACTTTGGTGTGTTGGCCGGTTACGGTGCCGAAGCGGTTCACCCCTACCTGGCGATGGAAACCCTGGCCAGCATCTGCAAAGACCTGCCGGGTGACCTGAGTGCGGACAAAGCCATCTACAACTACGTCAAGGCAGTGGGCAAGGGCCTGTCCAAGATCATGTCCAAGATGGGTGTCTCCACCTACATGAGCTACTGCGGCGCGCAGCTGTTTGAGGTCATCGGCCTGTCGACCGCCACGGTCGAGAAGTACTTCACCGGCACACCGAGCCGGGTCGAAGGCATCAGTGTGTTCGAGATCGCCGAGGAAGCCATTCGCCGCCACAAGGAAGCGTTTGGTCCCGATCCGGTGCTGGCCAACCGCCTGGATGCTGGTGGTGAATACGCCTGGCGTGCCCGAGGTGAAGAACACATGTGGACGCCCGATGCGATTGCCAAGTTGCAACACAGCACCCGGGCCAACAACTGGAACACCTACAAGGAATACGCCCAGTTGATCAACGACCAGAGCAAGCGCCACATGACGCTGCGTGGCCTGTTCGAGTTCAAGATCGACCCGAGCAAGGCGATCCCGATCGACGAAGTGGAGCCCGCCAAAGAAATCGTCAAGCGTTTTGCCACCGGCGCCATGTCGCTGGGCTCCATCTCCACCGAGGCCCACGCCACGCTGGCCGTGGCCATGAACCGCATTGGCGGCAAGAGCAACACCGGCGAGGGCGGCGAAGACCCGGCGCGTTATCGCAACGAGCTCAAAGGCATCCCGATCAAACTCGGCGACACCTTGAAGAGCGTGATTGGTGCCGACGTGGTTGAGGTCGACATGCCGCTGCAAGACGGCGACTCGTTGCGCAGCCGCATCAAGCAGGTGGCTTCGGGCCGCTTTGGCGTGACGGCGGAATACCTGCACAGCGCCGACCAGATCCAGATCAAGATGGCCCAAGGTGCCAAGCCGGGCGAGGGCGGGCAACTGCCTGGCGGCAAGGTGTCTGAGTACATCGGCAAGCTGCGCTACTCGGTGCCCGGTGTCGGCCTGATTTCGCCGCCGCCGCACCACGACATCTACTCGATTGAAGACTTGGCGCAGCTGATCCACGATCTGAAAAACGTGGCGCCGCACAGCTCGATTTCCGTCAAGCTGGTGTCTGAAATCGGTGTCGGCACCATCGCTGCCGGTGTGGCCAAGTGCAAGGCTGACCATGTGGTGATTGCCGGGCACGACGGCGGTACCGGTGCCTCACCCTGGTCGTCCATCAAACATTGCGGCAGCCCGTGGGAAATCGGTCTGGCCGAAACCCAGCAGATCCTGGTGCTCAACCGCCTGCGCAGCCGCATCCGGGTGCAGACCGACGGTCAGATGAAAACCGGCCGTGACGTGGTGATTGGCGCTTTGCTGGGTGCCGACGAGTTCGGTTTTGCCACCGCACCGCTGGTGGTGGAGGGCTGCATCATGATGCGCAAGTGCCACCTCAACACCTGCCCGGTGGGGGTCGCCACCCAAGACCCGGTGCTGCGCCAGAAGTTTTCGGGCAAGCCCGAGCATGTGGTGAACTACTTCTTCTTCATCGCCGAAGAAGCGCGTCAGATCATGGCGCAGCTGGGTATCCGCAAGTTCGACGACATGATTGGTCGCGCCGACCTGCTGGACATGCGCTCAGGGCTGGATCACTGGAAAGCCAGCGGGCTGGACTTCAGCCGCCTGTTTGCCATGCCCAACGTCGCGGCAGATGTGCCCAAGTTCCACATCGAAGACCAGGAACACGGTCTGGAGAAGGCGCTGGACAACGTGCTGATCGCCAAGTCCCGCGCGGCCATCGACAAGGGCGAGCGCGTGAAGTTCATCGAGGTGGCGCGCAATGTGAATCGCTCGGTGGGCGCCATGCTCTCGGGCGCGGTGACCAAGGTGCACCCCGAAGGCCTGCCGGACGACACCATCCGCATCCAGCTGGAAGGCACCGGCGGCCAGTCGTTTGGCGCGTTTTTGTGCAAGGGCGTCACTTTGTACCTGATTGGCGACGCCAACGACTACACCGGCAAGGGCCTCTCTGGCGGCCGGGTGGTGGTGCGCCCCAGCATCGACTTCCGCGGTGACGCCACCAAAAATACCATCGTGGGCAACACCGTGATGTTTGGCGCCACCAGTGGCGAGGCCTTCTTCAGCGGTGTTGCCGGTGAACGCTTTGCGGTGCGTTTGTCAGGTGCCACGGCTGTTGTTGAAGGCACTGGCGACCACGGTTGCGAATACATGACCGGCGGCACCGTGGCCGTGCTGGGCAAGACCGGGCGCAACTTTGCGGCCGGCATGAGCGGCGGCATTGCCTATGTTTTTGATGAAGACGGCCAGTTTGCCAAGCGCTGCAACACCGCCATGGTGACGCTGGAAAAGGTGCTGAGCGTGTCTGAGCAACAGGCCAGCGTCAACGAGAAACTCTGGCACGGCGGCCTGGCCGATGAGGTGCAGTTGAAGAAGTTGCTGGAAGACCACAACCGCTGGACCGGCAGCAAACGCGCCCGCGAGTTGCTCGACAACTGGGACACCAGCCGCCAGAAATTCGTCAAGGTGTTCCCCCTGGAATACAAACGGGCCCTGGGTGAAATGCATGCCAAAAAGGGTGCTCAAGCCCTGGCAGAGCTGGCCCAGGCAGCGCACAAAAAAGAAGCATCCAAAGTCTAGACTGAAACAGTTTCAGGAAAAATATCATGGGAAAAGTCACCGGTTTCATGGAATACGAGCGCATCGAAGAGGGCTACAAGCCCGTGCCCGAGCGTTTGAAGCACTTCAAGGAGTTTGTGGTCGGGCTCGATGACCAGCAGGCTGCCCGGCAGTCGGCGCGCTGCATGGACTGTGGCACACCGTTTTGCAACAGCGGCTGCCCGGTCAACAACATCATTCCGGACTTCAACGATCTGGTTTACCGTGCCGACTGGCAAAACGCCATCGACGTCTTGCACAGCACCAACAACTTCCCCGAGTTCACCGGGCGCATCTGCCCGGCGCCCTGTGAAGCGGCTTGTGTGCTCAATGTCAACGATGACGCGGTGGGCATCAAGTCGATCGAACACGCCATCATCGACCGCGCCTGGGCGGAAGGCTGGGTCAAACCCATGCCGCCCAAGCACAAGACCGGCAAAAAGGTGGCCGTGGTCGGCTCTGGCCCGGCCGGCATGGCAGCGGCGCAACAGCTGGCGCGCGTCGGCCATGATGTGACCTTGTTCGAGAAGAACGACCGTGTCGGTGGTTTGCTGCGTTACGGCATTCCGGACTTCAAGATGGAAAAGAGCCACATCGACCGCCGTGTCGAGCAGCTCAAGGCCGAGGGCGTGACCATCCGCACCGGCGTGCTGGTAGGCAGCCTGCCCAAGGGCAGCAAAGTTACCAACTGGGCCAAGGACACCGTGTCGCCCGAGCAGTTGAAAGCCGAGTTTGACGCCATCATCCTGACCGGCGGCGCCGAGCAGTCGCGTGATCTGCCGGTGCCCGGTCGTGACCTGGACGGTGTGCACTTTGCCATGGAGTTTTTGCCTCAGCAAAACAAGGTCAACGCTGGCGACAAGCTGAAAAACCAGCTGCGTGCCGACGGCAAACACGTCATCGTGATTGGCGGTGGCGACACCGGCAGCGACTGCGTGGGCACCAGCAACCGCCACGGGGCTGCCAGCGTGACCCAGTTTGAAGTCATGCCGCAGCCGCCGGTGGAAGAAAACCGCCCGCTGACCTGGCCGTATTGGCCGATGAAGCTGCGCACCAGCTCCAGCCACGATGAAGGTTGTGTGCGCGAGTTCGCCATCTCCACCAAGGAATTCATCGGTGAGAAGGGCAAACTCACCGGCCTGAAGACCGTGCACATTGAGCTCAAGGACGGCAAGATGGTCGAGATCCCAGGCACCGAGAAGACCTACCAGGCCGACCTGGTGCTGCTGGCCATGGGCTTTGTGAACCCGGTGGCCACCGTGCTGGATGCGTTTGGCATCGAGAAAGACGCGCGTGGTAACGCCAAGGCCAGTACCGACTTCATTGGTGGTTATGTCACCAACGTGCCCAAGGTTTTCGCAGCGGGCGACGTGCGCCGCGGCCAGAGCTTGGTGGTGTGGGCCATTCGCGAAGGCCGTCAGGCGGCGCGCTCGGTGGACGAGTTCTTGATGGGCTTTAGCGACCTGCCACGGTAAAAGTCGCCCAGTCCCTTATCATCGCGGGTTCGGGTTTTCCCGAACCCTTTTTCTATTCATGCCCACAAACCCTGTCAAACCGCTAGTTGAAATGCACCACCTGAGCTTTGGCTACGGTGAGCGCTTGATTCTGGACGACGTGTCGCTGACCATCCCGCGCGGCAAGGTCACGGCGCTGATGGGGGCATCCGGCGGGGGCAAAACCACGGTGCTGCGGCTGATTGGCGGGCAGATCAGGGCGCAACGCGGCCAGACCCTGTTTGACGGCCAGGACGTCACCCCCATGACCCAGCCCGAGCTGTATGTGGCGCGGCGGCGCATGGGCATGCTGTTCCAGTTTGGGGCGCTGTTTGCCGATTTGAATGTGTATGAAAACGTGGCGTTTCCGCTGCGCGAGCACACCGATCTGCCCGAAGCGCTGATCCGTGACATCGTGCTGATGAAACTCAATGCGGTGGGTCTGCGCGGCGCACGCGACCTGATGCCCAGCGATTTGTCAGGAGGCATGGCGCGGCGCGTGGCCATGGCCCGGGCCGTGGCGCTGGACCCCGAGCTGGTGATGTACGACGAACCTTTTGCCGGGCTGGACCCGATCTCTCTGGGCACGGCGGCCACGCTGATCCGTGAACTCAACGACGCCATGGGTCTGACCAGCATTTTTGTCAGCCATGACCTGGAACAGACGTTTGCCATTGCCGACCAGGTCATCATTCTGGCCAACGGCAAGATTGCCACCCAAGGCACGCCCGATGAGGTGCGCCACAGCACCGAGCCGCTGGTGCACCAATTTGTCAACGCCTTGCCGGAAGGCCCGGTGCACTTCCACTACCCCGGCCCCAGCCTGGCGCAGGACTTTGCCGCCGAGGTGAGGCCATGAGCTGGTACCAGCCCAAAGACCTGGGTTTTGCGGTGCGCAGGCACCTGGACGCCATGGGGTATGCCGCCCGGTTGTTTGGCCGGCTGCTGGGTACGGTGGGCTACGCGCTCAAGCGCAACGGTCTGGTGCGCGATCAGATTCACTTTTTGGGTAATTACTCGCTGCCGATCATCACGGTGGCCGGGCTGTTTGTCGGCTTTGTCTTTGGGTTGCAAGGCTATTACGTTTTGAAACGCTATGGCTCGGCCGAGTCGCTAGGCTTGATGGTGACGCTGAGCCTGCTGCGCGAACTGGGGCCGGTGGTATCGGCCCTGCTGTTTGCCGGGCGGGCCGGTACCTCACTCACCGCAGAAATCGGGCTGATGAAGGCTGGCGAGCAGATCAGCGTGATGGAAATGATGGCGGTGGACCCGATCCAGCGGGTGCTGGCGCCGCGCTTCTGGGCGGGTGTGATCACCATGCCGCTGCTGGCTGCCATGTTCAGTGCCACCGGTGTGATCGGTGGCTGGGTGGTTGGGGTGCTGATGATCGGTGTGGACGGCGGCGCGTTCTGGAGCCAGATTCAGGGCGGTGTGGACGTCTTTCAGGATTTGGGCAACGGGGTGGTCAAGAGTTTTGTGTTTGGCGTGGCGGTGACCTTCATCGCGCTGTTGCAGGGTTACAACGCGCAGGCCACGCCTGAAGGGGTGGCCAAGGCCACCACGCGCACCGTGGTGATGGCCTCGCTGACCGTGCTGGGTCTGGACTTCATCCTGACCGCCATGATGTTCACAATATGAGACTTTGCGGGACAGACCAAAGCGACATGCATGCGCCCCGACCGAAAGTCGCTTGCTCTGTCCTCGACATCGTGAGAACTTGCGGGACAGACCGCAGCTACGCGAAGCGAGCCAGCTCTGTCCTCAACCATTTAGAAGGGATTTGAATGCAACGCTCCAAAAATGATCTCTGGGTGGGCCTGTTTGTGCTGCTGGGTGCGGTCGCCATCCTGTTTCTGGCGCTGCAGTCGGCCAATCTGCTGAGCCTGAACTTCCAGAAAACCTATGCGGTCACCGCCAAGTTTGACAACATCGGTGGCCTCAAGCCCAAGGCAGCCGTCAAAAGCGCTGGCGTGGTGGTGGGCCGCGTGGAAGACATTGCCTTTGACGACAAATCGTTCCAGGCCAGGGTGACGCTGGCGCTGGAAAACCGCTACGTGTTCCCCAAAGACAGTTCGCTCAAGATCCTGACCAGCGGTTTGCTGGGGGACCAGTATCTGGGCATTGAAGCCGGGGCCGACGACCAGAACCTGGCCGCCGGTGATGTCATTTCCAGCACCCAGTCCGCGGTGGTGCTGGAAAACCTCATCAGCCAGTTTTTGTACAGCAAGGCGGCTGAACCCGCCGCCCCCGAATCGGACAAGTAGATGAGAGCCTCCCGCATGAACCCAAACAACATCACCCAGGGCTATCGCCGTGTTGCCACCCGGGCGGCCGTATTGACCGCCGCGTTGGTGCTCAGCGCTTGCGCCACCGGCCCGAATGCCAACTCGCGCGACCCGCTGGAGCCGTTCAACCGCGGTGTGTATGGTTTCAACGACGCCGTGGACCGCGCGGTGGTCAAGCCAGTCGCTATCGCTTACCGCGATGTCTTGCCCTCACCGGTGCGCACCGGTGTCAGCAACTTCTTCAGCAACCTGCAAGACCTCTGGTCATTCGTCAACAACACCTTGCAGCTCAAGGGGGAGGGGGCGGGCAACAGCATCGTGCGTTTTGGTGTGAACACGGTGTTCGGTCTGGGTGGCCTGATTGACATAGCCTCCGAGATGCGCATTGAACGCTTCCCTGAAGATTTTGGCCAGACCCTGGGCCATTGGGGCGTTGGCGCGGGCCCCTATGTGGTGCTGCCCTTGCTGGGCCCGTCCACACTGCGTGACACGGCTGCGCTGCCAGTGGACATGAGCGGCAATGCCCTGTCAGCGGTGGACGACACCGCCACCCGCAACTCGGCCACGGCGCTGGGTCTGGTCAGCCGTCGGGCGCAGCTGCTCGAGGCCGGCAAAATGCTCGACGAGGTGGCGCTGGATCCCTACACCTTCACGCGCGACGCGTTTTTGCAACGTCGGCTCAGCCTGGTCCATGACGGCAATCCGCCGATGGAAGAGGAACCGCCAGCGCCGAACGACAATGCCAACCCTTGAATTTCCGGAAGGAGTGATGATGAAACGACGTTCTTTATTGCAGTGTTTGCCCTTCCTGAGTCTGGTCGGCCTGGGCCTCGCCAGCCCCCTGGCCCAAGCGGCTGACGAGGCGCCCGATGCGCTGATTGGTCGCCTGACCCAAGAAGCCATCGACATCATCCAGTCCGACAAGGCGGTGCAGGCCGGTGACTTGGCTCGCATCAAGGAGCTGGTTGACCAGAAAGTGATGCCGCATGTCGACTTCCAGCGCATGACGTCGTCGGCGGTGGGCCCCGCTTGGCGGCAGGCCACCCCGGAGCAGCGCGCCCGGCTGCAAGCCGAGTTCAAAACCCTCTTGTTGCGCACCTACTCTGGCGCCATGAGCCAGGTCAAGAACCTGTCGTTCAGCATCAAGCCGATGCGTTCTGCGCCGGAAGACAAGGAAGTGATCGTGCGCACGCTGATCAAAGGCCGCGGTGACCCGGTCCAGCTGGATTACCGACTCGTCAAGACCCCTGGCGTTGGCGCGGGCTGGAAGGTCTACAACTTCAACGTGCTGGGGGTGTGGCTGGTGGACACCTACCGCAGCCAGTTTTCTCAGGAGATCAATGCCAAAGGCATTGATGGCCTGATTGCCACGCTGACCGAGCGCAACAAGTCCAACGCGGCAGGCGACGCCAAATCCAACAAGGGTTAGCCGTGCTGCAACTGCCACCCCAACTGACGCACACCACCGCCAGCGCCTGCCTGCTGGACCTGGGGGCGGTCTTGCCGGCCGAGCCCGCCGGTGTGGTGGTGAGTGCGTCGGGCCTGGGCCGATTTGATTCGGCGGCCTTGGCCGTGTTGCTCTCGTTGCGGCGCCAGGCGCTGGGCTTGGGCAAAACCTTTGCCGTGACCTGTCTGCCGCAGCGGCTGGCCGACCTGGCGCGCCTGTATGGCATCGCCGAGTTGCTGCCGGACCATGTCGGCAGCGCAGCCCTAAAATAGCGGCCCCATGCCCGCCATCTCCTTCCAGTCAGTCTCCAAAGCTTACCCGTCTCCCCGCAACCCGCAGAGCGGCACGTTTCTGGCGCTGGATAACGTCAGTCTGGACATTGAGCCGGGTGAGTTTTTTGGTCTGCTGGGCCCCAACGGCGCAGGCAAAACCACGCTGATCACCATTCTGGCCGGGCTGGCCAAAGCCACATCCGGGCGCGTGTCTGTGCTCGGCAGCGATGTGCAAACCGACTTTGCCGCGGCGCGGCGCAAGCTCGGTGTGGTGCCGCAAGAGCTGGTGTTTGACCCGTTTTTCAATGTGCGCGAGGCACTGCGCTTCCAGTCGGGCTACTTTGGCGTCAAACACAACGACGCCTGGATTGACGAGCTGCTGGAGAGCTTGGGCCTCACCGAAAAAGCCCACGTCAACATGCGCGCCCTTTCGGGCGGTATGAAGCGCCGTGTGCTGGTGGGGCTGGCGCTGGTGCACAAGCCGCCGGTGATTGTGCTGGATGAACCCACCGCCGGGGTGGATGTGGAGCTGCGCCAGACGCTGTGGGCCTTCATTGCCAAGCTCAACAAACAAGGCAGCACGGTGTTGCTCACCACCCACTACCTGGAGGAAGCCGAGGCGCTGTGTGGCCGCATCGCCATGCTCAAGCAGGGGCGCGTGGTGGCGCTGGACAGCACCAGTGCGCTGCTCAAGGCCGCCTCCGGCAATGTGCTGCAGTTCAAGATAGACAGTGAATTGCCGCCGTCCTTGAAGACCGGCGCCCGCATCACCGGCCGAGTCGTTCAATACCCGGCCACGGACGCGCTGGCGATTGAGCGCTACCTGGCCGCCGCCCGCGAGGCCGGGCTGGAACTGCACGACATCGAAATCCGCCGTGCCGACCTGGAAGACGTGTTTCTGCAAGTCATGAAGCAGCATGCCCGCATCGATCCAACCGACCAACAGGTGAGCGCATGACCGGCTGGCAGATGCTGTTTTACAAGGAGGTCATGCGCTTTTGGCGCGTGGTGGGCCAGACCGTGGGTGGTCCGGTGCTCACCGCCATGCTGTACCTGCTGATTTTTGGCCATGCGCTTGAATCACACGTCAAGGTCTATGACCAGGTCAGTTACACCGCCTTTCTGGTGCCGGGCCTGGCCATGATGAGCCTGCTGCAAAACGCGTTTGCCAACAGCTCGTCCTCGCTGATCGCCAGCAAGGTGATGGGCAATCTGGTGTTTTTGCTGCTCACGCCCTTGTCGTCCTGGCACTGGTTTGTGGCCTATGTGGGCGCTTCGGTGTTTCGCGGGCTGGTGGTGGCGGTTTGTGTCTTTGCTGTGTCGGCCTTTTTCACCGAGTTCAGCTTTGTCGCCCCGGTCTGGATTGTGGTGTTTGCGCTGATGGGCGCCACCTTGATGGGCGCTTTGGGCCTGATCGCCGGTCTGCATTCAGAAAAGTTCGAGCAGCTGGCCGCGTTCCAGAACTTCATCGTGATGCCCATGACCTTTTTGAGCGGGGTGTTTTACTCCATCCATTCGCTGCCGCCGTTCTGGCAGAAGGTGAGCCACCTCAACCCGTTTTTCTACATGATTGACGGCTTTCGCTACGGTTTTTTTGGTGTGAGCGACGTCTCGCCCTGGCTCAGCCTGGGGGTGGTCGGCGTCACGCTGCTGGTGGTCAGTGCGGCGGCGGCGTACCTGCTGCGCATCGGCTACCGGATTCGTTCCTGATGTTTTAACTGCGGGGGAGTGCGCCCATGGGCTGCCCCGTCAACCTGTTTGTATATGACTGCTGACCAACTCAAAGCCCTGATTGCCGCCCACCTGCCCTGTGAGCACATTGAACTCGAAGGTGATGGCCGCCACTGGTTCGCCACCATCGTCTCTGCTGAGTTTGACGGCAAACGCGCCATTGCCCGCCACCAGCGCGTCTACGCCACGCTGGGCGACCGCATGAAGACCGACGAGGTGCACGCCTTGTCGATCAAGGCTTTCACCCCGGCCGAATGGGCCACCCAACGCGCCCAATGACATGGACAAACTTCTGATTCGTGGTGGCCGCCCGCTGTTGGGTGAGGTCACCATCTCCGGCGCCAAAAACGCCGCCCTGCCCGAACTGTGCGCCGCGCTGCTCACCAACGAGCCAGTCATCCTGCACAACGTGCCGCGCCTCAAAGACGTGGCCACCATGCGCACCCTGCTCGAGCACATGGGTGTCAAAACCGAGACCTTTGGGGAGCGCGGCGGCATGGGTTTCCATGCCGCTGACCCGATCCGCCCCGAAGCCCCTTACGAACTCGTGAAAACCATGCGCGCCTCGGTGCTGGCCCTGGGGCCGCTGCTGGCGCGGTTTGGCCACGCCAAAGTGTCGCTGCCCGGTGGCTGTGCCATCGGCTCGCGGCCGGTGGACCAGCACATCAAGGGCCTGACCGCGATGGGCTCCGAGATTGTGGTCGAACACGGCTACATGGTCGCCAAGTTGCCCGCAGGCCGCACCCGCCTCAAAGGCGCGCGCATCACCACCGACATGGTGACGGTGACCGGCACCGAAAACTTCCTGATGGCCGCCTGCCTGGCCGAAGGTGAAACCATTCTGGAAAACGCCGCGCAAGAGCCCGAGATTCCCGATCTGGCCGAGATGCTGATCAAGATGGGCGCCAAGATCGAAGGCCACGGCACCAGTCGCATCCGCATCCAGGGCGTGGACAAATTGCACGGCTGCACCCACCAGGTGGTGTCGGACCGCATCGAAGCCGGTACCTTTTTGTGTGCGGTGGCTGCCGCTGGCGGCGATGTGCTGGCGCGCCACGCCCGCATCGACCACCTGGAGGCCGTGGTCGAAAAACTGCGCGAAGCGGGCGTGAGCGTCACTGCCGAGGCTGACGGCATTCGTGTCCAGTCCAGCGGCGCGGCCCAGCTCAAGGCGCAGAGTTTCCGCACCACCGAGTACCCGGGTTTCCCGACTGACATGCAGGCGCAGTTCATGGCGCTCAACTGCGTGGCGCAAGGCACCGCCAAGGTCACCGAGACGATTTTTGAGAACCGTTTCATGCACGTCAACGAACTGGTGCGCCTGGGCGCCAACATCCAGATTGACGGCAAGATCGCTTTGGTGGAAGGTGTGCCACAACTGTCTGGCGCCACCGTGATGGCGACCGACCTGCGCGCTTCGGCCAGCTTGGTGATTGCCGGTCTGGTGGCGCAAGGTGAGACGCTGGTGGACCGCATCTACCACCTGGACCGCGGTTACGACCAGATGGAAGAAAAGTTGCGCGCACTCGGTGCCGACATTGAGCGTGTCAAATAGCCAGTTATCCATTAATTTATATAGCTACCCTCCCTTATTAAATAAGGGCTAGAGGCCAAAATGATCACTATTGCACTGTCCAAGGGCCGGATCTTTGAAGAAACCCTGCCGCTGCTCAAAGCCGCTGGCATTGAGGTGCTGGAAGACCCGGACACCTCGCGCAAACTCATCCTCACCACCAACCAGCCCGATGTGCGGGTGCTGGTGGTGCGCGCCACCGACGTGCCCACCTACGTGCAGTACGGCGGCGCCGACATGGGCATCACCGGCAAAGACACGCTGCTGGAGCACGGCAGCCAGGGCCTCTACCAGCCGCTGGATTTGCAGATTGCCAAATGCCGCATCAGCGTGGCGGTGCGCTCCGACTTTGACTACAAAAGCGCGGTCAAAAAAGGCTCACGCCTGACCGTGGCCACCAAATACGTGGCGATTGCGCGCGACTTCTTCGCCAGCAAGGGTGTGCACGTTGACCTGATCAAGCTCTACGGCAGCATGGAACTCGCGCCGCTGGTGGGCATGGCCGACGCGATTGTGGACCTGGTGTCCACCGGCAACACCCTCAAGGCCAACCACCTGGTTGAAGTCGAACACATCATGGACATCAGCTCACGCCTGGTGGTCAACCAGGCCGCGCTCAAGCTCAAGCAGGCGCCCATGCGCCACATCATTGACGCGTTTGAGTCGGCTATCGCTTGATCGGTCTCTGACGTAGGCAAGCCGACCACACGGGGCGGCGGCTTGCGCAGATCTGTCCGACGGGTGGGCGCCTGCCCGATTTGCTAGCGTCCACGTCCAGGCCCTCCCATCTGCCACCCAGCCAGTGGCAACAGGCTCACCAGGTGTGTGCTGTGGGTGCCAATGGCCACTTTTCATGGCGCACTTTTGTTTGATCTGCTAGCATTGCTGTCAGTGATGGCATTTTTGCCTCTGAGGAGTTTGCCCATGAGTACCTTGACGGTGAGAAACATTGAGCCCGAGATCAAAGACAAGTTGCGCCTGATGGCGGCTGCGCATGGTCGCTCCATGGAGGAAGAGGTGCGGTCGATTTTGCGTCAAGCCATGACGCAGGACGCCCGGCCCAGTGGGCTGGGTAGCCGCATTCATGCGCGCTTTGCTGCTATGGGTGGCGTAGCGTTGCCGCTGCCTGATCGATCTGACTTGCCGCGTTTCGCCAGTTTTGAGGAAGGCCACAGCGCGTGATTGTTCTGGACACCAATGTGCTGTCAGAGGTCATGCGCGCCAAGCCTGATCCGACGGTGTTGGCCTGGCTGGATGCGCAAGCCCCCGAAGACCTGTGGCTGAACTCGGTGGTGGCAGCCGAGTTGTTGTTTGGTGTGGCCAGGTTGCCAGAAGGTGCGCGCAAGCAGCGGCTGGCACAAGCGGTGTCGGCCATGCTGGAGCAGGACTTTGCCGGGCAGATCCTGAGCTTTGATCTGGGTGCAGCGTCGGTTTACGCGGTGATGCTGGCCGAGCGTGAGCGCATCGGCCAAAGTATGGCGATGGCCGACGCACAAATTGCGGCCATCTGCCTGAGTCGCGACGCCATCTTGGCGACGCGAAACACCAAGCACTTTGAGGGTTTGGGCGTGGCCCTGATCAACCCGTGGGACAGCCGCTAGCCTCCGCAATACGCGCCGACTTAACCCTACCTCACCATGCGCCTGGCCCTGCTCTCCGACATCCACGGCAACCTCGCCGCTCTGGAAGCCGTCACCGCCGACCTGCGCCGCCGGGGTGTGGACCAGGTGGTGAACCTGGGTGACAGCCTGTCCGGCCCGCTGTTGCCGCGTGAAACCGCCCAGTTCCTGATGGCCCAGGGTTGGCTGAGCGTGGCGGGCAACCACGAGCGGCAGTTGCTCACCCAAAGCGCGGATCAGATGGGCCTTTCTGACGCTTACGCCCACGCGCAACTCACCATGCCGGAGTGGGACTGGATCAGGTCTTTGCCGTCCAACGTTCGTTTAACACCCGATGTGTTCCTGTGCCACGGCTCGCCGCGCAGTGATGTCGAATATTTTCTAGAAACCCTGGAGAAGGGCGCTGTCCGCCTGGCCACCGCCGCCGAGGTGGATACCCGCCTGAGCGGCGAACTCGCGTCCCTGGTGGCTTGTGGTCACACCCATGTGGCGCGTGTGGTGCACACCCGGCGTGGGCAGCGCGTGGTGAATCCGGGCAGTGTGGGTCTGCCGGCTTATGACGACACCCACCCGGTGCCCCATGTGGTGGAGACCGGCTCGCCCGACGCGCGTTACGCTCTGGCGGAGCAACGCAAAGACGGCTGGTGCGTGTCTCTGCTGTCGGTTCCCTACGACCACGCGGCGATGGCCCAGCTGGCCAGGTTACGCGGCCGCCCCGAGTGGGAACACGCTTTGCGCACCGGCTACATGCCATGAACACGTCTTCGCTCTCCTGGCTGCCGCGCCGCCTGAGCAGGTGTTGAGATTCTCTGCATAAGATAGGCCTCTATCCCTTATCCAATAAGTGAAATTGACTATCTATTACGTAGCGCCTGAAGTTTTGATTCCGCTAGGCTGCCCTCTGCGACATAGCCGGTAGCCAGCACCCCGCTAAACTCAAGCCAACCCGAAGCTTGCCACCATGAACCCAACAGCCACCCCCGCCCGTTTATCCACCGCTGACAGCTCTTTTGAGGCTGATTTCAAGGCCCGCTTACATTGGTCCGCCGAGACAGACGCGGGCATCGAGCACCGTGTGGCCGACATCCTGGCAGATGTGCAGGCGCGTGGTGATGCCGCTGTGCTTGACTACACCACCCGTTTTGACGGACTGCAAGCCGCCACCATGGCCGAGCTGGAGCTGACCCAGGCCGAACTCAAGGCCGCCTTTGAGGCTTTGCCCGATCTGCAACGCAGCGCACTCGAATCTGCCGCCAAACGTGTGCGCAGCTACCACGAGGCGCAAAAAAAGGCCAGTGGCGAGAGCTGGAGTTACCGCGACGACGACGGCACGCTCTTGGGTCAGAAGGTCACCCCGCTGGACCGCGTCGGCATCTACGTGCCGGGCGGCAAGGCCGCCTACCCGAGCAGTGTGTTGATGAACGCCATCCCCGCGCATGTGGCCGGTGTGGGCGAAATCATCATGGTGGTGCCCACGCCCAAGGGTGAAAAAAATGCCCTGGTGTTGGCCGCCGCTTATGTGGCGGGTGTCACACGCGCCTTCACCATCGGCGGCGCGCAAGCCGTGGCAGCGTTGGCTTACGGCACCGCCACAGTGCCCAAAGTAGACAAGATCACCGGCCCCGGCAACGCCTATGTGGCCAGCGCCAAAAAGCGCGTGTTTGGCGTGGTCGGCATCGACATGATCGCCGGCCCGAGTGAAATCCTGGTGCTGGCCGATGGCAGCACACCGCCCGACTGGGTGGCGATGGACCTGTTCAGCCAGGCCGAACACGACGAACTGGCGCAGAGCATTTTGTTGTGCCCCGACGCGTCTTACATCGAACAAGTGCAGGCCAGCATCACCAAGCTGCTGCCCGAGATGCCCCGGCGCGAGATCATTGCCAAGTCGCTCAACGACCGCGGCGCGCTGATCCTCACGCGCAGCATGGAAGAAGCCTGCGATATTGCCAACCGCATTGCGCCGGAACACCTGGAAGTCTCCAGCCGCGACCCACACCGCTGGGAGCCGCTGCTCAAACACGCAGGCGCCATCTTTTTGGGTGCATTCACGTCTGAGAGCCTGGGCGACTACTGCGCCGGGCCGAACCACGTGTTGCCCACCAGCGGCACCGCACGCTTCTCGTCACCGCTGGGGGTCTACGACTTCCAAAAACGCAGCAGCCTGATCGAGGTCAGCGAAGCCGGTGCCCAGATCTTGGGCCAGATTGCCTCGGTGCTCGCCCACGGCGAAGGCCTGCAAGCCCACGCACGCGCGGCGGAGATGCGCCTGCACAGCCAAGCCTGACACCCGCGCCGCGTGGGTTGAGTCTGCCGCGCTGAGTTGACTTACCGGGTGGGTGGCAACACATCGCGGTAGCCAGCCTGCAGAAGTTGGTTGCTATATTATTCGTAGAGGTATGCCTTTGTTAAACGAGGGCTAGAGGCTGATTTGGCTAAAAGTGTTCAGAAAGTGCCGCGCCCACGGCGAACCTTGGAGGTCACCGGCGTTGCGTGGTTTATCGTGCAGCGTCCGGTTGACCGCAGGGTTGGGCCAAAGCCTTCACCCAAGCTGCCTTGAAACTTAGTGTTCATGCATAGATCTGCTGTGCCCACAATCGCAAAATTGCCAATCATTTTCTGATGTGTGGTAACTCGTGCAGGAACACATTTTGCAGCCGCCGAACTTCACGATGTTGCGAAAGATATGCTTGATAAAACGAAGTGTTTCTTTCATCTTCACGCCCTCCTTAGGATAGGTAAACCCGACAAATAATGGCTGGTTGTGGGGGAAAACAACGCAGCCCACGGTCCCCCGATGCAGTGGTCCAACGTCTGAATTCACCGGCCTGCGCGGATTTTTGCGCAGGTCCGGTGGAATGAAAGGGTAGACCTCACTCGTGCTGAAGGTAGAACCATTCAATCTCATCCATCATGAGATCACTGGGATCATCACCCCGTTCCTTAATGAACAGCATTTCCTCCAGTTTGTCTTTAGTAAGGAAAAGAATCACCTTCTTTTCTTCCGAATAGATCGTATTTCTTTTTATGTGGGCTTGATCGTTAGGAAGTTTGTTAGAGCACACAATCGCCAACCTGCCCATTGCAGCATTGAGATAGTTCCTAGTCTGATTGATTTCATCTTTCCCAATCTCGGTGGCATCGTAGTTCTTGAATTCAAAAAGTATTAGGCGCGCCTCTAGCTCTCGATAAATTCTGGCCCAGACTCCGGTTCCGATATCTTCACGATTTGGAAAAACAGCATCTCTGCGATCAATGCCAGAGTACGTGCGTGGCTGCACCTTTGGCTTTGCGAGTGGCGGAACAAATAGGTGCTGAAGAATCTCAATACAGATATTCTCGAAGTCCACCCAGCCAGCATGTCCTGCTGGGACTGCGTTCAGCCGAGCCACCAGATCAGCTTCGACTGTCATCTCAAACCTCGGGAAAGAACTGATCTACCAACGCCGGGTACCTTATCAACATCTCACGAAGCTGCGTGCCGTCGACGATGGTGATAGATGTTCTCTTCCTCTTTCGATTTTCTTCGACCCACTCGCGCGCGGTGGATGTCAGTTGGCCATTGGTAATAAGCACGCCATTAGTCTCGAGGGGAAACCGTTCAAGACGCGAGCTCAGCTGGTGTAAAGCACTAATATCTGCGCGGGAGTCGTTTCTATACTTTATTTCCACAAGCCAAGTAATTATGCCAAGTCCACCAAATGGATTTCTGGCACGCGTGCGTGCAAGCAGATCGAATCCATAGTCATTTGTTGTGTTCGATTCGATATCGAAGAATCGAAGCTTTTCAAGCAGAGCAACTACAAGGCGCTCAAATTCGGCAGGGCCGAGACGGTCAAATTGAATTCTGGGAAGGTCTCGTAGCGAAGTGGCAATTTTCTCGATCGATTTGTCAGACGGCTCGCCATGTTCGTCAAAATCAACCGCAAAGGAAACAACACCGGAAGCTGGTGCATCCACAGGTTTCCTTCCGAGGTAAACGGGTACGACTGAAATATTTCTGCTTCTGAGTTTGTAACCTATTGCTTCATTCATCTCATGCCGAAGCCAGCGTGCCTCGCTTCCTTGCCCAACAGGCATGAGCAATAGGACGAAGTCCGAGCTTTCAACGCTGTAAAGCACGTGTCTAAGAAGATCATCGCCAATAGCGAGTGCGCTTGAATCAAGAATTGGGGTCAATCCAGCGTTGGCCAAGCCATCAGCCAGTCGCTTAGCGAGGCCTTGCTGACTGTGTGCGTGCGAGATAAATACACGAGCCATGTCGATGTCACCTAGTTGTGGCGTGAGGTGTAACGTAATGTAGACGGCAAAATCCCGTCGGACATCCTGGCGTTTTGGTATGAGAAATCACTCTTCAGCCCTCGTGCCATATGCTGAATGTGCTCTGATAAAAAGAGCAAGAAACTCGGCAGATGCCAGTTGTTAAACGCGGTGTCCAGGGCCTTCATGTGCTATCTCTTCCATCGTTGGTCTGACTATAGCCGCCGGTACTTGCATCTGGCCCGCAGCCAGGTGCGGTGGGTAAAGAAAACAACAACGGCATAGCCGCCAGATATCTGCCGCCTCTCCAGCATCACCTCCACGAAGATAAACACGAACTTCGTGCACCACGAATTTCGTGTAAACTGATTCCAGGATGAAAAACGTCACCATCACCGTCGAAGACAGCACCCTGGAGTGGGTGCGGATCGAGGCGGCGCGGCGTAACACCAGTGTGTCGCGGCTGGTGGGCGAGATGCTCACCGAGAAGATGCAGTTTGACGATGCCTACACCCGTGCGCAGCGCGACTGGGAGGCCGACACTTCCAGCTTCAACGCAGGTGGCAAGGCCTACCCAGTGCGAGGGGGCCAACATGGCTAGCCCGCTGGACGCCACCGGCGCCATCGTTTTTGTGGACACCAACGTGTTGTTGATGGCCGACGATGCGTTTGATGCAGCTCGCCAAGCCCGTGTGCGCGACTGGTTGCAGGCGCTGTGGCAGCGCCGCGCCGGGCGTGTCAGCACGCAGGTGCTGAGTGCGTATTACGTCAGCGCCACGCAGCACTTTGGCATGCCGCTGGGTGACGCCCGCGCCAAGTTGCGCCGTTACCAGCTCTGGCAGCCCTGGCAGATTGACCACCAGACGGTGGAAACCGCCTGGGGGGTGGAAGCCCGTTTTGGCCTGCCTTATTGGGACGCGCTGATCGTCGCCGCCGCCGCACAAAGTGGCGCCAGCCATGTGTTGTCGCTCGATTTGACACACGGCCAGCAGATCGACGGTGTGAGCATCCTGAGCCCGCTGCTGGTCACCCCAGGTGAGCTGGCGCTGGTGGACTGATTTTTTGAAAAGTGATTACCTGATGCCTGCGAACGACCCCATCACAAACCCCGCGCTGGACACGCTGATCCAGCGCCGCATCCGCCCCGACGTCCAAGCCATGCACGCCTACACCGTGCAAAACGCCACCGGCCTGGTCAAGCTTGACGCCATGGAGAACCCGCACCGGCTTTCACCCGAGTTGCAGGCTGGGTTGGGTCAGCGCCTGGGTGCGGTGGCGCTGAATCGTTACCCCGGCCCACGCATCACCGACCTGATGGTTGCGCTGCAGCAGCACGCAGCCTTGCCCGAGGGTTACGCCCTGATGCTGGGCAATGGCTCGGACGAACTCATCAGCCTGCTGGCACTGGCCTGCGCGGTACCGCCATCAGAAACCAACGGCCAGAAAAAGGCCGTGGTGCTGGCGCCCGAGCCGGGTTTTGTCATGTACGCCATGAGTGCGCAGCTGCAGGGGCTGGACTATGTGGGTGTGCCCTTGACGACCGATTTCGAGCTGGACCTGCCCGCGATGTTGGCCGCCATCGATCAATACCAGCCCGCCATCACCTTCCTGGCCTACCCCAACAACCCTACGGCCAACTTGTGGGACGACGAGGCGCTGGAGGCCATCGTCTGTGCCGCCGGTGAGTACGGCGGACTGGTGGTGATTGACGAGGCCTACCAGCCCTTTGCCACCAAGAGTTACGCCGACCGCCTGACCCGCCACCCGCATGTGCTGCTGCTGCGCACGCTCAGCAAGTTTGGCCTGGCCGGGGTGCGCTTGGGTTACCTGGTGGGTCAGCAGGCGCTGATTGGCCAGCTCGACAAGGTGCGCCCGCCCTACAACGTGAGTGTGCTCAACTGCGAGGCCGCGCTGTTTGCGCTGGAGCACCAGGCCGTGTTTGAACAACAGGCGCAGGACATCTGCCGCCAGCGTGAACAGCTGCTGACCGTGCTGGCCGAGTTTCCCGGTGTGACAGTGTTCCCGAGCCAGGCCAACATGATCCTGATCCGGGTGCCAGACGCCCAGAAAACCTTTGAGGGCATGAAAGCCCGGGGTGTGCTGGTCAAGAACGTTTCTAAAATGCATGCACTGTTGAACAACTGCCTGCGCCTGACGGTAGGCACCTCGCCCGAAAACCACCAGATGCTGGCCGCCCTGGAAACCTCACTATGACCAACTACCCGCTGACCGAACTTCCTGAAGCGTTGGCCACCACCCTGCCACGCATCGCCGAACTGGCCCGCAACACCGCCGAGACGCAGGTGTCGGTGCGTGTCAATCTGGACGGCACCGGCGTATCGCGCCTGCACACCGGCATTGGTTTCTTCGACCACATGCTCGATCAGATTGCCCGCCACGGCTTGATTGACCTGGACATTGACGCCGAGGGCGACTTGCACATCGACGGCCACCACACGGTGGAAGACGTGGGCATCACCCTGGGGCAGGCGGTGCACAAGGCGATTGGCGACAAAAAAGGCATCCGCCGCTACGGCCACGCCTACGTGCCGCTGGACGAAGCGCTCAGCCGCGTGGTGATCGACTTTTCTGGCCGCCCCGGGCTGGTGATGGACGTGAAATTTTCCAGCGGCATGATCGGCAACTTTGACAGCCAGTTGGTGCACGAATTTTTTCAGGGCTTTGTCAACCACGCCTTTGTCACGCTGCACATCGACAACCTCAAAGGTGTCAACGCGCACCATCAGGCCGAGACCATCTTCAAGGCTTTCGGCCGCGCCCTGCGTGCCGCGGTGGAGCTGGACCCGCGCTCGGCGGGCCAGGTGCCGTCGACCAAGGGGTCGTTGTGATGGATGGTGGGCCGGCTTGGCGGTCATGAGCGTGAGCAAGGGTTGACAACGATGAACAATGAAGTGATCCATTCCTCCGGCAAGACCGTGGCCGTGGTCGATTACGGCATGGGCAACCTGCGCTCGGTGTCGCAAGCGGTGCAGGCTGCGGCCGTTGGCAGTGGTTACCAGGTGGTCATCACCGCCAACCCCGACGAGGTGCGGGCTGCCGAGCGGGTGGTGTTGCCCGGCCAGGGCGCCATGCCCGACTGCATGCGCGAGCTGCGTGAATCGGGCTTGCAAGCCTCGGTAATCGAAGCCGCGGCCAGCAAACCCTTGTTTGGCGTGTGTGTCGGCATGCAGATGCTGCTGGACCACAGCGCTGAGGGCGACACGCCCGGTCTGGGCCTGATCCACGGGGAGGTGCTCAAGTTTGACCTGGCGGGCCAGGTGCAGCCCGATGGCAGCCGCTACAAGGTGCCACAGATGGGCTGGAACCAGGTCTGGCAGATGCAGCCGGGCGGCGTGCGGCACCCGGTCTGGGGCGAGGTGCCGGATGGCAGCTACTTCTACTTTGTGCACAGTTTCTACGCCAGACCGTCGGATGCGCGCCACAGCGCGGGTGAGACGGACTACGGCCAGCGCTTCAGTTCTGCCATTGCACGTGATAATATTTTTGCCACACAGTTTCACCCCGAGAAAAGCGCCGACCAAGGCTTGGCCCTGTACCGCAACTTTCTCCACTGGAATCCCTGATTCAGCTTTTTTGACACCCGTCATGTCAACCACTCCCTGTTTTGCCAGCGCCTGGCCTCGGGCATGAGCTGTCGCAGTTCTCGTCCATCTCCGGTTTTCTTTCGTTTTTTCACTCCCACACCTGAAGCATCATGCTTTTAATTCCTGCAATTGATCTCAAAGACGGCCATTGTGTGCGCCTGCAACAGGGCGATATGGCACTTGCCACCACCTTCAGCGAGGAGCCATCGGTGATGGCCCGCAGCTGGGTGGACAAGGGCGCGCGGCGCCTGCATCTGGTCGATCTGAACGGGGCGTTTGCCGGGCACCCGAAGAACGAGGCCGCCATCCGCAAGATCCTCAAGGCGGTGGGCAGCGAGGTGGATGTGCAGCTCGGCGGCGGCATCCGTGACCTGGACACCATCGAGCGTTATCTGGACGCTGGCTTGCGTTACGTCATCATCGGCACCGCAGCGGTGCGCAACCCCGGCTTCTTGCAGGATGCCTGCACTGCGTTTGGCGGCCACATCATCGTGGGTCTGGACGCCAAAGACGGCAAGGTGGCCACCGACGGCTGGAGCAAGCTGACCCGCCACGACGTGATCGACATGGGCAAGAAGTTTGAAGACTTTGGTGTCGAATCCATCATCTACACCGACATCGGCCGCGACGGCATGCTCAGTGGTATCAACATTGAAGCCACCGTGCGCCTGGCGCAGGCGCTCACCATTCCGGTGATCGCCTCGGGCGGCCTGTCCAACATCGCCGACATCGAAGCCCTGTGCGCGGTGGAAGACGAGGGGGTGGAAGGTGTCATCTGTGGCCGTGCCATCTACAGCGGTGACCTGGATTTTGAGAAGGCGCAAGAACGGGCGGACGAACTGAATGGCTAACAGGCTGGGCTGGGTAGCTAAAGGATTCGGTGACCTACATATTGCCCTCCGCGAATGTCCCCCGACCTTCGGTCTCCTCCTTGATTTCGCTGCGAGCAATACGCAGATCACCGAATCCCGTGACGTTATAGGTCAACCATGCTAGCCAAACGAATCATTCCCTGCCTTGACGTCACCGGCGGCCGGGTGGTCAAAGGTGTCAATTTTGTCGAGTTGCGTGATGCCGGTGATCCGGTCGAAATCGCCGCACGGTACAACGAGCAGGGCGCCGACGAACTCACTTTTCTGGACATCACTGCCACCAGCGACGGGCGCGACCTGATCCTGCACATCATCGAGGCCGTGGCCAGCCAGGTGTTCATTCCGCTCACCGTCGGCGGGGGTGTGCGCACTGTGGACGACGTGCGCCGCCTGCTCAATGCGGGTGCCGACAAAACCAGTTTTAACTCGGCAGCGATTGCCAACCCGCAGGTCATTCGTGATGCCTCGCGCAAATACGGCGCGCAGTGCATTGTGGTCGCCATCGACGCCAAGCGCCGCAGCGCGGAAGACGCCTTGCGACTCGGCGCCAACGGGCAACCGGTGGGTGAGGGTTGGGACGTGTACAGCCACGGCGGGCGCAAAAACACCGGGCTCGACGCAGTGGCCTGGGCGACCCAGATGGCTGAATTCGGCGCGGGCGAGATTTTGCTCACCAGCATGGACCGTGATGGCACCAAGGCCGGGTTCGATTTGGCGCTGACCCGCGCGGTGAGCGATGCCATCCAGGTGCCGGTGATTGCCTCCGGCGGCGTCGGTACGCTCGACCATCTGGCCGACGGCGTCCAGCTTGGTGGCGCTGACGCGGTGCTGGCGGCCAGCATCTTCCATTACGGCGAGTTCACCGTGGCGCAGGCCAAGGCGCACATGGCTGGGCGCGGCATCCCGGTCAGAATTTGAGGTGACGTTCCACGGCTGCCATCCCGGGCGCCGACCCGGGTTCCATGACCGCGAGGGCATGGATGCCGGATCACAGCACGGCGTGAAGGAACAGTCCCCCTTGGTCTGGGTGGCACAAGGATGGGCCGTGGTCACAGTGGCGTCTTGCGCATCGGGGACAATGCTGCCATGAACTATCTCGACGCCATTCAATGGGACACACACGGCCTGGTGCCAGTCATCGCGCAGGAGCAGGGCACGGGCGACGTGCTGATGTTTGCCTGGATGAACCGCGAAGCGCTGCAAAAAACGGTCGAACTAGGCCGCGCGGTGTATTTCAGCCGCTCGCGCAACAAGCTGTGGTTCAAGGGTGAAGAGTCCGGCCATGTGCAGACCGTGCATGACATCCGTATCGACTGTGACCAGGATGTGGTGTTGCTCAAAGTCACCCAGACCGGCCACACACCAGGCATTGCCTGCCACACCGGGCGCCACAGTTGTTTTTTCAGTGTCTTGAAAGACGGGGTCTGGCAGCCATCTGATCCGGTATTGAAAGATCCGCAAACCATTTACAAGTGAGTGCCATGCCCATCAACACCTCCACCGATTCCCTGGCCACACTGGCCGCCGTGATCGAGTCGCGCCTGCCCGCCCGTGGCGGCGACCCCGAAGCCAGTTATGTGGCGCGCCTGTTGCACAAGGGGCCGGACGCCTTCCTGAAGAAAATCGGCGAGGAAGCCACCGAGGTGGTGATGGCCGCCAAGGAAGCCGACCACGGCGGCGACCCGGCCAAGATCGTTTATGAGGTGGCGGATTTGTGGTTCCACAGCATGATTGCGCTGGCGCATTACGGACTGAGCCCGGCCGATGTGCTGGCCGAGCTGAACCGCCGCGCAGGCACCAGCGGCATCGAGGAAAAGGCTTTGCGCAAAGTGAAAGCGCGTGAAGCCGAACCCCAAGGAGACCCCTCATGAGCGACGAATTTCGCGAACTGGATGTGCAAACCCTCAACGGCCTGAACGCCTGGGGCACGGTCAGCTACATCCTGCATCTGGTGGTGGCGGTGGCAGCGCTGATTCCGGGCGCGCAGATGGGGCCGCTGCTGTTGGTCGTGGCGCTGGTGATTGATCTGGTCAAACGCGGTGACGCCGAGGGCACCTGGCACGCCTCGCACTTTCGCTGGCGCATCCGCACGGTGATCATTGCGGCGCTGCTGTACCTGGTCACGGCGCCGTTGTGGCTGCTGCTGTTTTTGCCCGGCTGGCTGGCCTGGCTGGCCATATCGATCTGGTTCTTGTACCGCATCATCAGTGGCATGGTGCGTTTGAACAAAGGCTTACCGATGGAGATCCCTGCATGACCGAGAACATCGTTGACCACGACCCGAACTGCCTGTTCTGCAAAATTGTGGCGGGCCAGATTCCGTCGAAGCTGGTGTACCAGGACGACGAGATCTACGCCTTTCACGACATCCACCCGTGGGCGCCGGTGCATTTTTTGCTGATCCCCAAGCAGCACATCGCGTCCATGGCGCAACTGACCGACGCGCAGGCTGCGCTGATGGGGCGCATGATGGTGCTGGCGCCCAAGCTGGCGCTGGCGCAGGGCTGTAACCCTTACCCGGCGGGCGGCTTTCGCCTGCTCTGCAACACTGGGGCAGAAGGCGGGCAGGAAGTGCCGCATCTGCATATCCATGTGATGGGCGGCCCGCGGCCGTGGTTACGGGGATAATCCCGCTCTTTTGCCCTAGACGCCGCGCTTGCCCGTCTAAAATTTCAGACTTCGCTAGGAGAAACACGATGGGTTCATTTTCAATTTGGCATTGGTTGGTTGTTTTGCTGATCGTTGTCTTGGTGTTTGGCACCAAGAAACTCAAGAACATCGGCAGTGACCTGGGGGGCGCGGTCAAGGGCTTCAAGGACGGCATGAAGGACGGCGGCACCGCCGCTGACGACAAAACCCCCGAGCAGGTGGCACAAGCCGCTGTGGCGGCGGATAAGACCACGATTGACGTGCAAGCCAAGCAGAAGTCCTGATGCAGGACGTGGGTTGGGCGCGGGCTTGGCATGATTGATCTCGGCATTTCCAAGCTGGCGCTGATCGGCGCGGTGGCGCTGGTGGTGATCGGGCCCGAGAAACTGCCCCGCGTGGCCCGCATGGCGGGCACACTGCTGGGCAAGGCGCAGCGCTACATCAGTGATGTCAAGGCTGAGGTCAACCGTTCCATGGAGCTTGACGAACTCAAAAAGATGAAGGAATCGGTGGAGAGCGCGGCCAAGGATGTCAGCCAGTCGATCCACGACAATGCCGCTGATTTCGAAAAATCGTGGTCCGAAGCTATCAGCGATTCCTCCGCCAGTCTGGGTGACTCTGACCTGAGCGGGCCTGCCCCGCAGTATCACCATCCCAAGAAAAACTGGCGTTTGAAACAGGGCGCCATGCCGAACTGGTACAAAGCCCGCACCGGGGTGCGTACCCGCACCCAATCCGGTGCGGCCCGGGTGGCGCGCTTTCGGCCGAAAAATTACAAATAATGGCAGATTCTTCCAAAAAAGACGACGAACTGGCGGGGTCTGAACAACCGTTTGTGCAGCATCTGGTTGAGCTGCGTGACCGTTTGGTCAAGGCCACGGTGGCGATCGTGGTGGTAGCCATCGCTCTGGCGCTTTACCCCGGCCCGGGCGTGTTGTACGACTGGCTGGCTGCGCCCTTGGTGGCGCATTTGTCCCCTGGGTCCACGCTGATCGCCACCTCGGTCATTTCGCCTTTCATGGTGCCGCTCAAGGTGCTGATGATGACGGCTTTCCTGATTGCGCTTCCTGTGGTGCTGTACCAGATCTGGGCGTTTGTGGCGCCGGGCCTGTATTCGCATGAGAAAAAGCTGGTGATGCCGCTGGTGGTGTCGAGCACGGTGCTGTTTTTTGTCGGCGTGGCGTTCTGTTACTTCTTCGTGTTTGGCCGCGTGTTTGCGTTCATCCAGAGTTTTGCGCCCAAAAGCATCACCGCGTCACCTGACATTGAGGCGTACCTGAGCTTTGTGTTGTCGATGTTCCTGGCCTTTGGCCTGGCGTTTGAGGTGCCGGTGGTGGTGGTGGTGCTGGCGCGCATGGGCATCTTCAGCATCCAGAAACTCAAGGAGTTTCGTGGCTACTTTGTGGTGCTGGCTTTCATCATCGCGGCCATCGTGACGCCGCCCGACGTGGTGTCGCAGCTGGCGCTGGCCATTCCGATGGTCCTGCTGTACGAGATTGGCATCATCGCCGCCCAGTTGTTCATCAAACATACCAAGGCGCCTGACGATGAAGCGGCGTCGACCCCGTCGACCTGACGCTTACGGTTGGCGCTGACGCGGCTTGGGCCGTACACCGGGCGCAATTTGCAGCGTGGTTTTGCCAGCAGCACGCTGCACGGCAAATGTCTGCGGTTGACCGGGTGGCAAAGCCGCCACCACCGACAACATCTCCGCCACGTTGTGCACCGCTTGCCCGGCCACCTCGGTCACCACGTCACCCGGTTTCATGCCGCCTTGGGCTGCAGGCCCGTTTTGCAACACACCGGTGATGATCACGCCGTGTTCGGCTTGCACGCCAAACGTCTGGGCCAGTTCGGGCGTGAGTTCGTTGGGCTCGACCCCAATCCAGCCGCGGGTGACCTGACCGTCTTTCACGATGCCGTCAAGCACCATCTTGGCGGTGGACACGGGAATGGCAAAACCGATGCCCATGCTGCCGCCCGAGCGTGAATAGATGGCGGTGTTGATGCCCAGCAGGTTGCCGTTGGTGTCCACCAGCGCGCCGCCCGAGTTGCCAGGGTTGATGGCGGCGTCGGTCTGGATGAAGTTCTCAAACGTGTTGATGCCCAGCTGGTTGCGCCCCAGGGCGCTGACGATGCCGCTGGTCACGGTCTGGCCCACGCCAAACGGGTTGCCGATGGCCAGCACCTGGTCGCCCACCTGCAGCGCATTGGAATTGCCCAGCACAATCACGGGCAGGCGGTCCAGGTCGATTTTGAGCACCGCCAGGTCGGAGTCGGGGTCGGTGCCAATGATCTTGGCGCTGGCCCGGCGGCTGTCGTTGAGCATGACCTCAATCTCGTCGGCACCTTCCACCACGTGGTTGTTGGTTAGGATGTAACCGTCCGGGCTGACGATCACCCCGCTGCCCAAGCCCATCTGAGGCTGATCTTGCTGTTGACCAAAAAAGAACTTGAACCACGGGTCGTTGCCGTGGGGGCTGGGGCGGGCGTTTTTGCTGATGTTGATACTCACCACCGCCGACGATGATTTTTGTGCCGCCAGCCGGAAGCTGCCGACCGGCGAAGCGCTGTCGCTGGCTGCAGGCGCCTCCAGCACCGCTACCGCTGAGCTCACACCGCGCTGCGGCAGCCAACCCGGCTGCAAGGTGCCCACCACAAAGTAGGCGGCCAGCACGACGGTGACCGCTTGGGAAAACAATAACCAAAGACGCTTCATGGTGATAAGGGCCGGGCCCGGTTTTTTGGGGTAAGACGTCTTAAATTGTAGGTATACAGTCCAATTTCAATGCGCAGCTCGCCTGATCACATCCCTATTTTTGCCGAGGCACCGCTCAAACCGGTGATGGGCGGTGCTTGCAATGGCTGTGGCGTGTGCTGTTTGCTGGAACCCTGTCCATTGGGCGTGGTGCTGTCGGGCCATCGCCAGGGGGCTTGCCGCGCTTTGCGCTGGGATGCGGACGCCCTGATCTACCGCTGCGGTGCCATTACCGCGCCACGCGAGGTGTTGGCCCAGCGGCTGCCGCACTGGCTCCACTGGGCGGTACCGCTGCTGGCTGGTGTGTTGGGGGTCGCCGCCTTGCGCTGGGTGGCCGCGGGCCAAGGGTGCGACTGCGACGCGGAGTTGTTGCCCGACGCCGAACCGTAGAGCCCATCCTCACGGCGCAAGCATTTGGGAGACCGTTGCGTCGATATCATCCTGCTCTCAATTCTTATCGATGTACACATGATGGACCGCACTGAACTTGTGGGCGCGCTCGATGCCTTGCTGCAACCTGAGCGTTTTCGTGACTACGGCCCCAATGGGCTGCAAGTGGAGGGGGCCCCAGAGGTTCGCAAAATCATCTCGGGCGTCACCGCCAGCCGGGCGCTGATCGAGGCGGCCATTAAAACTGGTGCCGACACGATCCTCGTGCACCACGGTTTGTTCTGGCGCGGTCAGAGCGGTTGTGTGACTGGCTGGATGAAACAGCGTCTGGCGTTGCTGCTGGCGCATGACATCAATCTGCTGGCCTACCACCTGCCGCTGGATGCTCATCCCGAGTTGGGCAACAACGCCCAGTTGGGCCTGAAGCTGGGGTTGGTCGGGGCTTCGCGGTTTGGTGAACAGGACCTGGGCTGGCTGGGTCAGCGCGCCCATGGCGTTGATTTTGTTTCTGCCCAGGCGCTCGCAGATCATGTGTCTGGTGTGTTGAGTCGGCCTGTCACCCTGGTGGACACCGGCTCCAAAACCATCCAAAAAATCGCTTGGTGCAGCGGTGGGGCGCAAAGTTATTTCGAGGCTGCCATCGCTGCCGGTGCGGATGCTTTCCTCACTGGCGAATTGTCCGAGCCACAGGCCCACCTGGCCCGCGAGTGCGGCGTGGCGTATTTGGCGTGTGGCCACCATGCCACCGAGCGTTATGGCGCCCCGGCGGTGGGGGCTCATGTGGCCAGCCAGTTTGGGCTGGAACACGTTTTTATCGACATCGACAACCCGGCCTGATTCCAAAATGCATGAGCCTTCCCCAACTTTGCCGCTGGCCATCAGCCAGGGCGACCCGGCCGGTATTGGCCCCGAGACCATTGTCAAAGCCTTTCGTGACGCACCGCAGGAAGTGTGTGGCTGTTTTGTCGCGGGGGATGTGGCCACCTTGCGCCGTGCCGCCGCCGTGGTAGCTGCAGGCGGCGTTGTTTTGCCGGTGGTGCAGTTGTCAGCGGTGCAGGAGGCGCTGAACTGCCCGCCGCGCTGTGTGCCGGTGTGGCAGGTGGACTCATCCGCAGCCAAGCTGCCACCGCCGCCCTTTGGGCAGGTCAGCGCCCAGGCCGGCCAGATGGCGGGCGACTGCGTGGTGTGGGCGGCCAACGCGGCCTTGCGTGGCCAGGTGGCCGGGCTGGTGACGGCGCCGTTGAACAAGGCGGCCCTGTCGCTGGCCGGTCCGCCTTATGCGGCCTTTCCCGGTCACACCGAACTGTTGCAGTCGCTGGCGGCGGCGCACCAGGGGCTCACGCTGGACCAGTGCCCGGTGCGCATGATGCTGGCCAATGACGAATTGCGGGTTGTGTTGGTCAGCATCCATGTCTCGATGCGCGAGGCCCTGGCTGCGGTGACGTTCGACAACGTGCTGCAAAGCTTGCGGATCACCCACCAGTCGCTGACCGCGCTGCTGGGCCGCGCGCCGCGCATCGGGGTGGCCGGACTCAACCCGCACGCGGGTGAGGGCGGTCTGTTTGGTCAGGAGGAGCTGGACATCATTGCCCCTGCGGTGGCCGCGGCGCGGCGGCAGGGGTTGTGTGTGAGCGATCCCCAGCCGCCGGACACCGTCTTCATGCGTGCACGCGTGTTGCCTGAGCGACCGGGTGAGTTTGACGTGGTGCTGGCCATGTACCACGACCAGGGTCTGATCCCGGTGAAATACCTGGGGGTGGACAAAGGGGTGAATGTCACCCTGGGTTTGCCGCTGGTGCGCACCAGCCCGGATCATGGCACCGCCTTTGATCTGGCGGGCACGGGTCGCGCCGATGCGTCCAGTTTGATCGCCGCGGTGCGCATGGCGCGTCTTTTGTCAAACTCGCGTGACTAAAGTCAGCTTTACGCGCCAGATGTAATGCGCCCGAAAGGTGCTCAGTTACAATCGATTCCTTTGATCTGTTATGGTTTTTATCATTGAGGATGCCCATGAGTGAATCTGTTGTCAAGAACGGTTTGGTTGACGCCGAAAAACGAACGTGGCTGATCGCTTCCAGTGCCGTGGGAGCACTCGGGACAGCGGCAGCGGTGGTTCCGTTTGTGGCGTCGTTCCAACCCTCGGAGCGGGCCAAAGCCGCAGGTGCATCGGTCGAGGCAGATATTTCCGCTTTGAAACCAGGCGAAAAAATGACCGTGGAATGGCGCGGCAAGCCGGTCTGGATCATCCGTCGCACACCCGAGATGCTGGCTGCGCTGCCCAAGCTCAACGACCAGTTGGTTGACCCTGATTCCACGCGCAAGCCGGAGGAGCAGGCCCCGGATTACGCCCGCAATGCGACACGCTCGATCAAACCTGAGTTCATGGTGGCCGTAGGCATCTGCACACACCTGGGTTGTTCGCCGTCCGATAAATTCCAAAGTGGCCCTCAGCCGTCGCTGCCTGATGACTGGGCTGGTGGCTTTTTGTGTGCTTGCCATGGCTCGACCTTTGACCTCGCTGGTCGTGTTTACAAGAACAAACCGGCGCCAGACAACCTCCAAGTTCCGCCACACATGTACGTTTCAGACACCAGACTGGTGATCGGTGAAGACAAGAAAGCCTGAGGATTATTGACATGGCAGAATTTCACGAAATCTCCCCCAATGCGTCGGCGGGCGCCAAGGCTCTGAACTGGGTCGATAACCGCTTTCCGCTCTCCAAGCTCTTCAAAGAGCACATGAGCGAGTACTACGCGCCCAAGAACTTCAACGTCTGGTACATCTTTGGCTCGTTGTCCTTGCTGGTGTTTGTGATCCAGATCGTCACCGGTATTTTCCTGGTGATGCATTACAAGCCGGACGCCGCGCTGGCGTTTGCCTCGGTGGAATACATCATGCGGGATGTGCCTTGGGGCTGGTTGATTCGCTACATGCACTCCACGGGGGCGTCGGCCTTCTTCCTGCTGGTCTATCTGCACATGTTCCGCGGTCTGATGTATGGCAGCTACCGCAAACCGCGTGAGCTGGTCTGGCTCTTTGGTTGCGGGATTTTCCTGGCGCTGATGGCTGAAGCCTTCATGGGTTACTTGCTGCCGTGGGGCCAGATGAGCTACTGGGGCGCTCAGGTGATCGTGAATCTGTTCTCGGCCATCCCCTTCATTGGCCCGGACCTGGCGCTGCTGATTCGTGGTGACTTTGTGGTGGGTGATGCCACCTTGAACCGCTTCTTCAGCTTCCACGTGATTGCGGTGCCACTGGTGTTGTTGGGCTTGGTGGTGGCGCACATCATCGCGCTGCATGAAGTTGGCTCCAACAACCCGGACGGCGTGGAAATCAAGGCCAACAAGGACGCCAATGGCATCCCGCTGGACGGCATTCCGTTCCACCCCTACTACTCGGTGCATGACATCTTTGGCGTCAGTGTGTTCCTGTTCGTTTTCTCGGCGATCATTTTCTTTGCGCCTGAAATGGGTGGGTACTTCCTGGAGTACAACAACTTCATTCCTGCCAATCCGTATGTGACACCGTTGCACATCGCGCCGGTCTGGTATTTCACCCCCTTCTACTCCATGCTTCGCGCAGTCACGGCTGAGTTGATGTATGTCCTGATGGCGGTGACCCTCGGCGCTGCTGCGCTCGCGGTGTTCAAGGTCAAGATGCCTGCGCTGTTCAAGGGGTTGGTTGTGGGCGGGGCAGTCGTGCTCGTGGCCCTGATGTTGCTGATTGACGCCAAGTTCTGGGGTGTGGTTGCGATGGGCGCCGGTGTGGTCATCCTGTTCTTCCTGCCGTGGCTGGACAACAGCGAGGCCAAGTCCATTCGCTACCGCCCTACCTGGCACAAGTACCTGTATGCCGTGTTTGTGATCGATTTCCTGGTGCTGGGCTACCTGGGTATTCAGCCACCGTCGGATCTGTTCAATCGGATGTCGCAAGTGGGTACGCTGTTTTATTTTGGTTTCTTTTTGTTGATGCCTTGGTGGAGCCGCATGGGGACCTTTAAACCGGTGCCGAGTCGCGTTGTTTACAAGCCTCACTGACCCGGAGAATTCTCACAATGAAAACGAGTTTTATCAAAAAAGTTGTCCTGGGTTTGTCGCTCGCTTCAGGTTTGTCCTTGTCGGCCTTGGCCAACACAGGGGGGCCTGCATGGGACAAGGCGCCCAATCGCATCACTGACCAAACCGCGCTGCAAAATGGTGCCAAAACCTTTGCCACCTATTGCCTGAACTGTCACGGCGCTGAGTACATGCGTTACAACCGCCTGCAGGACATCGGCTTCACGCTGGATCAGATCAAGAATGAGTTGGTGCTGACCGACGCCAAGGTGGGCGACACCATGAAGGCTCCCTTCAGCGCCAAAGAGGGCAAAGCCTGGTTTGGCAACAATCCGCCTGACCTGAGTGTCATCGCGCGCTCCCGCGCGGGTGCCAATGGCACCGGGGCTGATTACCTGTACACCTACATGCGGAGTTTCTACCGCGACCCGGTCAGCCAAACCGGCTGGAACAACATCGTGTTCCCCAATGTAGGTATGCCGCATGTGTTCTGGGAACTTCAGGGCGACCGCAAGGCCATCTATGAAGAAGTGGAGGCTCATGGCCAGAAGACCCATGTCTTCAAGGGGTTCGAGCAGGTCACACCCGGCACCATGAGTGCCGAACAGTACGATCAGATGGTAGGTGATCTGGTGAACTACCTGCAGTGGATGGGCGAACCGGTGCAGAACACACGCCGCACCATGGGCATCTGGGTGCTGATTTTCCTGGCTGGTTTGACGGTTGTGACCTGGCGTTTGAACAAGTCGTACTGGAAAGACATCAAGTAGTCAGTTGTTTACGGAAGGCCGTGTCACCACACGGCCTGAACAACACGGAGTGGGTCGCTTTTTGCGCCCCGCTCTTTTATTTTTTTAGGAGCTTCCACCATGATGGTGCTTTATTCGGGGACGACCTGCCCCTACTCTCATCGCTGCCGTTTTGTCCTGTTTGAAAAAGGGATGGACTTCGAGATTCGCGATGTTGACCTTTACAACAAGCCTGAAGACATCAGCGTCATGAACCCCTACGGCCAAGTGCCGATCCTGGTGGAACGTGACCTGATTTTGTACGAGTCCAACATCATCAATGAGTACATTGATGAGCGCTTCCCGCACCCGCAGCTCATGCCCGGCGACCCGGTGGACCGCGCGCGCGTGCGCTTGTTCCTGCTGAACTTCGAAAAGGAATTGTTCACGCACGTGTCGACCCTGGAGTCGCGCACCGCCAAGGCCAATGAAAAAGCGCTGGAGAAGGCCCGCGCGCACATTCGTGACCGGTTGACCCAACTGGCTCCCGTGTTCCTGAAGAACAAGTTCATGCTGGGTGACGGTTTCTCGATGCTCGATGTGGCCATTGCGCCGCTGCTCTGGCGTCTGGACTACTATGGCATCGAGCTGAGCAAGAATGCCGCACCGTTGCTGAAGTACGCAGAGCGCATCTTTTCGCGCCCGGCCTATATCGAGGCACTGACGCCTTCAGAAAAAGTCATGCGCAAGTAGGTGCCGGATGAGTGACCCCAACGACACCGAAGTCACGTCGACCCGCCCTTACCTGATTCGTGCCATTCATGAATGGTGCTGTGACAACGGCTACACGCCACACATCACGGTGTCGGTAAATCGCTCGGTTCAGGTGCCACTCGAGTATGTCAAAGACGGCGAAATTGTCCTGAACGTGGGTCTGACGGCCACCACCGGGCTGCAACTGGGTAACGATTACATTTCGTTCAAGGCTCGTTTTGCCGGGGTAGCGCGTGACATCATGGTGCCGGTTGATCAGGTGATTGCCATTTTTGCCCGTGAAAACGGTCAAGGTATGGCGTTTCCCCAAATCAGCAAACCTGAAAGCACACCGGAGCCTGAGCCACCCAAGCCCGCCGCGGCTGCGCGACCGGCACTCAAGCGGGTCAAATAGCTGCTGACCGACTGGTTGGGAGTGGTCCCGGCTCATGTAAAATCTTGACCATGCCGCTTTAGCTCAGTTGGTAGAGCAACCGCCTTGTAAGCGGTAGGTCGTCAGTTCGAATCCGACAAGCGGCACCATCAGACAGTCCAAATGCCCCCGAGTCAACGTGCTCGGGGGCATTTTTAATGGTACGTCTGCCGTCGACAGTCCAGTACGGACACCGGGGCATCCCTGGACAGCCAAGCCAAGATAGAGCGAAGGCGTGAATGGATCACTGCGGTCGACTCACCTTGAGCCGGATCGAGCTGACTTCCAGCCCAGAAACGCGCAGCTGGGCTTCAAACGCTGGCAGTAGCTGGCGCAATTTGGCGGCGGTGGTGTTGTTGGTCAGCATCAGACACCAGGCGCCGTCTTCCAGCGGCCCGCTCTTGACGAAGGGGCGCAACGCGGCCGGAATCAAGGGTTGAATGGCTTTCAGCCGCGCGGATGAGTCGCGATGCTGCGTCAAAAGCTTGGCCAGCCCGGGATGGTTTTCGCTGGCTTGCAGCAGGCTGAATTGGTGTTGGCTGCGGGGTCTCATGGGCGCTGATATTAACCAGGGCGACACACCGGACAACATCACGTGGCGTGCTGTGCACGCCGTTCAAGTGCGAGACAACCGCAATTTAGGCTGCCCCTTGCTACAAAGCTAAAATTGTCCGGATTGTTTTACAGGTTCTTGCCTGAAACAGCTTGTGTCAGCGTTGCTTATCCCCATTTCAGTCAGATCATCATATAGGACTGCGTGTCGTTTTTGCCGTGATCGGTGAAGACGCTGCGCCCCGCATTCATGGCCACCAATTTCCTCACCAAAATTTTCGGCAGTCGCAATGACCGCCTGCTCAAAAAGTACCGTCATACGGTTGCCAAAATCAATGCGCTGGAAGCCGGGCTGGAGCAACTGACCGATGAGGCTTTACGCGCCCAAACGGAAGCGTTCAAACAGCGTGTGAGCCAGGGTGAGTCGCTCGACAATCTGTTGCCTGAGGCTTTTGCCGTGGTGCGCGAGGGCTCCAAACGTGTCATGAAGATGCGTCACTTCGATGTGCAGTTGCTCGGCGGCATGTCCTTGCACGAAGGCAAAATTTCTGAAATGGGCACCGGCGAGGGCAAGACCCTGACCGCCACGCTGCCGGTTTACCTGAACGCCCTGACTGGCAACGGCGTGCATGTGGTCACCGTCAACGATTACCTGGCCAACCGCGACGCGCAGTGGATGGGAAAGTTGTACAACTTTCTCGGCCTGTCGGTGGGTATCAACCTGCCCAACATGCCGCGCGCTGACAAACAGGCCGCCTACCAAGCCGACATCACCTACGGCACCAACAACGAATACGGTTTTGACTACCTGCGTGACAACATGGTCTACGAGGCGGCCGATCGGGTGCAGCGCGGGCTGAACTACGCCATCGTTGATGAGGTGGACTCGATCCTGATCGACGAGGCGCGCACGCCCTTGATCATCAGCGGCCAGGCCGAAGACCAGACCAACCTGTACCAGGCCATCAAGCTCATCGTGCCGCAGCTGGAAAAGCAGGAAGGCGAAGCCGACCCGCGCACGGGCGAGGGCATCACCAAGCCGGGCGACTTCACGCTGGACGAAAAGAGCCGCCAAGTGTTCCTGACCGAGCGCGGCCACGAAAACGCCGAGCGCATCCTGTTCGGCATGGGCCTGATTCCCGAAGGCGCCAGCCTGTACGACCCGGCCAACATCACCCTGATGCACCACCTGTACGCCGCGCTGCGCGCGCAGCACCTGTACCTGCGTGACCAACACTATGTGGTGCAGGCGGGCGAAGTGATCATCGTCGACGAGTTCACCGGCCGTCTGATGACCGGGCGGCGCTGGAGCGAAGGCCTGCACCAGGCGGTGGAGGCCAAGGAAGGTGTGGCGATTCAGCCAGAAAACCAGACCATGGCGTCGATCACGTTCCAGAACTACTTCCGGCTCTACAGCAAGCTGGCCGGCATGACCGGCACCGCGGACACCGAAGCCTACGAGTTCCAGGAAATCTACGGTCTGGAAACCGTGGTGATGCCGCCCAACAAGCCCAGCCGCCGTGACGACCAGCTCGACCGCGTCTACAAAACCACCAAGGAAAAGTACGACGCAGCCATCAAAGACATTCGCGAGTGTTACGAGCGTGGCCAGCCGGTGCTGGTGGGCACCACGTCGATCGAAAACTCGGAAGTGATCTCGGACCTGCTCAAAAAGGAGAACCTGCCGCACCAGGTGCTCAACGCCAAGCAGCACGCCCGTGAGGCAGACATCGTGGCGCAGGCCGGGCGCACCAAGATGATCACCATTGCCACCAACATGGCCGGTCGGGGTACCGACATTGTGCTGGGTGGCAATATCAGCAAGGCCATCGAAGCCATCGAGCTCGATGAAACCTTGGATGCGACGCAAAAGCAGCAGCAGATCGAAGCCATCCGCAGCCAGTGGAAACAAGAGCACGACAAGGTGACCCAACTCGGCGGCCTGCGCATCATCGCCACCGAACGCCATGAATCACGGCGTATTGACAACCAGTTGCGCGGTCGCTCTGGCCGCCAGGGCGACCCCGGCTCATCGCGCTTTTACCTGAGTCTGGACGACGCGCTGATGCGCATTTTTGCCGGTGACCGCGTCAAGTCGATCATGGACCGCCTGAAGATGCCCGAGGGCGAAGCCATCGAGGCCGGCATCGTCACCCGCAGCATCGAGAGCGCCCAGCGCAAGGTGGAGGCGCGCAACTTCGACATGCGTAAACAGTTGCTGGAGTACGACGACGTCTCCAACGACCAACGCAAGGTGATTTACCAGCAGCGCAACGAGATTCTGGACGCCACCGACCTGTCGGCCCAGATCCAGGGCCTGCGCGAAGGTTGTTTTGAAGACATCGTGCGCCAGTTTGTGCCCGCTGAATCGGTCGAAGAGCAATGGAGCCTGGCCGCGCTTGAAAAAGTGCTGGAAGACGAGTGGCAGATGACGCTGGCGCTGCAAGCCCAGGTGAATGCGGCCAGCGCCATCACCGATCAGGACCTGGTGGATGCCGTCAAAGCCCATGCCAACCAGGTGTTTGGCGACAAGGTGGAGCGTGTCGGGCTGGAGAATTTCACCCAGTTTGAGCGCATGGTGCTGCTGCAAACCATCGACAGCAATTGGCGCGACCACCTGAGCGCGCTGGACTACCTGCGCCAGGGCATCCACCTGCGTGGTTACGCGCAGAAACAACCCAAGCAGGAATACAAGCGCGAAGCCTTTGAGCTGTTTGGCCAGATGCTCGACTCGGTCAAAAACGAAGTCACCAAAATGTTGATGACGGTACGCGTGCAGTCGCAAGAAGAAGCTGCTGAGGCCGCCGCTGCCATGGAGGACCGTGCCGAACGTGTCAGCAACGTCACCTACAGCGCCCCTACTGAGACCGGTGAGGTCGAAACCACGGTCGACGCTGCCACCGTGGCGCAAGATGTGCCGCGTGTGGGCCGCAACGACCCCTGTCCCTGCGGCAGCGGCAAAAAATACAAGCAGTGCCACGGCAAGCTGAGCTAAGCCACACTGACTGCATGAAAATCGGGCCCAGCGCCCGATTTCGTTTATCTGGCCTCCCCGAAAGTGTTTTTGACGTTTTGAAAGACCACCATGCCCGTCAACCTGCCCGCCCCGAATCCCGCTGAACTCTTCCCCATCGCCGGTGTGACCATTGGCATCACAGAGGCCGGTATCCGCAAAGCCAACCGCAAGGACTTGACGGTGGTGCAAATCGACGCGGGCGCCTCAGTCTCGGGCGTGTTCACCCAAAACCGTTTCTGCGCCGCCCCGGTGCAGATCTGCCGCGAACATTTGGCAGGTAGCCAGGGCATCCGCGCCATGGTCATCAACACCGGCAACGCCAATGCGGGCACCGGTGCCGACGGCCTGGCCCGTGCGCAACAAAGCTGCGCCGCTCTGGCAAGTCGCTTGGGGCTCAGTGCGCAGCAGGTGCTGCCGTTTTCCACCGGCGTGATCATGGAAACCCTGCCGGTGGAGCGAATTGAAGCCGGTCTGGACGCCGCCATTCTTGATGCCAAGCCGAACAACTGGCTCAACGCGGCGCAAGCCATCATGACCACCGACACCGCCCCCAAAGCCTTTGGCGCGCAGGTGAACATCGACGGCGTGACGGTCAGCATCACCGGCATCAGCAAGGGCGCAGGCATGATCCGCCCGAACATGGCCACCATGCTGGGTTTTATGGCCACCGACGCGCGTGTTGCCCCCGGTCTGATGAAACAACTGGCGCTGGAGCTGGCCGAGGGCTCGTTCAACCGCGTCACGGTCGACGGCGACACCTCCACCAACGACTCCTTCGTGGTGATTGCCACCAACAAGGCGGCGCACCCAGTGATCGACTCACTGGCCAGCCCGGCCGGCCAGGCGCTCAAGGCCGCCATGCTTGGCGTGGCACAAAAACTGGCACAAGCCATTGTGCGAGATGGGGAGGGTGCTACTAAATTTATATCAATCAAGGTTGAAGGTGGTTTGACCCAGGCCGAATGCCGCCAGGTGGCCTACGCGATTGCGCATTCCCCGCTGGTCAAAACCGCGTTTTTTGCCAGCGACCCGAACCTGGGCCGTATCCTGGCGGCCGTCGGTTACGCCGGCATCACCGACCTGGACCAGACCGGCATTGACCTGTACCTGGACGACGTGCACGTGGCGGTCAAAGGGGGCCGCAACCCGGCCTACCGCGAAGAAGATGGCCAGCGTGTCATGAAACAAAGCGAAATCACCGTGCGGGTGCTGTTGGGCCGGGGCAGCGCGGCTGACACCGTCTGGACCTGTGACCTGAGCCACGAATACGTCACCATCAACGCCGACTACCGCTCATGAGTGACCGTTTTGACCAGCTGCTGGCCCGTGCCGAGCAGCTCATGGCCCGCATCGAGTCGGTTCTGCCCCAGCCCCTGGCGCAGCCGGACTGGGCCGCCTCCAGCGCCTTTCGCTATCGCAAACGCAGTGCCGGGCGCAGCAGCCTGGAGCCGGTGCGCCACATCGGCGCCATGAAGCTGGCCGACCTCAAAGCCATCGAGCCGCAAAAGGAAAAAATCCAGCGCAACACCTGGCAGTTTGTGCGGGGTGACCTGGCCAACAACGTGTTACTCACCGGCGCCCGTGGTACCGGCAAGTCCAGCCTGATCCGCGCCTGCCTCAACGAATACGCCCACCTGGGCCTGCGCCTGATCGAGGTTGACAAGGCCGACCTGGTGGACCTGCCCGACATCGTCGAGCTGGTGTCTGATCGGCCCGAAAAATTCATCGTGTTCTGTGACGACCTGAGTTTTGAAGACGGTGAACCCGGCTACAAGGCGCTCAAGTCGATCCTGGACGGCTCGGTGGCCGCCACCACGCCCAATGTGCTGATCTACGCCACCAGCAACCGCCGCCACCTGCTGCCCGAGCACATGAAGGACAACCTGACCTACACCCACGCGCCCGACGGCGAGGTGCACCCAGGTGAGGTGGTGGAAGAAAAAATCTCGCTCTCCGAGCGTTTTGGCCTGTGGGTCAGCTTCTACTCTTTCAACCAGGACGAGTACCTGGCCATCGTGGCGCAGTGGCTCACCTCCTTTGGGGTGGCCACCAGCGTGATCGAAGCCGCCCGGCCCGAGGCCCTGGTCTGGGCGCTGGAGCGCGGCGCCCGCAGCGGCCGTGTCGCTTACCAGTTTGCCCGCGACCTGGCGGGCCGCCAATCGGCTGCGCCCGGCGCCGCCCAGCCATGAGTCAGCCAAACAAGCCCCTGGTGGCTGACGGACACGAGGCGCGAGAAGGAGGCCCGGACCGCAAGGTGGTCGATGTGGCGGTGGGGGTGCTGATCCAGCCCAACGGTGACTTTTTGCTGACCTCGCGCCCCGAGGGCAAGGTCTACGCCGGTTACTGGGAGTTTCCTGGCGGCAAGTTGGAGGCCGGTGAAACGGTGGAGCAAGCCCTGGCGCGTGAGTTACACGAAGAACTGGGCATCACCACCGGCCAAATCCAGCGCTGGCGCGAGGAGCTGGTGGACTACCCCCACGCCCTGGTGCGCCTGCATTTTTGCAAGGTGCTGGACTGGTCGGGTGAGTTGCAGATGCGCGAGGCACAGAGTTTTGCCTGGCAGCAGATTCCGGTGAAAGTGAGCCCGGTCTTGCCCGGTACGATTCCCGTATTGCAATGGCTTGCCGCTGACATCGGCTGGACGGGTGCTCTGTATTAAATAGCTACTAGCCCTTGATATACGAGGGCTAGAGGCCGATTTGGCTTATAACGGCTTGGCAAAGCCATTCTGCCGCCAAGCCTCAAACACCGTCACCGCCACCGCGTTCGACAAATTCAGGCTGCGCTGGCCCGGCACCATGGGTAACTTGATCGCCGTGCTGGGCGTAAAGGCCAGGCGCACCACATCACTGAGCCCCTTGGTTTCCGAGCCAAACACCAGATAGTCCCCCGGCTGGAAAGCCACCTCAAACACATTACGGCTGGCGCGGGTGGTCAGCGCAAACATGCGCTCGGGCGGCGGGTTTTGCGTGGCCAGAAACGTGGCCCAGTCGGCGTGGCGCTTGACGGTGGCGTACTCGTGGTAGTCCAGCCCGGCGCGGCGCATGTGTTTGTCGTCCATCGAAAACCCCAGCGGCTCCACCAGGTGCAGCGTGCAGCCGGTGTTGGCCGCCAGGCGGATGACGTTGCCGGTGTTCGGCGGGATTTCGGGTTCGACCAGGACAATGTGAAACATGGGGTGGATTGTCGCTGCTTGGCCTCAGGTGTTTTGCGCCTTGGGTGGCAGCGGGTGGACCATTGGGGCGCTTTACAGCGATGTTTTCCAGCTGCTTGCAACGACTGGCGCAATGGCACCTGCGCCGCAAACCCTTGTTACTTACGCACGCTTGTGCTTTCTCGTTGCAGGCTTGGCTGTTGGCTTTGCTTCTTCAGAAGTTGGATTGGTGACTTGCTCTCCGGTTATGGAGGATGGTGTCTTCGGCCTCTCCTTCAGAAGGATTCTTCGCTCCATTTCTGCTAAGAACGTGCTACCTTGCTTCGTTACTGCATAGCGGCGGTAACGAGCGCCAGCAACCTTTTCGTTCTCAACAAGTCCATGCACTTGAAGCTTGGGACACACGTTATAGAACAGGAAAGATTCGGATTCGTGAACCCCGTGAGCGTTTGTCACGCCCGTGACAAACGTCTCCTTGTTGTGAAAGAAAAGGGCAAAAAGATCAATCTTTGCTTCCTTCCCATCGTTCAGTGATGCAGGGATTTTCACTTCAATTGCGCTGAGCACTTTTTGGAGCTCAGAGAAGGACTCAACGTCTTTCGAACTATTTGATATCGCCCGCTTCTGCTGCTCTGCCAGCGCATTCCTCAACTTGTGATTTTCTTCCGATAACTTGCGAATTTCCTCAAAGAGGGGCTTCGTGTCGGTTACCTCATCGCCGGATACCCAACCTTTCAGCTCCCGGTTTGCTGAGAAGTCCGCCATTGATTCATGGACGCAAAGCTTGATGTCCTTCGGATCATCGAAGAACGATGACATGTTGGATAGGACCTTCTTTCGGAAGAGCCTTAGCTCTTTTGGGTTCTCCTTTTCCATGAAAACAGAACCGCCAGTTGTGACTTTTTGTTCCAAAGCTGCATCGGTGATCACCACCGCGAATAGTGGCTTTCCTTGCTGTACAGCGTAGTCGTACTCGAGCTCTGTGTAACTAATGCTCGTCGCGGGTTCGACCGAACCATAGCGGCCACCCAGAATGAGCATGTAGACATCGGATTCGTCGATCCACTGCTTGATGGTGTCCATCTGGGACCGATCACCTGACGTAAACAGCTCCATGCCAGCAGGAATGTGCCCCGCCTTGAGGATGGCACTTACGGCAGACTGTCTCTCCACTACTAGATCGGTATATGTACTTGACACAAACACCTGAAGACGTCGCTTCATTTGCCCTCCCTCGTGTTCTTTGAGACCTAACTAATCACGGAGAGATAGTCACCTCTCTCCCTCGCACGACGATTGTCGCCCGAAGGTCGGAAGAAAGATGCTCCTGAGATCCTTATGTGGCATGGAATTTCGATCAATGTTGTTCGATATCAAGAGTCATCGGTGCTCTAAAAATGCAAACTTAATGGGCTACGCTGGGTGGCACCTTGCATTGCCTCTGCTCGACAAGCGCTACGGATACGCCCGCCCATCCTTGTGCAAGAACACCCAAGCGCCATTTTCTGAACGGGCCACCAGATCGTCGTCGGGGTAGCTCACTTCGTCCCCCGGTGTCCGGTCACCAACTTCCAGGTAGACCGCATCCATCGTGGATTCGTTGCGCAGTTGGTGGGCGTTGCCGCTGCCTGCCTTGAAGCCGGCGCACATGCCTGCGCTGAGTTCCGTGCGTCCTTCATCGGTGAGTAACACCAGGCAGCCCGACACAACATAAACAAACTCATCCTGCCTGGTATGGGCATGTCGCAGCGCCGAAATGGTGCCGGGCGGCAGCGTGGTGATGTTCACGCCAAAGTGGCTCAGGCCAAACAGGTCACCCAGCGGGCGCTTCACCCGGCCTGTGACCATGGAGCGAAACGGTTCCGGGTAGTTGGAGGGTTTGGTGCGTGGTGCGGCGTCGAGTGCCACAACAGTAAGTGGTTGGTTTTGCATGGTGGCCTTTGGGAAGTCGGTGGTGCGCCCACTCTACATCGTGAGACCGCCACCTCACTCTGTCCGCGCCACCACCAAGCCCGTCACCACACTGGCCCCCGCCGCCTTGAGCACCCGCGCGGCGGTGAACAGGGAGGCGCCGGTGGTCATCACATCGTCCACCAGCACCACGCGCTGGCCGCGCAGGGTGTGGGCCAGCAGCGGCTCCACGGCAAAGGCGTGGTTCAGCACCGTCAGGCGTTCGCTGCGTTTGAGGGTGTGCTGTGCTGGCGTATCCTGAATGCGCAGCAGGATGTCGGCGCGGGTTTTGGTCGGTTCGAGTGCGCGGGCCAGCAGCAGGGCCTGGTTGTAGCCGCGCGCCTTCAGCTTTTGGTCGGACAGCGGCATGGGGATCAGCAGGTCGGCGTTGTCCAGCGCAGGTTCCACCCAGGGGATGGCGCGCAGCAGCGTGGCAAAACTGCGCACCAGACCCGGTTCGGAATGAAATTTGTAGTGCGTTATCAAGGTGGACCAGGGGTAAGCGTATGAAACGGCGGCCAGGCAGCGGTCCAGTGGAGGTGGGGTTTTGATGCAGGCGCCGCAGTGGCGTGGCTTGTCTTGTAGCGCCGCAGGCAGGGGCAGGGCGCAGGTCAGGCAGCGAGGCTGTGGTTGCGCAAATTGGCCCACGCAGGCTTCACACACCGGCTGGCTTGGCCAGCTGTGGCAGACCCGGCACTGGCTGGGCAGCCTGGGCAACTTCCCTGTGATCAACGTGCCAAACATTCGCTCAATATACTCCCCGCTTCGCACAGGTTGCCAGATGCCCGCTTCTACCACGCCCCCCACCATTGACCCCCGAGCCGCCCAGCGCTGGCAACACCTGCCTGTGGCCGAGTCGCCCTGGCTGCACGAAGAGGTGGCGCGGCGCATGCAGGAGCGGCTGGACTACATCAAGCTGCAGCCCACCCGCTGGGTCCACTGGGCGCCGTTGCGCGGCGGCATGCAGGCGCATGGTTTGCTGACGCAGCGTTACCCCAAGGCCGCTAGCACGGTTCTGGAAAACTCATCGGCAGACGTGCAGCGCGCGGCCAAGGCACTGGTGGCGCCGCGCTGGAAGCCCCAAAGCTGGTTGCAACCCAAAACCCAGGTGACCACGCGCATTGACCAACCGGCGCAGATGCTGTGGTCCAACATGGCGCTGCACATGGCGGCCGACCCACAGGCCATGATGACGCAGTGGCATCAGGCGCTGGAAGTGGACGGTTTTTTGATGTTTTCGTGCCTGGGGCCCGACACGCTGCTGGAGCTGCAAAAGCTCTACCAGGCGCTGCACTGGCCCGCCCCGGCGCATCAGTTCACCGACATGCATGACTGGGGCGACATGCTGGTGGCCAACGGCTTTGCCGAGCCGGTGATGGACATGGAGCGCATCACGCTGACCTTTGAAACCCCTGCGCGCCTGCTGGAAGAGCTGCGCGGTCTGGGCCGCAACCTGTTTGTCGGACGTTTCCCCGCGTTGCGCGGGCGGGGCTGGCACCAGCAGCTGTTGGACGCGCTGGCACAGCAGCCGTTGCAACTGACCTTTGAAGTGATTTACGGCCATGCGTTCAAACCGCCACCGCGCTTGTCGGTGGGCGCCCACAGCGAGATTTCGCTCGACGACATGCGCATGGCTTTGCAGCGCGGCAAACGTCGGGACGGCGGCTTGCCGACCACGTTCACCGACCCCGGTGCGCGGGGCTGACGATGCCTTTGATGGATCTCCCGTCCGCGCTGATGCTGGCTAGCTTGCTGCTGTTTTTAGCCTCAGTGGTGACGCTGCTGTGGGTGACCTGGCGCCACCATCGTCTGGGCCAGCAGACCCAAACCAACTTTCACGCCAGGTTGAGCGTGGAAATGGCGTGGACGCTGGTGCCTGCCGTGATCGTTCTGGCGTTGGTCTGGCCGATTGCCCAGGCGTTCTGGAGCCGCTGACCACCCCGCCTGCCGACGGTAAAACCAGCCTGCCGTCATGGTTTTTGCAGGAAACCCTGGTGACGGCACGGTCACTGTGAACAATCGGACCGTGCCATGGCTGCGGGCACGGCGGTGTGTTCACCAACCCAGAACGTGGGGGATCAATGGTCACCAAATCGACTGGATGCCTTCTGGAACGGATCCCAGCGCTGGTTGCAACAACCGGCAAGGGGGTGGTTGTGGGTGTTGTGTTGTTGGGTTGCAACCTGATCATGGCCGCTTGGGAACATGGTTTGCAAGACCCGGTGACCGCCAGTGCGCGCCAGGCCCAGGATTTACACACCTGGATGATGTGGCTGATCTCCATCATCTTCTTCGGCGTTTTTTCGGTGCTGGCGTATTCGCTGTATGCCCACCGCAAGTCCAGGGGGCACCAGGCCGCCCAATTTCATGACAACACCAAGGTCGAGATTCTGTGGACCGTGGTGCCGTTTGTGATTCTGGTGGTGGTGGCCGTGCCGTCCACCCGCGCGCTGGTGAATATGCGCGACACCTCGCAGCCAGACCTGACCGTGAAAGCCACCGGCTACCAGTGGAAGTGGGGTTATGAATACCTGACCGGTGACGCTGCAGGCATCAGGTTTCAGAGTGTGCTGGCAACCACCCAGGAGCAGATCAAAGGTCAAGCACCCAAAGGCGAAAACTACTTGCTGGACGTGGACCGGCCGCTGGTTGTTCCGGTCAACCGCAAGGTGCGTGTGCTGACCACCTCGGCCGACGTGATTCACGCCTGGTCGGTGCCAGCGTTTGCGGTCAAGACCGACGCGGTGCCCGGCTTTGTGCGCGAGACTTGGTTCCGCGCCGAGAAAGAGGGCACCTACCGCGGCCAGTGTTCGGAGCTGTGTGGCAAAGACCACGGCTTCATGCCGGTGGTGGTGGAGGTGGTGTCCGAACAGCAATATGCCGCGTGGACTGCCGAGCAAAAGACGCTGATGGCCGCCAATGTGGAGGACCCCAACAAGGTCTGGACCCTGGCCGAGCAGGTGGCACATGGCGAAAAAATCTATCTCGCCCATTGTGTTGCCTGTCACCAGGTCAACGGCAGCGGGCTGCCACCGGCCATTCCGGCGCTGGATGGCTCCAAATTGGTCACAGGTCCTAAGCTTGACCACATCGGCATCGTCCTGAATGGCAAGACAGGCACCGCCATGGCGGCGTTTGGTGCGCAACTCAACAACACGGACTTGGCCGCTGTCGTGGCCTATGAGCGCAACGCCTGGGGCAACCATACCGGCGATGTCATCCAACCGGCTGAAGTACTGGCCCTGCGCGGCAAGTGACCCGAATGACCCGCGCTCCAAGGAGGACACACCATGTACGCCAGTGATACCGCCATCCACCCAGGCCACGAGGGCCACGCGGCGCACGCTGGCCATCCCACCAAAGGCATCTTGCGCTGGGTCACCACCACCAACCACAAGGACATCGGCACGATGTACCTCTGGTTCAGCTTTGCCATGTTTCTGGTCGGTGGCGCCATGTCGCTGGTGCTGCGCGCGGAGTTGATGCAGCCGGGCATCCAGTTTGTGACGCCCGAGTTCTATAACCAGATGCTGACGCTGCATGCGCTGATCATGGTGTTCGGGGCCATCATGCCGGCGTTTGTCGGGTTCGCCAACTGGATGCTGCCGATGATGGTGGGCGCTTCCGACATGGCGTTTGGGCGCATGAACAACTGGAGCTTTTGGCTGCTGCCGCCCGCAGCCATCCTGCTGACCTCCTCACTGCTGATGCCCGGCGGCGCTGCCGGGACCGGCTGGACGCTGTACCCACCCTTGTCGGTACAGATGGGCATTGGCATGGACATGGCCATTTTTGCCATCCATATTCTCGGCATGTCCTCCATCATGGGGGCGATCAACATCATCACCACCATCCTCAACATGCGCACGCCGGGCATGACGCTGATGAAGATGCCGATGTTCTGCTGGACCTGGCTGGTCACCGCCTTCCTGCTGATTGCGTCGATGCCGATCCTGGCCGGTGCGGTCACCATGCTGCTGACAGATCGCCATTTCGGCACCAGTTTCTTCAGCGCCGCCGGGGGCGGTGACCCGGTGCTGTTTCAACACATCTTCTGGTTTTTTGGCCACCCCGAGGTGTACATCATCGCCTTGCCGGCCTTTGGGGTGGTGTCGCACGTCATTCCGGCGTTTTCGCGCAAGCCGCTGTTTGGCTACACCTCGATGGTGTACGCCATTGCCGCGATTGGCCTGATTTCGTTTCTGGTCTGGGCGCATCACATGTATGTGACCGGCATCCCGCTGACCGGGCAGCTGTATTTCATGTACGCCACGCTGCTGATTGCCGTGCCCACCGGGGTCAAGGTGTTCAACTGGGTGACGACCATGTGGCGCGGGTCGATCACGTTTGAGACGCCGATGCTGTTTGCGCTGGGTTTCCTGTTTCTGTTCACCATTGGCGGCCTGACCGGCTTGGTGCTGGCGATCACCGCGGTGGACATCCAGCTTCAGGACACCTACTACGTGGTGGCGCATTTTCACTATGTGATGGTGGCCGGAGCGCTGTTCTCGGCCTACGCCGGGCTGTATTACTGGCTGCCCAAGTGGACCGGCTACATGTACAGCGAGAGACTGGGCCAATGGCATTTCTGGCTGTCGCTGGTGTTTTTCAACGTGGCTTTTTTCCCGCAGCACTTTTTGGGGCTGGCGGGCATGCCGCGGCGTATTCCGGACTACGCCCAGCAGTTCACCGAGTTCAATATGGTGTCGAGCATCGGCGCTTTTGGTTTTGGCATCAGCCAGTTGCTGGTGCTGGTGGTGGTGTTCAACACCCTGAGGCGCAAAGAAAAAGCCCCCGCCAAACCCTGGGAAGGTGCCGAAGGCCTGGAGTGGACGGTGTCGTCGCCCGCGCCGTACCACACCTTTGAAGTGCCGCCGCCGTTTGACACGTCACGGGCGCACGGCTGAGGGTTGCCATGAAAAACGATGCACTTCAACCCACACCCGCCAAGCGGCCCCCGCGCCAGACAGCGGCCAACCGGCGTCTGGCCATCGGCCTGGCCCTGCTGGCACTCGGCATGTTTGCCAGCTACATCCTGCGGCAGTGGTGGTTCTCCGCCCACTGAGCCCGACATGAGCGCCCCCGTCGTGCCCCCCCATACGCCAGTCAGGCTGGCCAATCGGCGCCTGGCGTGGCGGCTGATGTGGGTGGTGGCGGGCAGTTTGTTGTTTGCTGCGGTCCAGCCGTCGCTGTACCGAGCTTTTTGTGAATGGACTGGTATTTATGACATCGACCGGGCTGGCAAACTGGCGCGCAGCACCGTGGCGGCACGCGCCATCGGGATCGAGTTCGATGCCAACAGTTTCGACAACGGGCTGCGTTTTAGCCCGGAAGTCAGCACCTTGTCGGTGCAGACCGGCGACATCATCCACCTGACGTATCGGGTTGAAAACACCCGTGACACCCCCGTGATCGGCCAGGCGGTGCCCAGCTACGGGCCAAAACACGCGGCCGAGTATGTGGTCAAGCTGGATTGCTTTTGCTTCAAACAGCAGACCTTTGCGCCACATGAGGTGCGCCAGCTGCCGGTGGTGTTCATCATTGACCCCCGCTTGCCGCCAGACCTGGCCACCGTGACCTTGTCCTACACGTTTTTTGAGGTGCCGGCGGGATCGGTGCAGGTAGCCGCAGCCAAGCCGCAGGCGGCACCATGAGCCAACGGCCAGCCAACTCGTCGGCGGTGGGGCGCACCTTGCGCACGGTGGGTTCGGCCATGTTCGGTGTGCGCGGTCAAAAGCGCCATGAGGAGGATGCCACGGCGCTGTCGCCGGTGGTCTTGGTGGTGGCCGCTGTGGTGTGTATGGTGTTGCTGGTGCTCGTTTTGGTCGGGCTGGCCTCCCTGGCAGCCGGGGGTTAGCGCAGCGCCGATGTGGGATGGTTGACACAACTTTTCAGGAGATTGCCATGAGCCACGCTGCAGAACCGTCCCGCTATTTTGTGCCGACGCCATCGTTCTGGCCGCTGGTGGGCTCGGGCGCGCTGCTGTTGCTGGCGTTTGGCGCCGTGCTCACCATGAACTCGGTCGCAAACGGCGCGTGGGTGTTGTTGGCCGGTTTTCTGGTGCTGCTGACCATGCTGGTGGGCTGGTTTGGCCGGGTGATCACCGAGTCTGAGGCCCATCTGTACAACCTGCAGGTGGACCGCTCTTTTCGCCTGGCGATGGCCTGGTTCATTTTCTCGGAGGTGATGTTTTTTGCTGCCTTTTTTGGTGCACTGTTTTATGTGCGGGTGCTGGCGGTGCCAGACCTGGCCAGCCCGGCGCAGGCGCTGCTGTGGGATGGTTTTGCCAACACCTGGCCCACCGCCGGCCCGGCCGCCAAGGAGCTGTTTACCCCGATGCATGCCTGGGGTTTGCCCGCCATCAACACGGCGTTGCTGCTGAGTTCGGGCGTCACCATCACCTGGGCGCACTGGGGGCTGATCGAGGGCAAACGCACGCATCTGGTGGCGGGCCTGGCGCTGACGGTGCTGCTTGGGCTGGTTTTCCTCTCTGTTCAATGGGTCGAGTACCAAGAAGCCTATGACCACATGAACCTGAAACTGACCAGCGGCGTCTACGGGTCCACCTTTTTCATGCTGACCGGGTTTCACGGCTTTCACGTCACGCTGGGCGCCATCATGCTGATGGTTATTCTGGCGCGCGCCATCAAGGGCCACTTCACGCCGGAGCGGCACTTTGCCTTCAAGGCTGTGGCCTGGTATTGGCATTTTGTGGACGTGGTGTGGCTGATCCTGTTTGTGGTGATCTACTGGTTATGAGGCGGTCACAAATGCCCGGTGATCCAGCCAAAATAATGTCCGCCCATCAACAGCACAAACAGCAGCACCGACAGCGCAACGCGCCAGGTCAGCGCCTTCACGGCCCGGCGGGCGTTCTGCGGGGCGTCGCGAAACACGGGCAGCAGCGCGCTGCCCAGGCTGACCAGGATCGCGATGAGCAGGAGGATGACAACGTAACGCATGGGCGCGTGGTGGGTGGTGGCAGGGGTGAAGGCGCGAGCTTATGACTTTTCTGACAGGGGCGCAGGCCAAGCGTCTGGCCATCAGCCTGGCCCTGATCGCCGCCTGCCTGGGCATGGCGCGATTGCAATGGTGGCGGGCCCAGACGCGCGGCGCCACCTATGAGCAGCAGCAAGCCACGGCCAGTGCGCGTCCGATGGTGCTCAACGCCGCCCGGCGTGATGACCCCGTGCCGCCGTGGCACCCGGTGGCGGCGCACGGCGTCTGGCTGCCCAACAGCACCATTTTTCTGGACAACAAGATGTATCGCCAGCGGGTGGGTTACCAGGTGCTGACCGCCTTGCAGCTGGACGGCAGCCTGGCGGTGGTGCTGGTCAACCGGGGTTGGGTTGCAGCGCCGCGCCTGCGCTCCGAGTTGCCCGTGGTGACCACGCCGGGCGGCGCCGTGAGCGTTGTCGGCATCGCCCGCCCGTTTGAGGACAAGGTATTTGAATTGGGTCAGAGCGTGCCGGACGGCCCGGTGTGGCAGCACGTGCGCGAGCGCGACTACCGCCAGCGCAGCGGGCTGGATGTGCTGCCATTGATCGTGCTGCAGTCAGACGGCGTGCCGGGCGTACCGGGCGGGCCGGTAGCCGACGGTCTGGTGCGTGACTGGTCGGACGTCCGGGGCCCTGACAACCCGGCCTGGCGGCACATCGGTTACGCCATCATGTGGGTCGTTTTTGCGCTGATGGCCATCGGTTACAGCCTGGTCGCCTGGAAGCGGGCCTGAGCCCTGTGACGACATCCTTCAACCTCCCTACACGGCACTGCCCATGACTGAATCCACTTTGAACCGGCCAGCCTCACGATCTTCGGGGCGCTGGGTCTTGCTTGTCATGGCTGCGGTATGTGTGCTGCCCTTGATGGCCGCGCTGTATTTTCATTTTGTGGCGCCGCCAGCGGTCACCACCATGGTCGGCCAGCCGTTGGCGCCGTTCGTTTTTCCGTACGCGGGTGTGCAGCAGCCCGATGGCCAGCCGCTGGCGGCGCCGGGTGTGGGTGGCCAGTGGCTGGTGGTGGTCACGGGGCCGGGCAGTTGTGCCCAGGCGTGCCGCGACGCGCTGTACCTGACGCGCCAGGCCCGCACCGCGCAGGGTCGCAACATGGAGCGCATTCAACGGCTATGGCTCCTGACCGATGCCACGCGGCCAGCCGACGAGTTGCTGGCCGTTCACCCGGATTTGCAGGTGCTTCGGGTGACTGATGAAGCTGTGGCGCAAAAGCTGGGCGGTGGTGCTGACGCGGCGGCGGCCCCGATCCATCTGGTGGACCGGCGGGGTTATGTTGTCTTCCGTTACGAGGCCACGGTGGAGCCGGCAGCGTTTATCCGCGAACTGCGCAAACTGGTCAAGTTTTAAGCGGTTGACGGGGGCGTCGCGGCAGCATGGCACGCAGGCAGACCACCACAAACATCACACCACCGATGATCGCAATCAAGCCGCCCAGGCCCATCATGCCCATGCCTATTTTTTGGGGCAGCGAGGTCAGGACCTGCTCGGCACCGGCCACCTTGCGCTGCACGCCATACCCGCCTGACCAGGCCAGGCCCAGCACATGCAGGAGTTGCCCACCGCCATACACATAGGGCTGCCAGCGGGCCAGCCGATCCTCCGGGGCGCCAAATCCCAGACGCGGCAACACCACGTAGGTCAGCCCCATGAAGGCCAGCGTGACACCCACAATCGACCCGTGGTAGTGCGCGGGAATGACCACATTGGCCCCCTGGATCAGGTAGGCCAGCACCCCGCCGGTGACAAACAGGCCCATCGAGGCCAAAAGTGCCGATTTGGCGGGCGCCACCTGCCAGCGCACCTGCCACAGCGCTGCCGCCGCCAGCAGAACCAGCGGCGCCATCAGCGTGTGGCCGTGTGCCATCAGCTGCATGAAAGACCCCATGTGCTCGCCCGAGCCAACCTCATACCTGGCGTAAATCACCGGTACGGCCAGCAGCGGCAGGGCAGCGATCAGAAACAGGATGGCGGTGGCGCGACCCGATGTGGCCACGGGCGCGCCCAGCGCATCGGCCAGCCAGAACCAGGCCACGCAGGCCAGCAGCGCATGCTGAAACTGCAGCACATGACCGCCGCCCCAGAACACCCGTTCCCAGAGCAGCTGCCCCAACACGTCGGTCACCGCCAGCCACGAGCCCACAAAACTGGCCAGGGCCACCGCCGCGGCGACGGCGCCCAGCCAAACGCCCAAACGCAGCGCGGCATCGGCGGGCATCCCACCTTTGAAACTGATCTGTGGCGGGATGGTCAGCAAGGCCCGCACCACGGACAGGCCGACGCCGATCGCTGTCAGGACCAGTCCGGCGAAAAAGACCGGCTGCTGCAGCACCGGAACGTAGTTGTTGAGCAGCGGCTGCGCATCGGGGAAAAACGGCGCCACACCGATGAGCGTGGTGCCCAACGTGGCCAGCCAAAAGCCGACCCAGCCCAGCGTCGCCCACCGGCTGTTGCCAGCCAGACTCCAAAGCACGGCCGCAAACGCCATGAACCAGATCAGCACCGACAGGTCCACATGCACCACCAGCGCGGCGCGAAAAAAATCGCGCAGCGGAAACACGTGCTGAATCCCCGGCGTGCGCGACAGCACCAGCAGCAGCGCCAGCAGCCCGGAGCCGGTCAATGCGGCCAGCCCTAAGCCGAGCCAGGCACGCGCCAGCCGCGTTGAGGGGGCGTCCAAGCTTGCCATGGACAAACCGGACGGCGTGGTGATGGGCGGCATGTTTTGGGAAGGCTTTTTTCGGTTGTGAGCTATCTCAGCAGATAAACGCATCCAACTGTACGATAGGCGCGGTTTCGGTGCAGCTTTGAGACCTTATCCAGATGGACGGAGCCCAACCATGCGGTGTCTTCCTTGGTGAACCTGTATCCCGCCTACGACCTGTCGCCACTGGCAGGCCTGCTGCTGCTGGCGGCCCTGTTGGCGCTGGGGCCGGTGCTATGGGTGTGGCTGAACCACCGGCAGGGTCGCCCCCACCAGCGGCAACACGCCTTGCGTGTGCTGACCCTGTTCCTGACCTTTGATCTGGTGGTGTTTGGCGCCTTCACGCGGCTGTCGGATTCGGGCTTGGGCTGCCCGGACTGGCCGGGTTGTTACGGCCAGCTGTCCCCGCTGGGTGCCGCCAACCAGATCACGGCGGCAGAAATCGCCCAGCCGGAAGGCCCGGTGACCCATGCCAAAGCCTGGATCGAAATGGCACACCGGTATCTGGCCATGGCCGTTGGCGCCCTGATCACCTGGCAGGCGGCACTGGCCTGGCGTGACTGGTGGCGACAACGCGTGGTGCCCCAAGCGCTTGCCCGGCAGACGCCGTGGCCCTGGCTGGCCACCCTGACTCTGGTCTGGGTTTGCCTGCAGGGTGCTTTTGGTGCGCTGACGGTGAGCCTGCGGCTCTATCCGGTCATCGTCACGCTGCATTTGCTGGGCGCGTTGGTGTTGCTCATCATGTTGGCGACGCAGGTGGTGCGCGGTGATCCACAGGCGCCGCGGCGGGTACTGAGCGAGGGGACGCGCCGGTACGTTCACGTCGCTTTGGGGTTGCTGCTGGTTCAGGTGGCGTTGGGCGGCTGGGTCAGCGCCAACTACGCGGTGCTGGCCTGCACCGAATTCCCGACCTGTCAGGGCCGCTGGTGGCCTGAGATGGACCTGCGCGAAGGCTTTGGCATCTGGCACGAGCCGGGTCGCAGCGGTTCCGGCGCTTACCTCAGCCTGGCGGGGCTGACGGCGATCCATGTGGTGCACCGGTTGATGGCCGTGGTGGTCACGGGGGTGTTGCTGGCGCTGGCCTGGCGACTCCACCGCATCCCGAGCTGGCGCAAGCTGGCGCGCTTGCTTGTGGCGCTGCTCGGTTTGCAGCTGGCCACCGGTGTCAGCACCGTGGTGCTGGGCTGGCCGTTATGGGCGGCTTTGGTGCACACCGGGGGGGCGTCTGCACTGGTGCTGACCCTGACTTGGATCGCCGCCAGCCGGACCTGGCAGGCCGCTGCTGTAGCCACCGCCGCACCACCCGGCATGCATCGTTTGGGAGCACCGCCATGAGCATCGCGATTCAACCCTTGGGTATTGGCCGGTCGGTGTGGGCCCAGTACTACGCCATCACCAAACCACGCGTGTTGTGGCTGATTGTGTTTTGCGCGCTGATTGGCATGGTGCTGGCGGTGCCCGGTGTGCCAACGGTGGCGCAACTCGGCCTGGCGCTGACCGCCTGCATCGGCATCTGGCTGGTGGCGGGCGCGGCGGCGGCGTGTAATTGCCTGATCGAGAAAAGCATCGACGCCAAGATGAAACGCACCGCCTGGCGGCCCACCGCCAAAGGGGAGCTGGGGGGCGGGCAAACCCTGCTGTTTGCCGGCACCTTGGGCCTGCTGGGCTCGGCGCTGCTGTACTGGTGGGTGAACCCGCTCACCATGTGGCTGACGTTTGCCACCTTTGTCGGCTACGCGGTGATCTACACGGTGATTCTCAAACCCCGCACCCCGCAGAACATCGTGATCGGCGGCGCCTCTGGGGCCATGCCGCCGGTGCTGGGCTGGGCCGCCATGACTGGCCAGGTGGGGCCGGAGGCGCTGATGCTGTTCTTGATCATTTTTTTGTGGACGCCGCCGCATTTCTGGTCGCTGGCGCTGTACCGCGTGGAAGAGTTTCGCCAATCGGGCCTGCCGATGTTGCCCGTCACCCATGGCCCGGCCTATACCCGGCTGATGGTGCTGATCTACACTTGGGTGCTGGCGGCGGCGTGCCTGCTGCCCTTTGCCTACGGCATGAGTTCGTGGCTGTACCTGCTGGCGGCGGTGGTGCTGAGCGCGGGTTTTTGCCGCTATGCCTGGCGTCTGTGGCGCAACTACTCCGATGTGTTGGCGCGCCAGACCTTCCGGTATTCCCTGACGCACCTGAGCACCCTGTTTGCCGCCCTGATGCTTGACCACTACCTGCTGCCATAAAAGCCGCCCCGCCCGCGCCAGATGCCCATCTGTCGACGGATTAAGATCCACCGATGAATAAACGACAAGCTCTTCAAAAGATAGCTGGAGGCGCTTTCAGCGTCTGGGCCTTAGGCCAATTGGCCGCCTGCAGCCAGGACGAGCTGGCGTTCACCGCCATCAACATCACCGGTGCCAGCTACGGCAAAGACTTTGCCCTGACTGACCACAACGGCCAGCCGCGCACGCTGGCCGACTTCTCGGGCAAGATCGTGATGGTGTTCTTTGGCTACACCCAATGCCCGGACGTGTGCCCCACCTCGATGACCGAGATGGTGGCCATCAAGCAGCAGCTCGGCCCGGATGGCGACAAATTGCAGGGCCTGTTTGTCACCGTGGACCCCGAGCGCGACCGCCCCGACGTCCTCAAAGCCTACATGGCCGCCTTTGACCCCGGTTTTCTGGCGCTGTACACCACGCCCGACAAGCTTGCCGCGCTGGCCAAGGATTTCAAGGTGTATTACAAAAAAGTGCCTGGCGCCACACCCACCAGCTACACGGTGGATCACACCGCGGGCAGTTACGTCTACGACACGCAGGGCAAGCTGCGCCTGTTCACCCGCTACGGCACGCCGCCCGAGAAGACGGCCGCGGATATCCGCCTGTTGCTCAAATCCGCGCCCTGAAACCGCCGCCTACTGGTTGCTGATCTCCAGCGACTTGATCACGCGGCCAAACACCTGGGTGTCGGCCTGGATGCGGTTGGCCAGCCCCTCGGGGGACGATCCCACCACCTGCCAGCCTTGCTGAAACAGTTTTTGCCGCATCTCGGGTGCGCGGACGATGGCGCCGATCAGGTTTGACAACTCGGCCACGATCGGTGCGGGCAAACTCTTGGGTGCCGCCACCGCGTTCCAGATCTCCAGGTTGAAGTTGGCCACACCGGCCTCGCGCATGCTGGGCAGCTGCGGTGCCAGCGCGCTGCGCCCGCTGCTGGTCACACCGATGGCGCGCAGTTTGTCGCCCGTGACCTGCGCCATGGCCAGCGCCGGGGGCAACATCGACAGTTGCAGTTGCCCACCCACCATGGCGAGCGCCACCTGCGCGTAGCCGGGGTAGGGCACGTGCAGGGGCTTCATCCCGGTTTTGGCGTTGAGCAGTTCCATGCCGATGTGGCCGACCGTGCCGACACCGGGTGAGCCGTAACTCCAGCTGTCGCCCGCCAGTTTGGCTGCCGCGAAAAACGCCGCCGCGTCGGCGCCGGGCGCGTTCTTGGGCGCCATCAACACCAGCGGCGAGACGCCGATCAGGCTCACCGGCTGGAGGTCTTTCAACGGGTCATACGGCAGCTTGGGGTTGAGCAGTTTGGCCGTGGTCAGGTTGCCATTGATCATCAGGCCCAGCGTGTGGTTGTCGGTGGCTTTGGCCACATGGTCTGCGCCAATGTTGCCACCCGCACCGACCTTGTTCTCCACAATCACCGGCTTGCCCAGTGCTTTGGACAAGGGCTCGGCCAGTGCGCGCGCAGTCAGGTCGGGCGACGAGCCAGCGGGGAAGCCGACCACCAGGCGCACCGTTTTGCTGGGCCAGCCCGCAGCCTGCCAGCTGGTTTGTGCGCTGACGACCCCGGACAGTGCGCTGATGGCGATGGCTAAAAGTGTGTTGCGACGACTCGAAAAAGACATGTCTTGGCTCCGATCAACCATGAAAAAACCCCCGCTGCCGCAGGGTTCTGCAGCAGCGGGGGGTGATTATCGGTGGCGGGTGCGGGCGTTGACCGGGGTGGTCAGGCAAATTCAACCAGCGACTTTTTCATCTTTTTCATCGCCGCCACTTCAATCTGGCGAATGCGTTCGGCGCTCACGCCATACACGGCGGCCAGGTCGTGCAGCGTCATGCCGCCGGAGTTGTCGTCGTTGACCTTGAGCCAGCGTTCTTCGACGATGTGGCGGCTGCGCGCGTCCAGCGTGTCCAGCGCCAAGGCAATGCCGTCGCTGGCCAGCACGTCGCGGTGGTGCGCTTCGATCATCGCGGTGGGCTCGTGGGCGGCGTCGGTCAGGTAGGAAATCGGGCCGTAAGCGTCTTCACCGTCGTCAGAGGGGCTGGGGTCCAGCAACACATCACCGCCTGAGAGGCGCGCTTCCATCTCGATGACTTCTTCACGCTTGACGTTCAGCTGCGATGCCATCGCGTCAATCTGGCTGTCGTTGAGCGTGTCGCGGTGGGAGTCGAGGTCGGCCATGGCATCGGCGCTGCGGAAACGTTGTTTCATCGAACGCAGGTTGAAAAACAGCTTGCGCTGCGCCTTGGTGGTGGCCACTTTGACCATGCGCCAGTTTTTCAGGATGTATTCGTGGATCTCGGCCTTGATCCAGTGCAGTGCGTAGCTCACCAGGCGCACGCCTTGCTCGGGGTCGAAGCGTTTCACGGCCTTCATCAGGCCCACATTGCCTTCCTGGATCAGGTCACCATGCGGCAGGCCGTAGCCTAAGTATTGGCGGGCGGTCGACACCACCAGGCGCAGGTGCGACAGCACCAGTTTCCCGGCGGCTTCCAGATCGTTGTTGATGCGGTATTGGCGCGCAAAGGTCTGCTCTTCTTCCAGCGTGAGCATGGGCATGCGGTTGACCGCAGAAATGTAAGCGTCCAGATTGCCCAGCGCAGGAACCAGCGCCCAGGGGTTAGCCAGGGTCAGCGCATTGCTTGGGGTGCCAGTGTGAGTTGTCATGCCAGTACTCCTGTAGATGGACAGCTAAATGTTAGCACTCCCTCTGAGAGAGTGCTAATTGAAAAGTTCAATGGCGCACACAAGCCCGGTGATTGGGGTCATATGGCTGGGTGATTCAGCCCACAAGACAGGTGGTTTTCGGGTGGGAAAGGCATAATTTATCGATGCAACAGCGCAGCATTTTGGTGAGTCAAAGCCGCCGGGCCAGCAGCCTGCGGCATGGCCGTGCGCAAGGGGTCCGGCCATGAGCACGCAGCCGCTGACCCATCACGACATTCTGGGGTTGATCGAGCCGTTCACCCGCAGCGGCCGCCAGCTTGATCTCGCCGCCAGCGACCGCATCCAGCGCCGTCTGGTGTTCAAGTCCCGGGCTTTTGACAACCCGACGGCGGCGGCCAATTTGATGACGGACACGCTGACGCTGGAGAGCCAGCCCAACGGCGCTTGTGTGCTCAAGCGCATCGTCACCCATGCCAGCGGTCTGACGGCAACGCTTGTGGCCAGCGGGGCGGATGCGGGCGGTTTGCTGCAAGCCGTTGAGGCGGTTGAGCCTGCGTCGCTGTTTTGTTGTGGTGATGGTTGGACCCTGGCTTACAGCTACCGAGTGGGTTTGGCCGCTGCGGCGCCACCCACCCTGCTGCTGAGCCAGGGGGAGGTGCGTGTGCTAGACCTGACCTTGCTGCTGAAGATGCCCGCGGTGACCGGCTATCCGGCGGAACTGACCCTCAGTACCGCAGCGGCCATTGATTTGCCGGACGATTTGCTGCAGGTGCTGGGCCGGGACTGGGCGCGGCTGTCGCGTGGTGCCAAAAACTGGCGCGGTACGCTGACGCTGCGTGGCCAGCCGCCCGAGCGCAGCCGCCTGGCTGAAAAGCAACAGGCAACCGCCGCCCGGCATCTGGCGCTGACGCTGTCGCAATCACCCGCACATTTCCACCAGAAGCAGACTGCCGCACGCTGGCAGGTGGCTGCCCGGCGCGCCGTGCCGCTGATGACCCTGCTGGCGCTGGTGCTGGCGGCGCTGGCGGTGCCTTATCTGGGGCTGGAACAGAACTCGGTGTACTGGATGCTGATTTTTAATGCGCCGCCGCTGTTGTTGTTATGGGGCTTCAGCCTGCGCGAGATGCCCAGCTTTGACTTGCCGCGACCGCCCCGGCGCCTGACCGCCCCATCTTGGTGGCGAGAGCCGCCTGATGCGCCCAACGCGGGCACCGTGGGCGCCGCACCGGCAACGCACCCCTGACCCTTTTCCAGACCACAAGGTAGACCATGCTTGGTAACCCCATGAACATCCCGCCGGTGTCGATTGCCGCCGCCAAGGCCGCGCTGATCGAGCAGTACGCTGACGCCACCCTGCGCCGCCGTGCCTCCATGCTGTGGGGCACCCGCGGCGTGGGCAAATCGTCCATCGTGCGCCAGGTGGCGGCGCATTTCAAGGTGCCGCTGGTCGATTTGCGCCTGACCACCATCGAGCCGGTGGACATTCGCGGCGCCATCTATGCCGACGACCAGCTGGCCAAAACCGTGTGGTTTCCGCCCGAGTTTTTGCCCTCACCCGATGAACCGGCGGGCATTTTGTTTCTGGACGAACTCACCGCGGCTGACAAACGCTTGCAGGTGTCGGCTTATTCGCTGATCCTGGACCGGCGCGTGGGCAACTACCACCTGCCCGATGGCTGGCAGGTGATCGCCGCGGGCAACGCCAGCTTTCATGACGCGGTCAGCAACGACATGGGCACCGCGCTGGCCGACCGCATGTTCCACTTCAACGTGCAAACGGTGATCGACGCCTTTCTGGCCCACGCCCTGGCGCAGGACTTTGCCCCCGAAGTCATGGCTTATCTGCGGGTGCGGCCCGACAAACTGGACGACACGCAGGCGCAGCTGGCCAACGACTACCTGATCGGCGCCAGTCCGCGCGGCTGGGAAGACATCTCCAACGTGCTCAAGTCGGGGCTGTCGGAACAAGCCAAGCGGGTGTTTGTGCAGGGCCGCATCGGCGCGGCCAACGCCGCCGAGTTTTTTGGTGTGCTGCGCGAAATCCAGGCCGCCGTCGACGTGGTGCGCTTGCTGGCAGCACCGCGCGGCACCGAAACCACCGCGCTGCTGCCCAAAACGCTGGACGGCCTCTACGGCACCATCTACGGCCTGTTGGCAGCCTGCCGCGATGAAGCCACGGTGGCCAGGGCGCTGGAGGTCATCGAACAGTTTGCCGACATCCGCAGCAAAGCCCCGCTGCCCATTCTGGAGGGCCAGACGCTGGCGATGGAGCTGCTGATGCAGCGTGCGCTGGAAAGTGGCCTGGAGGCGGCCATCCTCGACAGCCCGGCTTATGCGCGCTACTTGGAGCGGCGCGCCCGCGAGGACCAGCGTGGCTGAGAGCCAGAGCGCCGGTGCCACGCCGCACCGGCACCGCGGCACCCGCGCGATTGCGCGCATGGTGGAGTACGCGCCGTCCACCGGCGGTCTGGCCTTGTGGGTCAAGCATCAGAACGCGCCTGAGCGGCAAGCTCTTTCGACCTCTGGCTCTTGTGTGGTCACGGACGGCTGCACGATTTTTTATGGCGCAGAGTTTGAGAAGCTACCGCTGCCCGAGCAGGTGGGCCACGTCGCCCACGAGGTGTTGCACATCGCCTTGCGTCACCCGCAACGTTACCTGGACCTGCAGCATCTGTTGGGCGATGTGGACCTGGCGTTGTTCAACATTTGCGCCGATGCCATTGTCAACAGCGCCCTGAGCCACGTGAGCTGGCTGCAGCTGCCCAGCCACGCGGTGTATCTGGACAAATTGCTGAAAACCACGCTGCAGCTGGAGCAGCCGGTCGACCAGGCCCTGCTGCAATGGGATGTGGAAACCCTGTACCGTGCGGTGGACGACCGGGCGGCGCAAGGCCGACGTGGCAAAGGTGCTGGCAACAGCGCTGGCGCGGCGCCCAACCCGTCTAACGCGGGGAACGCAGGCGCGGCCAATGCCTCCCGCCGGCCAACGGCCGAGTCCGGTGGGCCCGGCCAGCCTGCTGAAGGCCAGCGCGCCGCGCGGGTGCTGGCGATGGGACGAGCGTCGCAGGCCGATCTGGTGCCCGGCCCCGCCACCCAGGGGCCGCCGGAAGAAGCGGCCGAGGCCGCCCGCCAGTGGCGCGAGCGTCTCACCCGCGCCCACGCCGGGGATGGCGCGCACTCGATGTTGCGCACCCTGATGGCGGACCTGCCCCGCACCCGCACCCCCTGGGAGCAGGTGCTGCGCACCCAGTTGGCGCGCAGCCTGTCCCAAGAGCCCGAGCTGTCCTGGTCGCGCCCCTCGCGCTCTTACCTGGCCAACCAGGGGCGCAGTGGCCCGCACCACCGCATGCCGTTCGAGCCCGGCACCAGCCCGAACCGGGCGGTGCCGCGCTTGGTGCTGGTGGTGGATGTGTCGGGCTCTATTGACGACGAGCTGATGCAGCGCTTTGCCCGCGAGATCGAGGCCATCACCCGCCGCCTGGCGGCCGGTATCACGTTGGTGGTGGGGGACGACCGCGTGCAGCGGGTCGAAGTGTTCAAACCGGGCCGCTCCAAGCTGAGCGAGATGGGTTTTAACGGCGGCGGTGGCACCGACTTCACCCCGCTGCTGGAAGAAGCCGACCGGCACCACCCGGACATCACCGTGGTGCTGACCGATCTGGACGGCCCGGCGCGCTACCAGCCGCGCTGCCCGGTGCTGTGGGCGGTGCCGCAGGCCTTTGCCTCCGCTGCGCCGCCGTTCGGGCGCAAGCTGGTGCTGAGCTGAAGGCCGCTGCCATGACGGCACCCCCGCTGACCCATCACGACATCCTGGCGCTGGTGGCGCCGTTTACCCGCTGTGGCCGTCATGTGGACTTGGCCGCCACGGACCGCGTGCAGCGGCGTGTGGTGTTCAAGCCGACCGACCGCGCTGCCGACGTGCCCGAGTTATCCGGCTTGCGTGAACGGCTGGAGCTGGAACAAGTGGCAGCTCGCCGCTACTGCCTGACCCGCACCCTGGTCCTGCCCAGCGGGTTGACGGCGCGATTGCAAGCCACGGGCGCCGAGCCCGGTGTTTTGCTGCGCCAGATCGACGCGGTGCCCGCTGCGCTGCACTTTTTAAGTGGTGAAGGTTTTGCCATCACCCGCCACTACGCCCTGCGCTCAGACGCGTTGGCGCCGGTGTTGACCAGTGGCGTGGTGCAGGTGGATGGGGCGGCCCTGACGCTGACGGTGCCTGCTGTGCGCAACGTGTCAGCCAACGTGGAACTGGTCGCGACACCAGGCCAGGCGCTCGACATTCCGCAAGACCTGCTGGCGGTGCTGGGCTGGCCCTGGTCACCTGTGAGCCCTGGTCTGAACGGCTGGACGGGCAAATTTCGCCTGCGGGGCACATCCGACAAACGCACCCGCCGCGCCGAAGTGGCCCTGGAACTGGCCGCGCGGCACCTGGCGCAAACGCTGGCCGCACCCCCGGCTGACTTTCATGACCGACACTTGGCGGCCCGCCGGCGGGTGGTGCTGCGTCGGGCCATCCCGGTGCTGACGCCGCTGTCGATGCTGGTGACGGTGCTGGCCATGCCGCGGCTGGGGCAGGACACGATTCCGGGCTTGTGGACGCTGGTCTACCAGGTGCCCACGGTGCTGATCGCCATCAGTTTCATGACGCAGGATCTGCCGCAGTTTGAAATCCCGCCCTGGCCGCGCCGTCTCGCTGCAACCAGCTGGTGGTCATCCAGGACTTGAGGCGCTTGCCCCGGGCCTCGACGGCGGGGATGCATGGACCCTGTCTGTGATGCCGGACTTGATCCGGCATCCATTGCGCGCGCCCGGCGTTGGCGCCCGCCAGTCAGTCGCGCGGTGGTGAGCCGGCCAGCGAGGCCGCTTCCAGAATCGGGTGGTCAATCTTGTGCAGAAAGCCCAGCGTGGCGCGCGGTGAGTTGTTCAGCAGCTGGGCGATTTCTTCCACATCGTCGGGGATGGCGGCGTTCTCCCAGTCGACCGCGGTGTGGCGCGCCAGGCGCACCGCCAGCACCACACATTTGACGTTGCTGCGCTCGGCGTGGCGGTTGTCGCTGATGTTGATCAGCAACTCCGGCAGGTGCCACATCTTCATCAGTGCCTGGCGCAAGTCGGCCACCTCGGCGCCCAGGATGTCTTTCTGGATGACGCTGGAGCGCAAGGTGCTGTCGGCCAATTGGGCTTCGCGGATCTTGACGGCCAGCGTGGGCGCATGTAACCACACCAGCATCTCGGCAAAATCATTCAGAAACGCCGCCTGGTGGATGATGGTTGCATCGGTATCGCCCCTGTGCACCGCGAACGCCAGTGCAAACTGGCCAGCGCGCTCTGCTCGTCGTAGCAGCTGTTGCAGCCCGTCGCGCGCTTGCGCTTGGTCGGCCAGCCAGTCTTCCACGGTGCGCTGCGGCCCGAAGTGCCTGAAAAAAGGCGAGATACCCATCAAGACCAGCGACGTGGTGATCGACTCCGTCTGGGTGGCGTGGCTGGGTTTACGCAGGCCGGCGGCAAAAGACAGGACTTTCAATGTCATCAGCGGGTCTGCCTGAATCACCGAGGTGAGCATGTTGGCGTCCACATCGTCTTCCCGCGCGCGCAGGTCTTCCAGCGCGGCGGCCGTCGCGGCCAGCACCGGGATTTCGGCGTGCAAAAAGTACTGGGTCCAGGCGCCAATGTGCGGCAAGGCGGCCTTCAGATACGTGGCGGGCGGCAAGAGCGGCGCAACCGGTGCCGCCGTTGCAGCGCCAGGCTGGGGAGTGGGGTCGGTCATTTGTGTCCTCGTTCTAGATGTGGTCGGGAGTATGGGTGTTGCTGTCAGGCGGGTCAAGCCACGATGCGGCATGCTGGTTTTTATCGGCAAGGGCGGCTCGATAATGAGGTTTTCCCTTTTTAGATCAGGATATTTATGGCAACTCCCCATCAAGACAACGCTGTGGTCTCGCCCACACCCGACGCCCGCAGCCCCCGGGCGACCGAGCCGCGCCTGACCAGCCTGTCGCACGGTGGCGGCTGCGGCTGCAAGATCGCGCCGGGCGTGTTGTCCAGCATCCTCCAAGGCACCGGCGCCATGCCGATCCCCAAGGAGCTGCTGGTGGGCATCGAAACCGCTGATGACGCGGCGGTGTACCAGCTCAACGAAAACCAGGCGCTGATCGCCACCACCGACTTTTTCATGCCCATCGTCGACGACCCGTTTGACTTTGGCCGCATTGCCGCCACCAACGCCATCAGCGATGTGTACGCCATGGGTGGTACCCCGATCATGGCGCTGGCGCTGGTGGGTATGCCGATTGCCGTGTTGTCCATCGAGACCATCGGCAAGATTTTGGAAGGCGGCGCCAGCGTCTGCCGCGCGGCGGGCATCCCGATTGCGGGTGGCCACACCATTGATTCGGTCGAGCCGATTTACGGCCTGGTGGCGCTGGGTTTGGTGCACCCCAGCCGGGTCAAGAAAAACGCCAGCGCGCAGGTGGGCGACAAGCTCGTTCTGGGCAAGCCGATTGGCGTGGGCATCTTGTCGGCCGCGCTCAAAAAGAACAACCTGGACGCATCCGGCTACGCACAGATGATGGCCGTGACGACCCAGCTCAACACCCCGGGCCCGGCGCTGGCTGCGCTGCCAGGCGTGCATGCCATGACCGACGTGACCGGCTTTGCCCTGGCGGGGCATGCGCTGGAGATTGCGCGCGGCGCGGGGGTCACCGTGACGCTGGACTGGGCGAACGTGCCCTTGCTGACTGGCGTGCGCGAGCTGGCCCAGGCGGGCAACATCACCGGGGCCTCCGGGCGCAACTGGGCAGCGTATGGCGCCGAGGTGCAATTGAGAGCCGACTTTGCCGCGGTGGATCAGGCGCTGCTGTCGGACCCGCAAACCAGCGGCGGCCTGCTGGTGACCTGCGCGCCTGATGCGGTGGACGCGGTGCTGGCGGTGTTCCAACAGCAGGGGTTTGACGCGGCGTGTGTGGTGGGCGAGATCACGCCCGCTACTGACGGCGCCAAACTGGTGCTGCGCTAAAGCCGACTGGGTACTCTGGTGATGCCCTTAGTGGCGCCTGTTTGCTAACCTCATCACTATATTTTATATGGCTTATAGCCCTTATATATAAAGGGCTGTAGGTCAATTTGACGTATACAAAGTGCAGATGGTCGGCCCCGCGCCGCGTCGGATTTTGAGGCGAGTCAGCGGTGGCAACAGGCGCTGGCGGCGCCCCTGCCCACCGTGCGATGCCGTCGCAACCCTCAAGTCGGTACCGGGCCGCTGTATTTCTGGATGAAGCCGCGGTCAATGCGGTCCTTGAGCCACCACACCCAGCGACCTTCGGCCGACCAGCCGCCCCAGCTGGCAATGGCGTATGGCTCGCCGCAGGCCAGCAGGTTCAGGGTTTTGGCCTGCGGGGTGTAAGGTTTGGGTGCCACCCCGGCCAGCACGGCGCGCAGGTTGGCCGCCAGCGGCACCCCGGCGCGCACCGCATACACGCCGCTGCGCGCCACCGGGCGGTCCATGCGGCTGGAAACGTCACCCGCCGAAAACACCTCCGGGTGGCTGGTGCTGCGCTGGAAGGCATCAACAGCCACAAAACCCGCGTCATCCAGTGCCAGGCCGCTGCCTTGCAACCAGCCGGGGGACTGCGCGCCAATGGCCATCAGCGGCACGTCACAAGCGAGCTGGCCGCCGTTGCCCAGCGACACGGCTGTCGCATTGATGCCGGTGGCGCGCTCCTGAATCACGGTGATGCCGCGCTTTCTCAGCGCCCGTTGGATGCGCGCCTGCACGTTGGCCGGGTAATTGGCACCCACCGGTGCGTCACCCGCCACCAGCGTGACCGACGCGCCAGCCAGCCGGTGCGCCACCGCGCAGGCCAGCTCAATGCCCGCCGCCCCGCCGCCCATCACTGCCACCCGCAGGGCCCGGCTGGCGGCCAGTTCCACCACCTGCGGCCAGAGCGCGCCAAAGGCTTCGATGGGCCGCACAAACAGCGCATGCTGGCGCGCACCGGGCATCATCTGCTCAATCTTCTGTCGGTCTTGCACCGCGCCGGTGTTGACCGACACCACGTCGTAGCGCAGCGTGCTGCCGTCGTCCAGGGTCACGGTGCGCGTGCTGGCGTCCAGGCCGGTGGCGCTGCGCTGCAGCCACAACACGTCGCTGTTGGCCAGCAGCGGCGCGAGGTTGATCACGCAGTCTTCCAGCGCGTAGTGGCCGGCCACAAAACCCGGCACCATGCCCGAATAAAGTTGACGTGGGAAGGGTGCCACCAGCGTGATCTGCACCCCAGCCAATGGCTGCGCGGCCAGGGTGGACAGCATGTGCACGTGGGCATGGCCTGCGCCCAGCATCACCAGATGTGTCATGAAAGCGCTTTCGTCATGCGCTCAGTCTAACCAGCGCAAGCGGGCCAGATATGCCGTACTGGCACCACCGGTGTTGTCGCTGTCGGCACCTATCGCCACTGCCAGCACGGGCGGCAACACCGCGCTCTCGGCGCCAAACAGGCTGGCGAAGTCATCCGCCAGATGCCGACGCTGGTTGACCCACTGTCCGGTGGCCGTTTCCGAGCCGTTGAGCACGATGTAGCGCACCCGCGCGCTGTAAGGATTGGCCCCGCTTTTGCCCGCCGGGTAACGCGTGTCCCACAGGTAACACAGGGTGGCGCTGGGCAGGTCTTGCCCGGTGGCGGAGCGCGCCAGCGACAGGGCGGCGCGTTGCAAAAACGGGATGTCGGCCAGCGGCTGGTCAAACATCACGCAGACTTTGAGCGCGGCATCGTCACCGGCTTTGGTGCTGATGTCGGCCAGCGGCAGGCCTTGGGCCAGTTGCCAGCGCCAGGCCAGTTCGGCAGGCGCTTTGCCGCGCCAGGCGTGGGTCAACACGCCGTAAGAGCGATCCGTGCGCAGGCGCAGCGCGGGCTCGCCCGGTGCGGTGGTCAGCTCAAATGTGGTCAGCGGAAACTTGTTATCCGGCAGGCCACTGACACGCCAAGCCGGGTTCAGGCTGCCGGGGGAATCTGCTTGGAATGCGGCCAAACTCTGAGCAAGTGCGGTGGTGGTCCACGTGCATAGAGCACCCGTAGCAATGAACGGTAGCGCCCATCTGCAACCCAGATTGCGCAGGAAGGTCATGGCGCGCGTCCGTTGACTGTTCATTGCAAGTTTCCAAAGCAAAACGGGTTAGCGACAAAATTTGCGCTAACCCGTTAATTGAAATGGTCGGAATGAGAGGATTCGAACCTCCGACCCCTTCGTCCCGAACGAAGTGCGCTACCAGGCTGCGCTACATTCCGAAATATCTGGTGTTTGGACCGCTAAGACTGCCGATCCAAAAGTTGAGCCGCTAATTGTATCAAACACGTTTTGTGTGGTCCATCAGGCAGTAGCCCGGCGGCGGCAATCGCTCGCGCTGCCTCGTCGCTGGCGGCTTTGCGGGCCACATCGAGCGCACCGGTTGCCCGCACGATCTCCACCACGGCTTCGATGGCGGTGACGTCGCCGTTCTCGATGGCCACCTTGACCAGCTCGCGCTGTTGCGCGCTGCCGCGCTGCATGGCGGCAATGAGTGGCAGCGTGGCCTTGCCTTCGCGCAGATCGTCACCCAGGTTCTTACCCATCACGGCGGCGTCGCCGGTGTAGTCCAGCACATCGTCAATCACCTGGAATGCCGTGCCCAGCGCCTGCCCGTAGTGCGCGCAGGCCGCCTCGATCTCAGGTGATGCATCAGCCAGGATCGCACCGACGCGGGCGCTGGCTTCAAACAGTTTGGCTGTCTTGGAGCGAATGACCTGCAGGTAACCTTCTTCGTCCAGCTCGGCGTTGTGCATGTTCATCAACTGCAGCACTTCGCCCTCGGAGATCACGTTGGTGGCCTCCGACAGCACACTCATGATGCGCATGCTGCCCACGTCCACCATCATCTGGAAGGCGCGCGAATACAAAAAATCACCGACCAGCACGCTGGCGGGGTTGCCGAAGGTGACATTGGCGGTGGCATTGCCGCGGCGCAGAGAGGATTCGTCCACCACATCATCGTGCAGCAGCGTGGCGGTGTGAATGAACTCAACCACGGTGGCCAGGCTGTACTGCGCGGGCCCCTTGAAACCCAAGGCGCCGCTCATCAGTAGCAGCAGCGCAGGGCGCAGTCGTTTGCCACCGGCTGAAATGATGTAGCGGGACACTTGTCCCACCAAGGGCACACCCGAATCCAGGCGCTGCTTGATGACCAGGTCGACCTCACGCATGTCAGGCGCGATGACTGATAACAAAGATGAGGAGGGAGTTTGGGTGACTTGCAAGACAGTAGGCTCGGTAATGTGCGCAGATTATAGAAAGCTGCCCGCACCATCCTGGCGCGTTGTGTCAAGGAGTCTGTGATCAGTTTGCCACGTTGTGTGAAAACGTCAAAAGCCAAAAACGCCCGTCTGTGACATAATGCCGGGCTTCGCGAAAATCCGTTCGTGAAGATCTATACAAAGAGGTTCCTATGTACGCGGTCATAAAAACCGGTGGCAAGCAATACAGAGTTGCTGCTGGCGAAAAAATTAAAGTAGAACAGATTGCTGCGGACGTTGGCCAAGAGATCGTGTTTGACCAGGTTCTGGCAGTCGGTAGCGGCGCAGAGTTGAAGGTTGGCACACCCTTGGTGTCCGGCGCAACGGTCAGTGTCACAGTGTTGGCACATGGTAAACACGACAAGGTCACCATCTTCAAGATGCGCCGTCGCAAGCACTATCAAAAACGTCAAGGGCATCGTCAACAGTTCACCGAACTGCTGATTGGCGCCATTTCTGCATAAGGAGTTGAGTCATGGCACATAAAAAAGGCGGCGGCTCGACGCGCAACGGGCGCGATTCCAAGCCCAAGATGCTCGGTGTGAAGATGTACGGTGGCCAACTGATCAGCGCTGGCGCGATCATTGTTCGTCAACGTGGCACACAATTCCACCCTGGCGTGAATGTCGGTATCGGCAAAGACCACACCTTGTTTTCCAAAGTTGAAGGCCACGTGGTTTTTGAAACCAAAGGCGCACTGAACCGCCGCACCGTGAGCGTGACTGCAGCCGCTTAACTGGTCGGTTGCCTTCCTTCCTCACAAGACCCTGCGCTCGGCGCGGGGTTTTTTATTTCTGAAGCATGGCCAGACCAGCCTGACGCTGCCCACAGCGTAGATCAGGTGATTTGCCGCCAACTAAAATGCGCATTGGCGGCATGGGCCGCAACCCGACGGAGCGGGTCAGCTCTGTCCCCAACCGATTGAAACCATGAAATTCGTTGACGAAGCCTACATTGATGTCTCTGCGGGAGACGGCGGCGCAGGCTGCGTCTCTTTTCGGCACGAAAAATACAAAGAATTTGGCGGCCCCAATGGCGGCGACGGTGGTCGTGGCGGCCATGTCTTCGCGGTGGCGGATGAAAGTCTGAACACGCTGGTCGATTTCCGGTTTTCGCGCCGGTATGACGCGCAGCGCGGCCAGCACGGCATGGGCTCCGACATGTTCGGCGCGGCCGGGGACGACATCACCCTGAAGATGCCGGTGGGCACCATCATCTCTGACGCCGAAACCGGCGAGGTGTTGTTCGAGTTGCTCAAGCCGGGTGAGGTGATCACCATCGCCAAGGGTGGCGACGGTGGTTTTGGCAACCTGCGTTACAAAAGCGCCATCAATCGCGCACCGCGACAAAAAACACCGGGCTGGCCGGGCGAAAAGCGCAACCTCAAGCTCGAGCTAAAAGTGCTGGCCGATGTCGGCTTGCTGGGCATGCCCAACGCGGGCAAATCCACCTTGATCACCGCCATCTCCAACGCCCGCCCGCGTATCGCGGACTACCCGTTCACCACCTTGCACCCGAATCTGGGCGTGGTGCGTGTTGGGCCGGAACAAAGTTTTGTGGTGGCCGACTTGCCGGGTTTGATTGAAGGTGCCTCGGAAGGTGCGGGCCTGGGTCATCTGTTCTTGCGCCATCTGCAGCGCACCCGTTTGTTGCTGCATGTGGTCGACATGGCACCGTTTGACGATGCCATCGACACCGTGGCGCAAGCCAAAGCCATTGTCAACGAACTCAAAAAATACGACAAAAAACTGTACGACAAGCCGCGTTGGCTGGTGCTCAACAAGCTCGACATGGTGCCCGCGGACGAGCGCGCCGCGCTGGTGAAAGACTTTGTCAAGCGCTTCAAATTCAAGGGGCCGGTGTTTGAAATCTCGGCCTTGACCCGTGAAGGCTGCGAGCCCTTGATCAAGGCCGTTTACAAGCACATCAGCGCCCAGCAAAAGTTGGAGTCCGCGCCTGAAGTGATTGACCCGCGTTTTGCCGCAGGCGCTGATCCTGTTTAAATGCTTTTGAAAGAATAGCAACTCGCCGTTGCCTCATCAAGGCTGGAATCTGAAAATGCTAGACAAATTTGATGCCGCCATCCTGCGCGACGCCCGGCGTGTGGTGGTCAAGGTGGGCTCCAGCCTGGTCACCAACGAAGGCCGCGGTCTGGACGAAGCCGCCATTGGTGAATGGTGCCGCCAGATGTCGCTGCTGGTGCGTGAGGGGCGCGAAGTCATCATGGTGTCCAGCGGTGCCATTGCCGAGGGCATGAAACGTCTGGGCTGGACCACCCGCCCGCATGAGGTGCACGAATTACAAGCCGCAGCCGCAGTCGGGCAAATGGGCTTGGCGCAGATGTATGAGACCAAGCTGCGTGAAAACAACCTGGGTAGCGCCCAGGTGCTGTTGACGCATGCGGACTTGGCTGACCGTGAGCGGTACCTGAACGCGCGTTCCACCCTGCTGACCTTGCTCAAACTCGGCGTCTTGCCGGTCATCAACGAAAACGACACGGTGGTCAACGACGAAATCAAGTTTGGTGACAACGACACTTTGGGTGCGCTGGTGGCCAATCTGGTGGAAGCCGACGCGCTGGTGATCCTCACCGATCAAAAGGGGCTCTACACCGCTGACCCGCGCAAAGACCCGGCCGCGCAATTTGTCCATGTGGCGCAAGCGGGCGACGTCGCGCTGGAGGTCATGGCCGGTGGTGCGGGCTCCAGCCTGGGGCGCGGGGGCATGATCACCAAAATTTTGGCGGCCAAACGGGCGGCTGGCTCGGGTGCCTCCACCGTGATCGCCTGGGGCCGCGAGCCGGACGCCTTGTTACGCCTGTGCCAGGGCGAGTCGATTGGCACCCTGTTGATTGCGCCGACCCAAAAAACCCAGGCGCGCAAGCAATGGATTGCCGACCATCTGCAGATGAAAGGCTCGGTGACGGTGGACGCTGGCGCGGTCCAGAAGCTGCGCTGCGATGGGTCCAGCCTGCTGCCCATCGGCATGACCGGCGTGGATGGCGATTTTTCGCGCGGGGACGTGATTGCCATCCGTTCACTCGACGGCGTGGAAGTGGCGCGTGGGCTGACCAATTACGCCAGCGCCGAGGCGCGGCTGATCTGCCGCAAGCCGTCCAGTCAATTCGAGAAACTGCTGGGATATTCTGCCGAGCCCGAGATGGTGCATCGCGACAACATGGTGCTCAGCCGGTAGTAGCTATTTCTGCAGCGCTCTGACGATATCGGCCGTGTTGCTGGCCGCAGCCGCCCGCCCGTCACAGGCCGCCTGGCGTGCGAACACCCAGGCGTGTTTGGAGGGCAGGTTGTCGGTCAAACCGCGCCATTGCGGCTCGGCCACCACCGACCACACACCGGTATTGCCAGCGCGCGCATAGGTTTTGACCTCGCCAGTTGAGCAGCGAATGCCTTCATATATGGCCGTGACCGACCCTGTGGCATTGCGCGCCACCACCACATAACGCACGATGCCATCGGGCGCGATGGTCAGCGTGGCCGGATCGATGCCAAATTTCAGCGACACATAGGGCGGCATCGCCAGCGGCAGCAGCTTCTCGGTGTTGAACGCGGGCGGTGTGGGGGCTTCAGACTCTTTCCAGTCCGGGTCTTCAGGTGCCAACTGGGCTTGAAGACCGGTGGCCAGCGTCAGGGTCAGCAACCCCAGCAGCGTCGGTGCGAACCAACGCACCAAGGATTTGTCAAACATGCTCATTTCCGGTGTGTGGATCAGGTTCCCAACTGGTACCGGGCGGCAAGTCGAGTGCTTCATGGGACGTCTCATCGCCGCCCGATTCGGCGCTGGACGGGCGAACGCCCTGGCGCAAGAAGCGGTTGCGGTGTTCGTGGCGCGGCAGGTAGCGGGCCAGTTCGGTCAGCGCGGTCACATACACCTCGCGTTTGAACTCAACCACCGCATCCAGCGGCACCCAGTAGTCGTTCCAGCGCCAAGCGTCAAACTCCGGATGGTCGGTGGCGCGCAGGTTCAAGTCCCAGTCATGGCCCACCAATTGCAGCAGAAACCAGATCTGTTTTTGGCCCTTGTAGAAGCCGCGTGAATCGCGGCGGATAAAACGGTCCGGCACCTCATAGCGCAACCAGTCACGGGTGCGGGCCACAATGCGAACATGTTCGCGCTGCAGCCCGACTTCTTCGTGCAATTCCCGGATCATGGCTTGCTCAGGGGTTTCCCCCCGATCAATACCACCTTGCGGAAATTGCCAGGAGTGCGTACGGATACGCTTGCCCCAAAACACCTGATTTTTCTGGTTGAGCAGGACGATGCCGACGTTCGGCCTAAAGCCGTCTCGGTCAAGCATAATCAAACCCCAAATTTTAAAATTGTGGCCATTATGCACAGCGTTTGCCTGGCATCAAGAGTGGCTACCCTGACATATCGCGAATCGTCCCCATGAAAGCCTCCCAATTCTTTATTTCCACCCTCAAAGAAGCGCCTGCCGACGCCGAAGTGGTCAGCCACAAGCTAATGATGCGCGCCGGCATGATCAAAAAGCTCGGTGCCGGTATCTACACCCTGATGCCGATCGGCCTGCGTGTGGTGCACAAGGTGGAAGCGATCGTGCGTGAGGAAATGAACCGCGCCGGTGCGGTGGAGCTGTCGATGCCGGTGGTGCAGCCAGCCGAGCTCTGGCAGGAAACCGGTCGTTTCGAGAAGATGGGGCCGGAGCTGCTGCGGATTGCCGACCGCCATGGCAACGACTTTGTGGTGCAGCCGACCAGCGAGGAAGTCATCACCGACATCGCGCGCCAGGAAATCCGCAGCTACAAACAGCTACCCAAAAACTTTTACCAGATCCAGACCAAGTTCCGCGATGAACGCCGTCCGCGCTTTGGCCTGATGCGTGGGCGCGAGTTCATCATGAAAGACGCCTACAGCTTTGACCGTGACCAAGTGTCCGCCAAGGCCAGTTACCAGGTCATGGCGCAGGCGTACCGGCGCATTTTTGACCGTTTTGGTCTGACCTACCGCGCGGTGGCCGCTGACAGTGGCGCCATTGGCGGCGACTTGAGCGAAGAATTCCAGGTGATTGCCGCCACCGGTGAAGACGCCATCGTGTATTGCCCCAACAGCGACTACGCCGCCAACATGGAGAAAGCCGAGTCGCTGGCGCCTGCTGGCCCGCGTGCTGCCGCCACACAGGCTTTGACCAAAACCCCCACGCCGGGCAAAAGCACCTGCGCCGATGTGGCCGAATTGCTGGGTGTGCCGTTGCAGACCACCGTCAAATCGCTGGTGCTGGCCACCGACACCCTCAATGACAAGGGTGAAGTGCTCAAGACCCAGGTCTGGCTGCTGCTGCTGCGGGGTGACCACGACATGAACGAGGTCAAGGTCGGTAAATTGCCGGGCCTGTCGGCCTTCCGTTTTGCCACCGTGCCTGAGATTGAAGCGCACTTTGGCTGCAAGCCCGGTTATCTGGGGCCTTTGAGTCTGCTGCAACCGGTGAAACTGGTGGTGGACCGCGAGGTGGCGGTGATGGCCGACTGGATTTGTGGCGCCAACGAGCCCGACTTCCACATCACCGGTGTGAACTGGGGGCGTGACCTGCCCGAACCGGACATGGTGGCTGACCTGCGCAATGTGGTGGCGGGTGACTCTTCACCCGACGGGCAAGGCCCGCTGGCGATTGAGCGAGGCATCGAGGTCGGCCATGTGTTCTACCTCGGCACCAAATACAGCCAGGCGATGAAAGCCACTTTCCTGGACCAGAACGGCAAGCCGCAGTTGATGGAAATGGGCTGTTACGGCATCGGCATCACGCGCCTGCCGGCGGCCGCCATTGAGCAAAACCATGACGAGCGCGGCATCATCTGGCCCGACGCCCTGGCGCCGTTCACGGTGGTGATCTGCCCGATCAACGCTGACCGTTCACCTGAGGTCAAGGCCGCCTCCGAGTCGCTGTACGCCGAGTTGTTGGCAGCGGGTGTGGACGTGCTGCTCGATGACCGGGGTGAACGCCCGGGCGCCATGTTTGCCGACTGGGAACTCATTGGTGTGCCGCACCGCGTCAACATCGGTGACCGTGCGCTCAAGGAAGGCAACGTGGAGTACCAGCACCGCCGTGACGCGGCGGCTACCGCCGTGCCACTGACCGGTATCGCATCGCTTTTGCTTGCCAAACTCAAGACCTGATTGGATACCTTGCTGGATCTTGCGCGTTGGGGGCGGGCGTTGGTAGAGTTCGGGGCATGACCACAGATCACTTGAAGCTGCCTGGCAGGCGGCAGGTTTTCAAGATTGTTTTGAGTGCCTTGCCAACCTCAGCCGGGCTGGGTTCGCTCTCTTTTCAGGACAGTGCCTGGGCTGGCCGCCAGGCCGAAGAGCCACTGATTGACTCCGTGCGCACGGCGCTGAGCTCGGCCATTGCCAACCAGGCGCCACCCGTCCCCGAGTTCCCCGATACCGAGTCTCGCCTGACGTATTTGCGCTGGCTGGGCGCGATGAGCGAACGGTTAAAGCGGAAGAAGGCCGACTTCGACACCCGCAAGGAGTTTTTGCAAAGCGTCTGGTACGAAAGCAAACGCGCCGGGCTGGACGTGTCGCTGGTGCTCGGCTTGATCCAGGTGGAAAGCAACTTCCGCAAATTTGCCGTCAGCAGCGCGGGCGCGCGCGGTTACATGCAGGTGATGCCGTTCTGGACCCGCGTGCTGGGTGACGGCGACGCCTCCAAGCTGTTTCACATGCAGACCAACCTGCGTTTTGGCTGCGCGATTTTGCGCCACTATCTGGAGCGCGAAAACGGCAACCTTTTTTTGGCGCTGGGCCGCTACAACGGCTCGCGGGGCAAGGCGCCTTACCCCAACGCGGTTTTGGGAGCGCGGCGCCTCTGGGAAGCCTGAAGGCCGCTTTGACTCAGGCCTGGGTGCCGAGCATGCTCTGCAATTCACCGCTCTCGTACATCTCCATCATGATGTCGGAGCCGCCGATGAATTCACCTTTGACGTAGAGTTGCGGAATGGTCGGCCAGTTGCTGTAGTCCTTGATGCCGTTGCGAATCTCGGCGTCTTCCAGCACATTGACGGTGGTGATGGCCTTGGGGTCGACACCGCAGGCCTTGAGAACCTGGATCGCCCGGCCCGAAAAACCGCATTGTGGAAAGCTGGCAGTGCCTTTCATGAACAGCAGAATGTCGTTGTGTTTGACCAGATCGTCGATGCGTTGTTGGGTGTCGCTCATGGGGTGTCCTGAAAAGAGAGTGGGCACGATTATTTCATTTTCAAACGCGTGCGGTGGCCAGATAACCCTGACGCTGAAGGGGTTGCCGCTGCTGGAGTGACTCGGGTGTCAGTAATGGGGTGGCAGTTCGTCGCGCAAGCTGCGTGGTGCGGTGGCACCTTCTGCAGGCGCTTGCTGGCGCAGCCATTGCAACTCTTGCGTGAGGCGGTCGATCTGGTCTTGCTGGCGGATGATGATCTGGTCCAGCCGGTCCAGCAGGTCTTCGGAAAAGCAGGCCTTGATTTCCAGGTTGGTCAGGCGCTCTTCAAGCGTGGTGGTGGATGTCATGTGTAGGTTTTGTTTTCAAGTGAAGGTGTGGCGGGTTGCTGGCCACCGGTGCAGCGCTCGATGCCCGCCAAATCGCGATGAGATTGCACGGCGACAAAACCATGGTCAACCAACAGCTGGCGCACCGCCGTCGCCTGGTCAAACCCATGCTCCAACAGCAGCCAGCCGCCCGCAAGCAGGTGCGCGGGCGCCTGGGTGATGATCTGGCGCAGATCGTCCAGGCCGTCGGCGCCGCTGGTCAGCGCCTGGGTTGGCTCATGGCGTAAGGCGGGCAAGTGGGCATCACCCTCGGCAATGTAGGGCGGGTTGGCGACGATGCAGTCAAAGCGCGGCGTACCGCTTGGCAGCGCGGCCAGCCAGGCCCCCTGCGCAAAGTGCACGGCGAGACCTAGCCGCTGCGCATTGCCCTGTGCCGTGGCGAGTGCGGCCGCACTCAGGTCGGTTGCCCACACCGCCAGCGCCGGGTGCGTGGCTTTGAGTGCCAGCGCAATCGCGCCACTGCCAGTGCCCAGGTCCAACACATTCAGCCGGGGGGGCCGGCTGGCTGACACGGGCAGGCCGGGGCTGGCCGTCATGCGGGTGTCTGCATCCTGTTGACTCGGCTCAGGGCGGGACAACACCTCCAGCGCCCAGTCCACCAGTGTTTCGGTGTCGGGGCGGGGTACCAGCACATCGGGGTTGACGTGCAGGTTCAGGCCGTAAAACGCCTTGCGGCCGGTCAGGTAAGCCAGCGGCTCGCCTGCCAGACGGCGCCGGGTCAGGGTTTGCAGGGGTTCAACACAGGCTGCGGGCAACCGGTCGGTGTCGTGCGCCAGCAGCCAGCCGCGCTGGGTGTCGGGCTGGCTCAGCGCATGCAGCAGCAGCAACTGGGCGTCCAGCCGGTCCAGGCCAAGCTGCTGCAGCTGGGCCAGCGTTTGGGCGAGCGTGAGGGTGTCAGGTGTTGGTGCCATTCTTGCGCTTTGAAATGTCATGGCTCAAACGCTGCGCGACAACATGAAACAGGTCTCTCATGGCGGGCCACAACCCGCCAGCCGCGGTCCGGGAGCATACCTGGAGGAGACGGGTCATGCATGGTCACGTCAGGTGTTGAGTTCCAGCGCCGCCAGCTGCTGGGCGGCTTCATGCGCTTGCAGGGCGTGCACCACATCGTCCAGGTCGCCTTCCATGATGCTCAGCAGTTTGTACAGCGTGAGGTTGATGCGGTGGTCGGTCAGGCGGCCTTGGGGAAAGTTGTAGGTGCGGATGCGGTCGCTGCGGTCGCCGCTGCCGACCAGGCTTTTACGCTCGGCAGATTCTTTGGCAGCGCGCTCGCTACGGTCTTTTTCCTGGATACGCGCCGTCAGCACCTTCAGCGCTTGGGCCTTGTTGCTGTGCTGGCTGCGACCGTCCTGGCATTCGGCGACGATGCCGGTGGGCAGGTGGGTGATGCGCACCGCCGAGTCGGTCTTGTTGATGTGCTGGCCACCGGCACCACTGGCGCGGTAGGTGTCGATGCGCAGGTCGCTCGGGTTGATTTTGATCGCTTCGGCTTCGTCGGGTTCGGCCATCACCGCCACGGTGGCGGCGCTGGTGTGGATGCGGCCCTGGGTTTCGGTCACCGGCACCCGTTGCACGCGGTGGCCGCCGGACTCGAACTTGAGGGCGCCGTAGACATTGTCGCCTTCGATGCGCAACACCAGTTCTTTGTAGCCGCCGAGTTCGCTGGCGGACTCACTCATCACCTCGTGTTTCCAGCCTTTGCGGTCGCAATAACGCAGGTACATCCGTGCCAGGTCAGCGGCAAACAGGGCGGACTCGTCGCCTCCCGTGCCAGCGCGGATTTCCACAAACGCCGGGCGCGCGTCGTCGGGGTCCTTGGGCAGCAACATGCGTTGCAACTCGGCTTCCAGCTGGAGCAATTCGGCGTTGGCCGCATCGACTTCTTCCTGCGCCATAGCCAGCATCTCAGCATCGTCGGCAGCGTCTTTGAGCATCTCCTGCGCGCCGGCCAGGTCGGCCTCGCGCTGCTGGTAACGCAGCCAGCGGCTGGCCACGGCGGCCACATCGGTGTGTTCACGCGAGAGCACCAAAAACTGGGCCATGTCGCTCATGATGTCCTGGCGTGACAGCAGAAATTCAAGTTCGCCCAGGCGGTCGGCGTAGCGGGCAAGTTGTTGGCGCAGAAACGGTTTCATGGGTTCGGTCCAGGGTCCGCATGGGGCGTCTGCCAAGCCGACCTGGGTACGGCATCCATGCGCTTGGGTTGGGGGTGGCGGATCAGAGCCGCCAAGGCTGCATCATCTCTGCAGCCCGGGTGTCGCGCAAGGTTTGGCGACATTCGGGCTGCTGTGGTCAGGGCAGCTAACGCTCTTTGCGCAGGAAAAAGTGGTGCACCGCGGCGCTGGCGCGGTCACGCGCCGCCGGGTCACCGGCGCGCAATTCCGCCATGGCGCCGTGCAGCATTTTTTGCGTGATGCCTTTGGACAGGGCCTCCAGCACGGTGTCGATGTCCTCGCCCTTGAGCAGCAGCTTGCGCGCCCGGGCGATTTCAATGTTGCGCCACTCATCGGTTTGGGCATTGAGCGCCTGGATCAGCGGGACCGTGCTGCGTTGTGCCACCCAGTGCAAAAAGTTCTGTACCCCGGCATCCACAATGGCTTCAGCCTGTGCCACCGCAGCCTGCCGGCTGGCCTGGGCGGTTTGCACCACACCGGCCAGATCATCCACGGTGTACAGGTAAACGTCCTCGAGCTCTTTGACTTCGATCTCGATGTCGCGCGGCACGGCCAGATCGACCATGAACATGGGTCGCCGGCGGCGTTTCTTGAGGGCGCGTTCGACCGAGCCCAAGCCGATCAGCGGCAAGGTGCTGGCGGTGCAGCTCACCACCGCGTCAAATTCGTGCAAGCGGTCCGGCATGTCGGACAGGCACATCACCTCGGCACCAAATTTACGGGCCAGCTCCTCCCCACGCGCCAGCGTCCGGTTGGCGATGACGATGCTCTTGGGGTTCTTGGCCGCAAAGTGGGTGGCGCACAGGTCAATCATTTCACCCGCGCCGACAAACAACACCTTGACTTCGTTCAGGTTTTCAAACAGCTGACCGGCCAGGCGCACCGCGGCGGCGGCCATGCTGATGGAGTGCGCGCCAATCTCGGTGGAAGTGCGCACCTCTTTGGCCACCGCAAACGAGCGCTGAAACAGTTGACTGAGTGTGGTGCCCAGCGAACCCGCTGCCTCGGCCGCACGCACGGCGTCCTTGATCTGGCCCAGAATCTGCGGTTCGCCCAGCACCATCGAGTCGAGCCCGCTGGCAACCCGGAACGCATGACGCGCCGCCATGCCATCGGTCAGGGCGTAAGAGTGGGCGCGCAGCACCTCGGGGGAGACGCCGCCACTGTGGGCCAGCCAGTCCAGGGTGTGCTGCAGTTGGGGTTGTTCGCACGCGCAATAAATCTCGGTGCGGTTGCAGGTGGAGATCAGCGCCGCCTCGGGCTGGCGCGATAAAGCGCCGCGCAGGGCATGCAAGGTGGGCGCGACCTGATCGATCGCGAACGCAAACCGACCGCGCAGATCGAGCGGTGCGGTCGTGTGATTGATGCCTAAAGCCCAGACTGCCATCGTGGAATTATAAAATCATCTGCATGCGTTTTAAACAGTGTCAACTTTTCTTGACGAATTGTGTTCGTTAATGGGCTTTTTCGCCACCATCCATCACGCCATCAACTTCCTGGCCCCCGCGATCTGGCTGGCCGTGTGCTTGCCGGTGCTGGCCAGATTGGTTTTGAGGCGTAAGGCCTCAGCCCCGGCTTGGAGGCGGCAGATCGTTCTGAATATCGTCGTTGGAAGCCTTGTCCTTGTCTTGGGGCTGGCGGTGTTTGGGCGCGACGGGAAAATGCTCACTTACCTCGCCCTGGTGCTCGGTGTGGCCAGCAGCCAGTGGTATGTGTCACGCCGGTGAGAACACATCCACCCGGTCGGTGATGAGGCCGTCGGTGTCCAGGTCCAGCAGTCGCTGGGCGCTGATGGCGTCGTTGACGGTGTAGCTCAGCGTGCGCAGCCCGGCTGCTTTGGCCTGCGCCACCGTCACCCCGTCCCACAGGCTGTAGTCGCAGACAACGGCCACGCAACCCAGGCGCAGCGCCGTTTCGAGCCAGCCGTCCCACAGGTTTTCCAGCAGCAGGCCGCGCGGCAGTTCAGGCTGGGCCTGCAGCGCGCCTTCCAGCGCAGGCACTTCAAAAGAGGTCAGCAACGGTGGCACCTTTGCGCCGTGCCATAGCCGTGCCGCATGTTGCGCCACCACTTGCCCGGTGTGGTAGTCGGTGCCGGGGGTGGGTTTGATCTCGATGTTCAGGTGAAACCCGTTGTGCCGGCAGTAGCGGGCTACTGATTCAAAGGTGGGCACCGGCTCACCAGCGAAGGTACGCGAATGCCAACTGCCGGCATCCAGCAGCGACAACGTCCCCCAGGGGTGCTCACCGCCCACGGCGCTCAGGCCTGCGCCCAGCGCCTGTTCGGCATTGGTGGTGCGGGTCAGCGTGTCGTCATGCAGCAAAAAGGGCACGCCGTCAGCGCTGAGTTTCACGTCGCATTCAAACATGCGGTAGCCGTGGGCAGCACCCAGGCGAAACGCTGCCAGGGTGTTCTCGGGTGCGAGCTTGCCGGCCCCACGGTGCGCAATCCAGCGTGGGTAGGGCCATGACAGGTCATGCGGGGTGTTTTTCATAGCCGGATCTCCTTGCGTTTGCCGCTGCTGGCGTCAAAGTGGTGAATCTTGCCCGGCCGCGGCGTCACAAACAGGGTTTGGCCCAGGCGGGGGGCGGCGTGGGCCTCTTCGGTGCGGATGATCACCAGTTCTTCCGCGCTGCCATGCAACCAGCGGCCATAGGTCAGGCGCTCGGCACCCAGCATTTCCACCGCTTCGACACGCAAACCCCAGCCTTGCGGGGTGATGTCCAGATGCTCGGGGCGCACGCCGACGATGGTGCCCGGCGGTGCATCGGGCGCGTCTTTGAGCAAATTCATCGGTGGCGAGCCCATGAAACCCGCCACAAACGTGCTGGCCGGGCGGTTGTAGACCTCTTCGGGCGTGCCAAATTGCTCCATCACCCCGGCGTTCATCACCATCATGCGTTGCGCCAGCGTCATGGCCTCGACCTGGTCATGGGTGACAAACAGGCTGGTGATGCCCAGTTCACGGTGTAATTTCTGAATCTCCAGGCGGGTTTGGGCGCGCAGCTTGGCGTCCAGGTTGCTCAAGGGCTCGTCAAACAAAAAAACCTGTGGCTGGCGCACGATGGCGCGCCCCATGGCCACACGCTGGCGCTGCCCGCCCGACAACTCGCGTGGCTTGCGGTTCAGAAATGGGCCGATTTCGAGGATTTTGGCGGCCTTGTCGACACGCGCCTTGATCTCGTCCTTGGGCACCTTGGCGATCTTCAGGCCGTAGGCCATGTTGTCGAACACACTCATGTGCGGGTAGAGCGCGTAGTTCTGAAACACCATGGCGATGTCGCGCTCGGACGGCTCCAGGTTATTCACCACGCGGTTACCAATAGAAATATCGCCGCCGCTGATCTCTTCCAGACCCGCCACCATGCGCAAGAGTGTGGATTTGCCGCAGCCCGACGGCCCGACGATGACGACAAACTCGCCATCCATAACTTCAGCGTTCACGCCGTGGATGACCTGGTTGGCGGCTTTGCCCACGCCGTAGCGTTTGATGACGTTTTTGAGTGTGATGGAGGCCATGAAACTGAATAAAACGTGAGCTGGCTGCTCAGTAAAAAAGAGTGTTGAGCCGGGAGTGGCCACAGGCTGGCGCGCGATTTTTGCGCATTTGGCAGCATGAGCGCGCCGGACTGTGGCCGCTCCCGGCGATGCTGGCACTGATGAGGGCGGGCTTCACTTTTCAGTGTCCACGAGGCCTTTGACAAACCATTTCTGCATCAGCATCACCACCAGCGCGGGCGGCAGCATGGCCAGAATGGCGGTCGCCATGACGATGTTCCACTGCATTTCAGAGTCTCCACCGGAGATCATGCGTTTGATGCCGATCACCACCGGGTACATGTCTTCGCTGGTGGTCACAAGCAGCGGCCACAGGTATTGGTTCCAGCCATAGATGAACTGGATGACAAACAGCGCCGCAATCGAGGTTTTGGACAGCGGCACCAGCACGTCCCAAAAAAAGCGCATCGGCCCGGCGCCGTCGATGCGCGCTGCTTCCACCAGTTCCTCGGGGACGGTCAGAAAGAACTGCCGGAACAAAAACGTGGCCGTGGCCGAGGCAATCAGCGGAATCGTCAACCCGGCATAACTGTTGAGCATGCCCAAGTCGGACACCACTTTGTAGGTTGGGCCGATGCGCACCTCCACCGGCAGCATCAAGGTGATGAAAATCGCCCAGAAGAAAAACATGCGAAACGGAAAGCGGAAATACACAATGGCAAACGCCGACAGCAGCGAGATGGCGATTTTGCCGACGGAGATGATCAGCGCCGAAATCAGGCTGACCGTCATCATCCGCGCCACCGGCGCCTTTGAGCCTGAACCGCCACCCGTGCCTTGCAACGCGGTGGTGTAGTTGTCGATCAGGTGCTCGCCGGGCAACAGCGGCATGGGCGTTTGCACAATCGCCTGCGACGTCTGGGTGGATGCCACAAACGTCAAATACAGTGGAAACGCCACCACCAACACACCCAGCACTAGCACGGCGTGCGACAGAAAGCTCAAGAACGGGCGGCGTTCAACCATTTATGCAATGACCTTGAAGTGAAGGAACCGCGCGTGATGTCCGGGCAACCAGCTTTGACCCGCAGCGCGCGTTAGGCATCCGACTCCGCGAATGTCCCCCGGCTTGATTTGGCAAAACCCCAAGTCCACGCTGCGTCAGACACCCGACGCACGCCGCTAGCTGTTGTTGGGTCGATTTCAAGTTGGTCATGAGTTAGTAATTCACCTTTTTCTCGACAAATCGAAACTGCACTACCGTGAGCGCCACCACGATCACCATCAGCACCACCGATTGCGCCGCCGAGCCGCCCAGGTCCATCGCCTTGAAACCGTCAAAGTACACCTTGTAGACCAGGATCGCGGTCTCTTTGCCCGGGCCGCCTTGTGTGGCGGCGTCGATGATGGCAAAGGTGTCAAAAAACGCGTAGACGATGTTGATCACCAGCAGGAAAAAGGTGGTGGGAGACAACAGCGGAAAAACAATCGTCCAGAAACGCCGCCACGGTCGGGCGCCATCGATGGCCGCCGCCTCAATCAGCGATTTGGGAATGCTCTGCAAGCCCGCCAGAAAAAACAGGAAGTTGTAAGAGATCTGCTTCCACACCGCCGCCATCACCACCAGCGCCATGGCGTGCTGGCTGTTGAGCAGGTGGTTCCAGTCCACCCCCAGCACCCGCAGCCAGTACGACACCACCCCCACGCTGGGCGCAAACATGAACAGCCACAACACCCCGGCCACCGCAGGCGCGACGGCGTAAGGCCAGATCAACAGGGTTTTGTAGGCCAGGGCCCCCTTGACAATGCGGTCGGCAAACACCGCCAGCAGCAAAGAGATGCTGATGCCTAGCACCGCCACCAGGCTGGAAAAGATCGCAGTGGTGTAGAACGAGGCCAGGTAGGTGTCGTCGTTCCACAAGTTGCGGAAATTTTCCAGCCCGACAAACTCGACCGAGGTGCCAAAGGCGTCCGACTGCTGCACCGACTGCAGCAGTGCCTGCGCGGCTGGCCAGAAAAAAAACAGCGTGATCACCGTCACCTGGGGTGCAATCAGCACCCAGGGCAGCCAGCGTGAGCGAAAAAAGACACGCTTTTCCATGGGGGAGCTCAGTGGAGAAAAACCACAAGTATCGCCGTCAAAATGCCCTGCTGACCACGTCCAGGTTGTCGCCAAGCAGCGTTAGCCAGGACAGGTCCGCCATGTCCGCAATGGCAAGCACTGGGTGCGCTGGTCATTGCGGTTGCCCTCATTTGCCTTGGTTGGCTTTCTCAAACCGCTCCAGCAGCACATTGCCGCGCGTCACGATCGAATCCAGTGCCTCTTTGGCCGTCTTTTTGCCACCCCAGACTTGCTCCAGCTCTTCGTCCTCGATGGTGCGGATCTGCACATAGTTGCCCAGACGGATGCCGCGCGATTTGTCGGTCACCTTGCGGATCATCTGGTTCACCGCCACATCGGTGCCGGGGTTTTGCTGGTAAAAGCCGGACTTTTCGGTCAGCTCAAACGCCGCCGTGGTGATCGGCAGGTAGCCGGTGCGTTTGTGGCTCTCGGACTGAACTTCGGGGCTGGAGATGTAGTTGAAGAATTGGGCGACACCCTTGTACTCTTCTGGTTTCTTGCCCGCCATGACCCACAGGCTGGCGCCGCCGATCACGGTGTTCTGCGGTGCGCCGGGCACGTCCGGGTAGTAGGGCAGGGGCGCCAGCGCGTAGGCAAACTTGGCGTTTTTCTTCACGTTGCCGTAAAAACCCGCCGAGGTGGTGATCATGGCGCACTCGCCCGAGATAAACGTGGCCTCGGGCACGTTGGCGCGGCCTTTGTACACAAACAGGCCTTGTTTGGCCATGTTGGACAGGTTCTCGATGTGGCGCACATGCAGCGGTGAATTGATCTTCATGCGCGCGTCCAGTCCGGCCAGACCGTTGGACTTGGTGGCAAATTCCACGTTGTGCCAGGCTGAGAAACTTTCCAGCTGCGTCCAGCCTTGCCAGGCGATGGTCAGCGGACATTTGTGGCCGCTGGCTTTGAGCTTGGCGGCGGCCAGCGCCACTTCAGGCCAGCTGCTCGGGGCTTTGTTGGTGTCCAGGCCGGCGGCTTTGAAGGCGTCCTTGTTGATGTAGAACACGGTGGTGGAGCTGTTGAACGGCATGCTCAGCATCTCGCCATTGGGCGCGGTGTAGTAGCCGCCCACCGCCGAAATATAGGCCTTGGGGTCAAACTTCTGCCCGGCGTCTTTCATCACCTTGGCCACCGGCACGATGGCGCCCTTGCTGGCCATCATGGTGGCGGTGCCCACTTCAAAGACTTGCAAGATGTGCGGCGCGTTGCCCGCGCGAAACGCCGCCACGGCAGCGGTCATCGACTCGTCGTAAGAGCCTTTGTAGGTGGGCACAATCTTAAAGTCGGTCTGGCTGGCGTTGAAGCCCTTGGCCAGATCGTTGACCCATTCGCCGTTCACCGCGGTCATTGAGTGCCACCACTGCACTTCGGTCACCGCTTGGGCTGACAGGGCCGACATGGCGGCCAGGGCCACCGTCACCATTTTCAATTTCATGTGTTTCTCCTGAAGGTAAAACCGGGCAGCATATTTAAAGTGTGTGAAAAAACCGTGACAACCAGATGGCACTCAGCGTTGGCATGGATTAAACGCAGATTTGGCTCCGACGGGCATCAGGGTTTCCATCAGGGTTGCGGTGGGGTCGCCGCCGACTCGTCCCCCCCCCACGCCCGCAGTAGGGCGATGCGGCGCTGCGGTAACATCGCCTACCCAGCCAGAATGCGCCTTTTCACAGGGCGTCACATCGCCGTTTTGGCGGCCATCACATCACCCATGAACGCTCCCACCCCGCTCCAGTCGTTGTTGCCTGAAGGCGTTGTTGCGCCGCACGAGCCACAGCGCATCCGCGAGATTCCGTACAACTACACCTCGTTTTCTGACCGCGAAATCGTCATTCGGCTGCTGGGCGCCCCAGCCTGGGACTGGTTGAACCGCTTGCGCGAGGAGCGCCGCACCGGCCGATCGGCCCGCATGTTGTACGAGGTGCTGGGTGATATCTGGGTGGTGCAGCGCAACCCGTATCTGCAGGACGACCTGCTGGACAACCCCAAGCGCCGCGTGCTGCTGGTGCAAGCCTTGCAGCACCGCCTGTCTGAAATTGAAAAACGCCGCGACCCCGATTCCGACCCCGAGCGTGACGCGCTGGTCGGCCAGCTGCTGGCATCAGCGGCCAAAGCCGTGCGCGCTTTTGACGACAACTTTGTGGAAACCGCCACGTTGCGGCGCAAGGCGCAGCGCCTGCTGGTCAAGCTCACTGCCAAAGACAACATCAAGTTTGACGGCTTGTCGCGCGTCAGCCATGTCACGGATGCGACCGATTGGCGCGTGGAATACCCGTTTGTGGTGCTCACCCCGGATACTGAAGCCGAGATGGCACTGCTGGTGCAGGGCTGCATTGAACTGGGCCTGACCATCATCCCGCGTGGCGGCGGCACCGGTTATACCGGCGGCGCGATTCCGCTGACTTGGAAGAGTGTGGTCATCAACACCGAAAAGTTGGAGGCCATGACCGAGGTCGAAATGGTCAGATTGCCCGGTCTGGACCATGAAGTCGCCACGGTCTGGAGCGAAGCCGGTGTGGTGACCAACCGCGTGGCACACGCCGCCGAGCGCGCCGGTTACGTGTTTGCGGTGGACCCGACCTCGTCGGAGGCGTCGTGCATCGGCGGCAACATCGCCATGAACGCAGGCGGCAAAAAGGCCGTGTTATGGGGCACCGCGCTGGACAACCTGGCCAGCTGGCGCATGGTGACACCGCAGGCCGAGTGGCTGGAGGTGACCCGCATCAACCACAACATGGGCAAAATCCATGACGTGGAGGTGGCCAGTTTTGAGCTGCAGTATTTCAAGGCCGACGGCAAAACCAAGCTGCGCACCGAGCGCCTGGATATTCCCGGCAAGACCTTCCGCAAGGAAGGTCTGGGCAAGGATGTGACCGACAAGTTCCTGAGCGGTCTGCCCGGCATCCAGAAAGAAGGCTGCGACGGCCTGATCACCAGCGCGCGCTGGGTGGTGCACAAGATGCCTGCGCACACCCGCACCGTGTGCCTGGAGTTTTTTGGCAACGCCAAAGATGCGGTGCCGAGCATCGTCGAGATCAAGGACTTCATGTTTGCCGAGCAAAAGCGCTCGGGGGTTGTTCTGGCCGGGCTGGAGCATCTGGATGACCGGTATCTGAAAGCGGTGGGTTACGCCACCAAGTCGAAAAAAGGCGCACAGGCCAATGGCTCCAGCAGCACGGTGCCCAAAATGGTGCTGTTTGGCGACATCGCGGGCGACAACGCCGACGACGTGGCGCGGGTCACCAGCGAGGTGGTGCGCATTGCCAACTCCCGCAGCGGTGAAGGCTTCATTGCCATCAGCCCGGAAGCGCGCAAAAAATTCTGGCTGGACCGCAAACGCACCGCCGCGATTTCCAAACACACCAACGCCTTCAAGATCAACGAAGACGTGGTGATTCCGCTGCCGCGCATGGCCGAGTACACCGACGGCATTGAGCGCATCAACATCGAACTCAGCCTGCAGAACAAGCTGGCGCTCCTTGACGCGCTGGATGCGTTCTTCAACCAGGGCAACCTGCCGCTGGGCCGCCAGGACGACGCGGGCGATATTTCCCCCGCCGAGCTGCTGGAAGACCGCGTGGCCCAGGCCCAAGCGTTGCTGGCCGAGGTGCGCGCGTTGTGGGCGGGCTGGCTGCGTGATGTGGTGCCGCTGTTTGGCCAGCTGCAAGACCATTCGCTGCGGGCCAGCTGGAAGACGCAGATCCGCCAGCCGTTGCAGCAAATTTTCAGCGGCCAGGCCTTCGAGCCGATCCTCAAAGAATGCAACGCCATCCACCAGCGCGTGCTCAAAGGCCGCGTCTGGGTCGCGCTGCACATGCACGCCGGTGACGGCAATGTGCACACAAATATTCCCGTTAACAGCGACGACTACGCCATGCTGCAAGCCGCCCACGGCGCGGTCAAACGCATCATGCTGCTGGCGCGCAGCCTGGACGGCGTGATCTCGGGTGAACACGGCATTGGCATCACCAAGCTGGAGTTTTTGAGCGATGCGGAGCTGCAGCCGTTCATCGACTACAAGGCCAAGGTCGACCCGCAGGGGCGTTTCAACAAAGGCAAGTTGCTGCGCCAGCCCTCACCCCCCGCGTCTGCTGGTGGGCCAGGGGGCCAAACCAGCAGCGATCACGACAGCGCAGGCTGGCTCCACGCCGACCTGACCAACGCCTACACCCCGAGCTTTGGCCTGATGGGGCACGAGTCGCTGATCATGCAGCAGTCAGATATTGGCGCGATTGCCGACAGCGTCAAAGACTGCCTGCGCTGCGGCAAATGCAAACCGGTGTGCGCCACCCATGTGCCGCGCGCCAATTTGCTGTACAGCCCACGCAACAAGATTTTGGCGACCTCGCTGCTGGTCGAAGCGTTTTTGTACGAAGAACAAACCCGCCGTGGCGTCAGCATCAAACACTGGCAGGAATTTGAAGACGTGGCCGACCATTGCACGGTGTGCCACAAGTGTCTGAGCCCCTGTCCGGTGAAGATCGACTTTGGCGACGTGTCGATGAACATGCGCAACCTGCTGCGCAAGATGGGCAAAAAGACCTTCCGCCCGGCGGGTGCCGCGGCCATGTTCATGCTCAACGCCACTAACCCCGAGACCATCAAACTGGCGCGCGCCGCGATGACCAAACTGGCCATTCCGGCGCAGCGCTTGGCGGCTGACGTGCTCAAACTGGTGGCGCGCAAACAAACGCAGGCGCCCCCGGCCACGCTGGGCGCCGCGCCGATCAAAGAGCAGATCATCCACTTCGTCAACAAGAAACTGCCCGGCGGCCTGCCCAAACGCACTGCCCGCGCCTTGCTCGACATCGAAGACAAAGACTACGTGCCGATCATCCGTGATCCCGGCACCACCACCGCCGAGACCGAAGCGGTGTTTTATTTCCCCGGCTGCGGCTCCGAGCGCTTGTTCAGCCAGGTCGGCCTGGCCACCCAAGCCATGTTGTGGCACGCCGGGGTGCAAACCGTGCTGCCGCCGGGTTATTTGTGCTGCGGTTACCCGCAGCGCGGCAGCGGCCAGTTTGACAAAGCCGAGAAGATGATCACCGACAACCGCGTGTTGTTCCACCGGGTGGCCAACACGCTGAACTACCTGGATATCAAAACGGTGGTGGTGAGCTGTGGCACCTGTTATGACCAGCTGCAGGGTTACGAGTTTGACAAGATCTTCCCCGGCTGCCGCATCATCGACATCCACGAGTATTTGTTGGAGAAAGGCATCACGCTGGCCGATGCGGGCAGCTTTTTGTTCCATGACCCGTGCCACAGCCCGATGAAGCTGCAGGAGCCGATCAAGACCGTCAAGGCGCTGCTGGGTGACAACGTGATCCAGTCCGAGCGCTGCTGCGGCGAGTCCGGCACGCTGGCCCTGAACCGGCCCGATATCTCGACCCAGGTGCGTTTCCGCAAGGAAGAAGAGATTCGCCACAACGAGCTGGCGCTGCGCGACAAGGGCGGTCTGACACCCCAACAGAACATCAAGATGCTGACCTCGTGCCCGGCCTGTCTGCAAGGCCTGAGCCGTTATGGCAACGACCTGCAGAACGGCTTGCTGGAGGCCGACTACATCGTGGTTGAAATGGCGCGCCAGATTCTGGGTGAGAACTGGATGCCCGATTACGTCCAACGCGCCAACGCGGGCGGTATCGAGCGCGTGCTGGTCTGAGCGTTGAATCGCACCGAACTCAAGGAGATTTCAGATGGCAGGTCTGCACAAAGACACCCCCAGCCCGGAAAACATCACCGTGCATGGCCAGTCGCGTTTGCTGGAGATCAGCTTCGCGGATGGCGCCACGTTCCGCATCCCGTTTGAGTTGCTGCGGGTGTATTCACCGTCAGCCGAAGTGCAAGGCCACGGCCCGGGCCAGGAAACCCTGCAGACCGGCAAGCGTGACGTGACCCTGACCGCGCTGGAGCCGGTGGGCAATTACGCGGTGCAGCCCACCTTCTCGGACGGCCACAACACGGGCCTGTACACCTGGGAATACCTGTACTTTCTGGGCGCGCAGCAGGACCAATTGTGGCAAGACTACGAGGCCCGGCTCAAGGCCGCAGGGCGTGATCGCGACGCGCCGATGCCTGGCAAAGCCGCCAGCAGTTGCGCCAGTCACTGAGGGGATTGCTGCGCGGTCGCCTGAGCTGATTTGACCGGGGTGCGGCGTCCTTGTTGCTGTTCACCCCGGGGCGGCCATGGGTTGACCCTTCACGTTGAATCACCCGCTCGTCTTCACGGCCAACAGCGCCTCAAAATTACCCATCGTTGGAAACAACGCAGAACAGTCACAGCATGAAAAATGAAGCATGGGGGTTTCCCCCTTTGGAGGACCCCGAGGAGTGGCAGATGGACACCTGGCCGATGCCCTTGCATGACCTCCCTTTGAATCACCAAATTGAGGTGGCGCTGGGTGTGGTGGGTACACGTCACCCCCACATCGTCAAAGCCGTCAGAGCCTTCTGGGGGTATCCGGAAGGTGAAGACTACCTGAAGAAACTCATTTTTGACGGTTCAGACCCCAAGAGCCACACACGCGAAGGTTTCAGGCCGGAAGTGCTTTCAGCGCTACTGTCTTTGCAAGCGATCCACGTCGTCACGCGGCGCTGAAGCGGTTCAGCGGTCCATCTCCTTGCCGCCAAGGTGGGTGGCGGTGTGGCGCCAGGCCCATTCATGATGCGGACCTGGTGCTCTCTTGATGACAGCAACTTGGGTGGTTCGGGCAGGTCCGATGCGGGTTCTCGCTACCCGGTATTTCGCAGGCCCGCCGCAATGCCGTTGATCGAGATGTGGATGCCGCGCTTGATCCGTTCGTCGGTCTGGCCAGCGCGATAACGGCGCACCAGTTCCACCTGCAGGTGGTGCAGCGGGTCGATGTACGGAAAGCGGTGGCTGATCGAGCGCCGCAGCGCTGCGTTGTGCGCCAGGCGTTGCTCGTCACCGGTGATCAGCGCCAGCGCGCGGGTGGTGCGGTGCCATTCCTGCTCGATGGCGGTGAAAATCTTCTTGCGCAGTTTCTTGTCGGTCACCAGCTCGGCGTAACGCGTGGCCAGCGCCAGATCGCTCTTGGCCAGCACCATGTCCATGTTGGACAGCAGGGCCCGGAAGAAGGGCCATTCCTGCTCCATGTGTTGCAGCAGCGCCAGCCGCTGTTTGTGAAGTTTGGTCGGAGTCTTGTCGCCCTGTGGGTGCAAAAACTTCTCGACCGCCGAGCCAAAGCCATACCAGCCCGGCAGCGTCAGGCGGCACTGGCCCCAGCTGAAGCCCCAGGGAATGGCGCGCAGGTCTTCGATCTTTTGCGTGGCCTTGCGTGAGGCCGGGCGCGAGCCGATGTTGAGTTCGGCAATTTCGCGGATCGGCGTGGCGGCAAAAAAGTAGTCGGTGAAGCCGGGGGTCTCGTACACCAGCGCGCGGTAGGCGGCCATGCTGGCCAGCGACAGCTCGTCCGCGGCCTCCAGGTAGTCGCACGGGGCGGCCTGCGTGGGGTGCAGCAGCGTGGCTTCCAGGGTGGCGGCGACCAGCGTTTCCAGATTGCGGCGGCCGATTTCTGGGTTGGCGTATTTGGAGCCAATCACCTCGCCCTGTTCAGTCAGGCGGATCTGGCCGCGCACCGTGCCCGGGGGCTGCGCCAGGATGGCCTCGAAGCTGGGGCCGCCGCCGCGCCCAACCGTGCCGCCCCGGCCGTGGAACATGCGCAGCTGGATGAAATGGCTGTCGCCCGCCGTCGGGTGGTTGCGGTTGATGCCGTCAAACACCTCCACCAGCGCCAGTTCGGCGCGGTACAGCTCCCAGTTGCTGGTGAAGATGCCGCCGTCCTTGTTGCTGTCGGAGTAGCCCAGCATGATGTCCTGCTCGCCATACTGGTCTGGGCTGCCGCGCTGCACCATCGCCAAAATGCCAGGCAGGGCGTAGAAAGCCTGCATGATCGGGGCGGCGTGGCGCAGGTCGTCAATGGTCTCAAACAGCGGCACCACGATCAGGTCGGCGGTGGCGCGCTGGTCCAGCGTGCCGCGCATCAGGCCGACTTCTTTTTGCAGCAGCAGCACTTCGAGCAAGTCGCTCACGGTTTCGGTGTGGCTGATGATGTAGTGCCGGATGGCCTGCGCGCCATAGTGCTCGCGCATGGTTTTGGCCGCCTCGAAGATGGCTACTTCGCTCAGGGTGTGGGCCGAGTAGCTGGCCCCCATCACCCGCAGCGGTCGCGCGTCGTTGAGCAGGCGCAGCAGCAGCTCGCACTTCTCAGACTCGTCCAGTGCGGCGTAATCGGGGCTGACGCGGGCGGTGGCCAGCAGTTCGGCCAGCACGGCTTCATGCTGGTCGGAGCTTTGCCGCAGGTCCACCGTGGCCAGGTGAAAACCAAACACTTCGAGGGCACGCATCAAGGGTTGCAGGCGCGTTACCACCAGCGCCTGGGCGTGTTGTGCCAGCAGCGAAGCTTCTATCACCCGCAGGTCGGCCAGCAGCTCCTGCGCGCTCAGATACGGGTTCTGCGGTGGCACGGCGTGGCGCGCCGCTTCGCCGCCGGTCAGCATCTTGAGCGTGGCTGACAGGCGGGCGTAGACGCCAATCAGCGCGCGGCGGTAGGGTTCGTCCTTGCGGTGTTCGCTGGTGTCGGCCGAGTGTTCTGCCAGCGCCTGCATGGCGGGCGAGAAGTCCAGCAACAGGGCCGACTGCGACAAGTCACCGCCCAGCAGGTGGATTTCGGTGAGGTAGTGGCGCAGCGCCACATCGGCCTGGCGGCTCAACGCATGTGTCAGCGTGTCGGCGTTGACGTTGGGGTTGCCATCGCGGTCGCCACCAATCCACTGCCCCATACGCAGGAAGTTGGCCACGGGCAGGGTGCCCAGCGCTTGTTCCAGCGAGGCGTAGATGCGCGGAATTTCACGCAAAAAGGTGGATTCGTAATAGCTGAGCGCGTTGTCCACCTCGTTGGCCACGGTGAGTTTGGAAAAGCGCAGCAGCCGGGTTTGCCACAGCTGCAGCACGCGGGCGTGCAACTGGGCCTCGTTGTCAGCCAGTTCGCGCGGTGTCAACGCGTCGTTGGGCACCTGGTAGGCGATGGCCTGGGCCAGGATGTCATCGCGCTGGGCCAGCAGCCGGGCAATGTCGCGCTCGGCGTCCAGAATACTTTTGCGCTGCACCTCGGTCGGGTGGGCGGTGAGCACCGGCGACACATAACTGTGTGCCAGCATGTCGCTGATGGCTTGCGGGGTGATGCCCCCTTCCGACAGCCGCTTCAGCGTCTTGCCAATGCTGCCTTCGCGCACATCGCCCATGCGCTGGTGCATGGCGCGACGGCGGATGTGGTGCCGGTCTTCGGCCAGATTGGCCAGGTGGCTGAAGTAGGTGAAGGCGCGCACCACACTCACGGTTTTGTCGCCGCTGAGGGAGGTCAGCAGCTTGCTCAGGGCTTTGTCGGCTTCATGGTCGGCATCGCGCCGAAACGCCACCGACAGCTGGCGGATCTGCTCGATCAGCGCATAAGCGTCCTCCCCCTCTTGCTGGCGAATCACGTCGCCCAGAATGCGGCCAAGCAGCCGGATGTCTTCAATCAGGGGCAGTTCGGTGTTAGCGGGCTTGGTTTTGGTGCGCGTGGGGCGGGTTTTGGTCATGGTGGCTCGAGGTCGGAGGGTGCTCAGTATTAGCAAGACTCATGCTAGCATTCTCGTTTCCATTGAGATTACGAAAAGGTTACGGCCGCGCGCCACACGTTTATGAGCAAATTCACCATCGCCACCAGAGAAAGTCGTTTGGCCATGTGGCAGGCCGAACATGTGCAAGCCATCCTGACCCGGATGGGTCATTCGGTCAGTATTTTGGGCATGACCACGCTGGGTGACCAGATTCTGGACCGTGCTTTGAGCCAAGTCGGCGGCAAGGGCCTGTTTGTGAAAGAGCTGGAAGTGGCGCTGGAGGCCGGCAGCGCCGATCTGGCGGTGCATTCGCTCAAAGACGTGCCCATGGAGTTGCCCGAAGGCTTCAGCCTGGCCTGTGTGATGGAGCGTGAAGACCCGCGTGACGCGTTTGTCTCGCCCAACTACGCGAATCTGGCCGCCTTGCCGCAAGGCGCGGTGGTGGGCACGTCCAGCCTGCGCCGCATGGCCTTGCTGCGCGCCTTGCGCCCCGATCTGAAGATTGAACCCTTGCGCGGCAACCTCGACACCCGCCTGCGCAAGCTCGACGAAGGTCAGTACGACGCCATCGTGCTGGCCGCCGCTGGCCTCAAGCGCCTGAAACTCGAAGCGCGTATCCGCGATATTTTTGAACCTGAAGTGATGTTGCCCGCCGCCGGACAAGGCGCGCTGGGCATTGAAGTGCGCAGCGACGGCGTTGACGTGACGGCCGCCATCACACCCCTGATCCACCAGCCCACCTGGCTGGCGGTGGCGGCGGAACGTGCGGTGAGCCGGGCCATGGGCGGCAGCTGCTCGATGCCCTTGGCCGCCTACGCCACGCTGCAGGGCGACGTGTTGACCATCCACGCCGCCTGGGGTGACATCGATCACAAACTGCCCTTGGTGCGCGCCAGTGCAACCGGGCCGGTCACCGACCAGGCCAGCGCGGCCGCTCTGGGCCAGCGCGTGGCTGAGGCGCTGAAGGCGGGCGTGCTGGCGCAGGGCGGCAGCCTGGCCCACCTGGACAAGGCCGTGGTGCTCGGGGGCTGACCATGCGTGTGATCGTGACCCGGGTGCAGCCCCAGGCTGCACACTGGGTGCAACGCCTGTCGCCACGATGTGAAGCGGTGGCGTTACCGCTGTTGGAAACCCGCGCCTTGCCCGACACGTCCGTCCTGCAAACCGTGGGGCAGCGTTGGTCGGATTACGCTGCGGTGATGTTTGTCAGCAGCCATGCGGTGGATTTCTTTTTCAAGTCAAACCCAGCGCTGGCGGGCATCTACCACGGGGCGGACGCGCCCGACACCCGGGTGTGGGTGCCCGGGCCAGGAACCGGTGCCGCAGTTCTGGCGCAGGGTGTGCCCGCCTATCAGGTTGATTCGCCCGCTGCCGACAGCGGTCAATTTGATTCCGAGGCGCTCTGGCAGCAAGTGCAGGGCCAGATCACCCCCGGTGCGCGGGTGCTGATCGTGCGCGGCGACCTGCGCGACGACGATCCGCAGGGTGACCGCCCTGCGGCTGTTGCGCCTGCCGAGCCGGGCACACCGGGTGTCGGGCGGGAATGGTTGGCGCAAACTTTGCGGCAGGCCGGAGCGGTGGTAGATTTTGTGGTGGCTTACCAACGTGGCGCGCCCGTTTGGGGTGCGTCTGAACGCGCGCTGGCCACGCAGGCCGCCGCCGATGGTTCGGTCTGGCTGTTCAGCAGCGCCGAGGCGGTGCAACATCTGGCCACCCTGCTACCCAACCAGAGCTGGGCGCAGGCCCGCGCGGTGGCAACCCATGACCGCATTGCGCAGGCGGCCCGTGCGCTGGGCTTTGCTGACGTGGTGGAGGCACGCCCCACTTTGAGCGACGTGGTGGCCTCTATAGAATCGTTGGCATGACCGATGTCAACAAATCCGAAACCGACCTCCTGAGCAAGGCTGCCGATCAGGCAACGCCCGAAGCGGGAGGCACCGCTCCAGCCAGCGCGGTGCCCGTGGCCCCTGCGCCCGGGCGCACCTTGACGCTGGGCTTGGGTGCAGTGGCCGTGGCCGCGTTGCTGGCGTCGATCCTGTTGTGGCAAAAGGTCAGCAACATACAGCAGCAGCTGGCGCAGCAAAGTGCCGTGGCCCAGGACAAATCCCAAGAGGCGCAGGCCTTGTCCAAACAGGCGCTGGCGCTGGCCCAGGAAACCGTGGCCCGCGTGGCGGTGCTGGACGCCCGCCTGAGCGAAGTCGCCCTGCAGCGTGGCCAGCTCGATGAATTGATGCAAAGCCTGTCGCGCTCAAGGGATGAAAACCTGGCGGTGGACATTGAGGCCGCGTTGCGGCTGGCACAGCAGCAGGCGGAGCTGACCGGGACCGTCGAGCCGCTCCTGGCCGCCCTGAAAAGCGCTGATCAGCGCGTGGCGCGCGCCGCCCAACCCCGGCTGGCGCTGCTGCAGCGGGCCTTGGCGCGCGACATCGAGCGCGTCAAATCGGCAGCTGTGAGCGACACCCCGTCCATGCTGGTCAAACTCGATGAGCTGGTGCGCCTGGCCGACGATCTGCTGCTGGCCAACGCGGTCGGACCGGTCGTGAAAAAGGCGGAGAAACCCCAGACGACCGCCGCCAAGCCGCTGGAGCAGTGGCAACAGGCATTGCAACAGGTGCTGGGTGAGGCCAGCAATCTGGTGCGCGTGAGCCGCGTGGCGTCGCCCGAGGCCGCCTTGTTGTCACCCGAGCAGGCTTTTTTTGTCCGTGAGAACTTCAAGCTCAAGCTGCTCAATGCGCGCCTGGGGCTGTTGTCACGCCAGATCGACTCGGCGCGTGCTGACCTGTTGGTGGCGCAGGACGCGCTGGGCAAGTACTTCGACAGCCAGGCCCGCAGCACCAAAACCGCAACGGCGCTGCTGCAACAGGTGCAGCTGCAAATGCGGCAGCTGCAGATTCCCCGGGTGGATGACACGCTGGCGGTGTTGGCCACCGCTGCAGCGGGACGCTAAGCCATGCGACTGACCTTGTGGTTCCTCGGGCTGTTCGGCATGGCGGTGGCGCTGGCGCTGTTTGCCAGCACCAACCCCGGCACGGTCACCGTGTTCTGGCCGCCGTACCGGGTCGATTTGTCGCTGAATCTGGTGGTCCTGGTGCTGATCGTGATGTTCGGGCTGGTGCATGTGGCCTTGAAAGGCCTGTCGGCGCTGTTCGCCATCCCGCGGCAGGCGCGCTCCTGGCGGCTGCGATACCAGGAGCGCCTGATGCATTCGGCCTTGCTGGATGCCCTGTCGCACCTGGTGGCTGGCCGGTTCATCCGTGCCCGCAAGGGGGCTGAACAGGTGCTGGCGCGGGAAGCCGCCTTGACGCGTGGCGGCGAAGTCTGGCCCGACGCCCCCCGCCTGCGCGTGCTGGCGCATCTGCTGGCGGCAGAGAGTGCTCAGGCGTTGCAAGACAAAGCGGCACGTGAAACCCACTTCCAGCAGGCGCTGGCCGAGTCCGCCGCTGCGGACGCCAGTGGCACCCGCGATGGCCTGCAACTGCGCGCGGTGCGCTGGTCGCTGGAGGACCGCGACCCTGGCGCCGCGTTAAGCTGGCTGGCGCAGTTGCCCTCCGGCGTGGCGCGGCGCACCGTGGCGCTGCGCCTGCGACTCAAGGTGGCCCGGCTGGCGGGTCAGCATGACCTGGCGCTGGAGACGGCACGCCTGCTGGTCAAACACAAGGCGTTTTCCGAGGCTGCGGCGCACAGTCTGGTGCGTGCGCTGGCGCTGGAGTACATCCAGACGGCCCAGGAGCCCGAGCGGTTGGCGCAGATCTGGTCGCGGCTGGAATCGGGGGAGAAAACCGTCCCTGAGGTGGCTACTGCCGCTGCGGGCCGCCTGTTGCGTCTGGGGGGTGACGTCAGCCAGGCGTTTGACTGGTTGCTGCCGGTGTGGGAGCGTTTGGTGAATCCGTCACAGGGTTTGAGCCAGGACCAGAAAATTGTGCTGGTCCGGATCATGGAGAACGGCTTTTCGGCCGCGGGTGTGACCATCGATACGTCGTGGCTGTCGCGCATTGAACGCGCCCAGCAGGCCGCGCCGGGTGATGCGGCCCTGCAATATCTGGCCGGTGTGGCGTGCCTGCACCTGCAACTGTGGGGCAAGGCCCAGCAGCTGATTCGTCAGGCGTTGCCACGGTTGGAAGATGCCGGTTTGTTGACCCGCGCCTGGCAGGTCCTGGCGGAATTGGCGCAGCAACAGGGGGATGAAGTGCAAGCCATGGCCTCCTGGAAAAGCGCTGCCCAGGTGACGTTGCGACGCAAAGTCTGAACGCCGCTGCCAACACGTTCTGACCCGCTGGCGGTTACGGGCATGGACGTGACTTGGCTGCCTTTCGCGTCTATGATTTGCCTATGAGCACATTCATCGAACACATTGTCAAGCTGACCAATCACCGTGACCGTGACCTGCTGGAACTCACGCTGTCCAAAGCGCTGATTGACCTGTTGCCGCTGGAGCGCATCGTGGTGGCGCGTGTGGTCCGCGAAGACGGTGTCGGCCGCTGGCTGGATGTGGCCCGGCTCGATGCCAAGGGCGGCGGCCGTGTGATGGACCCGCAGCGGGTGGACTTCCAGTCGCTGGTCAGGCTGGAGGATGCGTCTGACCGTTTCAAGTGTTTGCAGAGCCGTCAACTGCTGGAGGTGACCTGGGCCGGGCCGCAGGGGCCGCGCATCACCTTGTTGCCCTTGTTTTCAGATTCCCGACAGGAAGATGCCGGTGTGCTGGAGTTGCATTCCGAGGCGTCCCTCAGCCCCGACAGCCTGATGCTGGTGGAGGCACTGCGCCAGATTTACCGCAACATGTACAGCCTGTTGGAGTACAGCGATCGTGATCCGCTGACCGGGCTACTCAACCGCAAATCACTCGATGACGCGTTTTACAGTGCCGTCCTCGAAGATCTGGACGGCAAGGTACCCGACATGGCCGCTGTGGCCGAGCACGAGCGCCGGCATCGCGTGCCTGCCAACTACTGGCTGGGCTTGGCGTCCATCGACAACTGTGGCCTGATTCGCGACAAACACGGGCCCGCCTTGGTGGACGATGTCCTGCAGCGCGTTGCGCGGATCATGAGCAGTACTTTCAGAACCTACGACCGGCTGTATCACTTTGGCGCCGACCAGTTCGGGGTGCTGATGCACTGCCCGGACGAAGCGCTGGTGTTGTCGGCGTTTGAGCGTTTTCGGAACAGTGTCGAGAAAACGCACTTTCCGCAGGTTGGCCGCGTCACGGTGAGCTGCGGCTTCACCACCGTCAGGGCCGATGATTCCCCTGCCAGCGCCCTGGCCAATACCGAACGCGCGGTGGATTTCGCCCGCCGTGGCGGGGGCAACAAGGCCTGCAGCCACCCCGGGCTGGTGCGTCGCGGTTTCTTTGGCCCGACACCGCTGCCCGGTGACCAGGTCGCTGCCGCCTGAGCGGCACAGCGATCATGAAAAAAGGGCACCGCAGTGCCCTTTTTTTGATCACCCTGACCCGTCCTGCCAGAAGTTGACACATTTGCCGTCAAGAAAGGGCAGGTGTGATGGATACAGGAGTGAAGCGCACACAGCGCGACTACACGTTGGCTTTTAAGCTGTCGGTGGTGGAGCAAGTGGAAAAAGGCGAGTTGACCTACAAAGAGGCGCAAAGCCGGTACGGGATACAAGGTCGCTCAACGGTGTTGACCTGGGTGCGCAAGCATGGTCGCCAAGGATGGGGACGTGCGGCATCATTGGCGGCCATGCCGATCGATAAAACTCCCAAGCCGTTAACCCCAGAGCAACAGATCAAGGAGCTTGAGGTGCAACTGGCACAAGC
>NZ_JAJCTH010000003.1 GCF_020594515.1 Rhodoferax sp. U2-2l
TACCGCCAGCGGGTCTTGCACAACCTCGCCCAGCGTGCCAAGACCATGGGGATGCAACTCGTGGCTACTGAAAATCCCGTTTGAAAACACCATGCAAATCAATCAGTTGTGTGGTGTTTCTTGAGAGCCGGGGAGCCTCAGACGCGCTGCGCTTTGCGACATCGGCCCCCCGGCTAACCCCACATGGCCAGCGAGAGTCGCGGGTGTCATTGCATGTCCGGGATCCGGCTGTTGAACGGTGGCGAACCAATGTGCGCGCTGCAGCGGGTGGGGTGTTGGGGTCCACCGATGTCGCAAAGCGCAGCGCGTCTGAGGTGGGTCCCAATACCCCGCCCGCTGCCACCCAAGACGTAAGACGTTCTTCGGTCTTTGTCCCGCAGGACCAGCCTCAGCCCGCCGTCGCCATCCGCAGCCGACGCGCCGCATCTTCGGCCCGCGCGTCGTCAATCTCGCGCAGCACCGCCTGCATGTCGACACTGGCTTGTGAGCGCTCAAAACGACCTGTGAGTGGTGTGTCCACACGCAGCAGCCCGGCTTGGTACAGGCTCCAGATTTCCGGGCCGTACTCGGTGGCCAGCAGTTCGGGGGCAAACTGACCAAAGAAGTCGCGCAGATTCGCCACGTCGCGCAGCAGCATGCGCTGGGCGTGGTTGTTACCCGCCGCGTCCACCGCTTGCGGCAGGTCGATGATCACCGGTTCATCCACACCGTCGGCCCCATCCGTACTGGCTGTGTGCGCCAGCAGGATGTTGAACTCGGACAAGTCGCCGTGCACCACGCCAGCGCCCAGCATACGCACCACTTCTTTGATCAGCGTGGTGTGGTGCTGGCGCGCCTGCTCGGGCGTGAAGGCGACATCGTTCAGGCGCGGGGCCGCGTCGCCCTGGGCGTCGGTCACCAGCTCCATCAGCAACACGCCGTCGCAAAAGTTGTAGGGCTGGGGCACCCGCACACCGGCGGCGGCCAGGCGGTAGAGCGCGTCGACCTCGGCGCTTTGCCAGGCGGCTTCTTGTTCCTGGCGGCCAAACTTGCTGCCCTTGGCCATGGCGCGGGCCGAGCGCGAGTTTTTCACCTTGCGGTTTTCGGTGTAGTCCACCGCCTGGCGAAAGCTGCGCTGGGTGGCCTCTTTGTAGATCTTGGCGCAGCGGGTCTCGCCACCGCAGCGCACCACAAACACCATCGCCTCTTTGCCACTCATGAGCTGGCGCACCACGCTGTCGATCAGGCCCTCTTCAATCAGGGAGATCAGTCGGGCAGGTGGTTTCATGGGGCGTTGAGTCGGGGCTGGGGGAGCTGGATTGTCAGCCCCAGCGCCTAGTTCAGCCCAAGGCGTCTGGCTGAAGCCCTGCTGGGGTTGTTTCAGGTAGTGCCAGAAATGTGCGCAAGCGTGCCAGCTCCTCCTCCAGCGCCTGCGCAAACGCCGCATCCGTCGGTGGACTGCCCGCCACGTAACCCAGGGCCACATCCAACTGGTTACCACGCACCGCCAGATTGCCCCAGCCAATCACCTGCTCGCGCCACAACAGCGGCAGCGCGTAATACCCGCGCACCCGTTTGGGCGCCGGGGTGTAGGCCTCAAAGCGGTAGGCCCAGCCCCAGAACAGCTCAAACCGGCGCCGGTCCCACACCACTGGGTCAAAAGGCGCCAGCAGCCGCAGCATGTCGCCATTGGCTTGGCGGCGGGTCGCCGGGCTTTCATCGGCGGGCCAGTACCAGGTGACACCATCGACCTGGGCGCTGGCCAGGCGCTGTTTGGCCCGCTGGAACGCAGCGGCACGCTGGGTTGCCCACTGCGGCGTACCACCACGCAGGTGGCTGATCAGCTCACCGAGCGAGCGCTCGGGCAGGGGGGCGTATTTGTTCACGATCACATCCACCAGCGCGTCCATGGCCTGGGCCGGGTCCGGCGCGGCTTCTGACATGCCGTCGCGCGCGGCATAGGTGCGCACACCACTCACACGCCCGGCAATACGCAGCAGGCCGCGGTAATGCATGTCGTCGAGCAACTGGGTGCTGGCGTTGGACGAGCCGCCAAACCAGTTGCGCGCCGAGCCATGGGCAAAGTGGGTGTCCACCTCACGCGGGTGCACCACACCATGGGCCCGCACAAAGTCCAGCACCGCCTGCGCCTGCGCAGCGCGCTCCGGGGTCCACTCCGCCTGCGGCACACGTGGGTGCATAAGCGCCTGGGTGCTGCGTGGCACAAAGCCGTAGTTAACAAAAAAATCTTCTTCGACATCAAGTTGAGGGTAGCGCCGCTCCAGATCACCGGCACGGTAAGCCTTGACGCGGTGGCGCAGGGTCAGGTCTTGCGCGCGCGCCGGGGCGCGGATCGGGTCGGCCTGCACAAAACCCAGCTTGGCGATGGCCGCAGACAGCGTGGTGGGGGCGAACAGGCTGCGGGCCAGCGCAAACCGGCGCAGGTGGTCGAGGGTGACGTCCATGAAGCTGAGGCAGTTTTAAAGCTGTGTATAAAAACAGTATATATTTCGGCCACCCTGTGAACCAGTCTACTGCCGAGACCCCTGATGACAAACTTGCCCCGCCATGGCTGAACCCCTGGTCAACCAGTACGGTGTGGACGTGCCGCACGCCATCGCCAGCATGATCGCCAACGTCTACCCGGCTTTTGACAGCGCGGGTTTTGTGCGCGAGGTGCTGGACGGTTATGACACGTTGGCGCTGATGGCACGCGGCAAAAAGATCGCCCGGGCTTTGCGCCAGTATTTGCTGCATGACTACGCGCAGGCGCTGACCATCTTGTTGGCATCTGCCCAGCAGCCGCATGGCCGCGACCCCACCCTGACGCTGGGCGCATTTTTGTACCTGCCGCACACGCTGTTTGTAGCGGAGTTTGGTTTGGAGCACTTTGAGCTGTCGATGCAGGCCCAGCACGCGCTAACGCAGCGCTTCACCGCCGAGTTCAGCATCCGCCCTTTTCTGAAACATCACCCTGAGGAAACGCTGCGCCAGTTGCGTGTGTGGGCAACCGACCCGAATGCGTTGGTGCGGCGGCTGGTGTCTGAAGGCACCCGGCCACGCCTGCCGTGGGCCCCGCGCTTGCGCCAGTTTCAGGCCGACCCCACGCCGGTGCTGGCGCTCCTCGACGTGCTCAAGGATGACCCGGAGTTGGTTGTGCGCCGCTCGGTGGCCAACAACCTCAACGACATTGGCAAGGATCACCCCGACCTGCTGGCCACAACCGCGCGAGACTGGTTGAAGGATGCCAGCCCCGAGCGTGCCTGGATCGTCGGCCACGCGCTGCGTTCGGCGGTGAAGCGCGGGGACAGCGGCGCGCTTTCGGTGCTGGGCTTTGGCGCTGCCGCCCAGGTGAGCGTCGGCAGCGCCCACATCACGCCGGGCCAGGCGACGACGGGTGGTGCGGTGCAGATCGGTTTTGAAGTGACCAACAGCCAAAACCAGCCGCAGCGTGTGCTGGTGGATTTGGCGGTGCACTACGTCAAGGCCAACGGCCAGACCCGCGCCAAAGTGTTCAAGCTCAGCACCCTGGACCTGGCGCCGGGTGGCAGCGCAGCGCTATCCAAAAAGCTGTCACTGGCCGAGCTGACCACCCGAAAACACTACCCCGGGCGGCACCGGGTGGACGTATTGCTGAATGGCCAGGCCCAGCCGCTGGGGGCATTTGAGCTGGTGTCTGGCCGCATCTGAAAACTGAAACACCCATGAATTTTCATGGGTAGCCGGGGTAGTCGTTCAGTTTTTTTCGATGCTTGAGGTTTCAAAAAACTACTGGTTTCAGGTAAATCGTCCGTCTACAGTTCGCGCCTTTGCAACCTGACGCGCCAGACAGGCGCTTTTGCTCTGGATACCTATGTCACGAACGCTCAACCCACCTGCCAATACATCAGACAAGCCGCCAAACAGGCGACGAGCGGCCGTGGAACGCATTGCCACGGCGCAAGTCGCGTCCATGGGCAGCACCCTGGCTGACACCATTGGTGAAAACGCCCGGCAGCGGCTGGTCTGGCTCGGTTTGCTGGCCATGCCGCTGCTGTTTCCGGTTGCCCTGCCAGGCATGGGTACGGCCGTCGGCGTGTTGTGCATGCTTGTCGCACTCGGGCTGTGTACCGGCCAATCGGTGCCTTTGCCACGGTGGCTTGCCAGACGGGAATTGAATGCGCGCGTCCAGACGCTGCTGGCGGGCATGGTCAGCCGCGCGGTCAACCTCATCGGGCCGGTGAGTCGGCCCCGCATGCTGTCCTTGAGCAACAAGCCAGCGCGCATGCTCAACGGGTTGATGCTGCTTGCCGCCGGACTCTCCATGGCGGTGCCCGTCCTGATCATCAGTTTTGACAATGTGCTGCCGGCGCTGGCCATCGTCCTGATGTCATGGGGTCTGCGGCTTCGGGACGGCGCCCTGCTTCTGGCCGGCTACCTCGCCACCGCCATTGCGGTGGCCTCGGTGATGCTGTTGTGGTGGGGCGGCTCCGTGGTGGTCACAGAACTGCTGTCGGTGCTTTGGCGCTGACGGCACGAACAACCTACCAGCACAACCCACCTGCACAACCCATGACCCACATGCCTTTGTCCATGCGCACATCCCCCAACGCCCTCACACCCTGCCCCGTGTGCGGCTCCCAACACGCTGAACCCATCGCCCGCGTCGATGGCAAAACGGGCGAGCCCTTGCTTACCGTCCACTGCAGCGCTTGCGGTTTGGGACGTATTGACCCCTTGCCGACCCGGCCGGAATTGGAGGCCTGGTACACCCACCGCTACCGACAGGAATACAAACAAGCCGCATCACCCGCGCTGCGCCACGTGCTGCGGGCCGGTCGCCATGCCCTGAACCGATGGGAGTGGCTGCAAACACAACTCGGGCACGGTTCTGTGCCTCTGCCTGCCTCCAGCGTCACATTGGACATCGGGGCATCCAGCGGGGAGTTTGTCGACCTGATGCGCCAGCGTGGCATGCAGGCCCACGGCATTGAGCCCCACGCAGGCTACGCTGCCCACGCCCGCGAGGCTTTGGGCCTGGCGGTGGCGCACGGCGCGCTGCACCACGTTCTGCCTGGCCATGCAGACAAGCGTTACGACCTCATCAGCATGTTCCACGTCCTGGAACACCTGGTTGACCCGGTCGAAACGTTGCGCCTGCTCGCCAGCAAAGCGTCGCTCACGTGTCATTTGTTCATCGAAGTGCCGAATGCGACGCGATTTTGTGCGCCTCGTTATATGTTTTTCAGGGCCCACACCCTGTATTTCACCCAGATCTCACTGCACCAGACCTTGCAGGCGGGCGGTTGGGAAGTGGTGGCGCACAACCATGCCGACGATGACGATCTGAGGCTGCTGGCTCGCCCAGCCCCCGACCCTGGCCCGGAACAAGTCCCCATCAACTGGCAACCCAGTCGCGCGCTGATTGAAGCCCAGAACCGGCGCACATGGCCCGCCTACCTGGCGGACCAACTCCGCAGCGGCCGCTGGCTGCGCAAGCAACGCCTGCGCCAGGCAGAGAAACGAGCGGTGCGCGGCTTTTCATCGGCGCGAAGCCTTCTGGATGCCCTCTACCAGGATGGCCGCCTGCTGACCTCTGCGAAAGGCCCCGCCTTTAAATCGATGAAAACGTCCCCAATTTGAAGAGAATTGTTTTTCAAGGAGTACGCCATGCCCGCCAGTGACCCCAACACGTCAGGTCAGCGCCCGGCAGACGCGTTACTTGGCCGTGACCCGGCATCGGTGCGCAAACGAGTCGAGGCCATGGAAAACATTCTGGAGGGCTTGTTTGTCATCCCCGGCACCAACTTCCGCGTCGGTCTGGATGCCTTGATGGGGGTGCTGCCAGTTGGCGGCAGCGTGATGGCGGCCGCGATGGGGTCGTGGATGGCCTGGGAAGCCCGAAACCTGGGCATGCCCCGGCTGTATTTTTTCCGCATGGCGGGCAACATCGCGCTGGATGCGCTGCTCGGGGCGGTGCCGGTGGTTGGGATGGTGCCCGATCTGTTTTTCAGATCAAACACCCGCAACCTCAAAATCATCCGCTCGTGGCTGGATAAAAACCACCCGCACACCGTCACGGTGGACGTCTGATGCCGTTCTTTGACAACCTGCCGCCAGACCCGGATGCCGCGCCATTACCGCTTGCGCCGGGCGCGGTGCTGCTGCGTGGCTTGGCTTTGATTGAGGCTGCGGCGTTATTGCAAGCTATTGAAGCGGTGTTGCAGCAAGCCCCGTTGCGCCACATGGTCACGCCCGGCGGCTTCACCATGTCGGTGGCCATGAGCAATTGCGGCGCGCTGGGCTGGGTGTCAGACCCCACGGGTTACCGTTACACCGCGCTGGACACCATCTCGGGCCAGCCCTGGCCGCAGATGCCTGCTTGCTGTCTGGATCTGGCGCAGCGTGCCGCCGCGCAAGCCGGTTACGCCAACTTTCAACCGGACGCCTGCCTGCGGTGTTTTTGTTTGGCACACCCAGCCGCCAAGACCGGCCGCAGCGTTACCGGCTGGTGCATGGCGACGTGGTGGTGTGGGGTGGCCCATCGCGGCTGGCTTTTCATGGTGTGGCGCCATTGGCCGAGCGCGAACACGCGCTGCTGGGCAGGCGGCGCATCAACCTGACGTTTCGCCAGGTCAGGCGCCGCACCTGAAGGCTTTTTTTGGCCTCTAGCCCTTCGATAACAAGGGCAGGCCGCTATGAACCCAGGAGCTGCTTGGGCGCCTGTTCAAAGTGCGCGGTCAGCAGCGCCAGCGCATGGCGCACCTTGGCGGGCTGTTCACCCCGGCGCGGGGTGATGGCGTAGATCGGCATGACGGGCAGCTGCCAGCCCGGCAGCACTGGCAGCAGGCGCCCGTCCACCAGCGCGCGGCGGTCATCGTCGCTGACCACCACACTGATGCCCCAACCCGCCACACACAGGGCGTGCAAGGCGGTGACCTGACTGGCGTGGGCGCGACTGTGCACCTGCACCGCCACCTCGTCACCGGCTGCGTTGTGCAACAGCAAGTTGTCGTCACCACCGGTTGAGGGCCTGCCGCCAAGCCAGTCGTGCGCGGCCAGATCCTGCGGCTGCTGCGGCCAGCCGCGCTCGGCCAGGTAGGCCGGTGCGGCACACATCTGCGCGGCCATGCTGCCCAGCTTGCGCGCCACCAGGCTGGAGTCAGGCAACTTGCCCGCACGCAGGGCGATGTCCACCCGCTCTTCAATCAAGTCGATCAGCGCGTCGTCGAGCAGCAGGCGCAGCGTCAGCCGGGGGTGCTGGCGCAAGGGCGCAAGCGCCTGCGCCAGCAGGCCACCCATGCCAATCGGCGCGGCAATCCGCAGCTCACCCTCAGGCTCGTCGCGGTGGCGCGCCAGCGCCTGGTCGGCGCTGCGGGCAGCCGCCACCATGGCGCGGCAGCCTTCGATGTAGCGCTCACCAGCCTCGGTCAGCGTGAGCTTGCGGGTGGAGCGGTGTAACAGCGCCAGCCCCAGGGCCGACTCCAGCTGGCGCAGGTGCTGGCTCACCGCTGAGGGCGTCATCTGCAGCTGACGCGCCGCCGCCGACAGCGAGCCCGTCGCCACCACCTCAGCAAACACCGCCATGCGTTTGAGTTGATCCATCTGCGCCATTTTTTGGCCTTATTCGTTAGTTTTACTTCACAGTGTTAGTCAGATTGACCGTCTAGTCAATGCTTTGTGAAGCACAGACACTATCAGCATCTTAAACACACCGGAGATCACCATGAAAGTTGCACTCATTGGCGCCACAGGTTTTGTTGGCGCACCCTTGTTGACCGAGTTTCTGAGCCGGGGCCACCAGGTCACCGTGCTGGCCCGCAACCCCGCCAAACTCAGCGCCCAGGCCGGCTTGACCGTGGTGCAGGCCGACGCGCTGGACGCCACCCAAGTGGCACAAGCCGTGGCCGGGCATGACGCCGTGGTTAGCGCCTACAACCCGGGCTGGACCGAGCCGCGCATCCACGACCTGTTCCTGGAAGGCACCGCCGCCATCGTGGCCGGCACGAAGCAAGCCGGTGTCAAACGTTTTCTGATGGTGGGTGGCGCAGGCAGCCTGTTTGTGGCGCCCGGTGTGCAGCTGGTGGACACCGCTGGCTTCCCGGCTGAGTACAAACAAGGCGCCCTGGCCGCGCGTGAGGCGCTGAACCGGCTCAAGCTTGAAACCTCGCTGGACTGGACCTTCTTGTCGCCCCCGATCATCCTGGCACCAGGTGTGCGCACCGGCCAGTACCGCACCGGTCTTGACAACCCGCTGCCCGGCGAGGGTGAGGCACCTGCCGCCATTTCGGTGGAAGACATGGCCGTGGCCATCGTCGACGAGCTGGAACAGCCGCGCCACATCCAGCAGCGCTTTACCGTGGCCAATTAGGCCGCTGGTGCTGTTTTAGACCCGGCGGGGCACGACCGACCAGCCAGCGTGCTGGTTGGCCTTGTTGTTTTCGTAGTCCCATACCGTGCCGCAGTGGTCACAGCGGTAGCGGGTGACGGTGACCGTTTTCTCGCCACGCAACTCTTTGCGGTTGGCGCCCTGCACCAGTTCAGCATGGCCGGGCGCACGGCGCCAGTTTTGCTGGACAGCGGCGCAGGGCTCACACATCCCCGCGTGGGTGGCATCAGTGGGTGGCGTCTGGTCTGGGGTCATAGGGTGGCTCTTAAAGCGCCTGATTGTCGCTGCGCGCTCAAATCGCGCAAGCGCAGGTGGGCGGCATCGTCCAGGTCCAGCCGTTGCTGGTTCTTGGCCTGCAGGTAGTGGTGGGTGAACACATCGAGGTACGTGGCCAGCACCTCGGCCGCGTGGTGTTCCCCAGCCAGTTCCAGGCACAAGGCCCCCACTTCCGAAGTGCAGAAGTGGTCGCTGCGGCTGGATCGGCGCAGCCGGTAGTTGGACACCTGCTCAGGGTGCAGACTCAGCACCGGAAAACTGTTTAGGTACGGGCTTTTGCGAAACATCTTGCCGGCCTCGGCCCAGGTCGCATCCAGCAGCACAAACAGCGGGCGCTTGGGCGTCTGCTCTGGCGTGGCCGTCTCGGGCAGCAAAGCATTGACCACCCGCTCGGGTGTCACAAACTCCCCCGGAAACACCACATAAGGCTGCCATTGCGGGTCGGCCAGAAGGGTCAGCAAACGCGGGTCAACCCAGGTGCGCGCCCAGCTGAACGCAAAGGTGTCGCTCACCACGTCGGCAATCAGCCAGCCGGTGTTGCTGGGTTTGAGCGGCTCGATGTCGGCCATCAGCAGGCAGACGCCCGCCTGGGTGCTCACGTTCGGGCGCAAGTTGCAAAAACAGTGGCTGGCCATGACCCGGCAACCGGGGCAACGTTCGGCCGGGCCACCGCGCATGCCAAACGGTTTGACAGCGCGCGCCAGGCGCTCGGTGCGCAAACGGGACACAGCGTGAGGGAAGAGGGGCATGGTGAGTTGCAGAGTAGGGGGGGAATTATGGCCTGTAGAGCTTGACATTAAAGCACGTGAAGCTATAAATTAAAGAGCGAAAACCGCCGTGACGTGCCCGGCATTTGATCAGCTTCACACGGCCACCATCCCGTCCACGCCAAAATGGTTTTCCGCCGTCCCCTGTATGCAAAAATTGCCAATGCCTCACGCACTCCAAGTTCACGGACCACGCCTCATGGTGTGGCTGGTGCTGTCGGTCATCGGTGGGGTGCTGCTGGCCCGCTCGGAGTTGGCGCAGTGGCGCGAAGCGTTTGAGACCGATGCCCGCATCAGCCACCGCCTGCTCAGCCAGCGTGTGGTCCAGCACGAGGCGGTGCTGGCCACCCTGGCCTTGCTGCAACCCACCTCGCCGCCTGGCAGCGCCGACCCGGCAGAGCAGCGCCTGCCATCCGTCTACCCGCAAATTCTCAGCGTGCTGCGGCGCGACCCGGTCAGCACCTGGCCGGACACCACCTTGCCGCAGGCCGAGCAGGCATCCCGCCAGAGCCACACCGCCGTGCTGGCCAATGTTGATTTCACCTCGGCACGGGGTCGCTACCAACTGGTGCTGGCAGCCCAACCTGCCAGCTACGCCCTGTTGATTGACGTGTATGGCACCGTGCCCTGGAGCGACTGGCCCATGCCGGTGCAGAGCAGTCCGGTACGTGTCACCCTGGAGCACGCGGGGCAGGTGTTTGTGGTGCAACCGGGACACATCACCGGGTCAGGTTGGCGTTTTGAGTTTCGCAAGCCTTTGGCCAGTGCCAGCCAGCCTTTTGAGGTGGTGGCGCTACGGCAAGTGCGCTGGTCAGAGTTGCCGTGGGGCGCCATGGTGCTGTGGGTATTGGTGGTGGCTGCTGCGCTGGCCATCTGGTCAGCCTGGCAGCGCCAGCGCAGTGCACGTCGGCGTGCCGAGGAGCTGTTGCGCGTGGGGCAAGTCGCCCGCTTGAACACCTTGGGCGAGCTGGCTGCGGGCATGGCGCATGAACTCAACCAGCCCCTGACCGCCATACTGGCCAACACCCAGGCCGCCAGGCGCTTGCTGCAGGACGATCCACCTGAGCTGACGACCGCATTGCATGCCATGGACCAGGCCGCAGCCCAGGCGCGCCGCGCCGCCGAGGTGCTGGGGCGCTTGCGCCGCACGGTCGAGCAGCCCAGCCCTGCCGCGTCAGGCCAGCCGGTTGATCTGGCGCAGGCGGTGCGCAACGCGATTGACCTGCTGGAGCCTGAATGCAAGCTTCGCGCGGTGGTGCCCTCGGTACACCTGGCGCATCCCGTGCGGGTGCTGGCCGAGCGTGTGGCGCTGGAGCAAATTGTGCACAACCTGCTGACCAACGCGCTGCAAGCCTTGGACCTGGTGCCCGCCAGCGAGCGCCAACTCCGCATTGACATCGCGTCGAACCAGGGCATGGGTGTGCTGCGTGTGGCCGATACCGGGCCGGGCATCGCGCCAGAGACCTTGCCCCATGTGTTCCAGCCGTTTTTTACCACCCGTGAAGGCGGCTTGGGGCTGGGTCTGAGCCTGTGCGAAACACTTGCCAGCGGCATGGGCGGCCAGTTGTGCGCGCAGGCCAACGAGCCACGCGGTGCGGTATTTGTTTTGACACTGCCCCTGGCGCCCGCCTCATGAGCGCCCCCCTGTCTCCGCTGATCCATTTGATTGACGACGACGACGCCGTGCGCGCCAGTCTGGCGCTGTTGATTGGCACGGTGGGGCTGCGCGTGCAGGCTTGGGCGGACCCCCAGGCATTCATGCGCAGCTTTGACCGCCAGAGCATCGGTGCCATCGTGCTGGATGTGCGCATGCCCGGCATTAGCGGCTTGACCGTGCTGGATGCCTTGATGGCGCAAGGTGTGGACCATCCGGTCATCATGCTCACCGGGCACGGCACCGTGGAGCTGTGTCGGCGCGCGCTGAAGTCGGGCGCTGCCGAGTTTCTGGAAAAACCGGTGGACGATGAGGTGTTGCTGGAAGCGCTGCAAATCGCCGTGCGCCAGCATGTGGGCTCGCGTGAACGCCACCAGGCCAGTCGCCAGGCGCGTGAACGCTACGCGCAGCTGTCCGAGCGTGAGCGCGAGGTGCTGGGCCTGATTGTGGAAGGCCTGACCAACAAGGAGATTGGCCGCGCACTGGGCCTGTCGCCCCGCACCGTGGAAACCCACCGCGCCAACCTGTTTGCCAAATTGCAGGTGGAGTCGCTGGCGCACCTGATACGCCACTACGCCACGCTGGCCGCGCCGGCCAACAGCTGACGCCGCAGGCTTCTTGTGGGGCTTGCGCCCGGGCGGTCTGCGTAGTTATACGGAGCCTGGCGCGTAACTGCACGAATGGCCTGCAAGCACCCGGGTGATTACATTTTCTCCAGGGGGTGAACGGTGTTTCACCACCCATTTAACAGGAGAAAACCCATGCGATCCCTTCACTGCGCCAGCGCCCTCATCTTGTCTTTGGCCACATTGGGCGCCATCGCCCAAACCGTTCGTGTCGAAAAGAACATGTCCCTTGAACTGGCCAACAAAATTGCCGCCGCCACCGTGGCGGCCTGCAGTGCCGACAAGTTCAATGTGACCGCCACCGTGGTGGACCGTGCAGGCGGCGTGCGCGCCGTGCAGCGCGCTGACAACGCTGGCCCGCACACCCTGGCCGCCAGCCAGGCCAAGGCCTTCACCTCGGCGTCTGGCAAGAACACCACCGCTGCCATGTGGGAAGGGGTGCAAAAGAACCCGGCATCGGCCAACGTGGCCATGATCCCCGGCTACCTGCTGCTGGGCGGTGGGGTGCCGGTGAAGGTGGGCGACGAAGTGATTGGCGCGGTCGGTGTGGGCGGTGCACCCGGCGGTCATCTGGACGAAAAGTGCGCCTTGGCGGGTATTGCCAGCGTGCAGGACATGCTCAAGTAAGCTGGTTTCAAACCACTGCAGGACAGGTGATGACAAGACAACGTTCCCTCGCGGCATGGTCGACGGCGGCGCTGGTGGCGATGAGTTTTCTGGCACCAGCGGCGCACGCCCAGGTGGCCCCCAGCGCCGCCGAGGCCGCACGCTACACCGGCTTGCATGCGGCCGCCCACCGCGGCGACCTGCCGTTACTGAACAAGCTGCTGTCCACCGGTGCCCCTGTGAATGCACGCGATGCCTTTGGCCGCACGGCCGTGCATGTGGCCACTTTTGCCAGACAAGCCGGGGTATTGCGCGCACTGGCGCAGGCCGGTGCGAATCTGGAACTGCTGGAGAACGACCGGTATGACGCGGTCACCATCGCGGCGGTGGCCGACGATGAAGCCACGTTGCGGCTGTTGCTCAGCCTGGGCGCCAGCGCCAAACTCACCACCAGCCGCTACGACGGCACCGCCCTGATCGCAGCCGCCCACCTGGGGCACGTCGGTGTGGTGCGGCAACTCATTGCCGCAGGCGCTCCGTTGGACCACGTCAACAACCTGCATTGGACGGCTGTGATTGAGGCCATTGTGCTTGGCGATGGTGGTGCCAGACATCAGGCCGTGTTGCAGGCCTTGCTGGACGCGGGTGCCAGCACCCGGCTCACCGACCGCGCAGGCAATACGCCCCTGGCGCTGGCCCAGGCCCGAGGCTACCCGGCCATGGTCGCCCTGCTGGAAAAGCTGGCGCCAGACCCAAAGCCGTGACGCCCGCCATGGCGGTTGCACGGGCTGCAGCCGCAGGCATTTAAACTGCCATGCCATTTGACCAACCCGTAGCGGACTACCGCGCAACGCCCCACCGTGCCTGAATCCATCCTCATCCAGCAACCCAGCCAAGCCGCCCAGCAACTCCTGGTGCTGCACCATGGTGTGGGCGCCAGTGCCCAGCAGCTGGTCCCGCTGGGGCAGCAACTGGCGCTGCAATTCCCCATTGCTTTCATCGTCAGTGTGCACGCCCCCTATGCCAGCGACATCAGCGCCAGCGGTGCCCAGTGGTTCTCGGTGCAAGGCATCACTGACGAAAACCGCCCCGAGCGGGTGGCACAAGCCATGCCCGCCTTCCTCCACAACCTGCGTTATTGGCAACACACCAGCGGGGTTGAGCCCGGCGCCACCGCGGTGTTGGGGTTTTCACAAGGCGCCATCATGGCGCTGGAGGCCGCGCAGGCCCATGCCGGTCTGGCCGGGCGCATCGTCGCCTTGTCGGGGCGGTATGCCCGGCTACCCACCCATGCGCCCGAGAAAACCACGCTGCATTTCATCCACGGCAAGTCCGACCCGGTGATCCACTACGGGCACTGTGTGGCCGCTGCAGAGCAGCTGGTGGCCTTGGGGGCAGATCTCACGGCAGATGTCATTCCCTACCTGGGCCACGACATCACCACCGACGTGATTGAGCTGGTGCTAGAGCGCTTGACCGGCCACATCCCCCAACACCACTGGGACGCGGTGCTGAATGCGGCGGCCCAGCAAGCCGCTTCTGCCCAATCCGGCGACCGGGAATAAGGCAGAGATAAGCCAGAGATAAGCCAGAGATAAGCCAGAGATAAGCCAGGGCCGCCACGCGCTGCGGGTACGCGGGTGGTTTCAGGGCGCGCTCAGTGGTTTGGGAACAAACCCAATCACCAACCCGGCGTCAGTCACGGTGATGCTGCCGGGCTGCATGCCCATGCTGCTGGGCAGGGCCAGGTCAGGGGGCTGCAGGCGATGCAGCACCACCTCCAACAGGGCACGCTCGCTTAACACCGGGCCATAGGTGTTGAGCAGCGCCACCACGCCAAGCGGCAGGCTGGGCATGCTCAGCCGTTTAAAACGCAGCTGGTGGGCACGCACGCTGAGGTCGCTGGCCTCGTAACGCAGCGCAAAGTCCAGCGCCAGCGTGCCGGGGTGACTGCCCTGCAGCGCCGGACCTGCGGCCACCAGGTCGATCTCGGCGCCCAGGCGGTTTTGCGCTGGCAACAGCGTCAAACGCGGCGCCTGCATATCCAGATTCAGCAAGCCCTGGACGGGGTAGCGCAGCGGAAAACGTTGCGCCACGGCTTGCTGCAACACCACCACAGACACCTTGTACTGCGGCAGTGCTTGCGGCTCGCCATCCGATGGCGACTCGGCATCGGTCGACGCGGCCCAGGTCAGACCGCTTGGCGACAGACTCAGAGGAAGACACAGGGCAAGGGGAATCAGATGTCGGCGGCGCATGCCAGAGATCCTTTCAAAGCCATTGTGCGCTGATCATGTTGTGCATCAGCCACTAGACTCTGAGCCCTCCCCCTCAAAGCCCGTCACCCGGCTGCCTGCCCTCTATGAATCCTGGTTTGCTTTACGCCGCATTGGCCTACATGGCCTGGGGCCTTTTCCCCATTTATTTCAAGCAACTGGTCCAGGTCAATGCGGTGGAGGTGGTGATGCACCGCATGGTGTGGGCATTTGTTTTTCTGATGGGTGTGTTGCTGGTGCTCAAGCGCTGGGCCTGGTTGCGCGATGTGGCACGCCAACCGCGTGTGCTGATGGCCTTTGGGTTGTCGGCGCTGCTGCTGTCCGCCAACTGGTCGGTGTACGTGTGGGCCGTGCAAAACGCCCACGTGGTGGATGCCAGTTTGGGCTATTTCATCCTGCCTTTGGTCAATGTGGCGATGGGCTTTGTCTTTTTGCACGAACGCCCGCGCCCGGCGCAGTGGCTGGCGGTGGCCGTGGCGGCCAGCGGTGTGTTGTGGCTCACGCTGCAGGCAGGCCGATTGCCCTGGGTGGCCCTGGTGCTGGCGGTGACCTTTGGCACTTATGGCTTGCTGCGCAAAGTGGCCCAACTGGGCGCGCTGGAGGGCCTGACGCTGGAGACCGTGATGCTGCTGCCTATGGCGGCGGGGCTATTGGCCTGGTGGGCCTGGCACGGCCAGGGCGCGCTGGTGCAAGGTGACCCCGCAACCCTGGGCTGGTTGATGCTGGGCGGGCCGCTGACCGCCATTCCGCTGCTGCTGTTTGCCGCTGGCGCCCGGCGCATTCCGCTGGCCACGATGGGCATCCTGCAGTACATCTCACCGAGCTTGCAAATGCTGGCGGGCGTGTGGCTGTACGGGGAGCCCTTTGAGCCAACACGCGCGATTGGTTTTTACCTGATCTGGGCCGCCTTGGTGGTTTACAGCGCCGAAAGTGTGTGGCTGATGCGCCGTCGCGCGCCAGTTGCTAAAAGTCATCCCGATTCGCGCTGACTTGTCTGCGCTCGGGCAACGGAATTCGTTCGGTCTCACCCGGCACCTGGGCCATGCCCTGGCTGCCATCGCCGGTGTCCCAGGCTTGCGCGGCTTGTTCAATACGCGCCTTGCTGGTGCCCACAAAGTTCCACCACATCAAGCGCCGCCCCAGCGGCTGGCCACCCACCACCGCCAGGCGGGCGCCTTCTGGCCCGGCCTGCAGCACGGTGCTTTCGCTCAGCACGGCCAAGGTATGGGGCGCCAGTGGCTGGCCGTCCAGCGCCAGCGCCCCGTGCACCCCATACACCGCCTGTTCCTCGGCCAGCATGGGCAGCGTCCATTGGCCGTTGGCGGGCAGCGCCACATCCAGATACAGCGTAGGTGAACAAGGCTGCACCGGCGACTCGGCGCCCAGCGCCTGGCCCACCAGCACACGCACCTGGGCGCAGCCGTCCTGCACCTCGGGGATGGCACTGGCCGGGGTGTGGACAAAACTGGCAGGCACCTCCTGCTGGTCTTGCGGCAGCGCCAGCCACAGCTGCAGACCGTGGTTGACGTACGTGCTGTGGCGCTCGGCCTCGGGCTTGCGCTCGGAGTGCACGATGCCACTGCCCGCGGTCATCCAGTTGATGGCGCCGGGCTCGATGCGCTGGCTGTAGCCCAGGTTGTCGCGGTGCATGATGACACCCTCAAACAAATAGGTCAGCGTGGCCAGGCCAATGTGCGGGTGTGGCCGCACATCGTGGTTGTCTGCCGGTGTGACGGTGACCGGGCCAAAGTGATCAAAAAAGAGGAACGGCCCCACGGCCTGGCGTTGCGCGGCTGGCAACAGGCGGCGCACCACAAAACCACCGCCCAGGTCGTGGCCATGGGCACCCAGCAGCTGCGGCGCGCTCATGCGGCCCGCTCCACGGTGGTTGTGACCTCGTCCACCGCGAACCCCTTTTGCTTGGCAAACCACATGACGGTGAGTGCCTTGCAGGCACCCAGGGCAGCGTCATACAGGTCGTGCGGGCTGGGGCCTTCGTCCCCACCCCCTTCGGCGGCGGACACATCGGCAGACAGCGCATGCGCGCGGATGTGCAGGGTCTGGGCCAGCGCGGTGCCTGGCTTGCGTTGCAACTGAATGCTCATGGTTGCGGGTCTCCAGAGTGGGTGGATTTCAGTTTAAGACCGGCCGCCCGATGGCGTGGCGCTGCAGCACAGTGCCCCTTCAAAGTGGCCCTGCCCATAGGCCCGTCGGGGTGTTGCGGCCGATGCATGGAAAATGCGGGCTTTCTGGCAACCGCCCTGACCGCCCCCATGCTTCGACCCTTTACCTCCTACCTGCCCGACTGGACACGCGACTGGCTGGAAATCATTGTTCCTGGCCTGCAGATTCTGCTGATCCTGCTGGTGGCGTGGTTGCTGCAATACCTGCTGCGCCGGGCGATAAACCGCGTTGGCCGGCATTACCTGCTGCCGGTCGAGCTGACGATGCCACTCAAAGGCCTGCTGCGCTGGACCATCATGATCTCGGCCCTGATGCTGGTGCTGGAGCGCTTAGGGGTATCGGCGACGGTGCTGTGGACCGCCTTCACCGGCTTTGCCACCGTGGGTGCGGTGGCCTTTTTTGCCGCCTGGAGCGTGCTCTCCAACCTGTTTTGCGCGTTCCTGATCTTCACCGTGCGGCCCTTTCGCCTGGGTGACAGCATCGAGCTGCTGGACGTGGCCGAAAAACCCGGCGCCCGTGGCCGCGTGGTTGACATCAACCTGCTCTACACCTCGCTCGAAGACAGTGACAGCCCCACCCCGGGCACGCTGCTGCAGATTCCCAACGCGCTGATCTTCCAGCGGGTGGTCCGGCGCTGGAAGGGCGGGCAAGCGCCCACGCCCGCCATGCCACCCGCCAGCAGCCTCAGCCCAGCCACCGAGCAGACGCCACCGCGCAGTTTGTAGTGCCCAATTGGGTCACCCACCACCCACCTCTATGCGCATCCTCCACACCTCAGACTGGCACCTTGGCCAGCATTTCATGGGCAAGAGCCGCCAGGCCGAACACCAGGCGCTGATCGATTGGCTGCTGGTTCAGGTGGAAACGCATGCGGTGGACGCGGTCCTCATTGCGGGTGATATTTTTGACACCGGCGCCCCACCCAGCTACGCACGCGAGCTTTACAACCACCTGGTGGTGCAGCTGCACCGTGCCGGGGTGGCGCTGCTGTTGCTGGGTGGCAACCACGACTCGGTGGCCACGCTGGGCGAAAGCCGGGCCTTGCTGGCCTTTTTGAGCGCCACCGTGGTGGCCGAGGTCCAGCCCCCTGCCGATCAGCTGGTGCTGCTGCCCAAGCGCGGCACACCGGCCGAACCGGGTTGCATCGTGTGCGCCGTGCCCTTCATCCGTGCGCGTGATGTGCTGCAAAGCCAGGCCGGCCAAAGCGCACAAGACAAGCAGCAGTCCATGCAGGCGGCCATCCAGGCCCATTACCAGGCGGTGTTTGCGGCGGGCAAAACGCGGCAGGCCGAGCTGCAACTGGCGCTGGGCCGCACGCTGCCGCTGATCGCCACCGGGCACCTCACCACCGTGGGAGCCAGCAGCAATGAGTCGGTGCGCGAGATCTACGTGGGCTCGCTCGATGCCTTTCCCACCGCGGCTTTTCCGGCGGCCGACTACATCGCGCTGGGGCACATCCACAAGCCGCAAAAAGTGGGCGGCCTGGACCACATTCGCTACTGCGGCTCGCCCATCCCGCTCGGTTTTGACGAGGCCCGGCAAACCAAAGAAGTGCTGCTGGTGGACCTGGACGCCACCGGCCTGGCTGGCATCACCGCGCTGCCGGTGCCCCGCTTCCAGGCCATGGTCTCGGTGAGTGGCAACCTGATGACGCTGGCCTCCGCCATCCAGGACGTTGCGGCGCAAGGCACGGCCGAGCAGCCGGTCTGGCTTGAAGTGACCGTGGCTGATGACGACTACCTGTCCGACCTGCCCGCACGCATCAGCGAGATGACGCAAGGCCTGCCGGTTGAGGTGCTGCGGGTGCGCCGCCAACGCGCCAGCACCGCCGCCACACTGGCGGGCCAGCCGCTGGAAACCCTGGACGAACTCAGCCCGGCCGAGGTGTTTGCCCGGCGGCTGGCGCAAGAAGACCTGGAGCCCGCCGTGCAAGACGCCCTGGGCCAGCGCTTTCGCGCGGTGCTGGCCAGCCTGACCGAGGACGCCTCATGAAAATCCTCAAACTGCGCCTGAAAAACCTGAACTCGCTCAAGGGTGACTGGGCGGTTGACTTCACCCAGCCGCCATTCACCCAGAGCAGCTTGTTTGCCATCACCGGCCCCACCGGGGCGGGCAAGTCCACCCTGCTGGACGCGATTTGCCTAGCGCTCTACCACGAGACCCCGCGCTTGAAGAGTGTGTCCAAATCGGCCAACGACATCATGACGCGCCACACCGCCGACTGCCTGGCCGAGGTGGAGTTTGAGGTCAAAGGGGCGGTGTACCGGGCCTTCTGGAGCCAGCGCCGCGCCCGCGACAAGCTTGACGGTGAGCTGCAAAACCCCAAGGTGGAACTGGCCAGCGTGGACCCGGCCACCGGGCTGGGCACCATCTTGAGCAACCAAAGCACCGACAAACTCAAACGCACGGCCGACATCACCGGGCTGGACTTTGCGCGCTTCACCCGGTCCATGCTGCTGGCGCAGGGCGGTTTTGCCGCCTTCTTGAATGCCAGCGCCAACGATCGGGCCGAGTTGCTCGAAGAGCTGACCGGCACCGAGATTTATGGCGAGATATCCAGCAAAGTGTTTGAGCAAGCACGCCTGGCCAAACAACAGCTTGACCAGCTCAAAGCCCGGGCCGAGGGGGTTGAGCGGCTGTCCGACCCGCAGCGCGAGGCCATGCAGGCCGACATCCAGCAGTGGACCCAGGCGCTGGCCGAGGTGCAACAAGCCGCCGCGTCCACCCAGGCGCAACGCCAATGGCAAATCAACCTGGCCACCCGCCAGCACGAGCTGGAGGTGGCCGAAGCGGCCCACCGCGCAGCCGTAGCAGCGGTGCAAGCGGCCGCGCCAGAGCTGCAGCGCCTGGCCGACAGCGAACCCGCACAAGCCCTGCTGGCGCTGCACCAGGCCCTGCAGCAGGCGCAGGCCACTTGCAGCAGCAGCCAAACGCTGTTGGCCAGCTTGCAAGTCCAGCATGAGCGCGAGTCGGCGGCGCACCACCACCAACACGCCCAGGCCCACACCTTGGCGCAGCGCATCGCCTGGGCTGCCCAGGCCCAGCTGGCGCAGACACAGGGCGAACACCAACGCCTGCTTGACCATCACAACGCCCACCCGCAGCATGCGTTTTTGGGTGAGCGTCTGGGCGCCTGGCGGGCGCAGTTTGAGCAGCACCATAAGTTAACAGACAGAGCCGTGGCGCAGCAAGCCGCCCTGCACAAGCTGCAAACCCTCAACACCCAGCGCAACGACGAGATCACCCGCCAGAGCCAGCAGCTGGAAACCGCGGTGCAGGCGCAAGCCCAGTCCGAGGCCGAACTGCGCAGTGCCCAAGCGGCCCAACAGCAGCGCCTGGGCGGGCAAAGCACCAGCGCCATGCGCGCACGCTGGCAGGCGGCGCAAGACCAGCTGATGGGCTGGAAGCAGGTGGACCAGCTGGCACACCAGCGCCGCGACCTGGCCAACCAGCAAAGCGTGCTGAGCCGCGAAATTCAGCAAGGCCAGACCACCCTCACCGAGCAGGAAGCCCAGCGCCTGACCCTGCGCGACCAGTACAAGGCCCTCAAGGAACAAGTGGCCGACAAACACAAGCTGCTTGAGCAAGAGCGCCGCATCCAAAGCCTGGACCAGCACCGCCAGGCGCTGCAGCCCGGCGAGGCCTGCCCCCTGTGTGGCGCCACGGAGCACCCCGGTTTGACCGCCTACCAGGCGCTCGACGTGTCGGCCACCCAATTGGCTTTGCAAGACAAACAAGCCGAGCTGGAGGCGCTGGAGGCCAAAGGCCAGAGCCTGACCACCAGCCTGGAGCGCTGCAAAGCCATGCTGGCCGAGCGCCAGGCGCAGCAGGCCAAAACCGAACAGCTTTTGCAGACATGGCAAGCCAGCTGGGCCCGCGCCCGCCAAGCCGTGGCCGCCCAGCCGCCGCTGACGGCAGACGACTGGCAAAACACAGATACCTTGCTGGCAGGCCAACAAGCCGCAGCCCATGCCCTGGCCCAACTCGCTGATCAGCTGCAGGCTGCCGAAGCCGGTGAACAGCGGGTGCAACAGGCGCAAAGCCTCACCAGCCAATGCGCCCAGGCCTGCCAGGCGGCGCAGCACCAGCTGGCGCTGTTGCAGCAGGCCGCCCACACCGCACAGGCCAGCGAAGCGGCGCTGGTGCAAGACATCAACCAGCTGCAGGCCGAGGCCGCGCTGCTGCTCGCCACGCTGCAAGCCTCTTTGGAGGAAGCCGGGTACACCCTGCCCACAGACGTGCTGCCGTGGCTCGCTGAGCGCGAGGCGCAATGGCAGCAGTGGCGCAGCACCCAAACCCAGCTGCAAACGCTGGCCCAGACCCTCACCCGCCAGCAAGCACAAGCCGATGCGGCGCAAGCACAGGCCGACACCTGGGCGCAGCGCTGGGCGGTGCTGCAAACCACCCCGGGAGGGCAAACCAGTGCCGCCACTGAAGCGGTCTCGGTCTCTGACACTGCGCTGCCCGACGCCTTCGCCGCCTGTGTTGAGACCATCGGCCACCTGGCCCGCAAGCTGGCCGACCTGGCCGGGCGCCTGTCCCAAACCCAAGCCAGCCTGACCGAGCAGACCACCGCGCTGGAGGCCTCCACACAGGCCTGGCAGCAAGCGCTGCGGCAAAGCCCGTTTGCCGATCTGGCAGCGTTTGAAGCGGCACGCCTGCCCGAGCCAGAGCGTCAGCGCCTGGTGGCCCTGCGCGACAGCCTGCTGGGCGCACAAGCGCGCAGCAGCGCGCTCTGGCAGGCGGCGCAAGACAAGTTCGCTCATCTGCACGCGCAAGCCTTGACAACACAAACGCCTGATGAATTGGCGGCCAGCCTGGCCGCGCTGGAAGCCCAACGCAGCCGCTACAGCGAGCAGATCGGCGCCCACCGCGCGCTGCTGGCCAACGATGCCCAGTTGCAGGCCAACCAGGAAAGCTTGCTGGCGCAGATCAGCCGCCAGAGCGCCGAGTCGGACCTGTGGCAGCGGCTGGACGGGCTGATTGGCTCGGCCAAAGGGGACAAGTTCCGCAAATTTGCCCAGGGCCTCACGCTGGACCACCTGCTGCAACTGGCCAACCGGCACCTGGCGCGCCTGCATGGGCGTTACCTGTTGCGCCGCAAAGCCACGGGTGAGCTGGAGCTGGAAATTGTGGACGCCTGGCAAGCCGACGTGGCTCGCGACACCCGCACGCTGTCGGGGGGAGAGGGCTTTTTGGTGAGCCTGGCCCTGGCCCTGGCGCTGTCAGATCTGGTGAGCAGCAAGACCTCGATCGACTCGCTGTTTCTGGACGAAGGCTTTGGCTCGCTGGACGGCGACACGCTGGAGATCGCGCTGAGCGCGCTCGACTCACTCAACGCCAGCGGCAAGATGATTGGTGTGATCAGCCATGTGGAAGCCATGAAAGAGCGCATCACGGCGCAGATCCGGGTCGAGAAAGGCGGCGGCATCGGGCACTCGCGGCTGCTGGTGTAGTGCAACTAGCGCGAGGGCCGCTTCAAACCCTGGCATTGGGTAAAAAATGAGCGCTAGCCCTTGTTGAATAAGGGCTAGCAGCTATCGAGGTTGCATCAATACCCATGGCGACATGGCTCAGCCCACGGGCGTGCACAACGCCACCAGAAAACCATTGATGTCGGCCACATAGGCGATGGTCTGGCCCCAGGGCATGACCTCGACCGGGCGCATCGGGGGTGCGCAGCGCAATCTCAAAGCTGGGGGCGTTCGGGTTGGCTGGCTGGAAGGTAGGGGGCGGAGTACGAAGTATTTGTTGGCCAAATTGGGCTGTAGCCATCGTGAATGATCAGAATGAAGCTATAAAAAAGCAAAACCAGTTCAGCCCCGAACGGTGCAACGGCAGGTTGGAAGATAGATTGGCAAAAACGTTGGTGAAATAGATTTAAATCTATTAAAAATCAATGCTTTACAAAAGAACTAAACTTGGCAAAATAGTCTGATGTACACCCAAGTCCACCAGTTCGAACCCCTGCTACCCGCCGATGCCCGCATGGAGCCTCTGCTGGCCAAGGCGCATGACCTGTCCCGTCTGGCCACCACCCTGGCGGGCACCCGTGTGCCGCTGGAACTGCGCAGCCTGCTGCGCAACATGAACTCGTACTACACCAACCGCATTGAGGGGCAACACACCCGCCCGCACGAAATCGACCAGGCCCTGCGGCAAGACTTTTCACAGGACGCAGCGCTGGCCGCCAAACAGCGCCTGGCCATCGCCCACATACAAGCCGAACAGGCGCTGGAGCAGCGCTACCCTGGCCCCGCAGGCGCTGCCAGCCTGTATACGCCAGAGGCGCTGCAAGACATTCACCACACCTTGTTGGCCAGCCTGCCTGCTGCCGACTTGTTCGCGCCCGAGCAAGAGGCCATTGTTCCCGGTGCACTGCGCCAGCGCGATGTGCGCGTGGGTCAGCATGTGGCGCCAGCACATGCCAGCGTGCCCGTGTTTTTGCAGCGCTGGGCTGGCTTTTATGGCGGTGTGCGCCGGGGCGAGGCGGCTTTGGTGGCGCTGGCCTGTGCGCACCAACGACTGGGCTGGGTTCACCCTTTTATCGATGGCAATGGTCGCGTCATGCGCCTGCACACCCACACTTGGCTCATGGCACAAGGCTACACCGGCGGGCTGTGGTCACCCCTGCGCGGCTTTGCCCGCAGCACCGAGCGCTACTACGCGCTGCTGGCGGATGCCGACAGCCTGCGCCGCGGCGACCTGGACGGGCGCGGCAACCTGAGCGAACAGGCTCTCATTGCCTGGGCCGACTACGTTCTGGACACCTGTCTGGACCAGGTGCGCTTCATGGCCGGCCTGCTGGACTTTGAGACCATCAAAACCCGCATCGAAGCCTGCTTGGTGTTTGAGGCCACCGTGCGCAAACAAGGCGTGCGCACCGAGGCCTTGCGCGGCCTGCACTACCTGTTTTTGAGCGGCGAAGAAATGCCGCGTGGCGACTTCAAAGCCATGCTGGGCATGGGCGAGCGCAGCGCCACCGATGCACTGGGCGCGCTCGTCAAACGCGGCCTGCTCAAATCCGACTCGCCGCAAGGCAAGGTGCGCTTCGGCCTGCCGCAGCATGCGCTGCGCTTCATGTTCCCGCAGCTGTGGCCCGAGGCGGAGGCGGATTCGGTTGATGTTTGAAGGAGGAAGTAGCCGTTAGCCTCAAAAATACTGCCCAAGCAGCTATTGCTTTTGAAGCAGCTATGCCATCGGCGTACACAACTCCACCAGAAAGCCATTGATGTCGGCCACATAGGCGATGGTCTGGCCCCAGGGCATGACCTCGACCGGGCGCATGGGCGTGGCACCGGCGGCAACGGCCTGCGCCAGCGCGGCGGGCACATCGGGCGTGCACAACGCAATCTCAAAACAGGGCGCGTGTGCATTGGCCGCCTGCGGGTTCTTGCCCAGCTGCTGCATCAGGCGGTGGGCTGAAAACGCCAGCGTGGTGCTGCCGGTGTCCAGCTCGCCATAGTCGCCGCCCTCGTGCAAAAACCGTGTCGTCAGCCCAAAGGCCGCTTCATAGAACCTGAGCGTGGCGGGCACGTCTGGCACGTAGAGGATGGTGTAGCCGAGTTGCATGGCGTGGCCTTTTGGGGGTGGGTTGGACAATGCACGTATTTATACGCCAAATCGGCCGCTAGACCTTGTTGAATATGCGCAAGCAGCTATCAAAAAAGAACCGTGAGCCTGGCGCCTGAACCTTCCCCGGCTGCCTTCAATACACGCCCATGAAATCGCGCTTGCCGATGGGCAAGCCGTTGTGGCGCAGGATGTCGTAGGCGGTCGTCACGTGGAAGAAGAACTGTGGCAAACCATAGTTCGCCAGGTAGGCCTGCCCATGGAGTTTTTTCTCCTTCGGCGTGCCGGGGCGCAAGACGATCTCAGCGCCTTCCTTGCCTTCAAACTGCGCAGCGTTCACGCTGTCCAAAAAGGCCAGGGTCTGCGTCAAAAGCGCATCCAGATCGGCAAAGCTCTTTTCTTGCCCTTCCAACTTTGGCACCTCCACCCCCGCCAGTCGTGCCGAGATACCACGCGCGAAATCGGCGGCAATCTGCACCTGCTTGACCAGCGGAAACATGTCGGGCGCCAGCCGCGCCTGCAACAAGGCGTCAGGCTCGATTGACCTGGCGCCAGCGTAGTCGCTTGCCTGCGCAAGAATGGTTTTCAAAGCCGTCAGCATCTGCTTGAAGACGGGAACCGAGTGGGTGTACATAGCGCTGGTCATAAAGTGTTCCTGTAAGTGTTGGGGAGGGAGAAAGGCGGGTCCGCCGTGTCGCTGGGCAATGTACCCGGTAGCTGCGCGCACCTGCGCTGTAAGGTTGAAACCCCAGCTTTGCTGAACGAGTTATTGCTGCAGGGTTTTATGTCAAATCGGCCTCTAGCCCACGTTGAATATGCGCAAACAGCTATTAAAAATAAAGTAATTGTGTGGACTCTGATGCTTGCACCGTGCATGCACTGCACCCGGCGCGGCGAATGCCACCTTTATTTGCCGCACATAGAGCGGTGAATAAACCCCATAATCACCGCATGTTGACCGACAGACCCCAACCCCGGCGCACCTACCTTTGGCAGCGCCCCGACTGGCCGCAGTGGCGGTTTGACGCGGCTGCGCTGGCCGCGCCGCTGGCGCAGGTGCACCGCGCGCAGGGCCATCTGGCGGGCCGCATGGCCGAGCTGGGGCTGGCGCAGCGCGACCAGGCCACGCTGCAAGCCCTCACCCAAGAAGTCATCACCACCAGCGCCATTGAAGGCGAGGCGCTCAACCTGGACGCCGTGCGCTCCTCCATCGCCCGCAGGCTGGGCGTGGACATTGGCGCGCTGGCCCCCGCCGACCGCAACGTGGACGGCGTGGTCGACATGGTGCTGGACGCCACCCAGCAGCACGCCCAGCCACTCACCGCAGAGCGCCTGTTTGGCTGGCACGCGGCCCTGTTCCCCACCGGCTTCATCGGCCGGGTGCGCATCCAGGTGGGCACCTGGCGCAACGACGCCGCAGGCCCCATGCAAGTGGTGTCCGGCCCCGTGGGCAGAGAAAAAGTGCACTTTGAGGCGCCGCCCGCCACCGCACTACCCGCAGAGACTGCTGCTTTTCTGCAATGGTTTAACGCCGCCCCCGTGGGCGACGCCCTCATCCACGCCGGTCTGGCCCACCTGTGGCTGGTGACCCTGCACCCGTTTGACGACGGCAACGGCCGCATCAGCCGCGCCGTGGGTGACATGGCGCTGGCGCGCGCCGAGGGCACGGCCCAAAGGTTCTACAGCCTCAGCGCCCAAATTCAGCGCGAGCGCAAACAGTATTACGACCAGCTAGAAGCCACCCAGCGCGGCACGCTGGACGTCACGCCGTGGCTGGACTGGTTTTTGGCCTGCCTGCTTCGCGCCGTGCAGGGTGCTGAAGGCATGCTGGCTGGCGTGCTGATGAAGTCCCAGTTCTGGCAACGCTGGGCAGGTACCCCAATGAACGCGCGGCAAACGCTGGTGCTGAACCGTGTGCTGGACGGCATGGAAGGCAAGCTCACCAACGCCAAATGGGCGGCCATTGGCAAATGCTCCGCAGACACGGCACTGCGCGACATCAACGACCTGCTGGCGCGTGGCGTGCTGGGGAGGCTGGAGGGTGGTGGGCGGAGCACAGGGTATTTGTTGGTTAAATAGGGCTGTAGCCATTGTGAAATATGCGAAAGCAGCTATTACTAAAATAGCGATGACTGGTCGCATCACTAGCAACGACGCGAGTGAGACCGTTTCTTCCTCACCAAGTCGAACACGACTCCAATCCTTCGAACCGCGTCAGCGCACAGCTGGAAAGTCTTTTTGTTGCTGCATGCAATATGCACGGTTGCCGAATTGAGTTCTTCGATCCATGCAGTAGCTGAACACGGCTGGGGCCAGTGTCTGACCAAGGCAGAAATTCGAGCCTGGTCCCATTGTGCTGGCCCCCTCGTTCTTGTTGTCCTTTCGACGAGTTCTTGATGAACCAGTTGCAGTTACAAAAAAAAATACTGATGACCTTATTAAAATCAATCAAACATCCAATTTTTGAAATAGCATCACCACCAGGACTATTAATCTATTGTGCAAGGTTATCTTCACCACTGAACAACACGGTACTTCAATTTGCGACCTTCGAGCCAGCGTTCATTAAGCGTTAGAAATGGTGTCAACGCCTTGCGAATTTCCATTACCTCGCCTTCATCAAGACGAGAAAGCTCCGAAAGTTTTGAAGTTCCAATTGTTCCTATAGATGTACCAATACGCAATCCACTGTTTCCGCATAAAAGCCAACGATCATGGATTGTTGACTTTGATTTCACGCCGTCAAAATAAACATGAACAATTTTTAAAGGTGGTGGTTCAACATGAGCAATGTCCGCCCACGCTGCACTGTACTCGCAATCTAAATCTCCAGATGAAATCTCGGAAGTGCAAGAAAGGATGACGAACGACAATACATCCTTGTGAAAATAAAGATCTTTAATGAAATCAAGATTTAAAGGCTTGAAATAAGGATCACACAATAATACTTCTTTGTTATCGCATTGATCGAGCCAAGATTTAATATGGGTCAAAGCCAATTCACGCGATCCTGATGCAATAAGTAAGTTATCGTGATCTAAATTATCTTTTTCCAGATTGATATTACTAATTCCACAAATGCGCTTACCAAGCTTAATTGTTAGTAATGCCGCCAAACGCGTTACCTCAAAAACTGGTGGTAAAACAGCTTTAGATTGATTGGCGCTATGCTGATACTTGATTTGAATATTTCTTAGATACCACCAATAAAAACCCAATGATTGCTGAATGCTGGTATTTAAAACTCGACCCATAAGTTGACCAATTTCTTCTTGTCTTTGAGCCTGTTGTTTGTTCGCATTCAAACCACCAAGCATTTGCCAACCAACAGCACCAATATCACGTGCGTTCATGCCCGGATCATCATAGCGTTTCTCAAGCATGGCACCTTTTACTCTATTCGTTTTAAGTCGATCCTTAGCCAACCGAAGTGCACGTGATCTGGCTGGGTCATCGTCAATTTGCTTAATTAGATCTTCTGCGAAATCTTTATCGATTTGGTACGCTTGATCAATAATGTCCCGTTGTGATTCAGTTGCTGCCTCACTATCTCTGAGTAAAAGAGAATCCTTCATTGCCTTAATCAACAGTCGCTTAGCGATCGCATTTTCAGTTTCAGCCGTAAAGGAATCACTGGACATTGAAATAGACCGTCTTACTCGGTCAACCTTCGATGGAATTGAAGCTAGTCGGCGCTCTGCTTCCTTCATTAAAGCCAACTTTTCAGCGGACAATCTCGAAGGGAAGCACGGTGCTATGGAGCTTAGAACATATACGCTATCTGAAGTATTTGGGACTGCTTCTGCTTCGACTATCAGCTGTTTCCACGCATTCGAATTTGACTCATCTTTAAGCTTGAAACATAGGGCTTTAGCAATAATCTTCCAACCATTGTGTTTAATATTCTTTAGATCTGGAAGATCTCGAGCTATTTTTTCTAAAACCCGCCCGGCCAATCCAACTCGCTGACTTGCATTTATTTCGTTAACGCTAGATCTAGCAAGACACGAATGTACGAAATATTGTATCGATGCAACCATTGCGCTATCTGTCGATATATCTAAAATCAAATCTACAGTAGTAGTAGCTGCCTGCCACGTTAATTTTGCATTGCGCAACAGGTTATCATCATGAGGCTCATGCGTTGTATGTCCGGTGACATAGAAAAGTACTGCCTCTTGGCGGCAATCATCCTGTCTGTCATTTTCAATAGGGTTTAAGAGATTATTTGCGAATGACTGGTTATGCAGATGTAGCGCGACGAATGAACATTCTATTACACGATGGTAAATGTAAGAACCTTCGGACTCTGAGGCTCTGATTAAAGGCAAGAGACATTGCTCACATATCTTGTCAAGGATATCTTTTCGACAATATGTATATGCACGCATAGCAAGATCAGAGTAAAGTATTGATCTTCTTATTGCTGAAGCTGACTCATTAATAATCGAAATTACAGACATAAGGGACTCGTCTGAGTCATTCTTGTAATTCAAAGTGCCAGCGAAGGAAACTATGGTAAGTCTTGCGAGTTCGGCAATTAGTTCTTCATATTCCAGTGAAGGTATGGGTTGAATTTTTATCTGTTTCTGAAAGTTAGAAAGCCTCTTGCTAGCGATCGATTTATCTACGCTAGCTATCGCCTCCACAAACTTGAAACATACTTCGGGCACCAACCAGCGTTGGTCAATTCGCGTAACTGCCTCATCAAATTCAGATATCGTTTTGTCTAAGTTGGAAACTAGAGAATAGTGTTTTTCGACTAAAACAATCTGAGTAAGTGCTAGAGCGCGACCTAAGGGATCTTCAACGCCTTCCCAAAAGCAATTAGACCAGTTGGTGAAATATCAAATAAAGGCTTGCGCTTTGCCACAAGGCTCAAGCAATTGAAGGTGGCTGTCCAGCGAATATTTTTAGAAACTATTGAGTTTAATGCTCGCAAAAGAAGTGCCATCTCAATAGGTACTACAGATCTTCTCGTTAGAAGCTTTTCTGCGAAAAGCCTGTATCCTTTATCTCTACGGGGTTGAATGTTCAGCTTTGCAACTAAATCGATGGCTTGCTTTGGACTATATTCAGTCAATGCTGTAACGGCACCACTAAATACATCTAAATGCTCTGCAGTTGTGCTCAAACATTTTTCTGTAGTTTCTTGAATACTATCATTCAATAAATTTCGAAAACATGTTACTACGCTTTCAGGTGCGTTGCTAAACTGCTCCAGCGTTGACCGCATCCAGGAAAAACATTCAAGCCTTACACCATCATCATCAAGATAACCAATACGAAGAAAAATATCGCTTAGTGCCTCGTCAACATCTGATATACAAAACGCTGTTTTAGCACGGGCAATTTCTAGCTCTAGTCGATATTTGTCAATGGTTGGTGTGGCGTCAAGTAAGGCCGATTGTTGAACTTCGACACGCCCCAGTATTAGTTTAGCTCTTTCAATATCAACAGCATCTGCTAACGGAGAGCAAATATCTATGAGATCTGCCGCAGTTGGTAGGTAAGCTGTGTCCCTTGCAACTTCATCTAATGCATAGTCTGCTATATCTAAAGCTTCTGGATCAGTTGTATGTGATCTTATCCATAGCCTTAGAAAAAACGACCTCTGACGACCATCAAGGCCAGCCGTGGAACCCTTAATTTCATCTGCGGACTTTTCCCCAAAAACAGCCTCAGTTGCACGAAGAAACCCCTGTAAATCTGAATCTGCAATTCTTGTCCGATATTTTTCCAAAGAAACTTGCTGACCGGTCGATTGCTGTTTTTGGCTATTCAAAACCAGATGCGTGAATGCTGCATCCTGATAATCCTTGGCACCACCAGATGCCTGTTCAACAATTGCAATGCTTTGATCTGGCAATGGCCCAACCAATTTTTCTGCAATCGCCAGCGCCCTTTCTCGATCAGCAGATAGGTCAACATCTCTTATCAATGAGGAGATGCCATCTGCAATTGTTTGATCTACCTGAATTCCTCTGGCAAACAATGCCTTCGCATACTGAGCCAGCAGTAATAGTCGCTCTTCCTTTGTCGGACTGCCCAGTGCGAGATTTAAGGCTTCATCTAGTCTGTCAGTCGCAGCTAGTGCTGCCAACCTTGACTCATTGTCGTCGCTCAGTTCCAAACTGCGGACCACCGAAGTTTGCAATGCGAAGCGATAGGCCTCGACTTCCATATGGCAGCTGATTGCCGCATTAAAACCTAATTCTGTGCGACGCCGTAGAGCAGCAAGTGACTGGGTTTCGCCAAGAAATGAGTCAAGATTTTCTGGTGTAAGTACGGCAACAATATCAGAATCTCTCCCCAACTCTTCGTAATAACTTGGAAGCAGTTGGACAGATTCTGGCGATGCAACGTTATTCAATAAAGATTCAACGAACTTACCAATAACATAATCTCTATTAAATAGTAGCTTTTCCATCAGAAAAGCCCGATGCGTATTGCTCGCTGGCGACACCACTTCAGTATCATTAATTCGAACAAACCCAGATTTCTCCAAGAGCTTTTTCAGAATTAAAATATTTACTTTAGCATAATCAGCAAGTTCGGGGATGGATAAATGTCTTTTTGAGTAAATAAAGAAGGAGAATACTAACTCTAATTCATTTTCTGTAATTATTGATTTCGACTTTAGAGTTGCCCACTCTAACTCATAAAAATCACTTAGTGATGATTTAATTTTTGAAATATCCAGAGTGCCATTTTGACTTAAACGAACAACAGAAGCAAGTTTAGCTGGAACACAGGCAGTCGATAAAATTATCTCTTTTACTTCATCACCGTTTATGCCGTTAGCTAAAAGAAAACTTGTTGCTTCGTTGTCGCTAAGTGCAGGCACAGCTACTCTTCGGGCATTGGAGAAATTAATAAAATCGGGAAATTTTGAATCCTCGGACCAAGTTATGATATGGGCAATACCTGCTACGCCTAATGACAAAACATCCTTTACTACATCCTGAAGATATCTTTTATCCTCGATAGGTATTTGATATAGGCCGTCTATTATTATGTACAGCTGCGTTCTTGCGCTACGTGCCCGCCGTTGCAACTTCATGAGTAGGGTATGCCACTCACCGACGGAATTTTCACCAGCTACGTTTTCACTCGAAATACCTAGTTGTAAATTCGCTTGGCGAATAGCTTGACTAAGAAGTATTGGGATGGAGTATCCAGCTCTACTTCCTGCCTCAATAGTGAGAAGAACAGCCGGACTATCAAGAGATTCAAAAATCTCGGCACACAGACTACTTGCACCAATCCCTGGCCGAGCTTCTATAAAAAGTACGTTACTCTCCGATCCGAGTTTTAATAATCTAGTGAATTCTTTGCAAGTGTGCGGCCTATATTGATAACCTGCTGGAAATCCTCGGAAATCAGTTACTTCAATTGCGTTTGTTTTCATATTTTTACTCCCTAAAATATATTAGTTTTTAAACTGCGGTTCCCTGTTGGTCCTTTAAAAGTTCTTCCCAAGGCCCCCATCTCCCCCCACCCCCAAAACCAACCTCTGCGTCGCCCGCGTCGCCGCCACATAAAACAGCCGCGCCTCGTCTTTCTCGGGCTCACCGGGTGCGGGCATGTGGCCCACGCCGGGCAGGGCCACCACCGGGAACTCCAGGCCTTTGCTGGCGTGCATGGTCATGACGTGGATGTGGTCGGCAGCGGGCTGGAAGTCGCCGGTGCGTTTGCGCACGCTGTGTGGCACGCCGCGCTGATGGAGTGCTGTGGCGCACAGGTCCATGGTCTGCCAGTCGCGGCACAGGATGGCCATGTCGCCCCAGGCGTGGCCTTCGTTGTGGGCGGCGCGCAGGCTGTCGGCTATGGCGTAGGCCTCGTCGCGCAGGCTGGGCAGCCGGATGATCAGCGGGGCCTCGCCGCTGCGCCCGCAGCTGATGGGTTTCACCAGCGGCACACCGTCTCCATTTTCAGCGTCGTCGTCTTTGTCGTTGGCGGTCAGTAGGTCTGCCGCCACCAGGCTGGCGGTTTGCAGAATCTGCTGGGTGTTGCGGTAGTTGATTTTGAGGATGGTGGTGCGGCCCTGGGCCTGGATGCCCAGGCTTTTGAAGCTGAACTGTTTGGCACGCGCCCGCTCGTAAATGCTTTGGGCGTCGTCGTACAGCACCAGCAGGCTGTTGGTGGCGGGGTCCACCATTTGGGTGACCAGTTTGAGCCATTCGGGCGCAAAGTCGTGGCCTTCGTCGATCAGCACCGCCTGGTATTGGCCGCTGGGGATTTGCTTTCGGTCCACCGCGTGGATGACGCGTTGGACCATCTCCAGCATCTTGGTGTCCACTGGCAGGTTGTTGGCGGGCAGGGTTTGACCAAATGCCACCAGTTGTTCACGACACCATTTGTGAAAGTGCCGCACATGCACGCGCTCACTCAGGCCTTTGGCCACCATCGTGCTGTGCAACTTCACGCCCAGCGGTTCGTTAAAACACAGGATGAGGATGGGTTTGCTGCTGGCAGTGCAGGCCTTGGCCAAATACTCGGCGCGGTAGCCCAGGATCATGGTTTTGCCCGAACCGGCCACGCCGTGGATCACGCGGTGGCCGTCGCCCAGGCTGCGGGCCAGTTGCTCCTGCTGCAGGTCCATCACCCGCATGATGCTGGGCAGCTCAGCGTCGGGGTCGCTGTCGTCAAACAAGGCGCCCTGGATTTGCACCCGCACTTGCGGGAACATATTCCAGCGCACGCGGTCCAGCTGCGGCAGGCTCAAGGCGCCGCCAAAAGCGTGGGGAAACATCTGCCACAGCCGCTGCTGAAAAGCCTCTGGGTCGGCAGACTCTTCCATCTCGTCTCTGCAGATCACGTAGTGCGGCTCAATGGCCTCGCCCAGCCCGGAGCTCTCAAACTGTTTGCGCGTGATGCGGGTGAACACCACACCGTGGCCCCACGGAAAAGCCAGCTTGCCCTGGTGGGCGCCGCTGGTCTGCACCAGCTGCGGGTCGCGCTCCAGCGCGTTGACCACCTGGATGGCGCAGTGGCGGGCTTGCGCCAGCGGGTTGATGAGCACCTTGGGGCGGTCGTTCTCCAGCAGGGTCCACTGCTGGCGGGTGGCGTGCTGAATGGTGTCAAGCTTCCAGTCCTTGGTTTCCAGAATCAGCAGGCCGCGGCGCGGGTGCAGCAGCACAAAGTCGGGGTGGGTTTGTTTGGGGCCAATGGGGACGTTGTGCCAGAGCAGGTAGTCGTCGTCGAGCTTTTGCTCCAGCCGCCCGGCCAGGCGGCGCTCGCCCGTGCTGTCAAAGCTGCAGGCGCCCAGCGCCGGTATCAGTGTCGCCATCTTGTGTATTCCGTCCCTGAAATGATGTCGCCCCATTTTGGGGGGCGCTAGTTGCATGCCCTTTGATTTGGCGCAACCCGGCACCACGCGGCGCGGGGCTGGCAGCCCCGATACTCCCGCGCATGCTCAAACTCCACCTCTCTGACTTCTCCCTCGAACACTTCATGGCCCACTACTGGCAGCAAAAGCCGGTGGTCATCCGCCAGGGCTTCAAAGCCTGGGCCGACCTGATTTCCCCCAACGAACTGGCTGGCTTGGCCTGCGAGGACGAGGTCGAGTCGCGCATGGTCTACAAACAAGGCGAGCAATGGCAGGCCGAGTTTGGCCCGTTTGAGTCGTTCGAACGTTTTGGCGACAGCGGCTGGACGCTGGTGGTGCAGGCGGTGAACCACTGGTCGCCCGAGGTGGCCGAGCTGGTCAAACCCTTTGCCTTTATCCCCAAATGGCGGCTCGACGATGTGATGATCAGCTACGCGGTGCCCGGCGGTGGTGTGGGGCCACACATTGACCTGTACGACGTGTTCATCTGCCAGGGCAGCGGCCGCAGGCGCTGGCGCGTGGGTGACGTGGGCAACCACCGGCAGTTTGCCGCGCATGCCGCGCTTTTACACACCGACCCGTTTGAGGCCATCATCGACACCGAACTGCTGCCCGGTGACATCCTCTACATCCCGCCGGGTTTTCCGCATGACGGCGTCACGCTGGAAGAGTCGATGAGTTTCTCGGTCGGCTTTCGCGCCAAGTCGGCCTGCGACATGCTCAGCGGCCTGGCCGACTACGCCATCGACAAAGACCAGGCCCAGCACCTGTTGACCGACCCGCACCGCCCGATTGCGCAACACCAGGGCCAGATCGACAAAGCTGACTTTGCCCGCATCAAGGCCCACCTGCAAAGTGTGCTGGACAACGATGCGCTGCTGGCCGACTTTGCGGGCAGCTACTTCTCCAAAACCAAATGCGCGCTGGACCTGCAGGCGCTGGACGAACCTCTGGACGCGGCCGAGCTGATCAATATGTTGCAAGAGCAGCCGCTGGTGCGCACCGGTGGCCTGCGCTGTTTTTATGTGGACGAAACCGTGGCGCAGGGTGTGTGTTACGTGGACGGTGAACGCTTTGACTTTGGCCCCGCCTGCAAGGACGCGGTGCTGGCGCTGTGTGACCAGGACGAGCCCGTTTATGCCGTGCTACAAAGTGGTTTTGCCAACCCGGAATTTGTGCGCCAGCTGACCGAGTGGGTCAACGCCGGGTTCTGGTACTTTCAGGAATAAGCCGAGCATGAAAAAGTCTTCGCACGCTGCCAGCGCCGCCTGCCCCTGTGGCAGCGGCCAAACCTACGCCGCCTGCTGTGGCCAATGGCACGCCGGTTGGCGTGCGGGCTTGCACGCCCCCACGCCCGAGGCATTGATGCGCTCGCGCTACAGCGCCTACGGCCTGGGCCTGATCGACTACCTGCTGGCCACCTGGCACCCCAGCACCGCACCGGGTGAGCTGGAGCTGCCGCCGGTGAAATGGCTGGAGCTGGATATTCGCCATGCGGAAATGACGGGCGACGCCGGTGTGGTCGAGTTTGTCGCCCGCCTGCGCGAGCAAGGGCGCGGCGCGCGCCTGCATGAGATCAGCCGCTTTGTGCGCGAAGACGGCCGCTGGCTCTACATCGACGGCACGCATCCGGGCAAAGACTGACCTGCCGCGCGGTCAAAGCCGCAAACTGTGACTATTAAAACAATTCGTGTTTTAATAGTCACAAACGAATGGCAACCTTGCCGCCATTTGATCGCCCCACAGGAGCCCCACATGACCGCTGTGCTTGAGCCACAACCCGCCGTCTCGCAAGACCGGGGCGCGCTGGCCAAAATGGTGATGTCCCTGCTGGACCACTGGGCGCTGCCCACCGAGGATCAGGCCGCGCTGTTGGGCATAGCCGCCAGCAACCGTGCCGCGCTCACGCGTTACCGCAAGGGCGAACCCATCGGCACCAGCCGTGACCAGTTTGAACGCGTTGGCCACCTGCTGGGTATCCACAAAAATCTGCGCCTGCTTTTTCCGCAAAACCGCGATCTGGCTTACCGCTGGATGTCCACCCGCAACAAGGCGTTTGACAACCTGACGCCGGTGGAGGTGGTGAAAGCCTGGGGGTTTGCCGGCCTGCTGATGGTGCGCGCCTACCTGGACCGTGCGCGCGGCGTGTGATGGACAGCCTGTTTGCCCACCTGAAGCTGGCCGACGTTCACCGCACGGTCATACGCAACATCGTGTCCATCGGCACGTCGCAAGACCTGTTTGACGATCTGAGCAGCAACCCGGCCGAGTGGGCGCTGGCGCAGCAGGTGGAAGATGTGGTCAAGCCCCCACCTTATCAGTCCGGAACACCCGTGATTCACCGCCCGTTTGAAGACGCTGCCTGGGCCAACGCGATTGGCTGGCCGTTCAAGCACTGGCAAACCAGCCGGTTTTCTGACGGGTCGTTCGGTGTCTGGTACGGCTGTGACTCAGCCGAAACCTCGGTGTACGAGACGGCCTACCACTGGTTCAACGGGTTTTTGCGTGATGCCGGGTTTGAAAACGAGCCCGTGGTGGGTGAGCGCAAGCTGTATGACGTGGCCTGCGACGCGGCACTGCTGGACCTGCGGCCTCTGACCGCCCAGCACCCCGGCCTGATGCACAAAACCGATTACAGCTTCACCCAGTCGGTCGGTGCCCGGTTGCACCGCGAAGGCCACCCCGGGCTGGTGACGGGCTCAGTCCGTTATGCGCCAGGGCACAACTATGTCGTCTTGAACCCCGCGGTGTTGTCCAACCCGCGATTGCACTGCCAAGTCACCTATCGGCTGGACGGCGCGAGCATCGTGATTGAAAAGCAAACCGGCGTGGTGTGGCTGAATGTGGCGACTGAGGCGCTTTGAACCATGGCACCGCGCATCGTCCTGGCCACGCTCAACGCGCGTTACATCCACGCCTCGCTGGGCCTGCGTTACCTGCTGGCCAATCTGGACCGGCATGGCGGCCCAGGTTTGCGCGATGTGGCTCAGCTGCGCGAATACACAATTTCCCGTGATCCCAAAGAGGTGGTGGCCGATCTGCTGGCCACGCTGGGCGAGGCCACGGGCGCGGTGCAGATCGTCGGTTTTGGGGTGTACATCTGGAACGTGACGCAAACGCTGGCGGTGTTGCGCCTGATCAAAGCGGCGCGGCCAGACATCAAGGTCGTGCTGGGCGGCCCGGAGGTCAGCCATGAGACGGCTCAGCAAGCCATCACCCAACTGGCCGACTTTGTCATCACCGGCTGGGGCGACGTGAGTTTTGCCAAGCTCTGCCGCGCGCTGATCCACGGCCCGCAGCCCTTGATGAAGATCATCCCCGGCGAGCAACCCGACCTGGCCGACATCGCGCTGCCGTATGCCGAATACAGCGAAACCGACCTGGCGCACCGCCTGCTGTATGTAGAGGCCTCACGCGGCTGCCCGTTCAAGTGTGAGTTTTGCCTGAGTTCACTCGACAAAACCGCCTGGGCCTTTGAGCTGGAGCGGGTGCTGACTGAACTGGAAGCGCTGTACCAACGCGGTGCGCGCAACTTCAAGTTTGTCGACCGTACCTTCAACCTCAAGGTCGAGCACTCGGTGCGCATCCTGCAGTTTTTCCTAGACCGCCTACCCGCCGCAGGTGCCCCGGCTAACGAGCAGCTGTTTTTGCACTTTGAGGTGATCCCCGACCACCTGCCCGATCGGCTCAAGGCCATGCTGCTGCAGTTTCCACCGGGCGTGTTGCAGCTCGAAGTGGGCGTGCAGAGTTTCAACGCCGAGGTGCAACACACCATCTCGCGCCGCCAGGACAACGCCGCGTCTGAAGCCAACCTGCGCTGGCTGCTGACCCACAGCCACGCCCACATCCATGCCGACCTGATTTTTGGCCTGCCGGGCGAGACGCTGGCCAGTTTTGCCGAGGGGTTTGATCGCCTGCTGGTCATTGGCCCCCACGAGATCCAGCTTGGTGTGCTCAAACGCCTGCGCGGCGCACCGGTGGCGCGGCACACCGAGGTGCATGGCATGGTGTATGACCCCGAGCCGCCCTATACGGTGCAACACACCGGCGTGGTCGATGCCGACACCGTGTTGCACTTCACGCGTCTGGTGCGTTACTGGGATTTGCTGGCCAACTCGGGGCGTTTTGCCCAGACGCTGGTTTTGCTGTTGCAAACACCGCCCGCCGAGGTGATGGGCGCCTTGGGTGGCACCGAGGCAGAAAAGGCTGCCGCGCAAACGTCGCCGTTCTGGCGGTTTTGGCTGCTGTCGGATTGGCTGTGGCAGCGCCTGGGCAGCACCCACCAGCTGACGCCTGAGCTGTTGGTGGACACGTTGTTTGCCTACCTGAGCCAGAGCCTGCCGCCCGAGTCCGTGCGCCAAGCCTTGCTGGCCGACTACCTCAGCAGCGGCGCCCGCGCCAACCCGCAGGCCCTGCAAGGCCTGCTGCCCCGCCAGCCACCCGCACCCGCCAAGGCAGCCCGCACGCTGGCGGCGCGGCAAGAGCGGCACCGCGTCTAAATACTGTTTTTGTAGCTGCCAGCCCTTTGATTCAAAGGGCTACAAGCCATTATTAGCATCAAGCCGTGATGTATCTGACCAACACCGGCGCCAGCACCGGTGGGGCATCACCGATGTGAATCAGCGTCAGCAGGGACTGGCGTGCGCGCTCGGCCGAGGCCGCATCCGCCGCGTGCACCATCGCCAGCGGGTCACCCGCCTGCACCGCTTGGCCAATCTGGGCAAAGTCAGAGAAGCCGACACGCGGGTCCACCGTGTCGCTGGCCAGGCGCCGGCCGCCACCGAGTTCCACCACGGCCAGGCCGATGTCGCGGGTGGCCATGCTGGTGACAAAACCGCTGCGGGGTGCGGGCACGGCCAGTGTGACCGGCGCGCTGGCCAGGTAGTGGGTCGGGCGGTCCACAAAGTCGGCCGGGCCACCGAGTGCCGCCACCATGCGCGAAAACTGCTCCAGCCCTTGTCCACTTTGCAAAGCGCGGTCTATTTTTTGTAGCGCTTCGGCCTCATTCACGGCCAGACCGCCCATCAGCAACAGCTCGGCACTCAGGCGGAGGGTCACTTCCAGCTGGCGCGGCTCGGTGGCCTGGCCTTTGAGGAAAGCCACCGCTTCAAGCACCTCCAGCGCGTTGCCCGCGGTGTGGCCCAGCACCTGGTTCATGTCGGTGATCCAAGCGCGCGTGGGCAAACCGGCGCCGGTGGCCACCTGCACCAGCGACTCGGCCAGGGTGCTGGCCATGTCGAGCGAGTCGGCAAACGCGCCGTTGCCCACCTTCACGTCCATCACCAGCCCCTGCAGCCCGGCCGCGAGTTTTTTGGACAGGATGCTGGCGGTGATCAGTGGCACCGACTCCACCGTGGCGGTCACGTCACGGATGGCGTAGAGCCGCCGGTCGGCCGGGGCCAGATCGGCCGTCTGGCCGATGATGGCGCAGCCTGCCGCCTGCAAGGCGTGGTGTAACGTGGCCACGTCAGGCGTGGTCTTGTAGCCCGGGATGCTGCCGAGTTTGTCCAGCGTGCCGCCGGTGTGGCCCAAGCCGCGGCCAGAGATCATTGGCACCACACCACCGCAGGCCGCCACCAGGGGCGCGAGCATCAGGCTGATCTTGTCACCGACTCCGCCGCTGGAGTGTTTGTCCAGGATCGGGCCGCTCAAGTTGGCCTTAGACCAGTCCATCACCAGACCCGAGTGGGTCATCGCCTGGGTCAGCGCCACGGTCTCGTCACGGCCCATGCCTTTTAGGAACATGGCCATGGCCAGCGCGGCGGCCTGGCCCTCGCTCCAGGAGCCGTCGACCAAGCCCTTGACAAAGCTGTCAATGTGGGGGCGTTCCAGCGTGTGGCCGTCGCGTTTGATGCGGATGATTTCCTGGGCGAGCATGGGGGGCCTGTGGGTGTTTAGCGGCCGTAAGTGGCGGTGAAGCTGGCTTTGTCCAGCAGCAAGGCGCCCAGACCTTTGTTCAAGACAAAGGAATACAGCGACGGGCTGCCGGTTTTGGGGATGCCACCGGCTTTGGCCAGGTCATCCACCGCCAGCGCGTAGAGGGTGAAGATGTAGCGGTGCGGTTTGTCGGCCTCGGGCGGGCAGGGGCCGCCGTAGTTGCCGTTACCACCGGTGGCGCCGGTGTCCAGGTAGTCGGTGGCACCACCATAGGCCGGGGCGGGCAGCTTGGCCGCTGCATTGCCCGCGCCCTGGGGCAGCGCGGTCAGTGTGGGCGGCAGGTTGTAGACCGTCCAGTGCCAAAAGCCTGCGCCGGTGGGGGCGTCGGGGTCAAACACCTGCAGCGCGAGTGACTTGGTGCCGGGCGGCACGTTTTGCCAAACGAGTGCGGGTGACACATTGCCGCCCTGGCAGCCAAAACCGTTCAGCACAAATTTGTTGTCGAAGGTGCCCATGGCCAGGTCCGGGCTGGACAACATAAACGGTCCTTTTTGCGCGCTGGCGGGTGTGGCGGCCAGCCCCAGCGCGAGGGCGCAGGCGCCAGGGACGACGGAAAACAGTTTGACGAACGGCAAGCGCATGGTGTGTCTCCTGTGGTGTGGACGAAGGGGCCCGCGGCCAAGGCGGGCCGGACATTATTGAGCAAGGTGCCCAAGCTGGGCACGTGGGGCGCGGCGTTCAGTACCCGCTGGCAGGCGCTTGCGCGGGGGTCGCAGACGGGTTCAGCACCGTCTCAATGTGGCCCAGCAGGCTGCTGGCGCCGATGCGAAAGCGCTTTGGCGTCAACGCTTCGGCGCCCAGCGCGTGTGCCACAAGCGCCTCGTACCGCATGACTTCCTGCACGGTACGGATGCCGCCTGAGGCCTTGAAACCCACTTTTTCCCTGGCCGCCGGGCCAGCCGCAATGGCTGCCAGCATGACTTGCGCAGCCTCCAGTGTGGCGTTGACCGGGGTTTTGCCGGTGCTGGTTTTCAGGAAGTCAGCCCCCGCTTGCAGGGCCAGCTGGCTGGCGCGGTGGATCAGCTCTGGCGTTTTCAGCTCGCCGGTTTCCAGAATCACCTTGAGCAGCAGCCCCGGGCAGGCGTTGCGTACGGCGCCAAGCAGCGCGGTCACCGCTTGATCGTCACCGGCCATCAGCGCGCGGTAGGGCAGCACCACATCCACCTCTTGCGCACCGGCGTCCACGATGTGCAGCGTGTCGCGCACCGCAGCGTCCACATCGGTGTTGCCATGCGGAAAGTTGGCCACGGCGGCCACCGCAATGTGGGCAGGCAACTGCGCGCGGGCAAAAGCGGCCAGGCGCGGCCAGACGCACACCGCCGCCACCTGGCCGAGCGGGCTTTGGGCGCGTTGGCAGAGTTGGGTGATGTCGGCCTCGGTATCGGCATCGTTCAGGCTGGTGAGGTCCAGGCAGCTCAGGGCGGTGCGGGCGCTGGCTTGCAGGTCTTGCGGCATGTTGGGGGCGATGTTGGGGGGTGTCATAGGATCAAAAATACGCAAGCGGCCTCAAGGCAAGGCCGCCAGGATGTCCGCCAGCAAGCGGCTGGCGCGCGCGCTGCCTTCTTGCGCCTGGCTCAAAGTGTGGGCATGGCTCAGGGTCTCAGACGACATGCCCGCGCCAAAGTTGGTGATCATGGACAGCGCCAGCACCCGCAGCCCCAAGTGCCGCGCCAGAATCGTCTCAGGCACGGTGCTCATGCCCACCGCGTCAGCACCCAGGCGCTGCGCCATGCGGATCTCCGCCGGGGTTTCAAACTGCGGCCCCAGAAACCAGGCGTAAATGCCCTCAAAAAGCGTCGCTCCTTGCCCTTTTGCTACCCGGGCTGCAAGGCGATGGAGCTCTGAATCGTAGGCGTTGACCATGTTTACAAACCGGTCGTTACCGGCTTGCCCCACCAGCGGCGAGCGCTGCGGCAGGTTCAGGTGGTCGGTGATCAGCATCAGGCTGTGCGGCGGCATGTCGGGGCGCACGCTGCCTGCCGCGTTGGTCTGTACCAGCGTGTGGCAGCCCAGCGCTTGCAGGGTGCGCAGCGGCACGGCCATGCCGTCGACCGCGCCAGACTCGTAGCCATGTTGGCGCCCGCTCATCACCGCCACCGGCTGCGTGCCAATGCGCCCCAGCCAGAGCGTGCCGCCGTGCCCGGCCACGGTGGGCTGCGGAAAACCGTCCAGCTCGGTGTACGGAATCTGGATGGCATCCACGATGTGCTCGGTCAAGCCGCCCCAGCCGGAGCCCAGCACCACGGCGATGCGTGGCTGCAGCTGTCCGGCGCGGTGGGTGATGGTGTCAAGGGCGTTCATGGTGGACGGTGCTGGGGTTGTGCGGTGAGGGGGGGTGGCTCATGGCTTGCTCAGGTGATCTGGCCCAAAGCTCTCGGGCAGCAATTGCGCCAAGGTGTAGCTGGGCCCCAGTTGGGTGTTATTGGCGCAGAAGATGGGCAGGTCGGCGGCGCCAAATTCGCGCAATTTTTGCCTGCAGCCACCGCAGGGTGTGGTCCAGGCACTATGGTTTTGCCCGCCGTTGCCCACCACCAGCACCGCCCGGGCACGCTGGCCACCCGCCAACACCATGGCGCTCAGCGCAGCGGCTTCAGCGCACAGTCCCTCGGGGTAGGCGGCGTTTTCCACATTGCAACCGGCGTGGATGTGACCTTGCTCGTCCAGCACGGCGGCACCCACCGGGTAGCGGGAATAGGGCGCATAGGCCATGCGCTGGGCGGCGCGGGCGGCTTGCAGCAAGGCTTGGCGCTGGGGTTCAGTGAGGGTCAAGGGTGACATGGACCCGACTTTAGCGCGAACCATCCGCGCGCTTGGGGTGCTGCCGCGCGCTGCCGTTGTGCCACAGGGCCAACGGGTGCGGGTCGGCCTCTGTCGCCGATGAGGGCGAGAGCTGATGATCCACCTCATCTTTCAGACCCACCCCGGTCAGTTGCTGGCTGCGCGCCCGCTTGAGCAACTGGTGCGCGGTTGCGGCTGCCGCCGCGGTGGACAAACCGGCCGGGCGCACGTTGGAGATGCAGTTGCGCGCCGCATCCAGCGTGCCCACCTTGGGCGCCCAGGTGATGTACAGCCCCATGCTGTCGGGCGAGCTCAAACCCGGCCGCTCGCCAATCAGCACCACCACCATGCGGGCCGCCAACGCCGCCCCCACCTCGTCACCAATGGCGACCCGGCCCTGTTCCACCACGCTCACCGGCGCGATGGACCAAGGCTGCGTGGCGTCCGCCTGCAGCCGCGCCAGCAGCTCGGCCACCAGCGGCGCCGCGTTTTGATGGATGGCCAGGGCCGACAAGCCATCCACCACCACCAAGGCCAGATCAAACGGCGCGGCGCCAGTGCCGTGCATCACACCGCCTTGGACCTGCGCCGCGCTTCGCCAATCGGCCAGGGCGCCCAGCGAGGGGGCGTCCAGCCGCCGCCCCAGATCAGGCCGCTGCAGGTAGGTGGCGCGGTCACTCGCCTGGCTGTGCAGCATCAGCGTGGGCAGGCCCAGGCTGTGCAGGCTGGCGGCGACACCTGGCACGTCCAGCGGCAGATGCACCGCATCACGCGCCTGCGCATGGGCGAGTTGAAACGCCAGATGGGCGCCGGTGGGCTGGCTGACACCCGCGCGGCCCAGGGCGATGCGGGCGTCGGTAAATTGGCGCAACCCCTGCCACGGGGTCGCGCTGACCAGTTCCGGCAGACCGGGCGGCGCGGACTGTTCAGGCACAGCGCCCTGCGTGCGGTTCGATGGCGTGGGGTCGGGCGTGGTCATGTCAGGCAGCGCTCAGGCGTTGAATGGCGGGGGCAAACGGTGCGGCCAATTGACTGGCCAGCCGCTGCGGGCCGCAAGAGACCTCAACCGGTGTGCAGATGCCCATCTTGGCCAGCCAGTCCTCAAACTCAGGCGCGGCGCGCAGACCCAGCAGCTGGCGCAGCACCTGCGCGTCGTGGAACGAGGTGCTTTGGTAGTTGAGCATGATGTCGTCCGAGCCCGGCACACCCATGATGAAGTTGCAGCCCGCCGCGCCCAGCATCAGCAGCAGGCTGTCCATGTCGTCGCCATCGGCCTCGGCGTGGTTGGTGTAACAGACGTCGCAGCCCATCGGCACCCCCAGCAGCTTGCCGCAAAAGTGGTCTTCGAGGCCCGCGCGGGTGATCTGTTTGCCGTTGAACAGGTATTCCGGCCCGATGAAGCCAACCACGGTATTGACCAGCAGCGGCTTGAAATGCCGGGCCACGGCGTAGGCGCGGGCCTCGATGGTTTGTTGGTCACAGCCGTGATGCGCGTTGCTTGAGAGTGCGCTGCCCTGGCCGGTTTCGAAATACATCACGTTGCCTGAGCGTTGGCCGTTCTCATCCAATAGCGGTGCGCGTTGCAAAGAAAGCGCCGCCTCGCGCGCCTCCTGCAGCAGCGCCAGGTTCAGGCCAAAACTGCTGTTGGTGGCCTCGGTGCCGCCAATCGACTGGAACACCAGGTCCACCGGCGCCCCGCGCTCGATGGCCTGCAAGGTGTTGGTCACATGGGTCAGCACGCAGGACTGGGTGGGAATACCGTAATGGCTGATCACATCGCCCAGCATGTGCAGCAGGCGCACCACCTGGGCGGTGTTGTCGCTGGCCGGGTTGATGCCGATCACCGCATCACCACTGCCCAGCAGCAGGCCGTCGAGCAGGCTGGCGGCAATGCCTTGCAGGTCGTCGGTCGGGTGATTGGGCTGCAGCCGCGTGGCCAGACGGCCGGGCAAACCCAGGGTGCTGCGAAAACGCGTCACCACCTGGCATTTGCGCGCAATCAGCATCAGGTCCTGCAGGCGGCAAATCTTGCTCACTGCCGCCACCATTTCCGGGGTCAGTCCGGGCGCGAGTGCGGCCAAGCTGGTGGGTGTGGCCTGGTCACCCAGCAGCCAGTTGCGAAAGTCGCCCACGGTCAGGTGGCGTACCGGGGCGAAGGCGTCGGCATCGTGCGTGTCGATGATCAGCCGGGTGACTTCGTCGTCTTCATAGGGCACCACGACTTCGGTGAGAAAGGTGCGGAGCGGCACTTCTGCCAGCGCCATTTGCGCGGCGACACGTTCCTGCGCATGGGTGGCTGTCACGCCCGCCAGCTGGTCGCCTGAGCGCAGCGGGCTGGCTTTGGCCAGCAAGGTGCGCAGGCCCTCAAATGGGTAATGTCTGCTGCCGATGGTGTGGGCGTAGCGCATGGTGGGTTACGCCGGGCAGACCACTTCAATCAGATGCGGCCCGGCTTGGTCCAGGGCTGCGCGCAGGGCGGCCACAAAGCTGTCCACGTCGGTGGCACGGCTGGCTGGCACACCGTGGCCTTCGGAGAGCTTGACCCAGTCCAGGGCCGGTCCATCAACATCCAGCATGCGCACCGCGTTGCGCCCCACCTCGGTCACGCCCACGTTGGCCAGCTCGCCGCGCAGGATCTGGTAGCCGCGGTTGGCAAACACGATGGTGACCACCTGAAGCTGCTCGCGCGCCATGGTCCACAGGGCCTGCAGGGTGTACATGGCCGAGCCGTCGCCGGTCAGCACCACCACCTGGCGGTCCGGGCAGGCAATGGCCGCGCCCACCGCATTGGGCAGGCCAAAGCCGATGGCGCCGCCGGTGGTGTGTAACCAGTCATGGGCGCGGGCATGCTGGGTGGGTGGCATCAGGAAGCGGGCCATGGTGATGCTTTCATCGACCACGATGGCGTTCTCGGGCAACAGGTGCGCCAGCGCCTGGCCGATGCCGCTCAGGTTCATCGGCCCGGTGGGTAGCTCGGGCAAGGCCAGTGGCAAGCTGTCCAGCGGGTCGTCCTCGGTGACGCCCAGGCACTCGGCCAGCACACCCAGCGTGTAAGCCACGTCCATGCTGCGGCTGCACAGGTCGTGCACCGCCGTCCCTGGGGCCTCCGGCAGGCTGGGTTTGCCCGGGTAAGCAAAGAAGTTGGTTGGCCGCTGGGCGCCCACCAGCACCATGTGTCGCACATCCTTCACCACGGCGGCGTTGTCGTCCACGCCGTAAGCCAGCCGCTCGAAGGCCACCGCCCCGGCACCGCGTCGAATGCGGCTGGCCAGGTAGGGGGCGATCAGCCGAGCGCCGGTCTTTTTGGCAATGCGTGCGGCCAGCGGCCCCAGCGCACCATGCAGCGTGGGGCCATCCACCAGCAGGGCCGCGCCGGGCAGGCGCAGCGTGTGGGCGGCGGCCTCTATGCGGGCCAGCTCCGGGCGGATCAGAGGCAGGGCTGGCAGCGGGTCAGTCGGCCCCTGAGCCTCTTGCCAGGCGGTGTTGGCGGGTAACACCAGGGTGGCCAGTTGGCCGTTGCACGAGCGCGCCGCCGCCATGGCGCGGGCGCCATCGCCAGCCACCGCCGTGGCGTCCGGGCTGACATGTGTCCAGTGGGCGATGGTGCGGCTCAGGGCGGCAATGTCACCCTTGAGCGGGCTCTCATGCACCAGATGGTGGGTGGCGTGTTCGCCCACAATCGTCAGCAGGCCCGAGCCCGCCTTGCGCGCGGTATGCAAATTGGCAAAACCATTGCCCAGGCCTGGCGCCAGATGCAGCAGCGTGGCTGCAATGTCGCCCGTCATGCGGTAGTAACCGTCGGCCGCACCGGTGGCGCCGCCTTCAAACAGGCACAACACGCAACGCAGCTCAGGGTGCGCGTCCAGCGCCCCGACAAAATGCATCTCGGACGTGCCAGGGTTGGCAAAACAGACTTTCAAACCGCCGCGCAACAAGGTTTGGACCAGGGATTGGGCACCGTTCACAACACACTCCTCAAACAGCCACGATCAGAGCGCATTTTCACCTGTCGTTTTGGTTGTGAACCCGGCAATTAACCGAAGCAAAGTCAATATCCGATCATCTGACCGCGATCGCGCTAAATTCTGACCATTCAGATCAGAATGAGAGGTGCCCTAAACAAACTTGGCAAATCCGTGGCTGTGGTGGTGTCGCGCGGGTTGTTTGACCGGCTCAGTGGCAACGCCCACTGCTGTACGACGGGGACGACATCGTTTTTGAGCGTGACCCCAGCCTGTCCCGTGAGATGGCGCTGTGAGCGACCTGATGGACACTAATGTGATCTCTGAGCTACGGCGCAAGCAGCCTGATGCCAACGGGGTCACGTCTCGTGAGCGTCGATGCGTCGGTCGCTGACCGCTAGGGACGCTGGCAAAGTGACGCGAGGCGCCCACGATCGGCCATTGACGGGTTGCTGGCGGCCACTGCGTTGCAACATGATTTGACCTTGGTGACCCGAAATGTCAGGGATTTCAACGGCCTGGGGCTGAACCTTGTCAATCCTTGGGAAGCGTAAATTTTTGCTTCGGGAGCCGGTTCGGCCAACAACATCCGCCCCTCTACTGAAAAGGCCTTAACGCCAGGCTGGGTTGAGGCGTGATTGTGCCGGTTGATGCGACGGCGTTATGCCAAGTCAGTTGCGGCTTCTGGAAGAGTCGGTCGCTGACTGCAAAGCAGCGATTGCTGACCTTGGCTGCCGAAGACCGCATCTGCGCTTACTTGACTGAAGCAGCTATCGCTCATGCTCCTCCAGGTTGAATGTATATTTGTTACACAATTGAGACCCCCTCATAGAAGCTTGTAAGCCAGTCAAGCTTCTATGACAGAAGAGCCCATGTCAACGTGCTTGAAGTAATGTCCCGACTAATTAAGCCTGCAGATATTCCGGAAACACTTTGGCATGCCGAAAAAAAGTGTTTGTATCTTGCCCCGACACTTCGAAAAGCTTGGGATCACTTGCTATTACACGCCGGACTCAAAGATAAGGCTCTGCAACCTATTCCTGAGGGAAAAATCGGCGGCTTAAGCAAGGAAGATACGGACGATCATCTGGCATGGCGCTTTAGTGGGTCGTCGGCACGGGTTCAACTCAGTTTTCTAGATCCAGAAGACAAACTTACTGAGGTGGCAGACGCTTACGCAAAAATCTTTTCTGGTGGAACCGTGTTGCTTGCAGACCTACCTTGCGGTTCAGGCGCGGCAGCACTAGCGTTGCTGGCAAACATTGGTGAGTTGCGACGCCAACACCGAATCCCACGCAACCCGCTGAACGTCAAGATTGTTGGAGGTGAGTTGTCAGAGTTCGCCCGAGGCTATGCCAGCCTAGCAACAGAACACATCAAGGATGAATTGGCCGAACAAGCGATTTGGGTATCTGCTGAGTTTTTGCCTTGGGATGCGTTGGATAAATTTTCTTCAGCAGAACTAACTAACCGCCTGACCGTGCTTGGCCAGGAATGTTCAGCCCGCCTCATAGTTCTGGCCAACTTTTCCGGCTTTCTACAGCGCGAGGGCAAATGGAAGGAGGCTCTTCCACAATTCGAAAGCTTATTCCTACATGGCCGAGCTCATAACAGTTTTGTGCTCTGGATCGAGCCGCAGACAAACCAGGTGCTTGGATCCGGGGGATTCTTCGGTAGAGCTATTAGTTGGTTCAAAAAACTGTTTTCAGCACATCAGACGAAGGACGAGCAAGAGGCTCTCGTGGTCGAGAACCTTGGAAAGAGTGCTGCTGACGTTCAGCACCCATTAAAGGATCATAAATTCAACGTTCAACTAGTAGTTCAGCGCTTCGATTTACCTTTGAAGGGAGCGAAGGCATGAGGCCACAGATACTAGCACTGCGCGCGGCCAATCAATACCGCACACGAGACATCATGGCCTACCTTGGGCTGCGCTATTACTTTGCCAATCAGTGCGCACGCAGGGATCGTTGGGCTGAAGAGGTATCTTCTCATCTTGTGATGAGCAGCAGCAGTGCTTATTTCGAGTCCCTGCATTTCAAGGATATTCGCTCTGACGGCCTAGTCGGCTACCGCAGCATTTTTGTGCCCGGCCCCAATGAGTCTTTCGCGGAAGCTGCATTGCTCGCCGAGTGCAGCCGGCATGCAGTATTTCGTTCACCCGGCTTCGTCTTCAGCTATCGTTTGGCAGAAGGCGAAGACACTCAAGGGGTCTACAAGCCTTACTTCGCGGGATTACAAGAGCGGCAACAACAAATTGCTGCTGCGTGCAAAGCCGGCGCAGGTCAGGTCGTACGCTACACCGACATAAAACGGTTTTATCCCAATATCTCCGGTGAGCTAGCACTTAGTGCTTGGCTGAAGGCGTGCGATGCAGCTCAAATGCCTGCCTTGTCCCGTGATTTAGGCATAAAACTTTTATCTCACCACGCACTGGCATGTCAGAACGCCGCTCATGGCAAAGGACTACTGACCGGCCCCATGTTCAGCCACCTGATTGCCAACCTTGTGTTGCGCGATGTTGATGAAGCAATGTCTGCGGCCTTCCCCAAGCGCTACTTCCGCTATGTGGATGACGTAGTCCTTGTAGGCTCGCCAGCAGAGGTTTCTACAGGCCGCTCGCAATTGGCAGCGATGTTGAGCGAGTTAGGGCTTGACCTGCATGAAACCGGTGCGGGTAAGGACTTTGAGCTCGCTTCTGCTGATTGGCTGGATGGAGAGGCAGATTTCAGCGGCAAGGACTCACACAACTGGATGTGCTTCGTACGTGACATTAAGCAATTCCTTATTTCACAGCCCTCGTCTCGTACCAATCTAGCCAATAAATTTGCTGTAGAGGGATTCCGGATTCCGCTGCCTGATTACAGCGTTCAAGTCAGTGATGCGAAGTATCAAGACCGCTTCTTTGACCAGTTACGGCGTTATCCATGGTTATTAAAAAAGATATTCCGACAGGCTACGCCAAGCACGCTTTTGATTTCTGCACAGAACCTTCGGACTGAATTTACCAGGAGCTTGCTTCACCTCCTTGAGGCCGACCCTAATTTAGATGGTTACGCGCGCAAGAGAGTCATCCCTAAGATTCGTTATTTCGCTGGCAGACTCCTCTACCTAGCCAACGCTGAAGATTTGCCTCTAATTGCAGAGCGGCTGCGGCGATATCCTGAGCTGGCCATGCTTGCAGAAATACTCCATGCAGTCGGCACACGAGACATCACGCAACTTTTGCGACTGGGCAGTAATGCAGCCCAATCGGCTGCCCAGCCCCTGAAACTTACTACCGGCACAATCACTTGCCAAATCGAATCTTGGGGTTCTGCTGAACGCCAGGGCCTGGCCATCTTGCGAGCAAACGGTATCAGCGTTGCCGGCCCGTCCGACGATGAGCTCAATCGCTTCGCTTTATGGAACGAACGGGGGCATGAGTTGATGAGGTCAGGTGAAGCCTTCATCAAGGAAATGGCCTGCCTCCACGGGATTTCAGAACACGCTCGCCACCCCGGGATTCTTGAGACAGCACTAGATCCCGGTGAGGAACTTGCCTTCGACGCGACGACGCCGATTGATACGTACTGAGCTCCAATGACCGGTAATGAGCGTCGCTGCCGCACGAGCAGCCGACTGCAAATGACTCAGATCAGCCTGTTGCCGTCCGACCCAAGCCATATTGGCCAGCGACATGTCAAAACCGAATCACCCGTTAGTCAGAGTGACCTGACGCATTGCCCTTCGACCCTCGCATCATCGTCAACGCCAACACCGCCGAGGCCACCATCAGCAGCAGGCTCACCGCGTTCAAGACCGGCGTGGCGCCCTCGCGCATGCGGCCGTACATCATCACGGTGAGTGGCGAGTCGGAGCCGACCAGCATCAGCGTGGTGTTGAAGTTCTCGAAACTCATCAGAAAAGAGATGGCGGCCGAGCCGATGAGCGCTGGTTTCAGGTACGGCAGGGTGATGGTCCACAGCACGGCCGCGCGTGACGCGCCCAGGTTGTAGGCGGCTTCTTCCAGCGTGACATCAAAGCGTTTCAGGCGCGCCGTGATGGTCAGCGTGGCAATAGAGACGATGTACGAGAACTGCCCCAGAACCACCAGCTGCAAACCCGGGCGCAAAAATTCCAGCTCCAGCCCCCACAGGTCGTCGGCCAGATTCGCCAGGCGGCTGGCAAAGGCCAGGATCGAGATGCCCAGAATCACCCCTGGAATGACCAGCGGGGCCAGCATCAACAGGCTGAGCGCCTGCTTGCCGCGAAACTGCGTGCGCTCAATCAAAAACGCGTTGGCGGTGCCCACCACCACCGACAGCAAGGTGACCCAGCTGGCCACGACCACGCTGGTCCACAGGCTGCCCAGCAGGGCGGTGTCGGCAAACAGGCCGGTGCGCGCGCTGCCGTCATGGCCCACAAACCAGTCCAGCGTGAAACCGCGCCAGGGCGGTGCCGGGTAAGGTGCGTCGTTGAACGCAAACACCGCGACCACCACCAGCGGCAAGAACAAAAAGGCGAAAAAGGCCACGCCATACACCACCGTGCTGGCGCGCAACCACAAGGGGCGGGGTAGTGAGGCGATCATGTTTTTTGCATCACTTCACCAAATTTTTGACCACTGAGCTTCAAGCCTGCCCAGACGATGGCGGTGGAGAGGGCCAGCAGCAAAAAGCCGAACGCCGCGCCCTGCTCCCAGTTGAAGCGGGTGATGAACTGGGTGTAGATCTGCTCGGTGAACCACTGCGAGCTTTTGCCGCCCAAGAGCGTGGGTGTCAGGTAGTTGCCCAAGGTGAGCATGAACACCACAATGCAGCCCGCCACAATGCCCGGTGCGGCGTGCGGGATGACAATTTGCCGCAGGATCGACCAGCCGTTGCCGCCCAGGTCGTAGGCGGCTTCGATGAGCGAGTCGTCCAGGCTCTCCAGCGCGCTGATCAGCGGGATCACCATGAACAACATCGAGGTGTAGACCAGCCCGACCAGGATGGTGGCGTCGTGGTAGAGCAGCTCCACCGGTGCGGGTGTGACACCCAGCCAGACCAAAAAAGCCGGCAACACGCCGGACTCGCGCAGCAAAATCATCCAGCCCAGCGTGCGCACCGTTTCACTCACCCAGAACGGAATCAGGCACATGATGAACAACATGGCTTTGGACTGGCCGCGCACCAGCTTGGCAATGGTCCAGGCGATGGGGAAGGCCAACAGCAGGGTGATGGCGGTGGCCGCCAGCGACATCAGCGCCGTGCGCATGAAGGTGTGCCAGTACAGCGGCTCTTCAAAAAAAGTGCGGAACTGCGCCAGGCTGGGCTCGTAGACCCGTGGCGCCACACGGGCCCGCATCGACAAGATGCCCAGCTCCACATGCGGCAACACGATCAGGCCCAACAGCCACAACAACGCCGGGGCCAGCAACAGCATCAGCATCAGCCGCGCGGCATGGCGCGAGGGGTTGTCAGCTGAAGACATGCTCATTGGCTGTGGTGCTGGCGGCAAAACACACGGCACGCTGCGCATCGAAGCCAAAAGCCACGGTTTCACCCACGCTCAGGTCGGCAAATTCGCCGGTTTGCGGCAGGGCGATGCGGAACTCGGTGTTGGACTGGGCTTCGCGCAGCAGCACAGCCGAGTTGGCGCCGTCAAACAGCAGGCTCTCGACCCGGGCGCTGAAATGGGGCAGCCCGGCGTCTTTCAAGACGGCGGCCTGGCGCGCCAGCCGCGCCACTTCGGGCCGAACAAACGCTTCCACCGCATCACCCCGGGCAATTTGGCCGATCGCGCGCGCTGGCATCACCAGGCCAGATGCGCTGGTGGCGGTCACCGTGCTGCCATGGACCTCGGTGGCCTGGCCTGCAATGCGATTGTTGGCACCCACAAAGCCTGCCACAAAGGGCGTTTGCGGTTCGTAGTACAGCTGTTGTGGCGTGCCCACCTGCTCAAATCGGCCATGGTTCATCACCGCCACATGGTCAGAGAGCACCAGCGCCTCGGACTGGTCGTGGGTGATGTAAACAAAGGTGGTGCCAAAAGCCGCCTGCAGCGCTTTGAGCTCGATCTTCATGTGCTCGCGCAGCTTCAAGTCCAACGCGCCCAGCGGCTCATCGAGCAGCAGCAGCGTGGGCTCCAGCACCAGACTGCGGGCAATGGCGACGCGCTGCTTTTGCCCGCCCGAGAGCTGGTCCACCCGCTTGTTCTGCGCACCGGGCAGGCTGACGCGTTCCAGCATGTCACCCACACGGCGCTGGATCTCGTCCTTGGCGACACCGCGGCGCGCCAGGCCGTAGCCCACGTTCTCGCCCACACTCATCATCGGGAACAGCGCCAGGTGCTGGAACACCATGTTCACCGGGCGTTTGTTGGGCGGCACGCCGTTCATCGCTTTGCCGCCGATGTGAATCTGGCCCGCATCGGCTTCCAGAAAGCCCGCAATCATGCGCAGCAGCGTGGTTTTGCCACAGCCGGACGGGCCCAGAATAGAAAAGAAACTGCCGCGCGCGACTTCAAACGACAAGTCATCCACCGCGCGGAAAGCGCCATAGTGCTTGGCCACGCGGCTGGCTTGCAGGTCAGGCCGCGTCGCATCGGAGGCGGCAGCGAAATCGGTTGGTGAATGTGTCAAATCTGAAAACTGGGTGGTTAACGTGAAAACTGGGCCGTCATGCTAACGGCCATGATCAGCCCATGAGCCTGGCGGGACAGGCTTGTCATGCTGGGCGACGACCCGCCATCCATGCATCGACGCCATGGAGGGCGGGTCAGTCCCGCCATGGCAAGCTCAGTTGGCGGCCTTGATGCGGTCCAGCACGCGGCCTTCAATCTCTTCCAGGCCAGCGGGCACGGCCGGGTACCACTTCACGTTTTTCAGCGCGGCTTCGGGGAAGCTGGCGGCAAACTGGGCTTTGAGCTTGGCATCCATCAGCTGGTCAGCGCCCTTGGAGGCGGTGAAGTTGCCTGCCACACCGGCCACCTTGGCGGCAATTTCGGGGCGCATGTTGAAGTTGATCCAGGCGTAGGCGGCGGCGTCATTCTTGCCTTTGGCGGGAATGGCAAAGGTGTCGATCCAGCCCAGCGCACCGGATTTGGGGGCGATGAACTGCACTTCAGCCTTTTCGCCGTTGAGCTTCCAGCCACCCGTGTCCCACATCATGGCGCCGACGATTTCACCGGCGCGCATGCCGTTCAGCAGTTGGTCCTTGTTGTCCCAGTAAAACTTGACGTTGCCTTTGCAGGCGATCAGCGTCTTGCCCACTTCGTCCATCAATGCGCCGTAAGCTTTCGGGTCGTTGTACAGCGCAAACGGGTCCTTGCCCGAGGCAAAAGCAAACGCCAGCAGGGTCGGGCGCTTCAGGCGGTAGGCCACCTTGCCTTTGAACTCGGCCTTGCACAGGTCGGGGTAGTCGGCCATCTTGGCCAGTTGGGTGTTGACCACCAGGCCGTCGGTGCCCCAGATGTGCGGCAGGCCATACACCTTGCCGCCCACCGTGGTGTTTTTCTTGGTGGCTTCCAGCATGCTGGGGATGAACAGCTCGCTCTTGAGCTTGCTCAGGTCCATGGGTTTGTAGATGCCAAACTCGGCTTGCGGGCCGGCAATACGATCCTGCGAGGGTTGGGCCAGATCAAAACCAGCGCCGCCGGTGGCGCGCAGTTTGGAGATCATCTCCTCGTTGTTGGACATCGTCACTTCGACCTTGTAGCCGCTTTCCTTCTCGAACTGCGCCACCACGTCGGCGGGCACGTAGCCGTCCCAGGTCAGCAGACGGAGCGTTTTTTCTTGCGCGAGTGCCGAGCCGGCCAGGCCCAGTGCAGCGATGCTGGCAGCCATCAGGGAGAAGCGGAATTTCATGGTGAGTCCTTTGCGGTTGATGAAAAAAATCAGGCCGGGTGAGGTGTTGACCCTGCGCCAACGCGCCAGAGTACGACACTTTAATGACATTTTGGCGTCACTGGCGGGGCGGCTTCATGAAACGTCGTGAATTCACTGCCGTGTCGCAAAATCTTGCTATCGTTCACGTTTTTCCCGGGCGCGAAAGCGCACTCTGTTTTTCAGGAGCGAATGATGGCGATGGACGTGGTGGACTACGAGATTTTTGGCAACGAAATGCAGTACGTCGAAGTTGAGCTGGACCCCGGCGAAGCGGCCGTGGGCGAGGCTGGCGTGATGATGTACATGCAGGCCGGTATCGAAATGGACACGGTGTTTGGCGACGGTGCCCAGCAAGGCGGCCTGTTTGGCAAACTCATGGGCGCGGGCAAGCGCCTGCTCACGGGTGAGAGCCTGTTCACCACCGTGTTCCAGAACACCGCCTCCAGCAAACAGCGCGTGGCCTTTGCCGCGCCCTACCCCGGCAAGATCGTGCCGATCGATTTGCGCGCATTGGGTGGCACGCTGCTGTGCCAAAAGGATTCGTTTTTGTGCGCCGCCAAAGGCGTGTCGCTGGGCATTGCGCTGCAAAAGAAACTGGGCGCCGGGCTGTTCGGCGGTGAAGGCTTCATCATGCAAAAGTTGGACGGCGACGGCATGGCCTTTGTGCATGCCGGTGGCACGCTGATGGAGCGCACGTTGGCACCGGGCGAAACCCTGCGCGTGGATACCGGCTGTGTGGTGGCGTATCAGCCGAGTGTGGACTTTGACATCCAGTATGTGGGCAAGGTCAAGTCGGCACTGTTTGGTGGCGAGGGCTTGTTTTTCGCCACGCTGCGCGGCCCCGGCAAGATCTGGCTGCAGTCGCTGCCGCTGTCACGCCTGGCCAACCGCATCATCCTGTCCGCCCCGGCGGCGGGCGGGCGCTCGGCCGAGCAGGGGTCGGTGCTGGGCGGCGCGGCCCTCGGCGGCACCTTGTTGGGCGGTGGCCTGCTCGGTGGCTTGATGGGCGGCAGCGACGAATAAGCGGCCAAAGTCGACACGTTTTTTTACCGCCAGCCCTGGATTGACGAGGGCTGGCAAGGATTCAGTCAGGAGTTCGTATGCCGGTTGTTGTGGTTGCCAACCCGAAAGGTGGCGTGGGTAAATCCACCTTGTCCAGCCAGATTGCGGGCTACTTTGCCACGCAAAACCAGCGCGTGATGCTGGGCGATGTGGACCGCCAGCAGTCGTGCAAGCTGTGGCTGTCGTTGCGGCCAGACACCGCGCGGCCCATCACCAGCTGGGAGCTGGACCGCGACAACCTGGCCAAGCCACCCAAAGGCACCACCCATGTGGTGCTGGACACGCCCGCAGGGCTGCACGGCAAGCGGCTCAAAGAGGTGCTGAAACTGGCGCACAAGGTGGTGGTGCCGCTGCAACCCAGCGTGTTTGACATCTTTGCCACGAAAGATTTTCTCGACGAGCTGGCCCAGAGCAGCCAGGCCGCCAGAACGCAGATCGGCATCGTCGGCATGCGCGTGGATGAGCGCACCCGCGCGGCGGAGGAACTGCGCAGTTTTGTCGAATCCACCGGCCTGCCGGTGCTGGGCAATTTGCGCAGCACCCAGAACTACGTCCAGCTCGCCGCCCGCGGCCTGACTGTGTTTGACCTGGCGCCTGAGCGTGTGGCGCGTGATTTGGCGCAGTGGCAGCCGATTTGTGACTGGCTGGATCAGTAGCCGAGTTCTTGTCAGTGCCGCAGCGCCAGAATCACGCGGCGTCCTTTGACGCGACCCGGCAAAGTTTCAAGTCTTGAGTGGCAGCAGGTGGGGTATCGGCGCCCACCTCAGACGCGCTTCGCTTTGCGACATCGGTGGTCCCCAGCACCCCCACCTGCGGCTGCGAGCGCCTTGGTTCTCCAGCACGCAAAAACCGGAACCCGAAGTGATCGAGTTCCGCATGACCCACCACTGCTGAAAGCACATCACAGGATGACCCGTGCATTCAGCCGCCAATTTGAGGCCGTTGGGCCAGGCCGATCACCGCGAACCGTATTTTTCAAGGCAGTCGCAACTTGCGACCACCTTGTCACCCCAAATGTTTGCCCACAATCCCCGCCAGCTCAAACATGCTGACCTGCGGTTGGCCAAATACCGCGAGTAACTTGGCGTCGGCGTTGATGGCGCGTTTGTTGGTGGCGTCCTGCAGCTTGTTGGCTTTGATGTAGTCCCACAGCTTCTTGATGACCTGGGCGCGGGCAATCGGCTCAGACCCAATCACCGCGGCCAGCGCCGCGCTGGGGGTGGAGCCGGTGCCTGCGGCCGGGGCTTTGCGCGGTGCTTTGGCCGCGGTCTTGGTCACCGCTTTGGTTGCCGTTTTCTTCGCTGCCGCCCCGCTTGCGCTGGCCGCTGACTTCTTGGTCGCAACGGCGGCCCGCGTCAACGGCGCAGCGGCGGTTTTGCGCGGCGGGAACTTGCTCGGGGCGAACTCGAAGTTGACTTTGCCCGCTTCGGCGTCCCAGACCAGCATGGCCTTGAAGGCGCGCCGGGTGCGCATGGAGACAAACTTGTCGAGCAAATCGGTTTTGCCGGTGGCCAGCAGCTTTTGCATCTGCTCGCGCTCAATGGGTTGTTGCAGGATGATCTGGCCGGATTTGAAGTCACAACTCGGTGTGGCTTGCGCATCGGTGGGCACGGATTTTTCGCACACATAGTTTTTGCCGTGTTCAAACACCGCCGCGCCACATTGTGGGCAGGGGCCCAGGCTGGCTTGGTCGCCAAAGTCGACCAGTTCGCCGGTTTCCTCGCCCTTTTTGTCGTCGCCAAAGTCGAATTCGAGTTTGTAGTTTTTCGTCTCCTCGTCAAACTTGATGACCATCTCGGCGGTGAAGGGCCAACCGGCCTTGGAGCGGAAACCGTCGAGCGGGCCGATCTTCTTGTCGCGCAAGAATTGCTCCACCTCGGCGGGCTCAAAGGTGCGGCCGGCCGGGGTTTTGCCAAACGAGAAGCCGCAGCCGTCGCTTTGGCCATCCGCGCCTGTGCAGGCATAACGGCGGTAGTTTTCCTTGACCACACCACCGCAGTTGGGGCAGGGTGAACTGAGCGTGGCGTAGTTGCCGGGCACCGTGTCGCGGTCGTATTCTTTGGCTTTTTTGACGATGCGCTCGGTCATCGCGGCAATTTCGGCCATGAACTGGGCGCGGCTGAGTTTGCCGTGCTCCATTTGGTTGAGCTTGAACTCCCAGTCGCCGGTGAGTTCGGCCTTGGAGAGTTCTTCCACACCGAGGCCGCGCAGCAGCGTCATCAACTGGAAGGCTTTGGCGGTGGGGATCAGCTCGCGGCCTTCGCGCAGCATGTATTTCTCAGAAATCAAGCCTTCAATGATGCTGGCGCGGGTGGCGGGCGTGCCCAGGCCTTTTTCCTGCATGGCTTCGCGCAACTCCTCGTCTTCCACGGTTTTGCCAGCACTTTCCATGGCGCCGAGCAAGGTGGCTTCGGAGTAACGGGCCGGTGGCCGGGTTTTCAGGCCCTTGGGCTCGACCGATTCGGTTTTGACTTTCTCGCCAGGCGCCACCGGCACCAGGCTCTGGCCCTTGTCGCCGTCTTTCGCATCTGCCACCTCATCCGCAGCTTCCTTGCCGTAGATCGCCAGCCAACCTGGTTTGACCAAGACTTTGCCTTCGGTTTTGAAGTTGTGCGCAGCCGCTGCTGTGGTCACGGTTGAGATGCGCGTGGTCACCTGGTATTCGGCGCTCGGGAAAAATACCGCCAAAAAGCGCTTGACCACCAGGTCATACAGCTTTTGCTCTGCTTCTGATAGCCCGCTGGGTGCTTGTAATGTGGGGATGATGGCAAAGTGATCACTCACCTTGCTGTTGTCGAAAATCCGTTTGCTGGGCCGGATGTAGCCATTGTTCAGCGCCGTCAAGGCGTGCGGCGCCAGGTGCCGCATGCCCGAATCCGCCAGCATCTCGAAGGTCTGTTTGACCACCGGCACATAGTCTTCGGGCAGGGCGCGTGAATCGGTCCGTGGGTAGGTCAGGGCTTTGTGGCGCTCATACAGGCTTTGCGCTATGGACAGCGTGGTTTTGGCGGAAAAACCGAACTTGCCGTTGGCTTCGCGCTGCAGGCTGGTCAAATCGAACAGCAGCGGTGACGCTTGGGTGGTGGGTTTGCTCTCTTCGGTGACGGTGGCCGGCTGGCCACGCACCGCGTCGGCAATGGCTTGCGCCTCGCGCTGGGTCCAGACGCGGTCGGCCTTTTTCTCGGCATCCTCGGCATCGCGCTTGTGTTTTGGGTCAAACCACTTGGCCGGGTAGCTCCCCGCCTGGGCGGCAAATGACGCATGAATTTCCCAGTAATCGCGCGACACAAAGGCGCGGATGAGTTCCTCACGCTCCACCACCACGCTCAAGGTGGGCGTTTGCACCCGGCCCACGGTGGTCAAGAAGAAACCGCCATCGCGCGAATTGAACGCGGTCATGGCGCGCGTGCCGTTGATGCCAACCAGCCAGTCGGCCTCGGAGCGGCAACGCGCGGCGTCGGCCAGGGGCTGCATCTGTTTGTCGCTGCGCAGGGCGTTGAAGCCATCGCGGATGGCCTGGGGTGTCATCGACTGCAGCCACAGGCGGCTCACCGGTTTGCCCAGCGGTTTGGCGCCACCTGCGTATTGTTCGATCAGGCGAAAGATCAGCTCCCCCTCGCGGCCCGCGTCACAGGCGTTTATGAGTTGACCCACGTCTTTGCGTTTGGCCAGTTTCACCACCGCGTTGAGGCGGCTTTTGGTTTTGTCGACCGGTTTCAGGTCAAAGTGCGGCGGAATCACCGGCAGATGGGCAAAACTCCACTTGCCACGTTTGACGTCATAGGCTTCGGGCGCCTGGATTTCGACAAGGTGGCCGACCGCGCTGGACACCACATAGTGGTCGTTCTCGAAATGCTCGTCGTGTTTTTCAAACTTGCCCGCCACCGGGGTCAGCGCCCGTACGATGTCTTGCGCCACCGAGGGCTTTTCTGCAATGACCAGTGTTTTGCCAGCCACGGCTGTTTTTGTGTTTTCTGCGATAGTCATCTGAATACAATCCCTGTTTCTCGCGGGCGCACACGCGCACCCATACGAGTTCACGATACCAAATTTTTTAACCGTGTCGACAAACCCACCCGCAAAGTCCCGCCGCATCCAGGTTCGCCGCTCAGGCATTCACGGCAAAGGTGTGTACGCACTGCGGGACATCGCCGAGGGCGACACTGTCATTGAATATGTGGGCGAGATCATCACCTGGGAAGAAGCCCAGGCGCGCCACCCGCATGACCCGGCGCACCCCAACCACACCTTTTATTTCCATGTGGACGCCACAAGGGTGATTGATGGCGGCGTGAAAGGCAACGCCTCACGCTGGATCAACCACTCGTGTGACGGCAACTGCGAAGCGGATGAACGCGACGGACGCATCTTCATCGTCGCCCGGCGCGACATTGCCGCAGGCGAAGAGCTGCATTACGACTACGGCCTGATGCTCGATGAGCGCTACACCCCCAAGCTCAAGGCCGAGTACCCGTGCTGGTGTGGCGCCGAGGCCTGTCGCGGCACCCTGCTGGCGCCCAAACGCCGACGTCGCTAGTGCCTACCGCCATGCGCTTGCCTGCCATCACCCCCTGGCCCAGCGAGGCCATCTGGCAAGCCATTGCGCCCCATCTGCCAGGTTTCACGGTGGAGGTGGTGCCGGAGATCGACTCCACCAACGCCGAGCTGATGCGCCGCCTGCGCGCCGGGGTGGCTGACCCGGTGCTGCTGATTGCCGAACACCAGACGGCCGGGCGGGGGCGGTTGGCCCGGCCCTGGCACAGCAGCCCGGGCGCCTCACACACGTCGGGTCCGGGCAGCCTGACGTTTTCACTCGGTCTGCCGCTGGCGCCCAAAGATTGGTCGGGCCTCTCCTTGGCGGTGGGTTTGAGCCTGGCGCAAAGCCTGCACCCCGACATTCGCCTGAAATGGCCCAATGATTTGTGGTGGCAGCACCGCAAGCTGGCCGGTATCCTGATCGAAACCGCCAACCAGAGCGGCGGCGCCCCGGGCAGCCGTGGTGTGGTGATTGGCATCGGCATCAACATCCAGTGTCCCCGTGTGTCCGGCCTGGCCACCGAGCCCGCCGGGCTGGTTGAGTTGTTGCCGGGCATCGACGCCGGGCAGGCGCTGGTGAAGTTGATGGCGCCGCTGGTGGCGACGCTGCTGGCCTTTGAACAGCAGGGGTTCGGCCCGTTCCAGGCGGCTTTCAACGCGCGTGACGCCCTGGCCCAACTGCCGGTCAACCTGAGCGACGGTTTGCAGGGTGTGGCGTTGGGGGTCGACGTGGATGGTGCTTTGCAGGTGCAAACGGCACAGGGTGTGCAGCGCGTCACCAGCGCCGAGGTCAGCGTGCGCCCGGCACCCGGGTCTGTTGGACGTCCTGGATAAAGGGTTGCCATGTTGCGTTGGCTGGTGTTGGTGTTGGTGCTGCTCAACGTGGGGGTTTACGCCCGTGGTCAGGGCTGGCTGCTGGCCTATGGCTGGGGCGTGGCGCCGCAGCATGAGCCCCAGCGGGTGGCGCAACAAATCCGCCCGGATGCCCTGGTGATCTTGTCGGGCACGCCCGCGTCTGCAGCGTCCATGGCGCCCGACGCTGCGGCCTCTGCACCCGCTACGGCAACGTCTGAACCTGAGCTTGACCCGGCGTCCGCTCCCGCGGTGACAGCCTCCGAAGCAGCCAGCACGGTGTGTTGGCAGGCCACCGACCTCGACCCGGCCTTGGCCGAGGCCCTGCGCCCGGTGCTGAGTGCCAATTTTTCCGACGGTGCCTGGGTGCTGGACGAGCTGGGCCTGCCCGCGCGCTGGATGGTGTACATGGGTAAATTCCCCAATACCAATGAGCTGGCCCGCAAACGTCAGCAGCTGACCGACTTGAACGTGAAATTTTCCCTGCCCGCCAACCCGGCCTGGGCGTCGGGGCTGTCGCTGGGGGTTTTCAGCTCACAAGACGGGGCCAACACCGCGTTGCAGGAGCTGGTCCGGCGGGGCGTGCGTTCTGCCCGGGTGGTGCAGGAGCGGCCCTCCACCCGGCACTACCGCTTGCGCCTGCCCGCCATCAGCGGCACAGAGCAGGCCGCGCTCTCGGCTGTCAGGGCGGTTCTGGCGGATAAAACGCTGGACATTTGCCCGACTGAGGCGGTCGAACCCGCAGCACGCTGAAGCGGACCCGGCCCTTCACGCGGGTGGTGAGGCGAGCGCCGGTGTCTCGGTGACGGCGGTGGCGGTGAACCGCACCACGAAGCGGGCGCCGGGTGGGGTCTGGCCCGGTCGGGTTTCTTCCAGGCTGACCTTGGCATCGTGCTGCTGGGCAATTTGCAAAACAATCGGCAGACCCAGCCCGGAGCCGTCCACCTCGGTGCCCAGGGCGCGGTAAAACGGCTGAAAAATCAGTTCGCGCTCGGCCACCGGCACACCGGGGCCGGAGTCCTCCACCTGCAGCACCAGCGTGCGGCCAAACGGGTCGGTCAGCACCCGTGCGGTGATCATGCCGGGCGACTCCAGGCTGGATGGGGTGTAGTTGATGGCGTTGTCGACCAGGTTGCGGATCATCTCCTTGATGAGTGTGGCGTTGCCGTACACGTTCACACCCGGATCGCCCGGCTGGGTGCCTTCGTAGCCCAGGTCGATGTGTTTCTCCAGCGCCCGTGGCACACTGTCACGCACCACCGACATGCACAACTCGGCCATGTCACACACCGCGCGCGGCATGGCCGAGCCGCTGCTCTCGGCCCGGGCCAGGGAGAGCAACTGGTTCACGCTGTGGGTGGCGCGGATGCTGGCGCGGCCAATCTGGCGCAGCGAGTGTTTCAGGTCTTCGGCGCTGGCGCCTTCGCGCTGGGCCAGGTCGGCCTGCATGCGCAGCCCCGCCAGCGGCGTCTTGAGCTGGTGCGCGGCATCGGCCAGAAAGCGTTTTTGGGTGGCAATCGAATCTTTCAGGCGCAGCAGCAGGTCGTTCACCGAGTCGACCAGGGGCGTGACCTCCAGCGGCACCGCCTGTGCGTCGATGGCGCTCAAGTCGTCGGGTTTGCGGGCGCGAATGCGCTCTTCGAGCTGGCTCAAGGGTTTGATCGCCTGCACCAGCGCCAGCCACACCAGCAGCACCGCCAGCGGCAAGATGACAAACTGCGGCAACATCACGCCCTTGACAATTTCGGTAGCCAGCACCGAGCGTTTTTCCAGCGTCTCGGCCACCTGCACCAGCGCGGGTTTGGCATCCGCCGCCGGCAGACTGACCCAGATGTAGGCCACCTTGACGTCAAAGCCATTGATCACGTCGTCGCGGATGCGCACCTCGTCGAGGATGATTTTTTCCTCAGCCAGCGGCGCGGGCAACTCGCGCTCGCCGCTGAGCAACTCGCCGCGTGAGCCCTTCACCTGGTAATACACGGTGTCGGAGTCGTCGGCACGCAACAGCTCGCGCGCCGGTCGCGTCAACACAAACTCGGGCCGGTTGCCGCGCATCGTGATGAGCTGCGCCATCGCGCGGGCGTTGTATTCCAGCGCCCGGTCAAACGGCTTGCCGGCAATGTTTTGGGCGACCAGCCAGGTCAGCACCAGACTCACCGGCCACAGCAGCAGCAGCGGCGTGAGCATCCAGTCCAGGATTTCGCCAAACAGCGAGCGCTGCTCGCGCTGAAAAACGTTCACGGTGTGGCGAAAAGGTGTGGGCTAGCCTGGGATTTTTTCGAGGCAGTAGCCCAGCCCACGCACGGTGGCGATGCGGATCGGGCCTTTTTCAATTTTCTTGCGCAGGCGGTGGATGTACACCTCGATGGCGTTGTTGCTCACCTCTTCACCCCATTCACACAGGCGCTCCACCAGTTGGTCCTTGCTGACCAGGCGGCCCGCACGCTGCAACAACACTTCCAGCAAGCCCAGTTCACGTGCCGACAGCTCCACCATCACGCCGTCAATGGTGGCCACGCGACCGCCCTGGTCGTAGATCAGCGGGCCGTGTTTGATGGTGCTGCTGGCCGCGCCCATGCCACGGCGGCTCAAGGCGCGCACGCGCGCTTCGAGTTCCTGCAGGCTGAACGGCTTGGCCATGTAATCGTCGGCGCCGTAGTCCAGCCCCTTGACGCGTTCTTCGACGCTGTCGGCGGCGGTCAGGATCAGCACCGGTAGCGCCGAGCCCCTGGCGCGCAGTTTTTTCAGCACTTCGAGGCCATGCATCTTGGGCAGGCCCAGGTCGAGGATCAGCAAGTCGAATTCGGTATTGGTCATCAGCGCTGCGTCGGCCTCGGAGCCGCTGGCCACATGGTCAACTGCCGCACCCGAACTGCGCAGGGTGCGCAGCAAACCATCGGCCAGAACCTGGTCATCCTCGGCAATCAAAATTCGCATGGCGGTTTCCTCGTGATGGCCGCTGGGGCCGTTGGGTTACGGGATATTCGGTGCTTGCCGCAGTGATTTTAGGCCGCGTAAGCTTCCAGTCCGAGAGCGATCACGGTGGCCACTTCGGGACCCACGGCGGCGCGCAACTCGGCTTCGGTTTGTCTCACCGCTTCTTCAAAGGCCCGCAGCCAGGCCAGACCGATGGCGGTGAACACCACACGACGGGCGCGGGCGTCCTGCGGGTCGTCCTGGCGCTGCACCAGGCCCCAGGCTTCACACTGGTCCACCAGCTTGCCCATCGCCTGTTTGCTGACACCGGCGCGCTGGGCCAGTTCGGTCAGGCGCGAGCCGTCGAGTGCCAGATGCCGGGTGATGTGGATGTGGGAGGCCGTCAGGCTGCCGCGCGCCGCCAGGTTGGATAGCGCCAGCGGTACCCGGTCATTGCGGGCCATGAGTTGCAACACCCGCGCATCAAAACGCCGCAGGGCCAGCGCCAACCAGTGGCCCAAATGCGCCTGGCGCCAACCGCTGTCAGGAGGTGCGTCAACCATGGGGTAAATGGTAAATCAAATTGACTAAAAATAGCGATTTATGATTTAAAGACTGGTTATAAACTACTGTTCAAGCATCCAGCTTGTTGTTATGGACAGAGGATGCTCATGCTTTCAAACCCCGCACTTTTAACCCTCAGGAGCCCGCCATGGACGCACCCGTCAAAGCCCCCACCCCCGTGAACGCCGAAAAAGCCAAGGCCCTGCAAGTGGCGCTGGCCCAGATCGAGAAGCAGTTTGGCAAGGGCACCATCATGCGCCTGGGTGAAGGCGAGGTGATCGAAGACATCCAGGTGGTGTCCACCGGCTCACTCGGGCTGGACATTGCACTCGGTGTCGGTGGCCTGCCGCGTGGCCGGGTGGTGGAAATTTATGGCCCGGAATCATCCGGCAAAACCACGCTCACTTTGCAGGTGATTGCCGAGATGCAAAAAACCGGCGGCCAGTGTGCGTTTGTGGATGCTGAACACGCGCTGGACATCCAGTACGCGCAAAACCTCGGCGTCAACCTGCAAGACCTGCTGATCAGCCAGCCCGACACCGGTGAACAAGCGCTGGAGATTGTCGACAGCCTGGTGCGCTCCGGCGCGGTCGATCTGATCGTGGTCGACTCGGTGGCAGCCTTGACCCCCAAGGCCGAGTTGGAAGGTGAAATGGGCGACAGCCTGCCCGGCCTGCAAGCGCGCCTGATGAGCCAAGCGCTGCGCAAACTCACCGCCCACATCAAGAAGACCAACTGCATGGTCATCTTCATCAACCAGATTCGTATGAAGATTGGTGTGATGTTTGGCAGCCCTGAGACCACCACCGGCGGCAATGCGCTGAAGTTCTACGCCTCGGTGCGCCTCGATATCCGCCGCACCGGCACCATCAAGAAGGGCGAGGAGTCGATTGGCAACGAAACCAAGGTCAAAGTGGTCAAAAACAAGGTCTCGCCACCGTTCAAGACCGCCGAGTTCGACATCATGTTTGGCCAGGGCATCAGCCGCGAGGGCGAGATCATCGACATGGGCGTCACCGCCAACATCCTCGACAAGTCCGGCGCCTGGTACGCCTACAACGGTGAAAAAATCGGCCAGGGCCGCGACAACGCACGCGAGTTTCTCAAGGAAAACACCGACCTCGCCCGCGAGATCGAAAACAAGGTGCGTGCCTCTCTGGGCATCCCGCTGCTGGCGGGTTCCGAACCGGCCGATGTTGCGGCCAAGGTTGTCAGCAAAAAGGGCGCCTAGCCCTTATTCAATATAGGTGGGTAGCTCATTTTTCATAGTGATCCTCTGAATGGGCTTTGCCACACCTTCACTCAAAGGGCGCGCCCTGCGCCTGCTCAGTGGCCGTGAACACTCGCGGCTGGAGCTGGAGCGCAAGTTGGCGCCGTTTGAGGAAGAGCCCGGCAGTCTGGCCGCCGCGCTCGATGACTTGCAGGCCAAGGGTTTCATCAGCGAACAGCGGGTGCTGGAGTCGGTGGTGAACCGCCGCGCCAGCAAACTGGGCGCATCTCGCATCAAGCAGGAGCTGCAAGCCAAGGGGCTGGACCCGCAGGCGGTGGCGGACACCGTCCAGGTTTTGCGCGCCACCGAATTGGAACGTGCGCGGGAGGTGTGGCAAAAAAAGTTTGGTCAGGCCCCGCAAGACGCCGACCAGCGGGCCAAACAAATGCGTTTTCTGGCGAGTCGTGGTTTTGGTGGTGACACCATCCGCCGGGTGGTTGCCGGTGCGGACGACGAGTAACAGACCGCTGGCCGGGCGTCAGGTGCCGCGCCGTCGCCCACCGTTCCAGTAGGCAAATTCGCTCTCATGGCAATCGATGTCGAGCTCGTTGACCCGGGCCAGCATCTGCGCCTGGGCGTCAGCCACCCCTTGGTTGTAAGCGCTCGGCGCCAGCTCCTTCAAAAAGAAGTCGAGCAGTTCGGCGGCCTGCATGTTGCCAATACGCATGTCCATGTGGGTGGTGAACCAGCGCTCAATGGAGGTCACCGCCGTGGCGCGGGTTTCCTTGGACAGCTCAACCGCCATGGGCTCAGAGCCCCAGCATCAGCTTGAGGTTTTGCACCGCCGCGCCGCTGGCGCCTTTGCCAAGGTTGTCCAGCCGCGCCACCAGCAGCGCGTGGCGGAAGTTATCGTTGCCATCCTGGTTGCCAAACACCCGCAGCTCCATGGCGTCACTGCCGTCGAGTGTGACCGCGTCGAGTTTGCTGTCCGAGCCGGTGGGCACCACGCTGACCCATTCGCTGCCTGCGTAATGTTTGGCCAGTGCCTGGTGCAAGTCGGCCACACTGGGCTGGCCGGGCAACAGATCCAGATGTAACGGAATCTGCACCAGCATGCCCTGTTTGAAGTTGCCGACCGAGGGCACAAACAACGGGCGGCGCGTCAGGCCGGTATTGGCCAGGATTTCCGGGATGTGTTTGTGTTTGAGACCCAGCGCGTACAACTCATAAGCCGGGGCTTTGCCCTGTTCGTAGGCCTCGATCATGGGGCGTCCGCCGCCTGAGTAACCACTCACTGCAGGCAGGCATAGCGGGAAATCCGCCGGGATCAGCCCGGCATCAATGAGCGGTCGGATCAGGGCGATGGCGCCGGTGGCGTAACAACCCGGGTTGGCCACACGCCGGGCTTGGCGGATGGCCTCGCGCTGGCCGGGGCACAGTTCTGCAAAGCCATACACCCAACCCGGCGCCGTGCGGTGGGCGGTGGAGGCGTCAATGATCTTGGGGCCGGGTTGCCCTGAAGCCTGTTCCATCTCGGCAACCATGGTGACGGATTCAATCGCTGCCTCGTCATGCAGGCACAGCACCACCAGGTCCACTTGCGCCATCAGCGCACGCTTGGCGCTGGCGTCCTTGCGCAGTTCGGGCGCGATGCTGAGCAGCTCGATGCCGGGCAGGTTTTGCAGGCGTTCGCGGATCTGTAAACCGGTGGTGCCGGCTTCGCCGTCGATGAAGATTTTTTGCATGGTGAAGTGAAATCCCGAAAAAGCGCTGCCTTGTAAGACTGGCTAAAGAATGAATCAATTCAACATGATACAGTCCGCGACGCATCGTCAAGCGCCGGTCAACCGTTGTGCAAAGCGGCTTTCAGACGCACTTTTATCACCCGTTCCTGAGAGAGACCTCATGAAGATTCACGAGTACCAAGGCAAGGACATCTTGCGTCAAGCTGGTGTGCCAGTGCCTCGCGGCATTGCAGCATTCACCGTTCAAGAGGCGGTGGAAGCCGCCCAGAAACTCGGCGGCCCCGTGTGGGTGGTCAAGGCGCAGATCCACGCCGGTGGTCGCGGCAAGGGTGGCGGTGTCAAGCTGGCGCGCTCGATTGACGATGTGAAAAAACTCGCTGGTGAAATCCTCGGCATGCAGCTGATCACGCACCAGACCGGCCCGGAAGGCCAGAAAGTCCGCCGCCTGTTGATTGAAGACGGCGCCGACATCAAAAAAGAATACTACGTCTCTGCCGTGACGGACCGCGCCAGCCAACGCGTGGCGATGATCGTCTCCAGCGAAGGCGGCATGGACATCGAAGAAGTGGCGCACAGCACCCCCGAGAAAATCGTCACCGAGATTGTTGACCCCGCCACCGGCCTGACCACCGAGCAAGCCACCAAGCTGGCCAACGCGATTGGCGTGCCCGCCGGTTCCGTGGCGCAGGCCGTGGATGTGCTGCAAAAGGTCTACAAGGTCTACATGGACACCGACGCGTCGCTGGTTGAGATCAACCCGATGATCCTGGAAGGCAATGGCGGCATCAAAGCCATCGACGCCAAGTTCAACTTTGACGCCAACGCGCTGTACCGCCACCCCGAAATCGTGGCTTACCGTGACCTGGACGAAGAAGACCCGGCCGAGGTCGAAGCCAGCAAGTTTGACCTGGCCTACATCAGCCTGGACGGCGACATCGGCTGCCTGGTCAATGGTGCCGGTCTGGCCATGGCTACCATGGACACCATCAAGCTGTTTGGCGCTGAGCCCGCCAACTTCCTGGACGTGGGCGGCGGTGCCACCCCCGAGAAGGTCACCGAAGCCTTCAAGATCATGCTGAAAAACCCCAAAGTCAAGGCCATTCTGGTCAACATCTTCGGCGGCATCATGAAGTGCGACACCATCGCCACCGGCGTCATCACCGCCTGCAAGGCGACCAACCTGAACGTGCCGCTGGTGGTGCGCATGAAGGGCACCAACGAAGAACTGGGCAAAAAGATGCTGGCCGAGTCGGGCCTGCCGATCATCAGCGCCGACACCATGGCCGATGCTGCGCAAAAAGTGGTTGCTGCTGTCAAGGCCGCTGCGTGAAACCTTGCGGGACAGACCGCAGCTACGCAACGCGAGCCAGCTCTGTCCTCAACTGACTAGGAAACATCATGTCCATTCTCATCAATAAAGACACCAAGGTCATCACCCAGGGCATCACCGGCAAGACCGGTCAGTTCCACACCGAAAAGTGCCAGGAATACGCCAACGGCAAACATTGTTTTGCCGCTGGGGTGAACCCGAAAAAGGCCGGCGAATCCATCTTCGGCATCCCGATTTACGCCTCGGTCAAGGAAGCCGCGCAAGAGACTGGCTCTACCGTGTCGGTGATCTACGTGCCGCCCGCTGGCGCGGCCGCTGCCATCTGGGAGGCTGTGGAAGCCGATCTGGACCTGGCCATCTGCATCACCGAAGGCATTCCGGTGCGCGACATGCTTGAAGTGCGCAACAAAATGCGCGCCAAGGAAGCCGCTGGCGGCAAGAAGACGCTGTTGCTCGGCCCGAATTGCCCGGGTTTGATCACGCCTGACGAGATCAAGATCGGCATCATGCCCGGCCACATCCACCGCAAAGGTCGCATTGGTGTGGTCAGCCGCTCCGGCACGCTCACTTATGAAGCCGTGGCACAGCTGACCGAAATCGGCCTGGGCCAGTCCAGCGCGGTCGGTATTGGTGGCGACCCCATCAACGGCCTGAAGCACATCGACATCATGCAAGCCTTCAATGACGACCCGGACACCGACGCCGTCATCATGATCGGCGAAATCGGCGGCCCGGACGAAGCAGAAGCCGCCCGCTGGTGCAAGCTCAACATGAAAAAACCCATCGTCGGTTTCATCGCCGGTGTCACCGCACCTGCGGGCAAACGCATGGGCCATGCCGGTGCTTTGATCTCTGGCGGTGCCGATACTGCTGAAGCCAAGCTGGCGGTGATGGAAGAGTGTGGCTTCAAAGTCACGCGCAACCCGTCGGAAATGGCCAAGTTGCTCAAGGCGATGTTGTAACTATCACCGCGTGTGAGGTGCCCAGGCCAAACCTGGGCAGGCTGTGGGCCGGACTGTCTTGAAGGACAATCCGGCCTTTTTTGTGGGCTGACGTCAAGCACGGCGCGGCGACCGGGCGGATATTCCACTTATTATTCGTTCCAGTTGGCAGCCCATGGCATGACACGTCGCGGGCCGCTTCATGGTTGTATCCGTCGACAGGAGAACCTCTGGTGATATCGATCAACGCCTCGGTTGGAGAGGCCAAACAGGGCGGGTCAGGCGCTACTTTCGCTGCTGTATGCCAGCCCTCAGCATGATGCACTTCAGCTTTCACGCGCTGACCGACTCCGGTCGGGTCAGAGGCAACAACGAAGATGCCCTGGCTTTTGATGCCCATCATGGTGTGGCGGTGTTGGCCGATGGCATGGGCGGCTACAACGCGGGCGAAGTGGCCAGCAGCATGGCGGTGCTGTTTGTCAAGTCAGAGCTGGTGCGCTGGCTGGTCGTGAACGGCCCGCATCTGCATGCCGCACAGCTGGCGCGCGTGATCGAGATGTGTTTTGATCAAGCCAATCTGTCCATCCTGAACGCCGCCATGTCCAACCCGCAGTACGCCGGCATGGGCACAACCCTGGTGGCCGGCGTGTTTCGCGGGTCGCAGCTGATCATCGGGCATGTGGGTGACTCACGTTGTTACCGCTTGCGTTCCGGGGTGTTGACGCAAATCACCAAAGACCACTCGATGCTGCAGGAACAGGTGGACGCGGGTGTGCTCACGCCTGAACAGGCGGCCTTTGCGCCTGGCAAAAACCTGCTGACCCGGGCCCTGGGTGTCGAGGAGATGTTGCGCGTCGAGACGCACGAACACGTGGTCGAGCCGGGTGACCTGTACCTGATGTGCTCGGATGGCCTGACCGACATGCTCACCGACCAAGAGATGGCAGCCGTGCTGACGGCCAACACGTCGCTGGCCTTGATGGCGACCGAACTGGTGGCCCAGGCCAACATGCACGGTGGCCGCGACAACATTTCGGTGCTGCTGGCCAGGGCCGACGCGGGTGCCAGCAAATCCGGCTTGATCTCGCGGCTGATTGGCAAGCCCTGAACCCATGGCGGTGGCGAGTTGGCTTCAAACCCATATACTGCGTTGCACAGGAGGTAGTCATGCCCAGAATAACCGTGATGATGGACGGCATCGTCCACAACGAAGTCACGTTGACGAAAGAACGCACCACCATTGGCCGCCGACCCTACAACGATTTGGTGATTGAAAACCTGACGGTCAGTGGTGAACATGCGGTGCTGGTCATGGTGGGCAACCAGGTCACGGTGGAAGACCTGCACAGCACCAACGGCACCTACATCGACGGCAAGGCGGTGAAACAACAGGTGCTGCGCCATGGCGATGTCATGGACATGGGCAAATTCAAGGTCAAGTTTGAAGCTATGGCCGAGGACGAGTTTGACAAAACCATGCTTTACAAGCCGCGCGTGGCGGCACCGGCGCCCGCCTCTGCCATTCCCAATGTCCCGCTGACTCTGCCCGAACTGCGTGGGTCCATCAAGGTTTTGACCGGCGCCGCCGCGGGTCGGGAGATGGCCTTGACCAAGGTGGTGACCACGGTGGGCAAACCGGGTGTCTCGGTGGCGGCGATCACCCAGCGGCGCCACAATTTTTTTGTCCACCATGTCGAAGGCAGCGACCGTTTGACCCTGAACGGCGAGGTGGTGGGTGAAGAACCCGTGGTGCTCAAGCACGGTGACCGGATCATGCTGGCGGGCACCGAAATGCAGTTCCTGCAAGGTTGACGGATGCGGATGACTGCCCAGGCGCGTCTTGATGCGCTTCGTCACGGACCCCGTCCCGCCCTGTGAGTTGGCCTGCCCATGAATACCGGCCTCAGACTGCATAGCCCTGACCGGGCGGGGATGACCTTCGAGGCGCTTTTTTACAAGCAGCTTCAGCATGTCACCGCCCGCATCCACGAGACCGACAACATCGAGCAGATCATGCTGGAGGCCAGCGCCGACATCTGCAAACTGTTCAATGCCGATCGGCTCACCCTGTATGTGGTCAATGAAGACAAATCGGCGATCGTCTCCAAGGTCAAGACCGGGCTCAACAGCAGCCGCGACCTGAAACTGCCGATCTCGCCGCAAAGCATTGCCGGGTATGCCGCGTTCAGCCACATGCTGGTGAACCTGCCGGATGTGTACGACGACGAGTCGCTGAAAACCATTCACCCGGCGCTCTCGTTCCTGAAAGAGGTCGACAAACGCTCCGGCTACCGCACCCGCCAGATGATGGTGGCCCCCATCCTGGAGGGCGAAACGCTCTACGGCGTGTTGCAGGTCATCAACAACAAGAGCGACAAACCCTTTGGTGAACTGGAGGTGGAGGGGATTTCGCAGTTGTGCAAAACCCTGGCCACGGCCATCAAACACCGCATCCATGGGGCGGAAGACAACGTGCGGCGCATGGTCACCAAATACGATGGCCTGGTGTCCGACGGCGTGATGACGGCGGCTGAGCTGCAGCAATGTTTGCAGGATGCGCGCTCGCAGGGGCTCACGGTCGAGAACCTTTTGCTCACGCAATACCAGGTGCGATCGGCCCAGATCGGGCCCTCACTGGCCAAGTTTTTTGGCGTGCCGTACGAGCCGTGGACCGAAGGGCGCATCCGCTCGGAACCGTTGCACGGCGCGCTCAAACGCGAGTTCATTGAAGAGCAGGCCTGGATTCCGCTGGAGGATTCACCCGCCGGGCTGGTCATCATGTGCCTGGACCCGGAGGCGGTGCGCAGTTCGCGCATCGTGCAGCAGGTGTTCCCGAAGGTCACCAAATTTTCGTACCGGGTCACCACCTACGCCGAGTTCCATGACACGCTGGGGCAGATTTTTGGCTTGGAGGCGGTGGGGGGCAGCATCAGCGAGATGCTGGCCGACATGGACAGTGGCCCGATGGACGACGATGGCGGCCTGAGCGACGCACTCGAATCCGCCGCGGCCGACAACGAACTGGTCAAGTTCGTCAACAAGGTGATCATCGACGCGTATCACCAGGGCGCCTCGGACATCCACATCGAGCCGATGCCGGGCAAGTTCAAGACCGGCATCCGCTTTCGCATTGACGGCTCGCTGCAGCCCTACATCGAGGTGCCCTCGCACTTTCGCCAGGCGATGGTCACCCGCCTCAAGATCATGTGCGACCTCGACATTTCCGAGCGCCGCAAGCCGCAAGACGGCAAGATCAAGTTCAAGAAATACGGCCCGATCGACATCGAGCTGCGCGTGGCCACCATCCCCTCGGCGGGTGGCGTGGAAGACGTGGTGATGCGGATTCTGGCCGCCGGCGAGCCGATTCCGCTGGACAAGCTGGGCCTGACCGCGCACAACATGGCGCGCGTGATGCAGACCATCGAGAAGCCCTACGGCCTGTTCTACGTGTGCGGCCCCACCGGCTCGGGCAAAACCACCACCCTGCACTCGATCCTGAAGCACCTCAACAAGTCCGACACCAAGATATGGACCGCCGAAGACCCGGTGGAAATCACGCAAAAAGGATTGCGCCAGGTGCAGATCAACCGCAAGGCGGGCATCGACTTTGCGCTGATCATGCGGGCGTTTTTGCGCGCCGACCCCGACATCATCATGGTCGGTGAGTCGCGCGACCACGAAACCGTGGCCATGGGCGTGGAGGCGTCGCTGACCGGGCACCTGGTGTTCTCCACGCTGCACACCAATTCGGCGCCCGAGTCGATCACCCGGCTGCTGGACATGGGCATGGACCCGTTCAACTTTGCCGATGCGCTGTTGGGCATTCTGGCGCAGCGCCTGGCCAAAAAGCTGTGCGCCTGCAAGGAAGCCTACGTGCCGGACGAGAACGAGCTGCGCCTGTTTGCCATGGAGTACGCTGATGAGTTGCGCCACTCAGCCCAGTGGGCGGATGACTACGAGGGCCAGTTGACCAAGCTGATCGCCAGTTGGCGGCAGCAGTATGCCGACAACGGCCAGCTGCGCTTTTTCCGCCACGTCGGCTGCGACAAGTGCAACCAGACCGGCTACAAAGGCCGCGTCGGCCTGCACGAGCTGCTGATTGCCGACGACGGCATCAAGAAACTGATCCAGGAGCGCGCCCGGGTGGCCGAGGTGTTTGCCGCCGCCGTGGAAGGCGGCATGCGCACCCTGAAGATGGACGGCATGGAAAAGGTCATGATGGGGTTGACCGACCTGAAGATGGTGCGCTCGGTCTGCATCAAGTGATGCCATTCCCCTATCGGTCCGACGTGTGGTTGCTGCGCCTTGCCGTACGTTGGTACTGTCTGCGGCTTCTCGCTTAATGATCGTGCCGATCTGGAAATGGAAGAAGCCGGCTTAGAGGTTGTTGGCAAACAGGCGGCGAATCACCCGGTCCTTGAAGCTGTGCACTTCGGCCAGGCCCAGCCGCTCCAGATAGGCGGGCGGCGCTTCCTTGCTTTCCCACAGGCTTTTCACCGCCATCGTCAACAGCTCGGACGGATGGTGGCTGGCGCGTTTGAGTTTTTTCATCGCGCGCACCATGTGCAACTCGTCCTCGGTCAGGTCAGTGCCAAACGGGAAGTCCGGCAGCAGTCCGGCCTCGGCCCAGGGTTGGAGTTTGGCGGCGATGACTTCGGGCAGGTTGTGCCGGTAACACTCGGGTACTTCGTAATCCGGTTCCAGCTTGCCATGGGCCTTGGCCTGCTTGACCAGGTCGGCCTGAAAGCGTGAATCGGCCACGGCAATCAGCCGTTTGACCACCTCGCCGTCCGAGCGCCCGCGCAGCTCGGCCACACCGTATTCGGTGATCACCACATCGCGCAGATGGCGCGGGATGGTGACGTTGCCGTAGTTCCAGACGATGCTGCTGGTCAGGCCATCTTTGTTGTCGTGGGTGGCGCGCAGCATCATGATCAGCCGCGCGTCGTTCAACGCGTGGCTCATGGCGACAAAGTTGTATTGCCCGCCCACACCGCTGACCACTTGGCCCGACTCCAGCGCGTCGCTGGCGGCCGCACCGAGCAGCGTCACCATCATGGTGGTATTCATGAAGCGGGCCTTGCGGCGCTGGGCGCGCTTGAGCGCATCGTTGCCATACAGCTGGTTGATGAAATCGATGTGCGTCATGTCGATCTTGGCCAGATCCTGTGGCGCCATGGTGCGCAGGCGCTCGTAAAAGTCGCGCGGGCCCAGGAAGAAGCCCCCGGTCATGATCACGCCATGCAGCAGGCGCGACCCCAGCATGTGCTGGCTGACACACGCGAAACTGGCCGGGTCGCGCAGGTTGTTGCTGCACCGGTGGTGCTCGCCGTCGCTCAGATGCTGGCCCTCCAGCGTGACGTTGGCGCGCAGAATGCCATAGTGCTTCAGGAACGACACGTCCTCGTCTGACAGCGGCGAGCGGATGCGCCCGGCCGTCAGCAAGGCCTGCAGCGTGTCCGGGGTGACGTTGGCGTCCGGGATGTGCCCACTGTTGAGCAGTTGCTGCAACACGGCGTCGTCATACACCTCGCGGCGGATGATGCCGGCCTCAATCAGCCGCAAAAACGCGTTGACAAACATTTCCGAGCAGCCGTACAAGCCCTCGTCAAACCGCCCCAGCTCACGCCCGGCCAGCCCGGCGGGACACAGGGCTTCCAGGATGTGCCGGTACTCGGCGCCATGGCGATCCCGCACCAGCAGCGCCTGGCCAATGGCGTCGCCCAGCGAGCCGATGCCGATTTGCAGCGTGCCGCCGTCCACCACCAGGCTCGACGCATGCAGGCCGATGGCGTAGTCCGCCGCGCTGACCTTGTTGTTGGGCGGCGCAAAGATGTCGTGGGTGCCTGCCGGGTCGGTCACCACCACGTCAAAGAAGCCGGGGCTGACCTCCGCGCCGTTGGGCATGAAGGGCATTTTGTGGTTGATCACACCCACCGCCATCACCGTCTGGCCGCTGGCGCGCACGTTGTCCAGCACAGCCTGGCTGATGTCGGGGTTGCTGGAGAGGCTCAGGCGCAGGTTGTCGCCCGCGCCTTGGGAGCCGACCGCCTGTGCCAGCACATTCATGCCCTGCACCGCCATGTCGCGCGCGGCGTAGGTGTAGTTGGTGGAGATATGGCCCATCTGCGCGGCGGCGTTGCCCAGGTAGTCGCCGGTTTTCATGAAGAACTCCTGCACCTCAATGTTGGGCGGCAGGCGGTTGGCGCGCAGATCCTTCACGTAATCCATGTCCGGGTAGTCGCCAAAAATGCGTTCCACCAGCGGTTTCAGGAAGTTCTTTTCTAGGTCACTGTGGCCCACCGGCTTCTCCAGCGACAGGGCGGTGATGATGCGCAGGCTGCGCGCCGGGTCGGCCTTGATGCGCCGGTACAGCGCGTTGACCAGCGGGTTGGGCTTGCCCACACCCAACGGGATGCCCATCACGATCGGGCCGGGAACCGTGGCCAGAATGTGATCGACACAGGCGTCGATGGACGTGATGAAGAGCGGGGCGGTCATGGTGTGTCTCCTGGCCCTGAGGGCATCGTTGGTTTTATGGCGCTTGAATTTTCGCGCTTTGACGCACAATTACGGCGACTGATTGTTCTTTCTGGACGCTTCGCTCTACTTGACATGCGCGTCCCCTGATGAAAGCCCCACCTCAACCATGAACGACTGCCCGACCTGTTACTTTTGTGCCCAACGGCGCTTGTTGCTGCAAGGTGCCGCTGTGTCCCTGGTGGCACCTGTCACCGGTCTGCAACTGGCGCATGCCGAAGGTGTCGATGTCGGGCGCAACTCGGTGTTTACCCAGCTGGTGCCGGCGGAGACCATCGAGAAATCGGCCGCCCAGCAGTACGCCCAGATGATGCAGCAGGCAGCGGCGCAGAAGGCGCTGGCAGGCAAGGACCACCCGCAGGTAAGACGCCTGCGGGCTATTGCGCAAAAGACCATTCCGCACGCCCTGGGCTGGAACCCGCGTGCGCGGGACTGGAACTGGGAGGTCAACCTGATCGGCAGCAAACAGGTCAACGCCTTTTGCATGCCGGGCGGCAAGATCGCGTTTTACAGCGGCATTCTGGACCAGCTCAAACTCACCGACGCCGAGGTCGCCGCCGTGATGGGGCACGAAGTGGCCCACGCCCTGCGTGAGCATGCCCGCGAACGCATGGGCAAAACCGCCGCCACCAGCATTGGGGCGTCGCTGCTCGGTCAGGTGCTGGGTCTGGGCGATCTGGGCCAGACGTTGACCAACTACGGCGCGCAACTGCTCACCTTGCAATTCAGCCGCAGCGACGAGTCCGAGGCCGACCTGGTGGGCATGGAACTGGCAGCGCGTGCCGGGTTTGACCCGCGCGCCGGCGTCAGCCTGTGGCAAAAAATGGCGATTGCCAGCAAGGGCGCGCCGCCGCAGTGGTTGTCCACCCACCCCGCAGGCACCACCCGCATTGCCGACATCGAGGCCAACCTGCCCAAGGTGCTGCCCTTGTATTCCCGCTCCAAACCGGGCTGAACCCCGGACCGATTCAATCCTGCTGGTCAGCCGGGTCGGTTTTGAGTGCCAACGCCAGGTCGTACAAGGCGTTGCGCGGCTGCCCGGTGATCTCGGCGGCGAGCTTGACGGCGATTTTGAGCGGCAGTTCGGCCAGCAGCAGCTTCAGGACGCGGGTGTCGGTGCTGCTGTCGACCGCCGTGGCCGCCGGGTGCAGCACCAGCGCAAACTCGCCGCGGGTGCGGTTGGCGTCAGACGCCAGCCACTGGGGGAACGCGCTGGCCGGCAGGGTGGTGACCTGTTCAAACTGCTTGGTCAGCTCACGCCCCACGGTCAGCGCCCGCTCCCCCAGCACCGCCAGCGCCTGCGCCAGCGCCTCGATGCGGTGCGGCGCTTCCAGCAGCACCACCGCCCGCACCTCAGACGCCAACCCCTGCACGGCATGGGCACGTTCGGTGGCTTTGGCGGGCAAAAAACCTGCAAACACAAAACCGCCCTGCGCCGGATGGTCGGCGCTGACACCGGCGGCACTCAGCACGGTGGTCACACTGCTGGCACCGGGCAGCGGCACCACCGTCACGCCCGCCAGGCGCACGCCGGCCACCAGCCGGGCGCCGGGGTCGCTGATGGCGGGGGTGCCCGCGTCACTCACATACGCCACGCGCTGGCCGAGCTGCAGGCGCTCCAGCACCGTTTGCACGGCTTGCGCCTCGTTGTGCTGGTGCACGGCCAGCAGCTGCGCCTGGGGCTTGTCAATGCCGTAGGCGCGCAGCAGGGCCTGCGTGTGGCGGGTGTCTTCGCAGGCCACCACGTCGGCCAGTTGCAGCAGGTGCAGGGCGCGCAGGGTGATGTCGGCCAGATTGCCAATGGGCGTGGCCACCACGTACAGCGCGCCGGGCAGATAATTCTGGCCGGAGGCTGCGTCATGCGCGGCTTGCAGGGCTGTCGCAAACGTGCTAGTGAGACGAGATGAGGGGGGCGAAAGCACCATGGAATTTCCTTCGACAAACGGGCAGACCCAACCCCGTACCACCAAACAGGTGGGCGATGCGGCCGAGGCGCTCGCCTTGCAGCATTTGCAGCGCGCCGGGCTGGTGCTGCTGGAGCGCAATTATCGGTCGCCCGGCCGGGGTGGCGGCGAGATCGACCTGATCATGCGCGCACCCGACGGGACCTGTGTGTTTGTCGAGGTGCGTCAGCGCCGCTTGGCCAGCCACGGCGGGGCGGCCGCCAGCGTCAACGCCATCAAGCAGCGCCGCATCGTGTTTGCCGCGCGCCACTATTTGATGCGCTGGCGCAACCTGCCGCCATGCCGGTTTGACGTGGCCGCCGTAGAGGCCGGGGTCGTCGTGTGGCTGCAAGCTGCCTTTGACGCTGCCTGAACGGGTGGTAACAACGTGTGACAAGCGTCAACCATAACGCGCAGGGCAGGTGTGGGCCAAGGTGGGCCGGGTATCATCACGCCCATGCTTGAGCAACGAATCCAACAACATTTCATCGACAGCGCCGACCTCAAATACCAGGCGGCGCCCCTCCTGAGCGGCCCGATCGCCAACGCGGTGCAGGCCTTGCTGGCCTGTGTCACCAGTGGCGGCAAGGTGCTGGCCTGTGGCAATGGCGGCTCGGCGGCAGATGCGCAGCACTTCGCCGCCGAATTTGTCGGCCGTTTTGAGCGCGAGCGGCCTGAACTGGCCGCCATCGCCCTCACCACCGACAGCTCGATCCTCACCGCCGTTGGCAACGATTACGGCTTTGATCTGATTTATTCGCGTCAGGTGCGTGCGTTGGGCCAGGCCGGTGATGTGCTGCTGGCGATCTCGACCAGCGGCAACTCGGCCAATGTGCTCAAGGCGATTGAGGCCGCGCACGAGCGCGAGATGGTGGTGATTGGCCTGAGCGGGCGCGGTGGCGGCAAGATGACCCGCGCGCTGCGCGACACCGACGTTCACATCTGCGTGCCGCATGACCGCACCGCACGCGTTCAAGAAGTTCACCTGCTGACGCTGCACTGTCTGTGCGACGCGGTGGATGATTTGTTACTCGGCGACACGGAAAGCACGTCATGACCTACCCCACACAACGACTGATGACTTTGCTGGCCCTCACCGCCTGCCTGGGCGCCAGCCTGACCGCCTGCGTTCCCATGGTGATGGGGGGCGCTGCCGTGGGGGGCAGTCTGGTGGCCACCGACCGCCGCACCTCCGGGGCGCAGCTGGAAGATGAAGGCATCGAGCTGCGTTCTGCCAGCCGGATTCGTGACAACCTGGGTGACCGCGGTCACGTGAATGTGACCAGCTACAACCGCCGCGTGCTGCTGACCGGTGAAGTGCCTTCGGCACAGGACCGCCAGCTGGTGGAGCAGGTGGTGTCCCGGGTAGAGAACGTGCAATTGGTGGTGAACGAGCTGGCGGTGCTGGGCAACGCCACGCTGACGCAGCGCTCCTCGGACACGCTGGTCACGGGTCGCGTCAAGGCCGCCATGGTGGACGCCAAGGACCTGTTTGCCAACTCGTTCAAGGTGGTGACCGAGCGCGGCACCGTCTACCTGATGGGCCGGGTGACCCAGCGCGAGGCGGATCGGGCCACCGACATCACCCGCTCCACCAGCGGTGTGCAAAAAGTCGTGCGGGTGTTCGAGATCATCAGCGAAGACGAGTTGCGCAACCTGTTGCCGCCACCCGCGCCCAAGAAGTAGCCTGCGGCTACTTCAGCCGTTTGATCAGGCTGGAGGTGTCCCAGCGGCGGCCACCCATCTGCTGCACATCGGCGTAAAACTGGTCCACCAGCGCGGTCACGGGCAACTTGGCGCCATTGCGCCGGGCTTCGTCTAGCACCAGGCCCAAATCCTTGCGCATCCAGTCCACGGCGAAGCCAAAGTCAAACTGGCCAGCCACCATGGTCTTGCCGCGGTTGTCCATCTGCCAACTTTGCGCGGCGCCCTTGCCGATCACGTCGAGCACCTGATCCATGTCCAGCCCGGCGCGTTCGCCAAAGGCAATGGCTTCACTCAGGCCCTGCACCAGCCCGGCAATACAGATCTGGTTGACCATCTTGGCCAGTTGACCGGCACCGCTGTCGCCCAAGCGCGTGAACGCTTTGGAGAACGCCATCGCCACCGGCCGGGCTGCGTCAAAAGCGGCCAGGTCGCCGCCGCACATCACGGTGAGCACGCCGTTTTGCGCTCCGGCCTGGCCGCCTGACACCGGCGCGTCGACAAAGTGCAGGCCAAGTTCCTTGGCATGGGCGTACAGCTCGCGGGCGACATTGGCCGAGGCAGTGGTGTGGTCGACCAGCACAGCGCCGGGAGCCATCCCGGCGAAGGCGCCGTTGGGGCCCAGCACCACGCTGCGCAAGTCGTCGTCGTTGCCCACACAGCAAAACACCAGACTGGCGCCCTCCACCGCCTGGCGGGGTGTTTCGGCGTGGTTCAACGCGCCGTTTGGCGCGTCAGTTGGTGCATGCTCGGCGCACCAGGCGATGGCTTTGGCGGTGGTTCGGTTGTACACCGTCACCTGGTGCCCGGCGCGCGCCAGGTGGCCCGCCATGGGGTAACCCATCACGCCCAGGCCCAAGAAGGCGACACGCTGGGCGGGGATGGGTTCGTAGGTTTTGCTGCTCATGTCGTGAGATCCGTTGCGTCAAATGATGGTGAGGTTTTCGGTGCCGGCGGCCAGGTTGCCGCTGCGCCCGCGTTTGCTGTTGAGTTTGATCTGCAGGCGCAAATCGTTGACGGAATCGGCATTGCGCAGCGCGTCTTCGTAGGTGATGGCCTCTTCTTCGTAGGCTTTGAACAAGGCCTGGTCAAAGGTCTGCATGCCCAGGTTGGTGCTCTTTTTCATGATCTCCTTGATCTCGGCCACCTCGCCCTTGAAGATCAGGTCAGAGATCAGCGGCGAGTTGAGCATGATCTCCACCACCGCGGTGCGGCCCTTGCCGTCGGGTTTGACGATCAGGCGCTGCGACACCATGGCCTTCAGGTTGAGCGACAAGTCCATCAGCACCTGCTGCTTGCGCTCTTCGGGGAAGAAGTTGATGACCCGGTCAATCGCCTGGTTGGTGCTGTTGGCGTGCAGGGTGGCCAGGCACAGGTGGCCGGTCTCGGCAAAGGCGATGGCCAATTCCATGGTTTCGCGGTCGCGGATTTCGCCCATCAAAATCACATCCGGCGCCTGGCGCAAGGTGTTTTTCAGCGCGGCTTCCCAACTGTCGGTGTCGATGCCGACCTCGCGCTGCGTCACCACGCAGTTTTTGTGGGCGTGCACAAACTCAATCGGGTCTTCCACCGTGATGATGTGGCCGTAAGTGGTTTCATTGCGCCAGTTCACCATGGCCGCCAGCGTGGTGGTTTTGCCCGAGCCGGTGGCGCCGACCAGAATACACAGCCCGCGTTTGGTGTTGACGATGTCTTTGAGCACGGGTGGCATCTTCATGCCGTCGATGGTGGGAATGACGCTGGGAATGGTCCGCATCACCATCCCCACTTTGCCCTGCTGCATGAACGCGTTGACCCGAAAACGCCCCAGATTCGGCGGCGAGATGGCAAAGTTGCATTCCTTGGTGCGCTCAAACTCGGCCACCTGGCGGTCGTTCATGATGGCGCGCGCCAGGGCGATGGTGTGGGTGCCGTTGAGCGGCTGCGGCGACACCTTGGTGATCTTGCCGTCGACCTTGATGGCGGGCGGCAACTCTGCGGTCAAAAACAGGTCACTGCCGCCGCGGCCGACCATCAGCTTGAGCAAGTCGGTGATGAAGGTGGTGGCTTGATCGCGTTCCATTTGAACTCCTCTTGCAATTTAAACCGGTGCGGTAGGCGAGCCATCCTCTAGCCTGGGAAGTTTTCGGGGATTTTGGCTTTGGTGCGGGCTTCAGCGGCGCTGATGATGTTGCGCCGCACCAGGTCGGTCAGGTTCTGGTCCAGCGTCTGCATGCCCACGCTGTTGCCGGTTTGGATGCTCGAATACATCTGCGCCACCTTGGCCTCGCGGATCAGGTTGCGGATGGCGCTGGTGCCCAGCATGATCTCGTGCGCCGCCACGCGGCCCTGGCCGTCTTTGGTTTTGCACAGGGTCTGCGAGATCACTGCCTGCAGCGACTCGCTGAGCATGGCGCGGATCATTTCCTTTTCTTCCGCCGGAAACACGTCAATGATCCGGTCGATGGTCTTGGCGGCGCTGCTGGTGTGCAGGGTGCCAAACACCAGGTGGCCGGTTTCAGCGGCGGTCATGGCCAGGCGGATGGTTTCCAGGTCACGCATTTCACCGACCAGAATCGCGTCCGGGTCTTCACGCAAGGCGGAGCGCAAGGCAGCGGCAAAACTCTGCGTGTGCGGGCCGACTTCGCGCTGGTTGATCAGGCACTTTTTGGATTCATGCACAAACTCGATCGGGTCTTCCACCGTCAGGATGTGGCCAAACTCGTTTTCGTTGAGGTAGTTCACCATCGCTGCCAGCGTGGTGGATTTGCCTGAGCCGGTGGGGCCGGTCACCAGCACCATGCCACGCGGCTTCAGGGCCAGATCGGCAAAAATCTTCGGACAGTTGAGCTGCTCCAGCGTCAGGATCTTGCTCGGAATGGTCCGGAACACCGCACCGGCGCCGCGGTTCTGGTTGAAGGCGTTGACCCGGAAACGCGCCAGGCCTTCAATCTCGAACGAGAAGTCGATCTCCAGAAACGCTTCGTAGTGTTTACGCTGTGCGTCGTTCATGATGTCGTAGACCATGCTGTGCACTTGTTTGTGGTCCAGTGGTTCGACGTTCAGGCGGCGCACGTCACCATGCACACGGATCATCGGCGGCAGCCCCGCCGACAGGTGCAAGTCCGATGCCTTGTTTTTGACGCTGAACGCCAGCAACTGGGTGATATCCACAAAACCCCCTGGATTGTTTGTTACGCTAAAGCCATTATGACCACGATTCAAGAGCAGTTGAAGGCCGTGCGGGCCCGCATCCACGCCGCCTGCCAGGCCGCAGGCCGGGCCGACGATGCCGTCACCCTTTTGGCCGTTTCCAAAACTTTTCCAGCTGAAGCGGTGCAGGCCGCGTATGACGCCGGGCAGACGGCGTTTGGCGAAAACTACATCCAGGAAGCGGTGCAAAAAATCACCGCGCTGCGCCACTTGCCGCTGGTGTGGCACTGCATCGGCCCGATCCAGAGCAACAAAACCCGGCTGGTGGCCGAACATTTTGACTGGGTCCACACGGTCGACCGTTTGAAGATTGCCCAGCGGCTGAGTGAGCAGCGCCCCGCGCATCTGCCGCCGCTGCAGGTGTGTATCCAGGTCAACATCGACGGTGGTCCGACCAAATCGGGGGTGGCGCCCGATGACGTGCTGGCGCTGGCACGCGCGGTGAGCCAGCTGCCGCACCTGCAGCTGCGCGGTCTGATGTGTATCCCGGAGCCTGCGGCTGATTTTGTGGCTGAGTGCGCTGTCTTCCAACTGGCCAGGACCCTTTTTGACGACCTCAATGCGTCAGGACTGGCGCTGGACACGCTGTCCATGGGCATGAGTGCCGACCTGGAAGCCGCCGTGGCCAGTGGCAGCACGCTGGTGCGGGTCGGGTCAGCGATTTTTGGGTCGCGGCACTATGCCTAACCCCACAGCGCGGGCAGCGGCGGGTCAATGACACCGTTGCGGTAAACCATCGGGCAGTCCCGGTCCAGCGTTTGCAGCAAGGGGCCGTCCAGGTCCACATATTGGCACTGTTGCGCCAGCAAAAACGCCGGTGCCATCGCCAGCGAGGTGCCGCACATGTTGCCCACCATCAGGCCCAGACCCAGTTCCCGGGCATCTGCGGCCATGGCCAGGGCTTCGGTCAGGCCGCCGCATTTGTCCAGCTTGATGTTGATGAACTGGTACCGGCCTACCAAGGTTTTCAGGGACGCGAGGTCGGTGCAGGATTCGTCGGCGGCCAGCGGCAAGGCGGCCTTGAAGCCGTCGAGCAAGGCATCCGAGCCGCGCGGCAGCGGCTGCTCCACCATCTCGACGCCGAGGCGCGCCAGCTTGGGGCACAAGTCTTTGAGCAGGTCCAGTGTCCAACCCTGATTGGCATCCACCACGAGTCGGGCGCCCGGGTGCTCCTCGCGCACCCAACGCACCATGTCCAGGTGGCGCTGGGCGTCCACCTTGAGCTTGATCAGCGGGTAGGCGCGCGCCTCACGGGCTTTGCGCCGGGTGGTGGCCTCGTCGCCCAGGCCAATGGTGAACGCGGTGGTCACCGGCTGGGGGGCGGGCAGCCCGGCCGCTTGCCAAACCGGCAGACCACTTTGCTTGGCGTGCAAATCCCACAGGGCGCAGTCCAGCGCATTGCGGGCGCCTCCGGCGGGCAAGAGGGCCAGCAGATCCTGCCCGGTGATGGCATCGTGCAGCCGTGGTGCCACACGGTCGATCTGCGCGGCCAGGGTTTGAGGTGTTTCGCCGTCGTAGTCCACGCCAGCTGCTTCGGCCTGGCCGGTGTGGCCGTGGCCGTCGCTCAGGCGCACCAGCAGCACCGGCTGGGCCGTGATTACCTCGCGGGAGATTTCGAACGGTTCGATCATCTCCCAGCGCTCGGCCTGGGTCTGGCAGCTGATCATGCTGCCAACAGCGCGTCAGCCAGCGCGTCCACACCGCCGCGCATCGGGTCCACCACCGGCAGTTTCAGGGTGGCGCGCAGGGTGGCGGCGTAGTCGGACCAGGCCGCATCCGACAGGCACGAGGAATTGATGCTCAGGCCCACGCAGCGCACCGCCCGGTTGGTCAGGCTGGCCGCTTCCACATAACGGCGGATGGCGTCGGCCAGATCCGGAATCGGACAGTCGGGGTAACCCTCGATGGTGTCGCGCGATGGGTCGTGGCACAGCACCAGTGCGTCGGGTTGCGAGCCGTGCACCAGTCCGAGCGTGACACCCGCGTAGGCCGGGTGAAACAGCGCCCCCTGGCCTTCGATCACATCCCAATGGTCGGGCGCGTTGTCGGGTGACAGTTGCTCGGCCGCTCCGGCAATGAAGTCGGCAATCACCGCGTCAATGGCCACCCCTTCGCCCGCAATCATCACGCCGGTCTGGCCGGTGGCGCGGAAGGTGGCGCTGGCACCGCGCGCCTGCAGGGCCTGGGTGAGCGCGAGGGCGGTGTATTTTTTACCCAGGGCGCAGTCGGTGCCCACGGTCAGCACCCGTTTGCCGCTGCGTTTACGCCCGGTGCCGGCGGGAAACGTTTGGTCCGAATGGCGCACGTCGATCAGCTTGGCACCGCTGCGCTGGGCGGCGGCCACCAGGCTGGGGAAGGTGGTTAGCCGGGTGTGCTGGCCGCTGACCACGTCCATACCGGCGTCCAGCGCTTCTTCGAGCGCGGCCAGCCATTGCGGTGGCAGCACGCCCCCCACGGCGGCCACACCAATCACGATCGAACCCGCACCCTGGCGCGCCGCGTCTGTGGGGGACAGCCTGGGCAAGTCCAGCGTGACGGTGGATTCGGGCAGGCGCCACTCGCCCATCACGTCAGCGGTGCACCAGTCGCGCAGGCCAAACGCCGTCTTGGCGTCGGACTTGAGCTGGGCATCGGCCAGAAACAGCAAATAGGGTTTACGCAGCTTGTGCATGGGGCATCACCATTCCAAAAAAAAACAGACTGTCATCGCTCAGTCGCGCGCGGGCCAAGCAGTTTGGCAGTCGGAAGGATAAGACAGTTTTGGTGCTTCGAAGCACCAAAACAGGGCTTGAGGCAACGCACTGCACCCAAAGGGATAGCCGAGCGGGCCTCACTTTCCTGCTATGAAAAATGGACCTATCCCTTTGGGGGTAGACGCTGTTGTCAGAGCGGCTAACTGGCATACCATGCGACCGACCTGTCTGGGTCAGCGCCCACTGTTTGTCATCCCCTCCCACTTTGTTAGGACCCCAAAATGAAATTGAGATATGTCTTCGCTGCGGTTGCTGTGGCATGTGGTCTGTCGGCGCAGGCTGACGACCTGAAGGACTTGCGGATTGGCACCGATGCCACCTACGAGCCGTTTGAATACAAATCACCCGAAGGCAAATTGGTGGGTTTCGAGATTGATCTGGCCAACGCACTGTGCGCCGAGATGAAGCGCAACTGCGTGTTTGTCGAGTCACCCTGGGACGGCATCGTGCCCTCGCTGCTGGCCAAGAAGTACGACGTGATCATCTCCGGCATGACGGTGACCGACCAGCGCCGGAAAACGGTGGCCTTCAGCGACAAGATCACCGACATCCCCTACCGCGTGATCGTCAAGCGCGGCAGCGGTCTGGACGGCTCCCCGGCCTCGCTCAAGGGCAAGAAGATGGGCGTGCTCAAGGGCTCCACCGAGGCGGATTACATCGACAAGTACTACGTCAAGGCCGGTGCCACGGTGCAGACGTATGGCTCCACCCAGGACTCTTACCTGGACCTGGTCTCCGGTCGCACCGACGCCATTCTGGGCAATCTGGTCGAGATGAAAGCCGGCTTCCTGAGCAAGCCCGAAGGCAAGGCGTTTGAGTTCGCCCCCCATGAAGTCAAAGACCCGGTGATCCTGGGCTACGGCACGGGCGCGGCCATGCGCAAGCAGGACAAGCAGCTCATGGCCGATTTCAATGCCGCTCTGAAAGCGATTCGTGCCCAGGGCGTTTATCAGAAGATTGCCGCCAAGTACTTCGACTTTGACGTTTACGGCAAGTAAGCCGACACCTCAGCCGGTGGCGGCCCGCGCCGCTTGCAAGGCAAAAGGTCGGGCGGCGGCGGGCGTGCTCTGGTAGCGGGTGAGCGGGTCGGCCGAGCCCTCGGGCGTGGCAAAGGCAATGCAGTTGATGAACAGCGAGAACAGCTCGGCCTGGGAGCTGATGTCCAGCTTTTTATGGATGTTCTTGCGGTGGATCTTGATCGTCCCTTCCGTGGTGTTGAGCCGCTCGGCGGTCAAGGCCGACGAGTAACCGCTGATCATGTAAAACAGCACCTGGCGCTCACGCTGGGTCAGCAGCGAGCTGGCAAAGTTCTCCATGGTGCTTTGCACCTTGCGGTGCGTCAGGTTGTCTGTTTCGCGGCGTGAGGCGGCGGCGGTCAGCTCATGGTGTTTTGTGGCCGACGCAAAAATCATCGGCATGAGCGACTCGACGGCCAGCATGTCCATAGCCTGAAATTTGCAACTGCTGATGCTGCGCTCGATAAAGATGTTCAGCGCGGTGTCGTCATCAAGGCGCCACAGCAGGTCGATCGAGTCGGACAGACCAATCTGTGAATAAAACACCCGGTAAAACTCGCTGTCGTAAAAATCGTCCGGCGCAATGTCACGCAACCAGTAGACGCCGCTGGGGCAGCCGCGAATGAACATCTGGTAATTGGGGCACAGCACGTAGGGGCCGGAGATGTAGGCGTCTTCAGGCAGCGAGCGTTCTTGCGGGTTAAAACGGTGCACGATGCGCCGCGGCCGCTGATGGCGGTGGTACATCATGGCGCCGCCGGAGTCGATGTCGCAGACCGTGCCCAACAGGTTCAGCACCGCATCGAACCATTCGGCGCTGCCGATGGCCTGGGTCAGGGTGGCCAAGGCCGTGGTCAGCGGGCCGTCCAGCGGCAGGCACAACGGTGATTTGGGGGGCTTTTGCATGGGTCGCTAGCGTAGCAGGCGCGCGTCGGGCCCAACAGCCACGGTTGCCATGGCCTACCCGGCATGGGGTGGGATCCGCAGTTAGTGGACGGGCAACTGCGTGGTGTATTTCACCTCTTCCATCACCGCATAGGTGCGCGTCTCACGCACGCCCGGCAGTTGCCACAACACCGTGCCGGCAAAGGCGCGGTAGGCGTTCATGTCGGCCATGCGGGTTTTGAGCAAATAGTCAAAGCCGCCGGCCACCATGTGGCATTCCAGAATCTCGCTGCGTACCTGCACCGCTGCCTTGAACGCTTCAAACACGTTGGGTGTGGTTTTGTCCAGCAACACTTCTACAAACACCATCAGCCCGATGCCGAGCCTGACCGGGTCCAGCCGGGCCTCATAACCCTGGATCACGCCGTCTTTGGTCAGCCGCTGCACCCGCGCCAGCACGGCGGTGGGTGACAGGGTCACGATCTCGGCCAGCTTCAGGTTGCTGATGCGGCCATCTTTTTGCAAGGCTTGCAGGATTTTGCGGTCAATGCGGTCAAGTTCCATGGCGGGTCAGGCAGACAGTGGCGGTACGGGTAAGGGGGCAGGCCTGCCAAACAGGTAGCCCTGAAACATCTTGCAGCCCAAGCCCAGCAGGGCGTCGCGCTGGGTCGGCAGTTCCACACCTTCGGCAATCACCTCCAGATGCAGGCTCTCGCCCATGGTGACAATGGCGCGGATGATGCTGGCGTCCTGCGGGTTGTCCAGCATGTCGTGCACAAAACCCTGATCAATCTTGAGCTGACTCAGCGGCAGGCGCTTGAGCAGGGCCAGCGACGAGTAGCCGGTGCCAAAGTCGTCCAGCGACAGGCGCACGCCCAGGGCCCGCAGCGCGCGCATTTTTCCGATGACGCCGGGCACATCGTCCACCAGCTGGCTCTCGGTCAGCTCCAGCTCCAGTAGCGCCGGGTTGACGCCGCTCTGGCGCAGCACGCCTTCCACCTGCGCCACAAAATCGGGCTGTCGGAACTGCTGCGCGCTCACATTGACGGCAATGCGCCAGTTCGATTGGGGCCCGGGGTTGGCCCACAGCAGCAGTTGCTGGCAGGCGGTCTGCATGATCCAGTGGCCCAGCGGCAGGATCACGCCACAGGTCTCTGCCGCGGCGATGAACTCGCCCGGACTGACCAGCCCGCGCATCGGGTGCTGCCAGCGCACCAGTGCTTCAAAACCCAGGGTGCGCCCGTCGGCGTCCACCTGCGGCTGGTAGTACAGCAAGAATTCCTGCGACTTGAGCGCCCAGCGCAGGTCGGCCTCCAGCGAGGTGCGGGCGATCACCTGCGCCTGCATCTGCGGGTTGAAAAAGCGCAGCGTGTTGCGTCCGCCCGCCTTGGCCTGGTACATCGCCAGGTCGGCCTGTTTGAATATCTCGTCGCACGTGGTGAGGGCGCCGTCCAGCATCGCCACACCCATGCTGATGCTGCCCTGGCAGGCCTGGCCCTCCAGCAAATAGGGCTCGTTCATGCGGTTCAGAATCTTCTGGCCAATGTGTTGCGCCTGGCGCGCGGCTTCTTCGGCTCGGGTGTCGAGATCCACCAGCATCACCACAAACTCGTCGCCGCCCTGGCGCGCCAGCGTGTCCTGGGTGCGCACACACTCACCCAGGCGGCGGGCCATCTCGCGCAGCATCAGATCACCCACCGCGTGGCCCAGGGTGTCGTTGATGTCCTTGAAATTGTCCACGTCCACAAACATCAGTGCGGCGCACTGCGCCTTGCGGCTCATGCCAGCCAGCAGCTGCTGCACCCGGTCTTGCAGCAGGCGGCGGTTGGGCAGGCCTGTGAGCGGGTCGTAAAAGGCCAGCTGGTAGATGGTTTCCTCGGCCTGCTTGCGTTTGGTGATGTCGGTGGAGATGCCGCACAGCGCGTAAATCTGCCCGTGTTCGTTGCGCAGTGGCAGCTTGACGGTCAGGTAGCTGCGCTCCACCTTGCCGTCGGCGCGGGAGACCTCCTCTGACTCGACCCGCTCGCCGTGCTGGATGACACGCAAATCATCGGCGCGTATCCGCTGCGTGGCGGGTGGATCAAAAAACTCGCTGTCGGCGCAGCCCACAATGGCCGACAGCTCGCGGCCAAACAGCTTGCAGACGGTCTTGTTGGCGTACTGGTACAGCAGGTTGGTGTCTTTGATGTAGATGGCGGCGTCCACACCGTCAAGCATGGTACGCAGTCGCTCCTCGGTGGCCTGGATGGCGGCCGTCTTTTGTGCCACCTGACGGCGCAGCCAGTGGGTCAGCAGCAGGGTTAGCCCCAACAGCAGCACCAGAGCGCCCACCAGCCAGGTGACGTAAGCCGGAACAGCCGTGCGGGCGTCGTGGTGCATCCAGCGCTGCATGATGTTGGCGTAAGGGGAGTCGGCGCGCGCCTGCCAATCCCTCAGATGGCGGTCAATGGCTTGCAGCAGGTCGGCGTTTTGGCCCTTGGTGGTGGCATAAAACACCTGGGTCGGCTGGAACACGATGGTGGTGGCTTCAAGCTGGTAGTCGTTGATTCTCAGGTCACCAAAAAACCGGTTGGCGGCCACCGCATCCACCTGGCCCGCCGCCGCCTGCTCAAAACCGCGCTCAAATGAATCCACGGTGACCAGATCGGCGGCGATGGCAAAACTCTCCAGCAGGCTTTTCAGGAAGCTGGCCTGAACCGAGCCCTTGACCACTGCTATGCGCTTGCCCTTGAGGTCCAGCAAGGAGGTGATTGGTACACCCTTGTGTTTGTAGAGTTGTGACCAGCCCAGCAGCGCCGGGGTGTCGTGAAAGCCAAGCACCTGAGCGCGCTCGGAGGTGAACGCCACGTCAGGCAGCAGGTCAATGCGCCTGCTTTTGAGCGCGTCCAGGCAGGTATGCCACTCACACAGGACGGGCTCCAGCTGCCAGCCCTCCTGCTGCGCCATGGCCACCAGCAGGTCACCCAGAATGCCGCTGGGCTGGTCATTCTCAGCGGCAACAATCTTGGGCGCATTGGCGTACACCCCGACCCGCACCACACGTGGCGCGGGGTCGGCGGCCCAGGCGGCCTGCGCCAGCAGCAAGGCCACCTGCGCCGCCCAAACGAGCCAGATGTTTCGCCGGCAGCACAGGGGAAGAAGTCTCATCATGGATGGATTGTGGCGGGCCAGCCAGATCTTTGTCCAGCCGCGAATAACCCGTAGTCAAGGCATCAAATTCACTAGTTATGAGTTGAAATTCAGTCAAAAATTTATCTGAAAGAGCGACACCATAGCGCTTTATGGTGACTTTTATTGTTGACGGAGATTTTTCATGCCACGAGTGTCGCGTTTGCCCAGCCCTTATCGCCCTGAGGCGCTGATCGTTTCCCAGCGGCTGCAGTCGCTGTCTCAGGCCCTGGACTGGGTGGCCGTGGCCCGCCGGGCCGCACCCTGGGTGCAGGCGGTGCGCGACAACCCGCCGCCGTTCTGGGCCATGGAAAGCCTGCTCAAGGAATACCCGATCAGCAGCAATGAGGGCTTGGCTTTGATGCGCCTGGCCGAAGCGCTGTTGCGGGTGCCTGATGCCGAAACCGCCATCGCACTCACCGCCGACCAGCTGGGCCGCGCCGATTTTGAAGGCAGCAGCGACAAGGTGTTGTCGCGCCTGTCCAGCACGGCCATTGCCATGAGCAAACACTTTTTGCCCACGGCGGGTCAAACCACCAGCGAACCCGGTCTGCTGGCCAAGCTGGGCGCACGCACGGTGGTGGCTGCCACGCTGCGCGCGGTGCAGCTGCTGGGGCGCCAGTTTGTGCTGGGCCAGACCATGGCCGAGGGCATGGCGGAGGCCACATCCGCCAAGAAAAAAATGCCCAACCTGCGTTACAGCTACGACATGCTGGGTGAAGGCTCGCGTACCGACGCCGATGCCCTGGCGCACCTGAAAAGTTACCAGAACGCCATCACCGCCATCGCCCAAGCGGCGGACAAGACCTGCGCTTGCGAGCTCAACGACGGCATTTCCATCAAACTCAGCGCGCTGCACCCGCGTTATGAAGACGCGCAGTTTGAGCGCGTGATGGCCGAGCTGGTGCCGCGTGTCTGGGGCCTGTGCCAGCAGGCCGCCCAGGCCAACATCAACCTCACCATCGACGCCGAAGAGGTGGACCGCCTCGAACTCTCGCTGGAGGTTTTCGAGGCGCTGGCCGCTCGGGTGGCCGAGCACACGCCGCAGTGGCGCGGTTTTGGCCTGGCCATGCAGTCGTACCAGACCAACGCGCAGGAGCTGGTCGAGCACGTCATCACCTTGGCGCGCCGCTACCAGCTGCGCTTCATGTGCCGCCTGGTCAAGGGCGCGTATTGGGATGCCGAGATCAAACGCGCACAAGAGCTGGGCCTGCCGCACTACCCGGTGTTCACCCACAAACACCACACTGATGTGAGTTACCTGGCCTGCGCCCGCGCGCTGCTGGATGCACCTGATGCGATCTATCCGCAATTTGCCACCCACAACGCCACCACCGTGGCGGCCATCCTCCAGCTGGCTGCCAAAGTCGATGGCAGCCCTGCTGCGTCATCGCATGCGGCGTTGGCCGCTGGCAGCGCGCCACCCGCTGTGGGGCCATCGGGCGCCGGTTGGGTCGGCGCAGCGCAGTTTGAGCTGCAGCGCTTGCACGGCATGGGTGAGGGTGTGTATGGCGAGGTATTGAAGAACCCGCAAATCGCCTGCCGTGTCTACGCCCCGGTGGGCGCGCACAAGGATTTGCTGGCCTACCTGGTGCGCCGTTTGCTGGAAAACGGCGCCAACTCGTCGTTTGTGCACCAGCTGGCCGATGAGTCTGTGCCCATCAGCGAACTTCTGGTGTCGCCATTGCGCCAGGAAACCCATGCCGCGCTGCCGCTGCCGCCCGATCTGTTTGGTTTTCAGCGTGCCAACAGCACCGGGCTGGACCTGACTGTGCCCGCCATGCGCGAGCCCCTGCTGGCCGCCTACGCCAGTCTGCAGGTGCCAACCGTGCCGCTGTTCGATGCCCAACAGGCTTCCAAGTCTTTGGCCATCAGTGCGGAAAGTTACACGACGTGGTGCAAGGTACCGGTGGCCGAGCGCGCTCAGATGTTGCGCCAGTCGGCCGATGCCCTGCAGGCCCAGCTGCCGCGGTTTTGCGCGTTGCTGGTCAAGGAGGCGTTCAAAACCTGGAACGATGCGGTGAGTGAGGTGCGTGAAGCCATCGACTTTTTGCGCTACTACGCGGCTCAGGCCGAGCGCATCATGGCCCCGCAGCTGATGCCGGGCATGGAAGGCGACACGCTGCTGGGCGTCACCGGCGAGAGCAATGAACTGACCCTGACCGGGCGCGGCCCGTGGGTGTGCATCAGCCCGTGGAACTTTCCGCTGGCGATTTTCATGGGCCAGGTGGCCGCCGCGTTGGCCACCGGCAACACGGTGCTGGCCAAACCGGCCGAGCAAACCCCCGGTGTGGCGCTGGAGGCGGTGAAACTGCTGCACGCCGCCGGGGTGCCCGAAGGTGCGCTGCAACTGCTGCACGGCTCGGGTGACACCGTGGGCGCCGCGTTGGTGGCCGCACCCGGTGTGGCGGGGGTGGTGTTCACCGGCTCGACCGCTGTGGCCAAACACATCAACCGGGCGCTGGCTGCCAAGGACGGCCCCATCGTGCCGCTGATCGCCGAGACCGGCGGCATCAACGCCATGCTGGTCGACAGCACCGCGCTACCCGAGCAGGTGTGTGACGCGGTGATGCAGTCGGCCTTTCGCAGTGCCGGGCAGCGCTGCTCGGCGCTGCGCCTGCTGTGTGTGCACGAAGACATTGCCGACACGGTGATCGCCATGATCTGTGGCGCCGCGCGCGAACTGGTGGTGGGTGACCCCACTGAACTGGCCACCGATGTCGGCCCGGTGATTGACGCCGAGGCCTTTGCGGGCATCCAGCGCCACCTGACGCGCTTGCGCACCGAGGCCCGGGATTTGCTCGGCGATTCAGGCGCACCCGGCGCGTCACAGCGGGCGGTCAAAGAAGCGCCTGAGTCACAACCCCTCCCCAACCTGATCGCCCCGCATGCCTTTGAAGTGAAACACATCAGCGACCTCAAGGAAGAAATCTTTGGCCCGGTGTTGCACATCGTGCGATGGGGCGGTGACCCGCTCAAGGTGGTTGCGCAGATCAACGCGCTGGGCTATGGCCTGACCATCGGCATCCAGACCCGCATCGACAGCCGCGCCCAGCAACTCGCCCGCGCCGCTCACATCGGCAACGTCTACATCAACCGCAACCAGATCGGCGCGGTGGTGGGGGTGCAGCCGTTTGGCGGCGAGGGGCTATCAGGCACCGGCCCCAAAGCGGGCGGGCCGCATTATCTGTATCGCTTTTGCGCCGAGAAAACCGTCACCATCAACACCACGGCGGCGGGGGGTAATGTGCAGTTGATGGCGTGAGCGCGGGGCCAAAACGGGGGGTGGGGTCGCCCAAGGGACTGGCGCGCGCGGGGGACCTGGTCAAGGCGTGCTATCGCTTTGTGGCATAGTCCGGCCCATAAACGGTGGGTGCAGCGTTGGCGATGTGCACCCTGTCCAACCTACGGAGACGCTCATGACCACTCCTGCCGCCGACCCTCGCACGGCCGCCCTTTTTGGCGACCGTATCCTTTTGCTCGGTATTGCGATCAGTGCCCTGGCGGCGCTGGTTCTGGGCGCCCAATTCATCGACACCACGCTGGCGGTGGCGGGCACGGTCATCTTTTCGCTGCTGGCCGGGGTGGTGTACGCCAGCGCCAAAGGCAGCGCGCTCAGCAAATATGTGCTGACCTTTGTGCTGATTGGTTTTGTGGTGCTGCACATCCAGTTGGCGCAGGGCATGATCGAGTTTCACTTTGGCGTGTTTGTCACGCTGGCGCTGCTGCTGGTGTACCGGGACTGGCGCATCATCGTGTTTGGTGCGGCCATGTATGCGGTGCACCATGTGCTGTTTGACCGGCTGCAGGCGGCGGGCTACGGTGTGTATTGCCTGTCTGAACCCAATTTCATGATCATCCTGTTGCACGCCGCGTATGTGGTGGTGCAGTCCGGTGTCGAGATCGTGCTGGTGATTGGCATGGCGCGCGCGGCGCAGGCCGGTGAAGAGCTGGGCGTGCTGGTGTCACGCGTGAACCAGGCCGATGGCATATGGCTCAATGTGGCCGGTGTCGCCACCGACACCCCGTCGAGCCAGGCGCTCAAGAGCACGCTGGAGCGCATGGATTCTGCCGTGTCGGCGGTGCGCACCGGCTCCAGCAGCATCGAGCTGGCCGCGGCTGAGATCGCCAGCGGCAACCAGGACTTGAGCAACCGCACCGAACAAACCGCCAGCAACCTGCAGCGCACCGCCAGCAGCATGGCGCACCTGACGCAGATGGTGACTCAGTCGGCTGAAAACGCGCGCCAGGCCAACCAGCTGGCCATGAACGCCAGCACCGTGGCGGCGCAGGGCGGCGCGGTGGTCAGCCAGGTGGTCGACACCATGCGCGGCATCAACGAGGCCAGCCGCAAGATCGGCGACATCATCAGCGTGATCGACGGCATTGCCTTCCAGACCAACATCCTGGCCTTGAACGCTGCCGTGGAAGCGGCCCGCGCGGGCGAACAGGGCCGTGGTTTTGCGGTGGTGGCGTCCGAGGTGCGCTCGCTGGCCGGGCGCAGCGCCGAGGCGGCCAAAGAAATCAAGACCCTCATCAACACCAGTGTGGAGCGGGTTGAGTTGGGCAGCACGCTGGTGGACCAGGCCGGCACCACCATGACCGAGGTGGTGGGCTCGATCCGCCGGGTGACCGACATCATGGGTGAAATCAGCGCCGCCAGCAACGAGCAGGCCGCGGGTGTCGCCAATGTCAGCGAAGCCGTGGCCGAAATGGACCAGGCCACCCAGCAAAACGCCGCGCTGGTCGAGCAGATGGCGGCTGCGGCAGGCAGCTTGCGCGCCCAAGCGCAGGAACTGGTGCAGACCGTGGCGGTGTTCAAGGCCAGCGACAGCGCCGCTGGTTACCGCGCGCCACCCGCCTTCAGCGCACCGCGTCCGGCACCCCGCCAGCCGATGGCGGCCCCGGCGCCGCAGCCCAAGCTGGCCGCCACCCAACCCGCCCGTGTGCAGCCGCGGGCCCCGCAGATCAGCCAAGCCGCCAAACCAGCCAGCCCACCACCCGCCAAGTCACCCGCCGCATCAAGCGCCACGCCGGATGACGAGTGGGAAACGTTTTAAACCGGGCCAGCCGTTGGGTGACTTTACGCGGCGGGTTTGCGCATCAGGGTGCTTTTGCCAAACAGCGACTCGATCAGGTCCACCGCCACCTCGGCGGTTTGGTTGCGCACATCAAAGGCCGGGTTGAGCTCCATCACGTCCAGTGAGGCCAGGCGACCGGTGTCGGCAATCATCTCCATGCACAGCTGCGCCTCGCGGTAGGTGGGGCCGCCACGCACCGTGGTGCCCACACCCGGCGCGATGTCGGGGTCGAGAAAATCGACGTCAAAACTCACATGCAGGTGGGTGTCGGCGTCCACCTGTGCCAGCGCCAGTTCCATCGCGGCGCGCATGCCCATCTCGTCGATGAAACGCATGTCAAACACATCCAGCCCGGCCTCGTGCACCAGGCGTTTTTCGCCTTCATCCACGCTGCGGATGCCAATCTGGCGCACCCATGTCGGGTTGATGGCCGGCACCTGGCCGCCGATGCGGGTCAGCACGTCCGGCCCGTAGCCGCACAGGCAGGCCACCGGCATGCCGTGGATGTTGCCGCTGGGGGTCAGGGCGTTGGTGTTGAAGTCGGCATGGGCGTCCAGCCACAACACGCGTAACTTCTTGCCCACTTCGCGGCAAAACCGCGCCACCGCGCTGATCGAGCCCAGGCCCAGGCAGTGGTCACCGCCGAGCAGGATCGGCAGGCGGTCTTGCTTCAGCTCGGCATACACCGCGTCGTGCACGCTTTGGTTCCAGGTGGCCACCTCGGCCAGGTGCCGGTAGCCGTCCACCGGCGCCAGCCAGGGGTTGCCCGGGCCGCTCAGGTTGCCACGGTCGATCACGTTCAAGCCGTGGCTTTGCAGCACCGGCATCAGCTTGGCCACACGCAGGGCTTCGGGGCCCATGCTGGCACCACGGCTGCCCGCGCCAATGTCGGTGGGCGCGCCAATCAGGGAGATGTTGGTTTGCATCCGGCGCACTCTACGCTGAAAACACCTTGACCGCTTCCACCAGGTGCAGGGACTGCTCGCCCATGCTGATGGCCGCCGCGCTGCTTTCTTCCACCATGGCGGCGTTTTGCTGCGTCATCTGGTCGAGTTGCGCCACCGCTTGCGCGACCTGCGAGATGCCCAGGGACTGCTCTTTGGAGGCCAGCGTGATTTCGCGCATCAGGTCGTTGACGCGGTTGACCTGGGTCACCACATCGGTCATGGTCTGGCCCACATCGGTGACCAGGCGGGAGCCGTTTTCGACCTTGGCCACCGAGTCATCGATCAGCGTCTTGATCTCCTTGGCGGCCATGGCCGAGCGCCCGGCCAAGGACCGCACCTCGCTGGCCACCACCGCAAAGCCACGGCCCTGCTCGCCGGCGCGGGCGGCTTCCACCGCGGCGTTCAAGGCCAGGATGTTGGTCTGGAAGGCAATGCCGTCGATCACGCTGATGATGTCGGCAATCTTGCGGCTGGAGGCGGTGATTTGCGCCATGGTGGTTTCCACCTGCGCCATGTCCGCGCCGCCTTTGGCCGCCACCTCGGTGGCTTCGTGCGCCAACTGGCTGGCCTGCTGGGCAGCGTCGGAGTTCTGTTTGACCGACGCGGTCTGTTGTTCCATGGCGGCGGCGGTTTCCTCCAAGCTGGAGGCGGTTTGCTCGGTGCGGTTGGACAAGTCGTTCACCGCGGCGGCAATCTCCTGGCTGGCCACCTGCACGGCCCCAGCCTGCTCATGCACATCGGCCACCAGCGACTGCAGGTTCAGGCCCGACTGGTTGATGGCGCGGGCGATCTGGCCCACGTCATCGCAGCGGTTGAGGTTCAGGTCGGGGGCCGCCTCGCCAGTGGCCACCTGTTGCGCCGCGACCTTGATGCGTTGAAGCGGGCCGGTGATCTGCGCCTCGATGAACAGGTTGGCCATCAGCACGCTACCCGCCAGCGCCGCGCCCGTGGTCAGCAGCGCGGTCAAGCCCAGGCCACTGGTTGCCAGCGCCGCGCCCGTGACCCCGGCCACGCCCAGCAGCGGCAGGCGCACCCGCCAGGCGGTTGGCAGCAACTGCAGGGCACTGGCCCAGCGCATCAGGCCGGTACGCACGATCAGCCCCCGGTGAAAAGCCAGGCCACGGGCCTGACCCGCCTTGAAGCGGGCATAAAGTGGCTCGGCGGCGTTGATTTCACTGCGCGGCGGGTGGGTGCGGACCGACAAATAACCCACCACCTGGCCACCCCGGCGCATCGGCGCGGCATTGGCACAGACCCAGTAATGGTCACCGTCCTGGCGCCGGTTTTTCACCAGGGCGCGCCACGACTGGCCGTCTTTGAGGGTGCGCCACATGTCCTCGAAAGCTTGCGTCGGCATGTCCGGGTGGCGCACCAGGTTGTGCGCTTGCCCGATCAGCTCATGTGTGGCGTAACCGCTGGTGCGCACAAAAGCGGCGTTGGCGTAGGTGATGTGGCTGGCCAGATTGGTGGTGGAGAGCAGTGTCTCATCGGCCGGAAACTGGTACTCCTGCTGGGTGACGGGGAGATTGGTACGCATGGCTACACTCTTTTTTTATTTACCAGGCCGGGGCCTGGCTCAACGACACGTCAGAACGACCGTTCAGTGTAGCGAAAGGCGGCGCGTGTCAACTTCCCATGACACCGGGTTCAAGGCAAAAACCACACCCTATTCACCCTTGACGTCAGTTCCTCACGTGCGCTCGATCTTCCAGGCCAGCGCGACCGAGGTGGTGGTTTTGACCACACCCTCCAGGTTGCGAATCTCGTCGAGCAGGTTGTTGAGCCGCACCGCCGACTCGGCGCGCAGCAGCCCCACATAGTCAAACTCGCCACTGACCGCGCACAGTTGGCGCACCTCGGGCATGCGCTGCAGCCGCTCCTCGATGCTGCGCCCGGCTTTGGGCTGCACCGTCAGACCCACAAAGGCCTGCAGACCTTGGTTGAGCACATCCTGGGCCAGGCGCACGGTGTAGCCGGCAATGACCCCTTCGCGCTCCAGGCGGCTCAGGCGTGACAACACGGTGGTGCGCGCGGTGCCCAGCTGGCGTGCCAACTCGGCCGCCGACGCGCGGGCGTTGGTTTGCAGCAGGGCCAGCAGTTCGCGGTCCAGCGCGTCACGCACCGTGGGCGACAGGGCGGGTGGGGTGCTGGGGGTGTCTGAAAACATGGTGTGTGGGTAATGGCGTTTTGACGAACGTTGCAGCATATCGTCAATTTGGCTTGCTGATTCGTCATATTCACAAGGCAGTTTGACATGAACCCACCTTAGACTGGGTGGTAAATGTCCATTACCAAGGAGAGAGTCATGCGTGTTGTTTTGATGGGTGCAGGTCACATTGGCCAAAGCATTGCCGCCCTGCTGTCGCGAAGTGGCGACTACCAGGTGAAAGTGGTGGATTGCAGCGTGGTCGCGCTCAAGGCGCTGAACGCTTTGCCGGTGGAAACCGCGCTGATCGACACCTCGGACGTGGCTGAATTGCGCGCCTGCATGACGGGTTATGACGCGGTCATCAACGCCTTGCCCTACCACCTGGCGCTGACCGTGGCCACCCAGGCCAAGGCGGCAGGCTGCCACTACTTTGATCTGACCGAAGACGTGGCCGCCACCCGCGGCATCATGGCGCTGGCGGCGGGCGCCCAGACCGCCTTCATGCCGCAGTGTGGTCTGGCGCCGGGCTTCATCGGCATCGTGGCGCACCATTTGTGCCAGAAGTTCACCGATTTGCACGAGGTCAAGATGCGCGTGGGTGCGCTGCCCGCCTTCCCGACCAACTCGCTCAAGTACAACCTGACCTGGAGCGTGGACGGCCTGATCAACGAGTATTGCCACCCCTGCGAAGCCATCCGTGACGGCAAAGTCATCGAGGTGCTGCCGCTCGAAGGCATGGAACATTTCAGCCTTGACGGCACCGAATACGAAGCCTTCAACACCAGCGGCGGCCTGGGCACGCTGTGTGACACGCTCAAGGGCCGGGTGCAGACGCTGGACTACAAAACCGTGCGTTATCCCGGCCACGGCGCCATCATGAAAATGTTGCTGCAAGAACTCGGCATGCAGCACGACCAGGAGACGCTCAAAGCCATCCTGCGCAAATCCATCCCGCTGACCATGCAAGACGTGGTGCTGGTGTTTGTGACGGTGAGCGGTGAATGTGATGGCAAGTTCATGCAAGAGGTGTTTGCCCGCAAGATTTTTGCCGACCGCAGCGAAGCCAACCCGATGAGCGCCATCCAGATCACCACCGCCGCCGCCATCTGCGCCGCGGTGGACTTGTTCCGTGAAGGCAAGTTGCCGCAGCACGGCTTCATCAAACAAGAGCAGGTGGCCCTGCCCGACCTGCTGGCCAACCGCTTTGGCAGCGCCTACGAGCAGTCACGCCAGGTCGAGTCGATTGGTTGAGGGGGCATTGCGCAGCGCCTGCGCTCCCCCGTTCAAGCCTGGCGCCATGCAGCCTGATACGGTTCGGCTTTCCTCCCTCTCCCGCTGGGAGAGGGCTGGGGAGAGGGCTACCGGTGGCCTTGGCGAGTCGCCCGTTCAGTGGTAAAAAAGCCCTGCAACCTTATGCCATAAGGCCCAATAGCACCTTTTTCAGGAGCCAACATGCGCACCTCTGTCACGGAACTGATGAGCTCGCTGGGCGTGGCCCCCGAAGTCCTGCAAGGCGGCGACCTGGCCACCCTGTCGCCCATCGACGGTCAACGGCTGGCCCAGGTGCACACCGCGCCGCTGACCGACGTGGCCGCCACCACCGAGCGTGCTCAAGCCGCCTTTTTGCGCTGGCGCAGCGTACCGGCGCCGCAGCGCGGTGAACTGGTGCGGCTGCTGGGCGAGGAATTGCGTGCCCACAAGCAGGCGCTGGGCGCGCTGGTGACGCTGGAGGTGGGCAAAGTGTCCTCTGAAGGCCTGGGCGAGGTGCAGGAAATGATCGACATCTGCGACTTTGCCGTGGGCCTGTCGCGCCAGTTGCACGGCCTGACGATCGCCAGCGAGCGCCCCGGCCATCGCATGATGGAAACCTGGCACCCGCTGGGCGTGGTGGGCGTCATCACCGCGTTCAACTTCCCGGTGGCGGTGTGGGCCTGGAACGCCGCGCTGGCGCTCGTGTGCGGCGACGCGGTGATCTGGAAACCGTCAGAAAAAGCACCACTGTGCGCGCTGGCGGTGCACGCGCTGTTAGAGCGCGCAGCCCGGCGGTTTGGCCAACCCGAGCTGACACGCGACCTGTGCCAGGTGTTGCTCGGCAATGGCGCGGTCGGGCAGGCGCTGGCGGACCACCCCAAGGTGGCGCTGGTGTCCGCCACCGGCAGCACCCGCATGGGCCGGGTGGTGGGTGAAAGTGTGGCTTCGCGCATTGGACGCTGCCTGCTGGAGCTGGGCGGCAACAACGCCATCATCGTCGCCCCCAGCGCCGACCTGGACATGGCCGTGCGCGCCGTCGCCTTTGCCGCCGCAGGCACCGCGGGCCAGCGCTGCACCAGCGCGCGCCGACTCATCGTGCATGAGCGCGTGTACGACGAACTGGTGGGCCGCCTGAAAAAAGCCTATGCCAGCTTCACCATCGGTGCGCCCGACGAGCCCGGCACCTTGCTCGGCCCGCTGATCGACCAGGCCGCGTTTGATGCCATGCAGCTTGCGCTGGCGCAGGCGCGTGTCCAGGGTGGCCAGGTCACGGGTGGTGAGCGGGTCTTGCAAGACCGTTACCCCAACGCGTTTTATGTGTCCGCGGCCTTGGTGGAGATGCCCGCGCAAAGCGGCGTGGTGCGCCATGAAACCTTTGCACCGATCCTCTATGTGATGGCGTACCAGACGCTCGATGAGGCGATCGCGCTCAACAACGATGTGCCGCAGGGCCTGTCGTCCGCCATCTTCACCACCGATTTGCGCGAGGCCGAAACCTTTCTGTCGGCCACCGGGTCAGACTGCGGCATCGCCAACGTGAACATCGGCACCTCGGGCGCCGAAATTGGCGGCGCCTTCGGCGGCGAGAAAGAAACCGGCGGCGGCCGCGAGTCCGGCTCAGACAGCTGGCGGGCCTACATGCGCCGCGCCACCAACACCATCAACTACTCCAGCGCGCTGCCGCTGGCGCAGGGGGTGCGGTTTGACATCTGACGACCGGGGGTGAGGGGAAGTACATTGGCACGCGAGAGCATTGGGTGTGGCGGCTGCCAGGCGGGCGGTGGGGTTGCCGTTCTCCGGCTTGCTCGCGGGTGATGGTGTTGGTCCGTCTGGCGCTCAGGTGTCGCTGTTGGGTTGGTTCGCCGACTTTCACGTCACGCGAATAGGGCCTGCGCCCGACAACCCCACCACCCGCCCTCAACATGTTTGGATGGGGTGTTGGGGTTCAGGTTCAGGCTAATTGCGGAAATTCGATTTGCCAATCTGCCCGCGAGATTGCTGACATTGCGTGTCACGATTTGGTTGCGGCCCGTGTCACATCCATTTGACGAATAGCGCAGCTGGGAACAACGGAAGCTCCGAGGGCTCCAAGGTCATGCTCGGGTGTGCAGTGTGCACTGCGCATGGTGACGGTTTTGTGGCCGTGCCAGCGTCCCGAAATGTAATCCAGTCCGTTCTCGTTGTAAGGCGCGAGTGATAACGGCGTACGGGGTCTAGCGTACCGACAGCCGCGGAAGGCAAATCGAGAATCCCTCTTTTGACTGGAAATGACGCTATTCATAATCGGCAGGTCATTTTGACCTACCCGTGATCCATGCAGCGTCACTAGCCGTCCGGGCCTTTCCAGAATTCGTGGGGAGATGATGCTTGTCTGCAACCCTTTCAGATGTTGGGCTTTGTGACCACAAGGAGATTGAGATCGTGGACGTGCTCGTCGGGCCGAAACGCGCTTTGGCGAAAGGCATCTTCATGACGCCAACCTTGGTCGTAGCTCCGTCGGTATGCAGAATCGTCGGCACGCTCAGGCAGACGCAAACTGTACTGCTGGCCTTGGGGTTGAAAGGCGTGACTGCATGAGCCGTGAATATTCCTCGCCTGGGCAGAACGTGAATGAAGAAATCGCGGCATTAATCGAGACGCTGCACGATACCGAGCAGCGTCTCGATGAACTGACGGGCGGAGCGGTCGATTCGGTGACGGATCGCAGCGGCCGGACGCTACTGCTGCGGCTGGCGCACGATCAATTGCGGTGCAGCGAGGCGGCTAAACAGGCCGCCCTCATTGACTCGCTGCCGGCTCCGATCGCCTTGCTTGATGGGCAGGGGCTCATCGTTGTTGTGAACGACGCTTGGCGGCAATTCGGCAGGGAAAATCTGCTGCAGAGCCCGGACTTCTGCGTTGGGCTCAACTACCTCGAGATTTGTGACAGCGCACAGGACGCGCCAGAGGCCCGCCAGGTGGCCGCGGGAATTCGTTCGGTGCTGCTCGGTCGGGCAAAGAGCTTTTCGTTCGAATATTCCTGTCATTCTCCGGCAGAGCAGCGCTGGTTCGTGCTAACAGCCTCGCCTCTCCCCAATGACCGTCTGATTGGCGCCGTGATCATGCATCACAATATCAGCGACCGGAAGCGGTCGGAAGAGGAACAGCGCTCAGTCAGCCAGCTGCTCGCTAGCATCATCGACAACATACCAACCGCGGTTCAGCTCAAATCGGTGCAGAACGATTTTCGCATCCAGATCTGGAACAAGGCTGCCGAGGCTTTGTATGGGTTGCCGCGCCAAGACGCCATCGGTCGCAACGTCCACGACCTCTGGCCGAAATTCGATGCCGATCGTATGCACGCGTCAGATCTGGAGCTGATGGACAACAGAAATCTGCAAGATTTTCCTGATCGTGCCGTGCTCACGGTTGATCGCGGGACGGTCAGTGCGCATATGCGAAAGATCGCATTGTCCGACGCCAGCGGAACGGCGACGCACCTGCTGGTGATCGCCGACGACATCACCGAGCGCAAGGCCGCGGAAGCCAGGATGATCCACCTTTCCCGTGTCTATGCGATGCTCAGCGGTATCAATAACTTGATCGTAAGGGCCACCAGTCGTGACGAGCTGTTCAAGGAAGCCTGCGCGATTGCGGTGGAGGCCGGCGGCTTCCGCATGTCCTTGATCGCCATTGTTGATCCTAGCACGACGAGGATTGTGCCCGTCGCGTCAACCGGCAAAGACGAAGCGCTGCTGGCGGACATCCAGGAACTCCTTGCATCGGCCGAAGGCGCAAGAAGCACCATGGTCGCGAAAGCTATCAGGGACAAAGAGATAGCGGTGGCGAACGATTCGCTGAACGACCCGCGGCTTGTCTTTGGCGGGAAATACGCCGAAGCCGGCGTCCGCTCAATGGCCATCTTTCCACTGATCGTTTCGAACGTGGCCGTCGGCGTATTCACCATGTACGCAAGCGAGATCGAATTTTTTCGGGAAGAGGAGTTAAAGCTTCTGGCTGATCTCGCCGGTGACATCGCGTTCGCCATCGATCACATCGACAAGCAGGAGCGGCTCAACTACCTTGCCTACTACGACGTTCTCACCGGCCTTCCCAACCGAACGCTGCTTGATGATCGCCTGGAACAGGGAACGCGTGCCGCGCGGCGAAACGACGGGCTGCTCGCCGTGATGTCCGTTGATCTCGACAACTTCAAGGCCGTAAACGACACACTCGGCCACACCGTCGGTGACGCCTTGTTGCGTGAGGTCGCTAACCGCCTGGTTTCATGTGTACGCGATACCGATACCGTGGGGCGTCTGGGCGGTGATGAATTTCTCATTCTTTTGCCAGAAATAGGCAGCAGCGAAGATGCTGCAATGGTGGCCCGGAAGCTAATCGAAAGCTGCGCGAGACCATACTTGATCGCCGGTCACGAGTTGTTCGTTTCAGCCAGTATTGGCATCACGCTGTTCCCGACCGATGCCGCGGAAAGCGAGACCCTTATCCGCAATGCCGACACGGCGATGTATCGAGCCAAGGAACTGGGGCGCAATACCTATCAGTTCTTCACCGCGGAAATGAACCGGAACACGCAGGAGAAACTAGACCTTGAAAGGGATCTTCGTCATGCCCTGAGCAGGGGCGAGTTTCTGATCCACTATCAGCCTAAGGTGAGTTGCACAACGGGAAAAATCACCGGTTTCGAAGCCTTATTGCGCTGGCAGCACCCGCTTCGAGGATTGGTCGGCCCGGTCGCGTTCATCCCGCTATTGGAGGAAAGCAGGTTGATCGTTGCGGTCGGCGAATGGGTGCTGACGAATGCCTGTATTCAAGCCCAGCGATGGCACGACACTGGCTTGGGGACGCCTAGCATTGCGGTCAATATCTCGGGCCGGCAGATTGAAGCGGGTGACCTGTGCGAGACGGTGAAAGTCGCGCTGGCGACGAGCGGGTTAGCACCCGCCTTCCTTGAACTGGAGCTGACCGAAAGCCAGTTAATGAAGGACGCTGTGGACAGCATCGCTCTCCTGCAACGCGTGAAGGCGATGGGGGTGAAAATTTCGATCGACGATTTTGGCACCGGCTTTTCCAGCCTTGCTTACCTGAAACGTTTTCCGATTGACTGCCTCAAAGTCGACCGAGCTTTTGTCAAGGACATCATTGCCGATACCAACGATGTGTCGATCACTCGCGCCATCATCACCTTGGCACACAACTTGAAGCTCAAGGTTGTCGCCGAGGGGGTCGAGACCGAGGGGCAACTGGGCTTATTGATTGCCAACCAATGCGACGAGGTACAGGGCTACTATTTCAGCAGGCCGTTGGGGGCTGAGGATGCAACGGCACTTCTGCGTACGCGGCAGTCGCTGGACAGCAGGATGATTGCCAGCATGCAGCGGAGCAGGACACTGCTTCTCGTTGACGATGAGGAAAATATCATTTCATCGCTCAAACGCCTGTTACGCCAAGACGGGTACACCATTCTGACGGCATCCGGTGCGGAACAGGGGTTGGAATTACTCGCAACCCATTCGGTCGATGTCGTCGTTTCTGACCAACGCATGCCGGGCATTGGTGGCATCGAATTCCTTCGCCGAATCAAGACGCTGCATCCACATACCGTGCGCCTCGTGCTCTCGGGCTACACTGACCTGCAAGCGGTCACCGACGCGGTCAACGATGGTGCAATTTACAAGTTTCTGACCAAGCCGTGGGACGACGGCATTCTTCGTGCGCAAATCAAGGAGGCCTTCCTCAAGAAGGAGACTGCCGACGAGAATCGCCACACCGGGCCGCCCAACATGTTTGAAGACATCGGCGTGATACAAGACGTCATTAACGCCATTCCGGCCGCGATCTTTGCCAAGGACGCGACGAGCCGCTTCGTCTTGGTCAACAAAGCGTGTGAATCGCAGTGGGGCATGAGCGCCTCCGATCTGCGCGGGACAGACGGCAGCCAGGTTTTCCCCGCCGACCAGGTGGCGAGTTTTCTCGCCAAGGATAAGGAGATTTTCGCGCGCGGCTACCTGCTCGACTATGAAGAGACCTACTGGAATGCTGAACTCAAGCAAAACCGCTTTGGCCATACCTTCAAGAAACCCGTATTCGATGCGGCCGGAAATCCGTTGTACCTGGTGTGTGTCACGGTTGATATTACCGAGCGCCGGCTGGCGACGGATAAATTGCTGCGCAGCGAAGAGAAGCTGCGTGAGGTTGCTCCCGGAAAACGTACTCCATAGCTGAAGGAAAATTTAAGACATTGGAGGTTGAAAGATGAGCAGGTGCTGTCTCGCACCCTGGAGGATGGCTCTCAACGCTCTGAACTAACGCATTGGCACCGGGCCAAAGTCTGAGAACAGCGTTTGACTGACCTCCAAATGCATGGAATTGGCCCACCCGGAAGCTGGCATTGGTGGCCGTCGGGTAACGCTGCACAACCGACATACTTTTTCCCCACTGCAACCGCTCACTATTGAAGGTCAACGAAGGGAAGGGTTGGCTGGCTCTTTAGACCCATACTGGTAGCAGAGATAGGCGATCTGCCGTCACCCGAGCCCGCTGCTGGCTGACATGACCCGGGGTCAGCTGTGTGGCGGCCATGTCGTCAAATTGGGTTGCGCCACTTGACCACATCGACCATGCAGACGTCCGGTCTGTGCGGATCGATCTCGGCACGGCCGAGCTGGTCACCCCGCTTATCCATCTTCTGAGCACTGTGATTACAAAAATTGTTTGAGTTTTTTGCTTGGCATGCTTTAATAGATTCATTTAATATGAATCTATTAAGCGTGTATCAGTGTCAAACGATGGTCCCTCTTTGATGCCCTGAACTTCGATCTCCCCACTTCATGAACATCGACAAATTCAAACGTCAACACCTTGACATCCTCGGCTGTATTGCCCAACTCAGACAAGCCAGCCAGGCCGGCGTCAGTGAGAACGCCGAGGAAATCGCCCGACTCATCATCGCCATGAGCTCCATCATCAAGCTGCATCTGGCGGTGGAAGATCAGGTGCTGTACCCGGCTTTGCGCAACGGCAACAACGAAGTTCTGGCGCGTATGGGCACCAAATTTCAGGACGACATGGGCGCCATTGCGACGGCTTACATGGGGTTTGCCGAACGATGGAACCAGGCCGGTAACGTGGCCCGAGACCCGGAGGGGTTTCGCAAGGATGCCAACTCGGTCCTCAAGACCGTGCATGCCAGGATGCACAAGGAAGACACGGTGTTCTATCCGGCCATTGAAGCCCTTTGACGCGTCGGCGTCTTCTGGACACCTCCCAGGGCGATGACTGCCCCACGCCCGTCGGACGAGCTGGAGCAGTGGCATGACGCACGCACAGTGTCTGGCAGCGCTCGACAAATTGGTCGGTGATGGCGCCATCGACGGCGACGTGGTGGCGGCATTGCGCGGTGATTTCGACCAGATTCAACACATCCGGCGCCTGTCGCAACAGGCGCACGAGGTTTTGCCAGCGTAGGTTGATGCGATGGGTGCTAAAGACGTCTGGACACACATCCGGGAGTTTTCCTGAATCCTGCTGACGGCGTCTGACCGGCATTGAACTGGCCAACTTGGATGCGGGCGTTCGTGAATGCCTGCAACCGCTGAACTGCCGCCTCACAGCGCCAGAAATCTCACCCCGCATCACCCAACCCCAACCGCCACCCTTTATGCTTCACGTTTTTCAACGTTGACACCACAGCATGCTTTCTCTGAAATTTTTCAAATCCTCGGTCACATTGATCGCGTTATCGCTTTCCCTGACCGCCTTCGGCAAGTCGCCCAGCGTGGACGTGGCACAGGGCGCGTCCATGCAAAGCCAAGGCGCGCTGATGATTGACGTGCGCGAACCCAGCGAATATGCCGCGGGTCATGCCCCGGGCACCCAGTTGATCCCGCTGGGCCAACTGGAGAGCCGCCTGCAGGAGTTGGCCGCGCACAAAGACAAACCGGTGGTGCTGATTTGCCGCAGCGGCAGCCGCTCCGGCCAGGCGCAAGAGTTGATGGCCAAAGCCGGTTTCACCCAAGCCCTCAATGTGGAAGGTGGCATGAACGCCTGGGTCAAGGCCGGGCTGCCAGTGCTCACCGGACCGGCGTCCAAATAAAACAACGCGCCAAGGGGTGCGCATGCCCACAGACTTTGACTTCATCATCGTCGGCGCTGGCACGGCGGGCTGCCTGCTGGCCAACCGCCTGAGCGCCGATCCGTCCAAACGCGTGCTGCTGATTGAAGCCGGTCGCCGCGACGACTACCACTGGATCCACATCCCGGTGGGTTACCTGTATTGCATCGGTAATCCCCGCACCGACTGGTTGTACAAGACCGAACCCGATGCCGGCCTGAACGGCCGCACCCTGCGTTACCCACGCGGCAAAACGCTGGGTGGCTGCAGCAGCATCAACGGCATGATCTACATGCGCGGCCAGGCGCGTGACTATGAGACCTGGGCGCAGCTGACCGGTGACGATGCCTGGTCGTGGGAAAACTGTCTGGCCGATTTCAAACAGCACGAAAACCATTACAAGTTGGACGGCAGCTCACAAAGCGCTCCCACACCCCACAAGCTGGCCGACCTGGCACGTTTTCACGGCAGCGGCGGTGAATGGCGGGTGGAAAAACAGCGTCTGCGCTGGGACATTCTGGACGCCTTTGCGCAAGCCGCGCAGCAGGCCGGCATTCCCGCCACCGATGACTTCAACCGGGGCGACAACGAAGGTGTCGGTTACTTTGAGGTGAACCAGAAGAATGGCTGGCGTTGGAACACGGCCAAGGCTTTTTTGCGCCCGGTGTGTGTCACCCGGCCCAACTTCACGCTGTGGACGCAGGCGCAGGTGGCGCGGCTGGTGATCGAGACATTGGCCGATGGCTGCTTGCGCTGCAGCGGGGTCGAGGTGGTCAAAGATGGCCAAAAGGTCTGCGCGCATGCCGCTGGCGAAGTGATTCTGAGCGCGGGCAGCATCGGCTCGCCACAGATTTTGCAGCTCTCGGGCATCGGCCCCGGCGCGCTGCTGCAAAAACATGGCATCGCCGTGCAACATGACGCCCCCGGTGTGGGCGCCAACCTGCAAGACCACCTGCAGATCCGCACCGTGTTCAAGGTGCAAGGCGTCAAGACGCTCAACACGCAGGCCAGTTCGCTGTGGGGCAAGACGCGGATCGGGCTGGAATACGCGCTCAAACGCAGCGGCCCGATGAGCATGGCGCCCAGCCAGTTGGGCGCTTTCACCCGCAGTGACCCGGCCCAGCCGTACCCCAACATTGAATACCACGTGCAGCCGCTGAGCCTGGACGCGTTTGGCGAACCGCTGCACCGCTTTGCCGCGTTCACCGCCAGCGTTTGCAACCTCAACCCCACCAGCCGCGGCAGCGTGTTGATCACCTCACCCGATTTCACCCAAGCCCCGGCGATTGCGCCCAATTACCTCAGCACACCGGAAGACCGCCAGGTGGCGGCCGATTCGCTGCGCCTGACCCGCACCATCGTCAGCCAGCCCGCGCTGGCCCCATACCACCCGCAAGAGTTCAAACCCGGCGTGCAATACCAGAGTGACGATGAACTGGCCAAGCTGGCCGGTGACATTGCCACCACCATCTTCCACCCGGTTGGCACCACCCGAATGGGCCGTGATGGCGACCCGTTGGCGGTGCTGGATGCGCGCCTGCGCGTGCGCGGCCCGGGCGGGCGCATCGCGGGCTTGCGTGTGGTGGACGCCGGTGCCATGCCGCGCATCACCAGCGGCAACACCAATTCACCCACGCTGATGCTGGCTGAAAAAGCCGCGCGCTGGATCTTGGCTGACGCCAGCGCAGCCGCGTGACCGGGCTATGACAGGCGCCGACCGCCAAGGGTAAACACGACAAGGGTATGTCCTGATGGCTCCGCCGGGCTGCGGCACGTACAGTTGAACCCATCACCCGGGCGCTACGTCCATCCGTGGTGAAAAGGCCCCAGGAGACAAACCCAACGTGGTCCAACATAAAAAGAGACAAGGCACCGGCACCCCCGGTGCCTTTTTATTTTGTGTGTCAAATGGATCGTTCGCCCCGGTTTTGAGAGGGCTGGCAGCTATCAAGTTTGAAGTTTCCGGGGCGCAGGTCAATGCGACAATGGCCGCATGGATTTTGTTGTTGTCTCGCTTGCCAGCCTGTTTGCCGGCTTTGTGGATGCCATTGTGGGCGGCGGCGGGCTGATTCTGGTGCCCGCGCTGTTTGCCACGTTCCCCACCGCCCACCCGGCCACCTTGTTTGGCACCAACAAGGGTGCGTCTGTCTGGGGCACTGGTATCGCCACCTGGCAATACAGCCGGCGTGTGCAGATGCGCTGGGCCGCGCTGTGGCCCGCGGCCGTGGCGGGGCTGCTGGCCTCGTTTGCCGGTGCCTGGCTGGTGACGGTGATCTCGCCCGGCTTTTTGCGCAAGGCGCTGCCGTTTGTGTTGCTGGCGGTGCTGCTGTACACGCTGGCCAAAAAAGAGCTGGGGCGCACCCACACACCGCATTTTGAAGGCCGGCAAGAGCAGTGGCTGGCGGCGGGCATCGGCTTGCTGATCGGTTTTTATGACGGCTTTTTTGGTCCGGGCACCGGCAGTTTTCTGGTGTTCTTGTTTGTGCGGGTGCTGGGCTACGACTTTTTGAGCGCCTCGGCCGCCGCCAAACTGGTCAACACCGCCACCAACATCTCGGCGCTGGCGCTGTTCATCTCCAAAGGGCACATCTGGTGGCACTTTGTGCTGGTGATGGCCGTGGCCAATGTGGTGGGCAGCCTGCTGGGCACGCGCCTGGCCCTCAAACACGGCACCGGCTTTGTCCGAGGCGTGTTCATCCTGGTGGTGAGCGCGCTTATTTTGAAGACAGGTTACGACGCTTTCATGCGCTGAATGGCTATGATCCGGGCGTCGCGGACGCCCCCTCCCGAGAAAGATCATCTTGCGTTATTCCCAGTCCAAAGAACAAAGCGCGGAGCTGCTGCGTATCGTGCTGACGCATATGGGGCAGCATGATGCGGCCTTCAACCCCCTCACCTACACCGTCTGGTTTGAGTATGTTGCGGGCATGAACGCGAAGCTCAACCAGGCCCTGGACCAGTTGCTGCGCAGTCGGCCCCGGTTGACCGATGCCGATGTGCATGGCCTGTACCAAGCCCACATCGCGGAGGTGGATCCGCAGGCCATGCACCGCATTGGCAGTGAGTTGCATCAGGTCATGGCCACCCTGGCCAGCGCAGCCGACAGCACCGGCAGCAACGCTGACCAGTTTGGCGTGCAGTTGCAAAGCCTGGCTGCCGGTTTGCAGAGTCTCAATGACAAGCTGACCACCCCGATGGTGCTGCAGGCCATTGAGAGCACGGCGCGCATGCGTGATTCGGCCCAAGCGCTGGAGAGTGAGGTCAAAGGCAGCCAGTCCGAGATCCAGCGGCTGCAAAGCGAGCTCGCCCGCGTGCGCGACGAGTCGCTGATCGACACGTTGACCCAGGTGTTCAACCGCAGGGGTTTTGATGACAAGCTGGCCCACATGCTGGTGCAGCCGCTGGCCGAGGGCTGTGCCCACGGCCTGATCATGTTCGATATCGACCACTTCAAAAAAGTCAACGACACCCATGGGCATGTCATGGGCGATCGGGTTTTGCAGGCGGTGGGTCAGGTGTTCAAGAGCTGCGTGGCGAGCGGATCAGCAACGAGTGTGGCGCGTTATGGCGGTGAAGAGTTTGCCATCCTGATGCCCGCCAGCACCCCCGACGACTGTCTCAAACAGGCCGAGCTGGTGCGACTGCGCACCCAAGCGCTGAAGATTCGCGACCGGCGGACCCAGACCGTGGTGCTGACGGTCACCCTTTCCGCCGGCCTGGCCTGGCATCAAGCAGGCGACGATGCCCGCAGCCTGACGGCGCGCGCTGACGCGGCCCTGTACCGCTCCAAACAGGAAGGCCGTAACCGGGTTACCTGCGGCTGAGATCGGCAGCAGGCGCCGCTGTTGCGCTGGCTGGCACGGCAGGTGTTGCTGACGCTTCTGCCTGCAACGGCACCTCGGCTGCCAGGCGCGGTTTGCCAATCGGTGCACCCGCCTGGCCCAGTTTGACTGCCGCGATGTCTTGCTCGCTGGGGTACTGGCCCATCAGCCAGTAATCAAACGCGCGCCGGGCAATGGGCGCGGCCGAGGTCGAGCCAAACCCCGCGTTTTCCACAATCACCGCCAGCGCCATTTGGGGGTCGTCGGCCGGAGCGAAGGCAATGTAGAGCGAATGGTCACGCTTGCGTTCTTCCATGCGGATGGCGCTGTAGCGCTCGTTCTTGCCGAGTGACACCGCCTGGGCGGTGCCGGTTTTGCCGCCACTGAGGTAGCCGGCACCGGCAAACACACGCGTGGAGGTGCCGCCCTGCGTCACGCCCACCATGGCGCGGCGAATGACCTCGACGTGCTCGGGCTTGTAGCCCAGGTTGACGGGCGGGTCGGCGTTGAGTGCGGTGATGGCGCGGGTGCGCACATCCTGCGTGGCCATCACCAGCTTGGGTTTGTGCTTGATGCCGCCGTTGGCCAAGATGGCGGTGGCCTGGGCCAGCTGCAGCATGGTGAAGCTGTTGTAACCCTGGCCGATGCCCAGCGAGATGGTTTCCCCGGCGTACCACCTTTTTTGCTCCGGGCGTTTGTAGTAATTGCGTTTCCAGGCCTGGCTGGGCAGCACCCCGCGCACTTCGCCATGGATGTCGATACCGGTGATCTGGCCAAAGCCCAGCGGCGCCATGAAGTCGTGGATGGTGTCAACGCCCATCTCGTTGGCCAGCGAGTAAAAGTAGACGTTGCTCGATTCGACAATGGCGCGGTGCATGTCCATCAGGCCGCCACGTTCGTTCTCCGGGCTGCCAAAGCGGTGGCCACCGAACATGTAGAAGCCGGGGTCGTTGATGATGGTTTGCGGCGTGCGTTTGCCAAGCGCCAACGCCGCCAGGGCCATGAACGGTTTGTAGGTGGAGCCCGCCGGGTAGGTGCCGCGCAGGGCGCGGTTGAGCAGCGGTTTGTCAATCGACTCGTTGAGCAGTTGCCAGTTTTCCTGGTCGATGCCTTCCACGAACAGGTTGGGGTCAAAGGTGGGTTTGCTGACAAAGGCCAGCACATCGCCGGTTTTGGGGTCCAGCGCCACCAGCGCGCCGCGGCGCTCGCCGTACAGCTCTTCAATGAGTTTTTGCAGCTTGATGTCGATCGACAACTTGACGGTGTTGCCAGGGGTCGAGGGCTGGGTGGTCAGGCGTCGCGTGGCGCGCCCACCGGCCGAGGTTTCCATCGCGTCCACACCGGTGATGCCGTGCAATTGCGGCTCAAAACTCTGCTCCACGCCCAGTTTGCCGATGTAGTCGGTGCCGCGGTAGTTGGCCGGGTCTTCCGACTCTTCAATCACCTCTTTTTCAGCCGCGTTGATGCGCCCGATGTAGCCCACCACGTGGCTGGCCACCTCGCCAAACGGGTAGTTGCGAAACAGCCTGGCCTTGATGTCGACGCCGGGAAACCGGTAGCGCTGGGCGCCAAACCGGGCCACCTCGTCATCGCTCAGGCGACTGCGCAGCGGCAGGGACTCAAAGCTTTTGGCCTCCTCGCGCAGTTTTTTGAAGCGGCGGCGGTCGCGCGGTGTGATCTCAATGAGCTGGGCCAACGCGTCAATGGTCTGCTCCAGGTTGGCCACTTTGGACGGGGTGACCTCCAGCGTGTAGGCCGAATAGTTGGTCGCCAGCACGACACCGTTGCGGTCCGTGATCAGGCCGCGATTGGGCACGATCGGCACAATCGCCGTGCGGTTGTTTTCGGCCTGCGCCATCAGGTCGTCGTGGCGGGTTACCTGCAGGTACACCAGCCGCGCCGCCACCAGGCCGAAACACACCACCATGACGATGCTGGCCACCAGCACCCGCACCCGAAAGCGCGACAGTTCGGCCTGAACGTTACGGATCACCGTCATCGGGTTTACAGCGGCCGGTTATCGTCGCGGTCGGGCGCCTGACGCTGCGGCAACAGCAGCAGCACGTTCACCACCGGCCACAACAAGGCTTCCACCACCGGAGCCAAAAAGATGGACCAGCCCGGAAACACATCCCCGCTCACCATGCGCAGCGCCAGCGTCAGCAAGTGGGCGGCGGCAAACAGCGGCAGCACCTGGGCCGCCTGGCTGGGGACTGAAAACCACAAGATCCGCCGATGGATGCCGATGGCCAGAAAACTCAGCGCGCTGTAGGCCAGCGCGTGCTGGCCCAGCAGGGCGCTGTGGTGCACATCCATCGCCAGCCCCAGCAAAAACGCCGAACCCACACCCACGCGCAATGGCTGGTGAATGGACCAGAACACCAGCGCCACGGCCACCAGATCAGGCGCCCAGGCCGCGCGTCCCCACAGGCCCATGTTTTGCAGCATGTTCAGCGACAGGGCGGTGAGCAGGCTGCCCCAGATGAACCAGGGGTTGGCTGGCAGCAGCAACTGCTGACCACGCGGCATGATCATGGTGAGTCCCCTTTGGACTTGGCGTTGGGCCGATCGGCGGTGTCGTCCGGGCGGGCCAGGAAGGGGCCGGCCATCGGCTGCAGCACCAGCACATGCAGACCACTGGAGACGGCGGCCACCGGTTCGCATTGCACCTGCGCAAAGGCCGAGTCGGCACCGCGTTCAATCGCCTTGATGCGCGCCACCTGCAGGCCGGGCGGGTAGACACCATCCAGGCCACTGGTGGTCAGCAGGTCGCCCACTTCCACGTCGACGTTGGCGTCCAGAAAACGCAGTTCCAGCGAGCCGGCACTGGAGGCCGCATCGCCAAACGCCAGCGCCCGCAAGCCGGTGCGCACGTTCAGCACCGGAATGGCCTGGTTGCGGTCGGTGATCAGCGTCACCTCGCTCACCAGCGGGTACACCCGGGTCACCTGCCCCAGCAAACCCAGCTCATCGAGCACGGGCGAGCCCGGCTGCACGGCGGCCAGGGCGCCTTTGTCGATGATGACTTTGCGCCGGTAAGGGTCCGCCGCGTCATACAGGATCTGGGCGGCCAGCGCGGGCGCGTTGACACGCTCGCGCAAATCCAGCAGGGCGCGCAGGCGGGTGTTTTCCTGGCTGAGTTGTTCCACCTGCTGGGCACGTTGGGATTGCAGGCCCAGCCGGTATTGGGCCGCCGCTTCATTGGCCTGCGAGGTGTTCAGCGCTTCAAAATACTGGCCGCTGTTGCGTGTCCAGATCACTGGCTGCAGCATTGACCACTGCAAGGGGTAAATCACGGTGGCAATGGCCGAGCGCACCGGTTTGATGAGCCCGAAGCGGTTGTCTGCCACCATCAGCAGCACCGCCAGCACGCCAAAAAAAACCAGCTTGGACAGAGCGGACGGGCCCTGGCGGAAAAATGGGGGCGGTGACCTGTCCAGCGTACCCAGGGGCATCGCTGACTCCTGGCGCTTATTCGCTGGTGAAGATGGAGCCCAGACGTTCCATCTGGTCCAGCGCGATACCGCAGCCGCGCACCACGCAGGTCAGCGGGTCTTCAGCCACCAGCACCGGCAGGCCGGTTTCTTCGGCCAGCAGGCGGTCCAGGTCACGCAACAGCGCGCCGCCGCCGGTGAGCATCATGCCGCGGTCGGCAATGTCGGCACCGAGTTCGGGCGGGGTCTGTTCCAGCGCGTTTTTCACGGCGGACACGATGTTGTTGATCGGGTCGGTCAGGGCTTCGAGGATTTCGTTGCTGCTGATGGTGAAGCTGCGCGGCACACCTTCGGAGAGGTTGCGCCCACGCACTTCCATCTCGCGCACTTCACTGCCGGGGAAGGCGGAACCAATGTTCTTTTTGATGGCTTCGGCGGTGGGTTCACCAATCAGCATGCCGTAGTTGCGGCGGATGTAGTTGATGATGGCTTCGTCAAACTTGTCACCGCCCACGCGCACACTGCCCTTGTAGACCATGCCACCCAGGCTGATCACGCCGACCTCGGTGGTGCCGCCACCGATGTCCACCACCATCGAGCCTTGGGCTTCGGACACCGGCAGCCCGGCGCCAATGGCGGCGGCCATGGGTTCTTCAATCAGGTAAACATCGCTGGCGCCAGCACCCAAAGCGCTTTCGCGAATGGCCCGGCGCTCCACTTGGGTCGAGCCGCAAGGCACACAGATGATGATGCGCGGGCTGGGGCGAAACACCGAGCGCGGGTGCACCATCTTGATGAACTGCTTGAGCATCTGCTCGGTGACGGTGAAGTCGGCAATCACGCCGTCTTTCATCGGGCGAATCGCTTCGATGTTGCCGGGCACCTTGCCCAACATCGCCTTGGCTTCCTTGCCGACGGCCTGGATGGTTTTTTTGCCTTGCGGACCGCCTTCGTGGCGGATGGCGACGACCGACGGCTCATCGAGCACAATGCCTTTGTCGCGTACGTAAATCAGGGTGTTGGCGGTGCCGAGATCGATGGCCAGGTCAGTGGAAAAGTACTGACGGAAAGCTCCAAACATGAATAAGTCCTCTCGGGTACATGAAGCGCTTCGGCTCGCATGTCACCCTGTAATGTGTTCAAAATAGCGTGTTTTCGGCAATCAACTATGCCGTTTCGGGCTGCTGCCCAAAGGCGGGATAATACCCTATGACCTGTGCATAACCTGTGTCGCAGGGCTCTCCAAAATGCGGTTTACCCCTTGTTGCAATCGAAAAAACCATGTCCCTGACCCTTGCTGACATCGACCGGCTGGCGCATCTGGCCCGGCTCGGTCTTCAACCCGAAGAGCGCACACGCCTGTGTTCGCAACTCAACGACTTTTTTGGCATTGTTGAAAAAATGCGCGCTGTGGACACCTCGGGCGTGGTGCCGCTGGCGCATCCGGTCGACGTGTCGGGCGACATGGCTTTGCGCCTGCGCGACGACGTGGCCAGCGAGCCCAACCAGCGCGATGCCAACCAGCAAAGTGCGCCCGCGGTCGAGTCCGGCCTGTTTCTGGTGCCCAAGGTCATTGAGTAAGCCCCATCCATTTTCATCATGACGCCATCTACCGAACTTCACGATCTCACCGTGGCCGAACTGGCCGCGCACCTGCGCAGTCGCCAGGTGTCGGCGGTGGAGGCCGCACAACACTTTCTGGCCCGCGCCCAGTCGCACGCCCACCTGGGCGCTTTTCTGGACACCAACCCCGAGGTCACACTGGCCCAAGCCCGCGCGGCCGACGCACGGCTGGCCGCTGGCACGGCTGGCGCCTTGGAAGGTGTGCCGCTGGCCCACAAGGATATTTTTGTCACCCGCGATTTCGCCACCACGGCGGGCTCGAAGATGCTGGACGGCTACCACTCGCCGTTTGACGCCACCGTGGTGTCGCGCCTGGGCGCCGGTGTGGCGGGCGGCGCGCCCGGTGCGGGCATGGTCACGCTGGGCAAGCTCAACTGCGACGAATTCGCGATGGGTTCGGCCAATGAAAATTCTGCGTTTCATCCAGTGAAAAATCCATGGAACACCACCCGCACGCCGGGTGGTTCATCGGGCGGCAGCGCAGCGGCCGTGGCGGCGCGCCTGGCGCCTGCGGCGACCGGTACCGACACCGGCGGCTCCATTCGCCAGCCCGCGTCGTTTTGCGGCGTCACCGGCATCAAACCCACTTACGGTCGCGCCTCACGCTACGGCATGGTGGCGTTTGCCTCCAGCCTGGATCAGGCCGGTCCGCTGGCTCGCACCGCACAAGACTGCGCTTTGCTGCTCTCGGCCATGTGCGGGCCGGATCCAGACCGCGATGCCACCTCGCTGGACGTGCCCGCTGAGGACTTCACCCGCACGTTGGATGCTGACATCAGCGGCCTGCGCATTGGTGTGCCCGCCGAGTTTTTTGGTGAAGGCCTGGCCCCCGATGTGCGTGCGGCGGTGGATGCCGCGCTCAAGGAATACGAAGCGCTCGGCGCACGGCTGGTGCCGATTTCGCTGCCGCGCACCGAGCTGTCGATTCCGGTCTACTACATCATTGCGCCCGCCGAGGCGTCGAGCAACCTGAGCCGTTTTGACGGGGTGAAATTTGGCCACCGCGCCAAAAACTTCAAGGACCTCAACGACATGTACGAGCAGACCCGCGCCGAAGGCTTTGGTGACGAGGTCAAACGCCGCATCATGATCGGCACCTATGTGCTGAGCCATGGTTACTACGACGCCTATTACCTGCAGGCGCAAAAAATCCGCCGCATGATTGCCGACGACTTTCAGCAGGCATTCCAGCAATGTGACGTGATCGCCGGCCCGGTGGCACCCACCGTAGCCTGGGAATTGGGTGGCCATGGCAACGACCCGCTGGCCGACTACTTGGCCGACATCTTCACCTTGCCCGCCTCGCTGGCAGGATTGCCCGGCATGAGCCTGCCGGTGGGTTTTGGCGCTGGCAACATGCCGGTGGGGCTGCAGCTGATCGGCAACCACTTGAGCGAGTCACGCCTGCTCAATGTGGCACACCGCTTCCAGCAGGCCACCGACTGGCATACCCGGCGCCCGCAAGGCATCTGAGAAAAACACCATGACTGATACAAAATCTGTAGCGCAAAAGTCCCTTCTGGTAAGGGGTTATGAGGTTGTGATTGGTTTTGAGACCCACGCCCAGCTGTCCACCCAATCCAAGATTTTCAGCCGCGCCGCCACCGCCTTTGGCGCCGAGCCCAACACGCAAGCCTGTGCCGTGGACCTGGCCTTGCCCGGCACGCTGCCGGTGATGAACAAGGGTGCGGTCGAGCGCGCCATTGAACTGGGCCTGGCGCTGGGCTCGCACATTGCACCGCGCAGCATTTTTGCCCGCAAGAACTACTTCTACCCCGATCTGCCCAAGGGCTACCAGATCAGCCAGTTCGAGATCCCGGTGGTGCAGGGCGGCTCGGTCGAGTTTTATTTGGGTGACGAGAAAAAGTCGGTGCGCCTTGTGCGCGCCCATCTCGAAGAAGACGCGGGCAAGTCCTTGCACGAGGACTTCATCGGCCAGACCGGCATTGACCTGAACCGCGCCGGCACGCCGCTGCTGGAGATCGTGACCGAGCCCGACATGCGCTCCACGGCTGAGGCGGTGGCCTACGCCAAAGAGCTGCACAAGATCGTCACCTGGATCGGCATCTGCGACGGCAACATGCAGGAAGGCAGCTTCCGCTGTGACGCCAATGTGTCGGTGCGCAAGCCTGGCGAGCCCTTGGGCACGCGCCGCGAGATCAAGAACCTCAACAGTTTCAAGTTCATGCAGCAGGCGATTGATTACGAGATCCGCTGGCAGATTGACGAACTCGAAGACGGCCGCGCCATCCAGCAGGCCACCGTGCTGTTCAACCCGGATAACGGTGAAACCCGCGCCATGCGCAGCAAGGAAGACGCCGCCGACTACCGCTATTTCCCCGACCCGGATCTGCCACCGCTGGTGATTGCGCCCGAGTGGGTGGAGCGCGTGCGGGCTGGCATGACCGAGCTGCCGCGTGTGATGGCGGCGCGTTTTGTCACAGACTACGGCTTGTCAGACTATGACGCCACCGCCCTGACCCAGAGCCGCGAGGTGGCTGCTTATTTTGAAGCAGCGGCCCAAGCCTGCGGCCAGCCCAAGCTGGTCGGCAACTGGATCATGGGTGAAATTTCGCGCCGCCTGAATGCCACGGAATCCGACATCAGCGCCTGCCCGGTCACGCCGACGCAACTTGGTCAGCTCGTCAGCCGGATCCAGGACGGCACCATCTCGAACAACGCTGCCAAACAGGTGATGGATGTGTTGTGGGCCGAGCCGCAAGCCCAGGTGGATGCGGTCATTGAGACCAAAGGCCTCAAACAGATGAACGACACCGGTGCTTTGGAAAAGATCGTTGACGCGGTGCTGGCTGCCAACCCGAAAAACGTGACCGAATTCCGCGCGGGCAATGCCAAGGCATTGAACGCGCTGGTCGGCCAGATCATGAAGGGCAGCCAGGGCAAGGCCAACCCGCAGCAGGTCAACGACCTGCTCAAGCAAAAACTGGCGGGTTAATCCGGGCGGGCGGTCGAGGCGGGGGCCGCGCCCAGTTGCCACAGCGGTGCCAGGCGCTGCTGTTCGGCGTCAAAGCGGGCGTTCACGCGGGCCACCTCGGCGTCCTTGTCGGCCTGGAACCGACCCTGGACGGCCAGCGCCTGATCCACGTCGGTCAGTTGCGTGCGCAGTTTTTGCGGTGCCCGGCTAGGGTCTTTCTGATAAAAAGCCATTTCGTCAGCGAGTTTGGCCTTCTGGGCCTGTAGCGTCTTGATGCGCTCAACGGCCATCTGCCGACCCTGGCTGACCCGCATCAAGGCGTCCGCCCGTTCTTTCTCATGCGCTTCAGGGTTGGGGTAGCGGGTGAGCAAGGCCCGATCACGTCGTTTCTCTTCTTCCTGCCGGGCCTGTTCGGCTTGTTCGGCCTTGGTTTTGGCCTCGATCTCGCGCAGTTCCTTGGCCGTTGGCGTGGGCCCCAAACGGGCTTTGACGGTGCCGCTCGGGTTGAGAATGGTCTGCTCGCGGTCGCGACAGGCGGCGATGGGCCGGTCCGAGTTCAGCTTGCGGCCGTTGGCGTCGGTACAGGTGTAAATATCGCCGCTGGGCGGTGGTTCCGGCAGGGGTGCCTGGGCCAGTGCCACCCCCTGGCTCAGGCTCGCCAGCCAGCCCAAAGACCACACCCAAGTCCGTTGTCGGGCGCTCATGCGGCATCGACGCCGTAGCGGTCACGGTAGGCCTGAACCTTGTCATGGGCATCGGTCAGGCCGGGAACCTGGTGGTGCTGCAGGTAGTCCATCAGATCACGCAGCCGGGCAATGGCGCACACCTGCAGGCCCAGCGTTTGCTGCACATATTGCACCGCGCTGTGGGCCACATCGTGGCCGTCTTCGGTGGCTTTTTCCTGCCGGTCCAGCGCAATCACCACCGCATGCGCGGTGGCGCCTGCACGCTGGATCAGGGCGATGGATTCACGCACCGCGGTGCCTGCGGACATCACGTCATCCACGATCAACACCCGGCCCTGCAGCGGCGCGCCGACCAGCGTGCCGCCCTCGCCGTGGTCCTTGGCTTCCTTGCGGTTGTAGGCAAAGGGAACGTTTTTACCCAGGCGAGCCAGTTCCACCGCCAGGGCCGCGCCCAGTGGAATCCCCTTGTAGGCGGGGCCAAAAATCATGTCGAATTCGATGCCGCTGGCGAGCAGGCGCTGCGCATAAAATTGCGCCAGCTGGCCCAGCTTGGCCCCGTCATCGAACAGGCCTGCGTTAAAAAAATACGGGCTCAGCCGACCCGCTTTGGTTTTGAACTCGCCAAAACGCAGCACACCGGCCGCCACCGCAAATTGCACAAAATCCTGCGCCAGCTTGTCGGTCGACGGGTCTTGGCGGGTTTCGATCTCAACACCCTCTGACATGGGGAAATCCTTGTTTAAATTAACCACTCTGAACCTCAACGGTATTCGTTCTGCCACCAGCAAAGGGCTGGAAGCCTGGATCAGCCGCACCGCGCCGGATTGTATTTGTGTGCAGGAAATCAAAGCCCAAGCGCCTGACCTGGCTGAGCGCTTTGAGCATCTGGCGGGCTTGCCAGGGTATTTTCACCTGGCGGATAAAAAAGGTTACTCGGGCGTCGGCATCTACAGTCGCGCCGAGCCCAGCGATGTTAATGCCGGTTTTGATGGTGGCGAGTTCGATGCGGAAGGCCGCTACCTGGAGCTGCGTTTTGACACGCCCAGCGCCAAGCGCTCCATCATCAGCTGTTACTTTCCCAGCGGTTCCTCGGGTGAGGAGCGCCAGCAGGCCAAGTTCCGCTTTCTGGATCTGATGTACCCGCACCTTCAGCGGCTCAGAGGCGAGCGCGAGTTCGTGGTGTGCAGCGATGTCAACATCGCCCACCAGGCCATCGACCTGAAAAACTGGAAAAGCAACCAGAAGAACTCGGGCTTCCTGCCCGAAGAACGTGCCTGGATGACCAAGCTGCTGAGCGAGGGCGGCCTGGTGGATGTGTACCGCCAATTGCATCCCGCCACCACCGACGAGGCCTACACCTGGTGGAGCAACCGCGGCCAGGCCTATGCCAAGAATGTCGGGTGGCGGCTGGACTACCATTTGGCCACCCCGGCTTTTGCCGCACTGGCGCGTGGCGAAAACATCTTCAAGGAAGTGAAGTTCAGTGACCATGCGCCTCTGACTGTCGATTACGACTTCACGCTTTGATCCGGCATCCGCAGGAACGTCAAAAGAGACAAGAGCGCCTGCCGTATCGGGACTAAGCGCGGGCGGTCTGCCGCGTCTTGCAGCTAGCAAACCTCAAAGGGGTACTTCGGGACCTTCGAGAGTCTTAAGAACACTCATCCGGCCGCTGTAGGCTTCGGCAACGAACGGATCACTGACGCCGTAGATCCCGTGGCCGTCGCGAGCAAGGATATTTGAATCCACCAGCATGGTGGCGACCTTCTGAATTTCCTCCGCGCTCACCGGACGGCCGAGTTCGGCGCTATATTCTTCTAGCGTAGCAGCGGAGAAAAGCTTCTTCACGCCCTGCCCACCTTGCTTGCACACGTAGCCAAAAACAGCCAAAGCCAGCGGACCGAGCTCGTCCAGTCGCGCCAGATCTATGCCGGCCGCCGATTGCCGCACGCCTTCGGTGATCGCGCGCAGATCCTGATCCGCATCCACGTAGTTCGGCAACTGCTGAAGCGCAAATAGTGCTTTCATGAGTTCCTCAGGCCGGCGCCCCAGTCGCACAAAGCAATCAAAGGCGACGGCTAGGGTTGGCGTCCTCACACCAAGATCTGCCTCTTCTAGCAGCCAACTTACAAAGTCGATCTCCAAGACGGGAAAATCCTCCGACATGGCGCCGTTGAAGGCTTGCTTGCCCTTAATTGTGAGTTCACGGACTCGGGCGCGGTGCGACCCAGTGCCGACGAACAGGAAGTACCCAGGTGTATCTGGGGTCAAGTTAATTTCATCGCGGGCAGCTTTGAGGGCGAGCAGCATGTTGTGACCGTCCTCCGAACCCAACGCATGCTGGACTTCATCCACGATGACCACGACGTTGGTTCGGGCTAACCGCACGAGTTCGGAGAAAGCCCCCGCAAGAGTATTCCCTTCGTTCTTGCCGAGTTCTGTGAGACTAAAACTGAACTTGAAGCCAGCGGCGCCCACGTCTAGGCCTTTTAACCGTTTCAAGGTCCTCAGTGCCTTTGAGTCCGCGCGCTCCAGATCTGCCAGTGCCTTGCGCACTACAGCTAGCAGCAGGTCGCTCGGCTTGGCGGCTGTGTTGCTCCATAGGTCGACATACACAACGATGGCCCCTTGCGCCTCAAGCGCGGGAATCAGGTCACCGCGAAGGAACGTTGTCTTGCCGATTCGCCGCAATCCGCCCAAGAACAAACCAGAACGGACTTTTTTCATCAATCCTTTTGGTTGGAGCAATTGATCTGCCATCTCCGAAGCAAGTTTAGGCCGATGGAAAGTCATATCTATCCTTTTTTATGATTCAGAGGTAATTATCTCCAACCCATAATTTTTAGTAAACCTCCAAAATAGGGGGCGCGTGCAGCCCGCTTCAAACGAGTTCGTCGTGGTCGTAAAAGCATCGGCCTGGATGCAGTTTTTTGTCGCATCGGCTACCACCAGGCCACCCCCGCCTGGGCGGCCAAGGCGCAGTCCATCGCTATTTACAAAGGCGAGAAATTTTCAGACCATGCGCCCGTCACCGTGGAATACGCTCTCTGAAATGAGAGCGCCCAATCGTTTTGGCATCAAGGCTCAAGGCTAATCTTGGGCTGTCAAGTCTGACTGACACCCGGTCCGCACAATCGTCAACTTCATGCAATGTCCCAGCCCTAGAATGATCAGGGTTTCTACTAACGAACTTATCGGGATCATCATGACAGCACGTCTTACCAACAAGGTTTCCATCATCACTGGCGCGGCCCAGGGCATTGGCCTGGCAACGGCGCTGAAGTTCGCCCAAGAAGGCGCCACCGTGATTGTTTGCGATGTCAAGCAAGCCGGTGTGGACGAAGCCGTGGCGCAGTGCCGCGCAGCTGGCGCCACCGCAGAAGGTTTTGTCATGGACGTGACCAACCGCGCCGTGGTGGACGATGTGGTGGCCCAGGTCAAGGCCAAGTTTGGCCGCATCGACGTGCTGGTCAACAACGCCGGGATCACCATGGATTCCAGCCTGAAGAAGATGACCATCGAGCAGTTCGACAAGGTCATCGACGTGAACCTGCGTGGTGTGTTCCATTGCACCCAGGCCGTGGCTGACGGCATGGTGGCCCAAGGCAGCGGCGTGATCCTGAACGCCAGCTCCATCGTCGGCTTGTACGGCAACTTTGGCCAGACCAACTACGCCGCTACCAAGTTTGGCGTGATCGGGTTCACCAAGACCTGGGCGCGTGAGATGGGTGGCAAGGGCGTGCGCATCAACGCCGTGGCGCCCGGCTTCATTGCCACACCCATGGTGGCTGCGATGCCCGAAAAAGTGCTGGCCGACCTGAGCGCCAAGGTGCACATGCGCCGCATCGGCAAGCCCGAGGAAATCGCCAACGTCTACGCCTTCCTGGCCAGCGACGAAGCCAGCTACATCAACGGTGAGTGCATCGAAGTCTCGGGCGGCATCTCGCTTTAAGTGATGTGAGCCTGTTGCGGGCTCAGCGTGCGCTTTGTCCAGGCGCCACTTCCAGCAGCCTTGTGCTAGCGGGTGGCGCTTTTTCATGTCCAGAAGTTTCCGGCGCACTTTTGACGTAACCCCCCTTGGGCCAAGTGTTCACGTGGTTCAATACACGTTGTTGGCCATCCAAGCGCCTGAAGGCAGGGATCCCGGGTCGCTGCCCGGGATGACCACTCAAAGACGACGGCCTGATTTTTCACGTTAACGCTCATGGAACTTTTTACTGCCCCCTGGTGGTCGGCCCTGTTGGTCATCGTGGTGATTGACCTGGTGCTGGCAGGCGACAACGCCATCGTGATTGCGCTGGCCGCGCGCAACCTGCCGCCACATCTGAAAAACCTGGCGATTGTGTCGGGCAATGTGGGCGCATTTGCGGTGCGCGCGATGATGGCATTTGGCACCGTCTGGCTGCTGCAGGTGCCGGGGCTGTTGCTGATCGGCGGCCTGGGCCTGGTGTGGGTGGCGTACCAATTGCTGGCCGATGATGCGCAAGAGAAGCCCGGTGACCCCGTGGCCTACACCTTCTGGGGCGCGATGAAAATCATCATCGTGGCCGATGCCCTGATGGGGGTCGACAACGTGCTGGGGGTGGTTGGCGCCGCGCATGGCGCGCTGGAGCTGGTGGTGATTGGCCTGCTGATCAGCGTGCTGATTGTGGTGTTTGGCAGCACCCTGGTGCTGCGCTTGGTGGAGCGTTTCCCCCTCATTGTTCAGGTGGGGGGTGCCGTGCTGGCCCTGACAGCGGCCAAAATGATTGTGAGCGAGCCTTTGCTGAAGGATATCTTCGGCCCGTTTCACGGCGATGTGGCGGCCGAGCCGCTGCAGGCCACGGCCCGCTGGGTGGTCTATGTGCTGGTGATCGGGGGGGTGTTGATGGCCGGTTGGTGGAAAAAGCGCGGCGCGCAGGTCAGCCAGCAACTGGGGGGGTAAGCACTTTGTGCTAATCTGGCCCGCATGAAACTCATCCTCAAATGGCTGCTCAGCGCGGCCGCCCTGTTGGCCGTGGCTTATATCTACCCCGGGGTGGTGGTGGCCAGCTTTGGTTCGGCCTTGCTGGCGGCCTTGATCATCGGGCTGTTCAACATGGTGCTGCGACCGGTGCTGGTGCTGCTGACGCTGCCGGTGACGGTGATCACGCTGGGGCTGTTCCTATTTGTCATCAACGCGCTGATGTTCTGGGCGGCCTCCGGTGTGCTGACCGGCTTCCATGTGCAGGGTTTTGGCGCGGCGCTGCTGGGCTCGCTGATTTACTCCGCGATGGGGCTGGTGATTGACGCGGTTCTCAAGGATTAACCGCTTGCTGTTTCAGTAGCGCCTCTATTTGCCGCTGGCGCGTGTCGATGATGGACGCGTCGATATGGTCGGCTGAACTCCCCCCTGTTGGATTGGCGCGCATCAGGTCTTGTGCGGCGCGCAGGCGGTCCATCGCGCCGGTGTAGTCCAGCCGCGCGGCTTGTGCCTCGGCCTCGGCACGCAGCGCACGCAGGCTTTGGTTTTGGGCACGGTACAGCCCCGCCAGCGCTTGCCAGGCCAGCGCGTCCTGCGGCTGGGTGGTCAGCCAGGTTTGCAGGTTTTGTGTGACGCTGCTCAACGCGGCGTTCTGGTTGAGCTGCAGCGCCACCTGCGCTTGCAGCAGCAGTTCGGGGCGGCGCATGTTGGCCACCGGCGTGGTGGTGGCCTCCCGCAGACCGAGCCGGGTGGCCAGGTCGGTTAACTGCGCTGGTGTCAGGTCCCGGGCGGTCAGGTCAATTTCGGCGCCCAGCCAGCGGACCGGCTCGGCGGACCCGGCATCCACGGACGTGATCGCCTGCAAACGCGCCAGGTTGCGCCGCGCCAGGGTCGGGTCGCGCAGTTGCAGCGCCGCCAGGGCCGCGCCATACAGGGCGCCCGCCTGCTGCGCCGCAGGCGCCGAGCGCAAGCCCGGGTCGTCCACTTGCGCTTGCCAGGTGCGCAGGGCGTCCACCCCGGTGTTGGCCAGCACCTTGGCGCGGGTGGCCATCATGGCGTGACGCATCTGCGGTGCGGTCGCCACCGCCTGCGGTGCGCCCAGCGGCAGGCGCGACTGCATGTCGGCGATGCGTTCGGTGGTCAGTGGGTGGCTGCGCAGATACGGGTAGCTGCCGCTGTCGTTCAGCCGTGCCGCCTGCTGCAGCTTGTCAAACATGGTGACGAAGCCTTGCGCCTCAAACCCGGCCTGGGTCATCACACCCAAACCGATGCGGTCGGCCTCGCGCTCCATGTCGCGTGAAAAGTTGAGCTGGTTTTGCGCCGCCACCGCCTGCCCGCCGACCATCAGCGCGCTGGCAGCGTCGGGGCTTTTGCTGGCCGCCAGCGCGCCCAGAATCATCGCGCCAATCAGCCACGGGGTCTGCGCCGTGTCCTTGGCAATCAGCCGCGAGATGTGTCGCTGCGTGACGTGGCTGAGCTCGTGCCCCAAGACCGAGGCCAGTTCGTCGCGGCTGCTGACCACCGCCAGCAGGCCCAGGTTCACACCCAGGTAGCCGCCGGGCAGCGCAAACGCGTTGACGGTGCGGTCACGCCCCAGCATGACGTGCCAGGCAAAACGTTCGTCCAGCTCGGGCGTCAGGTCGCCGCGCACCCGGGCGGCGCGCAGCAGTGGCTGCCACACACCTTGCACGTAATCGGCCAGCACCGGGTCGTCCAGATAGTCGGGGTCGCGAAACAGCTCGCGGGCAATGCGGTCACCCAGGCGGCGCTCTTCGGCGCTGGCCATGGCACTGCCGTCGCCCAGCAGCGGCAGGCTGGTGGCGCTGGCTGGTGTGCTGCCTGATGGGGCCATCGTCTGGGCATTCAGGCCAGCTGGCAACCAAGCGCAGGCCATGGCCAACACCATCGCTGAGCGCCATGGATGGATAGCGGCTGGGGGCCGACGAGGGGTCATATCAGTTTTGCGTGGCATAAGGTCTGGTGTGGATGGGCCAACAGCGCCCGGTAGGAAGCAACGTGAGCGGTCATCGGGTCTGGCCGCTTCGCGCATCAGGGCAGGATCAGCCCGTATGATGCCAGCCTGCCGTAAAGGTTCGGTCAATCTGCCTGAGCCGGGCCACTTCATTGGAAACGACTTGTCATGAACACCCTGACCCATTTTGACGACCAGGGCCAAGCCCACATGGTGGATGTGGCCGCCAAGGCCGCTACCCACCGCATTGGCGTGGCCGGTGGCCGCATCGAGATGCTGCCCGCCACGCTGGCACTGATCGAGTCCGGAAGTGCCAAAAAGGGCGACGTGCTGGGTATTGCCCGCGTGGCCGGCATCATGGCGGCCAAAAAAACCAGCGACCTGATTCCGCTGTGCCACCCGCTGGCACTCACCCGCGTGGCAATCGAGTTTGAATTAATCCACGCAGACGCGCCTGAGGTCAACGCTGTTTATTGCACCGCCACGGTAGAAACCGTTGGCCCCACTGGCGTCGAAATGGAAGCGCTGACCGCCCTGCAGGTGGCGCTGCTCACCATTTACGACATGTGCAAGGCGGTGGACCGCGGCATGACCATCACCGACTGCAAGCTGCTGCAAAAACATGGCGGCAAGTCGGGGAGTTATGTGGCGGCGGGTTAGCTTGCCAGGTGCTCATGCCGACCTTTTTGTATGGACGCTGCTTTATCGCCGCGCCCAGCGCGCGTAATCCGCCGGAAAAGCCGCCTGATACCGCGCCGCATAGAAGTTCACCTCATCGCTGCGGCCAAGCAACTGCGCGCTGTCCAGCACCATCTCCGCCACACGCGCCTCGGGCGAAAAGTGCAGCATGTCTTTGGCCAGTGCGTTGAGGTAGGCGGCGTTGGTCGGGCGCAAAGGGGTGGTGGTCAGCTCGGCAAAACGGACCGCGTTCTGGTACAGCCAGACATCCCTGACCTTTTGCAAGGTGTGCTCGCGGTAGGCGCTGGCCCGCTGGTTGAGGGGCAGGTATAGCTGGCTGGCCAGGACATAGTTCCACGCGGCAAAGCTGCCATAGGCGACGATCCCCAGCGCTGTCAGCCCATAGAGATAGGACCTTGACGGGTGGGGCACCTGGTCAGCCTCCGCGCCGACCGCTCCGCGTGGCACCCACCACAACAGCCACACGCTCAGCGCCGCCGCCATCTGGAACGGTCCGTACCACAACGGGTATTCCAGCAGGCTGTGCAGCCCGATCACCGCCAGCACGCCCCAAGCCAACTGCCGTGCCGGGTGGCGCTCGCGCCAGGGCTGGCCGCGCCACACCAACCACAGCGCGCCAGCGCACAGCAACAGCGCGGCGGGCAGACCCAGCTCCAAGGCCAGGTGCAGCGGCAGGTTATGCGCGTTGTCCAGAATGTCGCAAAACCGCGGACCGGCGTACAGCGTGATGAAGTGCGCGTAATCCAGCTCGCCCCAGCCCCAGCCGCCCCACGGCTTTTGCGCGATCAAATTCAGCACATTGCCCCACAGCGTCAGGCGGCTGCTGCAAGCCGCATCGCCCGCGCGCAGCCGCGCCCAGGCGCCGCTGCCCAGTGGGTCCAGCCCGGCCAACAGGGGCAGGGCCAAGGTGGCCGCGGCATAGGCGGCCAGCGCCACCCCCAGCAGCGCCAGCATCTGCTGCCGGGCCCGATCGGTGCGCCCGCGTTGCCACCACCAGGTCAACACACTGATCAACGCCAGTTGCAGCAAGCCGGTGCGCGACGATGACGCCGCATTACCTGCGCTCACCAGCGCTGCCATGTTCAGCAACAAGGGGAACGCCCACGGCAACGACCATAGCAGCCGTCTTTCATCGGTGCGGGCGCCCTGGTTGCCAGGGGGCCACAGCGGCTCACCTGGACTGCCGTTGGCCGGTAGCCAGGCAACCCGCTGCGCCGCCAGCCACAGTACCGCCAGTAGCCCGATGTTCAACAGCGTGGCAAACTGGTTGCGCTGGCGCAAATTGCCAAACGCCTGGCCCGGCTCCGTGGCGTTCACCCAAGGCCCAAAGGCCGCGCTGGCGCCCATATATTGCAGCAGCCCGACAAATGCGCTGACAGCGGCCGCCACCACCCAGCCCAGCGCCACCGCCTTGACCATGCGGAGGTTTTCACCACGCTGTGTGTCAAATGCCAGCGCCAGCAGCACCCCGGCCGCACACACCCAGGCAAACAGCAGCGGCGCCACCTGCGCCGTCGGCCCGGGTGAAAACGGGTTCAGCCAGGGCAGGGTGATGAAAAGAAAAGCGGCGACAGCGGGCATGGGTCAACGGTTCAGCACGGCTGAAAAAGTGGCGCGGCGACAAGGCTCAAACGATGTGGATGAGTATAGAAGTCAGACTGGACGCGGCTGGATCGCCCATTTGGACGATGTCTGGCCCCCCAGTTTCTATGGATGCCAACGCGTCACCATCCATGACGTTCGATGCGCGGTGGGGGCCGATATGATGTGCTGACCATCGCCAGCGCCCACAGGGCGGGTTGCAACGTGCTTTTCAGCGACTACTTGAACGCCAGCGAGACCCCGGCAGGCACCAGGATCATGAACCCGTTTGCGGCCCACCCGGGACGCCTGTCGGGTAGAGATGTTTTACCACTTGTCAATTGACACCAACACCAAGGACCTCTTCACCATGAATGACCAGAACGGCTACGACGTGGAAGACCTGCACGTGGGCATGAGCGCCACAGTGGCCAAAACCATCACCGAGGCAGACATTTTGCTGTTCTCGGCCGTGTCCACCGACGTGAACGCGATCCACTTGAACGAAGAGTACGCCGCCAGCACGCCGTTCAAGGGCCGCATTGCGCACGGCATGTTGTCAGCCAGCCTGATCTCGGCGGTGCTGGCCAATCGGCTGCCCGGCCCGGGCACGATCTATTTGGCGCAAGACCTGAAGTTCACGGCGCCGGTGCGCCCGGGCGACACGGTGCATGCCACGGTGACGGTGCTGGAATTGGGTGACAAAGGGCGGGTAACGCTGCAAACCACCTGCACGGTCAAAGGCGTGACGGTGATCGACGGCCAGGCGCAGGTCAAGATTGGCTCGTCAGCGCGACGAGCGGCCAGCCGTCAAGGCTAAGACACGCCGGGTCATGCCGGGCCACTGACCCGGCAACCCTGCCTTGGCGGTCAGGTCTGCGCCCAGTTGGGCGGGCGTTTGTCGATGAAGGCCTGCACACCTTCCAGCGCGCTGGCGTCCATCATGTTGCAGGCCATGGTTTGGGCGGCGTCCAGGTAGGCGGCTTCGATGCCGTTCTCCAGCTGGCGGTAAAACAGCGATTTACCCAGCACCACGGCGGCGCGCGGTTTGGCCAGGATGCTGTCCACCAGTTGGGCCAGCTCGGTGTCCAGCTGATCGGGTTCGGCCACGCGGTTGACCAGACCTTCGGCCAGAGCTTTCTGGGCGCTGATGAATTCGCCGGTGACCAGCATCTCGAAAGCCGCCTTGCGCCCCAGGTTGCGCGCCAGTGCCACGCCCGGCGTGCTGCAAAACAGGCCCAGATTCACACCACTCACCGCAAAACGTGCGTTGCTGGCCGCCACCGCCAGGTCGCACATGGCCACCAGCTGACAGCCCGCCGCCGTGGCAATGCCATGCACGCGGGCAATCACCGGCACCGGTAGCTTCTGGATGCTCAGCATCAGCTTGGCGCATTGTTTGAACAGCGTCTGGTAATAGCTGTGCGACGGCTGGGCGCGCATTTCACGCAGGTCGTGCCCGGCGCAAAAGGCTTTGCCAGCGGCGGCAATCACCACGGCGCGCACGCTGTCGTCGGCTGACAGCGCATCCAGTTCCTGCTGCAGCGCGGTCATCAGCGCTTCAGATAACGCATTGAAAGCGTCGGGCCGGTTCAGCGTCAGGGTGACCAGGCCGCGTGGGTCGCGGGTGATGAGGACAAGCGGTGCAGCTACAGCGGTGTTCATGGTGTCTCAAGCAGGTGAATGGTCTGCCTTTGTACCAAAAAACCGCTCACCGGGGCGGCTATTTCCAGCGAACCGGCTCGATGTCGACGTTGTGGGTACCGTCGCCCAGCATCAGCACACCTTCCTGGAGGGTGGCTTGCAGACTCATGCTGCGCTGCGCCATGGGAATGAGCGCCTGCGCGGTGGTGCTGGCAATGCGCCAGACCTGCAGCCGGTCCAGCCGGGTGAGTTTGGTCTCGATGCCTTTCCACCAGATGTCGGCCGCCTGGCCAAAGGCGTACAGCACCACGGCATCACTCTTGTTGCAGGCTTTGCTCAGCGGTTTGTCTTCGGGTTGGCCGACCTCGATCCACAGCCGTGTTTGGCCGGTGAAGTCACGCAGCCAGACATCGGGCTCGTCCGGGTCAGACAGGCCTGCGCCAAAGGCCAAGATGCCGTCGCCACCGCAGATGCTTTGCAATTTGTGGGCCTTCAGCGCCAGCGCGCACAGGCGCACCATCATGCGCTCGTCGGTTTCGCTGGGGTGGCGTGCCAGGGTGAGCGCGTGGTCGGCGTAATAACTGTGGTCAATGTCTGCAATTTGCAGACTGGCTTTGAAGATGGTGGATTTGGTGGCCATCAGGTGGTGTGTGCACGGCTCAGACCAACCCGCCGCCGGGCCGCCCCAAGGCGGGTTAGCCCCCTCGGGGGGCAGAGAGGACACAGCGTGCCGAACGTGGGGGTCATACCCGCTGCGCCAGTTCCGCGGCCTTGCCGGTGTAGCTGCCAGGCGTCATGGCCAGCAAGCGGGTTTTTTCGGCCTCGGGAATCGCTAGGTTGGCGATGAAGCCTTGCATCAGCTCGCGCGTCATGGGCGCGCCGCGGGTGAATTCCTTGAGCTGCTCATACGGCTCAGGCAGGCCAAAACGGCGCATCACGGTCTGGATGGGTTCGGCCAGCACTTCCCATGAGGCATCCAGGTCGGCAGCAATCGCGGCTTCGTTCAGTTCGAGTTTGCCCAGGCCGGTCGCCAGCGACTGGTACGCCAGCACGGCATAACCCAGCGCCACGCCCATGTTACGCAACACGGTGCTGTCGGTCAAATCGCGCTGCCAGCGGGAAATCGGCAGTTTCTCGGACAAATGCCGCAGCATGGCATTGGCCAGGCCCAGGTTGCCTTCGGCGTTCTCGAAGTCAATCGGGTTGACCTTGTGCGGCATGGTGCTGGAACCCACTTCGCCCTTTTTGAGCTTTTGCTTGAAGTAGCCCAAGGAGACATAACCCCACACGTCGCGCGACCAGTCGATCAGGATGGTGTTGGTGCGCGCCACCGCGTCAAACAGCTCGGCCATGTAGTCGTGCGGCTCGATCTGGATGCTGTAGGGCTGAAAGGTCAGGCCCAGGCCCAGCGGCTCGGGGGTCTCAATCACTTTTTTGCTGAAGGCTTCCCAGTCGAATTCAGGCCAGGCCGACAGGTGGGCGTTGTAGTTGCCCACCGCGCCGTTCATCTTGGCCATCAGTTTGATGCTGGCGATCTTGTCGCGCGCGGCCACCAGGCGCACCACCACGTTGGCCACTTCCTTGCCCACGGTGGTGGGGCTGGCGGTCTGGCCGTGGGTGCGGCTGAGCATGGGCACCTCGGCAAAGGCGTGCGCCATCTCGCGCAGTTTGCTGATGATGGCGTCCAGCGCGGGCAGCAGTACCGCGTCGCGACCGCTCTTGAGTTGCAGCGCGTGGCTGGTGTTGTTGATGTCTTCGCTGGTGCAGCCAAAGTGCACAAACTCTTGTGCTGCCAACAGTTCCGGACGGGCTTCGAACTTGGCCTTGAGCCAGTACTCCACGGCTTTCACGTCGTGGTTGGTGGTTTTTTCGATCTCTTTGATGGCCAGACCATCGGCTTCGGAAAAATTCTTGACCAGGCCCAACAGATAGGTGCGGGCGCCCGGAGACAAGGGCTTGAATTCGGCAAAGCCGCAGTCGCTCAGGGCAATGAACCAGGCCACTTCAACCTGCACCCGGCGGTGCATGTAACCCAGCTCACTCATGGCGGGGCGGAGTTTGGCAAGTTTGGCGGCGTAGCGGCCGTCCAGCGGCGAGAGGGCGGAGATGGCGTTGGTACTCATGGACAAGATTGTAGGGGGGCGGGCATTTGCCAGGCTGTCAGCCCGCGGCAATGTCGATGGATAGAATTCCCGGCACATCTACAGACCGTGCCTCACCATGCCCATGAAACTTATCGGATCCAACACCAGTCCTTACGTTCGCAAGGTGCGGGTGGTGATGGCCGAGAAGAAGCTGGACTACGACTATGTGCTGGAAGACGTGTGGGTGGCCAGCACCGGCATCGGTCAGTTCAACCCGCTGGGCAAGGTGCCATGCCTGGTCATGGAAAACGGCGACGTGATCACCGACTCGCGCGTGATCGTGGAGTACTTCGACACCTTGTCGCCGGTGGGCAAACTGCTGCCGACGGTGGGGCGCGAACGGGCCGAGGTCAAGACCTGGGAGGCGCTGGCCGACGGCGTGCTGGACGCGGCCATTTTGGCGCGGCTGGAAGCCACCTGGAGCGGGCGCGATGAGGCACAGCGTTGCCAGGCCTGGATCGACCGGCAGTTGCTCAAGGTGGACGCCGCGCTGCACACCATGAGCAAGGGTCTGGGTGACAAACCTTATTACACGGGCACGCACCTGGGTCTGGCCGACATTGCGGTGGGGGTGGCACTGGGTTACCTGGATTTCCGCTTTGCACATATCAACTGGCGTGAGGCGCACCCCAACTTGCACAAGCTCTATGACAAGCTGATGCAGCGGCCGAGCTTTGCTGATACCAAACCGTTTTGATGCTTTAACCCGCAGCGCACGTTGGGTGCCTGACTCCGCAAATGTCCCCCGGCTTAGGGCGCCGCCCCAAGCCTCCTCCTTGATTTTGCTACGTCAGACACCCAACGCACGCCGCTAGTCGCTGATGGGTCATGAGTTGGCTCTGCGTTTGAGCCAGCGCATCAGGCCGCCGACCACGGGCAGTTTTTCATAGAGTTCTTCGGCGGCATCCCAGTAGTCGCGGTGCAGGGTGATCAGCCCGGATGCGTTCATCACCAGGTGGGTGGCGCCCAGAATGGTTTGTGTCTGGCCGGTTTTGAAGCCTTTGAAGCCGAACCTGAACTCCCAGGTCAAAAAGCCCTGGTTGCCCTGCAGCACCTGGTTCGTCACCACAAAGCGTGGGCTGTCCAACTGCACAAACATGTGGGCGAAGATGGCCTGGATAGCGGGGATGCCTTTGACCTCGTTGAACGGGTCTTTGAAGCGCGCCTGCGGGTCGTAAAACTCGCCCAGGCGGTTGAGGTTGTGCGGCGAAACCTCTTCAAAAAACGCCACCATGCGGGCGATTTGGGCGCTGTGGTCGGTGGACTCGGGGCTGTTGGTGGTCATTGGGTGGCCTTTTGAACCAAGTTGAAATAGGCGCGGTAGGGCAGCAGGCGCAGCAGGTTCAGCCACAGGGTGAAGCGTTTCGGGAAGTGGATTTCAAACCGCCCTTGGGCCCAGCCCTGCAAGATGGCTTGCGCCGCCTGGTCAGGGGTCAGCAGCGCGGGCATCTTGAAGTCGTTTTGTGCGGTCAGTGGCGTTTCGACAAAGCCGGGGTTGATGATCGACACGCCCAAGCCTTCGGGGTGCAGGTCCAGGTACAGCGCCTCGGCCAGGTTGATCAGCGCGGCTTTGGTCGGGCCGTAGGCCAGGCTGTTGGGCAGGCCGCGGTAACCGGCCACACTGCCGACCAGGCTGACGTGGCCGCTGCCGCGGGCGCGCAGCGCGGGCAGCACCGCGTCCAGCAGGTACAAGGCGCCCAGGTAATTGACCTCGACGTGGCGTTGCATGTCGGGCACGTCCATGGCGTCGGCGCGCATCGGCGCGTAATGACCGGCGCAATACACCACGCCGTCCAGCGGGCCCTGGGCCAGCAGGCAGGCGGCAGCTTGTTGCACGGCGGCGCGGTCAGTGGCGTCCAGCGGCAATGGCTGGCACAGCGGCTGGTTGTCTGCCAGCGTTTGCAGTGCGGCTGTGTTGCGCGCAGACACCACCACGCGCGCGCCCTGTGCCAGCAAGGCACGCGCTGTGGCGGCACCAATACCGCTGGAGGCGCCCACAATCCACACGGTTTTGCCGTGCCAATCGGTCAGGGGCGGGTTCAGGGGCTTGAAAAAGGGCATGAGATGCTTTTATTTTTTATAGCTTCTATCCCTTTATCAAAAAGAGCTAGAGGCTGATTTCTTGTGGGAATAGGGTTAAGCCCGCTTGGTGAACGCCAGGGTCACTTCACCCAGCTTGAAGCCAAATTTGCTCATGCTGGCCTTGTTGAGCATCACCATGTCGGTCATCAGGTACATCCAGTCGTCAAACTGCACCTCATAGACCTTGCCGTCCACCGGCAGCGCCATGGTGTAGGTCCAGTAAAAGGCGTTGCCGCGTGTCTGGCCGGTGGCCTCGCCCACCACATCGTCGGCGCGACCGGTGTAGCGGCCGTCGGGTAGCTGCGTCAGGCGCCAGATGCGCTTTTGCGTGCTGCCGTCCGAGTAGGTGAAGGATTCGTCGAGCACGCCTTCGTTGCCGTTCCAGTTGCAGACCATCAGCACGGTGAAGCGCTTGACCACCGCGCCCGAGCGGTCGGTGAAGATGCCATAGGCGTCCAGCGTGCCATTGAAATAGCTGCGCAGGTCCAGGACCGGTTTCTGGCCGGTGTAGGTTTCCAGGTCTTGCGAGGCGCAACCGGTCAGGGCCAGGCTAGCGGCGGCGCCGGCAGATAAAAGCAGTCGTCGTTTCATGGGTTCTTTCGGATGATGAGGAGGTAGAGCAGCACGGCGGCCAGCGTCTTCAGCGCGCAGGGCAGCAGGCAGTAGGCGAAAGTGAGGGTTTGCAGGGCCTCGGGGTCGGTCGCGCCGGGCGTGTAACCCAGCAGGCCCAGCGCGGGCAGCGCCACCCCGGCCGCCAGCGCCAGGTTCAGCTTGGTGGCAAAGGCCCACCAGCCAAAATACGCGCCTTCCGACTGCTGCTGGTCACCGTGGTGCTGGATCACACCCGCCAGCAAAGCAGCAGGCAGCGCCAAGTCCGTCCCCAGCGCCACGCCCGAGAGCGCGCAGACGATGACGAACGCGGTCACATCTCCCGCGCCCAAGCCCGCCGCAAAGGCAAACACCGCTACCGACAGCCCCATGCCCAGCCCCCAGGTGCGTGCCAGCCCCAGGCGCGGCACCACTTTGAGCCACAGCGGAATGCTCAGGGCGGCGCAGACAAAGTAGCTGCCCAGAAACAGCGGCTCGGCACTCGGCGGGGCCTGCAGGCGGTCTTGCACAAAAAACAGCATCAGCGTGGCGGGAATAGCGCTGGCAATGCCATTGACCATGAAGACGCTGATCAGCTGGCGGAACTGCGAACGCTTCCACGGCAGCCACAAGGCGCTGGTGCCTTCTGCTGACGGTTGCGCATTGGAGCCAGAGGTAGCTGCTGTTTGGGTTGGTCTTGCCCCCTCTCCCCCTGGGAGAGGGCTGGGGTGAGGGCTGGGCACCGGCCCACTGCGCCAGGCCAGCCAGCCCGCCACACTTGCTATCACTAAAAGAGTGACGGTCACAGGTAGACCAAGGGCTACCGGCGCCACAGAGGCCACTATCACACCCACCAGCCCCAGCCCTTCGCGCCACGCCACCACCCGGCTGCGGTACAGCGCGTCACCGCCCAGGCGCGCGCCCCAGGCCTGGTGCAGGATGGTCAGCGCGCTGAACGCCACGGTGGTCAGCAGCAGCGTGGCGCCCAGCCACAGCAGCAACTGTGTGCTGTTGGCTTGCAGCGCCACGGGTGGGAAAAACAGCAGGCCAAAGCCGGTGCACAGCAGCAGCGCCGCCAGGGCGGCCCAGCGCAGCACCGTGGCAGGCGCCCGGTTGGCCGTGGCGCTGTGCTGGTGCAAGTTGTCGGCCCAGCGGCCCAGCAGCGGGTCGATCAGCGTGTCAAACAGCCGCACGGCCACCAGCACCGCGCCCAGCGTGGCCAGCGACACCCCAAAACTGCGCGCGTAGTGGTTGGGCAGCAGCACATACAGCGGCAGCGCCACAAAGGCCAGCGGCAGCCCCATCAGGCCGTAGCGCCAGCCTTGCTGCCAGGTCAGAACCGGGTTCATGCGCAATCAGGCAGGTGCTGCGGCCAGCAGGGCTGCGCGCAGGTCGGGCTGGCTGGTGGTGGTGTCGAGCCAGATGCCAAAAAACCGGCGGCTGAACAGCGGGTCAGCCACCTCGCCCAGGCGTCGGCCGTTCAGCCAGAAGCGTGCGCCCTGGTCGGGCAGGTGCACACCGGTCAGGCGGTCATTGGCGGCCACATCGACAAACACGGCCTGCATGGCGGCCAGCCAGTCGGCTTGCTGGGCCGCGCTCAGGGTGGTTTGGCGCTGCATTTCGTCCAGGGAACGCTCGGCCATGGCCTGCGCCGACACGCGGCGCTGGTAGGTCAAGCTCAAAGCCAGCGCAAACTGGCCGTAGTCGCGGGCGCGAAAACCGGCGCCCACCCACAGCTGCGCTTGGTAAATGGACATGCCCAAAAACCGCAGCTGGGCGCTGCCCGACCAACTGGCTTGCGGCAAGCTGGCCACCACTTCTGGCCAGGGCGTGGGTGGGTTGAGGGGTGTCGTCAGGTTGGACGCCTGCGCGGGCAAGCTGTTCAGCAGCAACAGCGGCGCAGCCAGCAGGGTGCGGCGGGTGGTGGGCATGGCGTCAAGCCCGTTTTTGCAGCGTGTACTGCACCACGTCGATGTTGTTTTCCATGAACGCGGCTTCGCAGTAGGCCAGGTAAAACTCCCAGATGTGCATGAAGCGGGCATCAAAGCCGCCCGCCAGCACCTGTTCGCGGTGCGCCAGAAAGGTCTCGCGCCAGCGTTTCAGGGTTTCGGCGTAGTCGTGGCCAAAGGCGAACTCGTCCACCACCTCCAGCCCGGCTGCGGCTGCCTGGGCGCGGAACTCGCGCGGGCACGGCAGGCAGCCGCCGGGAAAGATGTATTGCTGGATGAAGTCGGTGGAGTTGACATAGCGGTCAAACAGCGCGTCATCGATCACGATGCTCTGCACGCAGGCGCGCGCGCCGGGTTTGAGCAGTTTGGATACGGTGGCAAAGTAGGTCGGCCAGAATTCGCGGCCCACGGCTTCGATCATTTCGATCGAGCAAATGGCGTCAAACGGCGCGTCCTGGATGTCGCGGTAGTCCTGCAGGCGTAGGTCAGCCGAGGTTGGCGCGCCGGTGCCAGCCTGAGCGGCCAACGCGTTGGGCGGCGCTGTGTTGCCGTCCGCCAGCCGGACGCCCAGACGCGCCATGCGTTCTTTGGCAAAGGCCAGTTGCTCGGTGCTGAGCGTCACGCCGGTGAGGTGGGCGCCAAATTCGGTGGTGGCTTTCTCGGCCAGCGCGCCCCAGCCGCAACCAATTTCCAGCACCCGGTGACCGGGCTGCACGCCCGCCATGCTGAGGGCGCGGCGCACCTTGGCGTGCTGGGCTTGCGCCATCGGCTGGCTCAGATCGCCGTCAAACAGGGCGGCCGAGTAATTCATGGTCTCGTCCAGCCACAGCTTGTAAAACGCGTTGCCCAGGTCGTAATGGGCGTGGATGTTTTTCTGGCTGTTGCTTTTGGTGTTGCGGTGCAGCAGGTGTTTGACGCGGTACAGCAGCCGCCCGGCCCAGGTGCCGTAGATCACGCTCTCCACCTCGGCGCGGTTTTTCACCAGCACGCGCAGCAGCTCGGTCAGGTTGGGCGTGCTCCAGTCACCGGCGATGAAGCTCTCGGCAAAACCGATGTCGCCGGATTTGAGCGCCGCGGCAAACGGCTTCCAGTTGTGCAGCACCAGTGTGGCGTGCGGCAGGGTCTGCTGGCCAAACCGTTGCATGCTGCCGTCTGGCAGCTGCACCGTCAGGCTGCCGTGCTGCAGCTTTTGCAGCAACTTGAACACGCTGCGTGCGGTGCGCGGGCAGTTGGCTGGCAAAACAAAAGCGTCGGACGCGCGGGCGGTGCGGCTGGTGGTGGAGTTCATGGCGGAGGTCCTCAGCGGGTGGTGAAGGTGGCAGGCGGTGGCGGCTTGCGAAAGAACGGCACTTTTTTGATGAACAGCTTGAGCGCGTGCCAATGGATGCGAAAGGCGATGCCAAAGGTCATCATCGGGTAGGTGAGCAGGGCGCGCCGGGCCGCGCGGGCGGTCAACGGCTCCATCTGGCCGCCGACGCTGGTTTCGATCAAGGGGCCTGCAGCGTCGTCAAAGTCGATGCGTGCCACGGTGCGTTGGAAGTCCGGCGTGATCATGAAGCGAAAGCGGTAGCCGCCTTCCACCGGGCAAAACGGCGACACATGGAACACCTTGGCGGCGCTGAGTTCCTGGCCCAGTTTCGGGTTGTCCAGCAGGTAGCAATGGCGCTCGCCAAAGGTGTTGTTGACCTCGGCGACGATGGCGCGCAGGTGGCCGTCCGGGCGGTGGCAGTACCAGAAGCTCACCGGTTTGAAGGTGAAGCCCAGCACGCGCGGGTAGGCGTGTAACCAGACTTCACCCGTGGCATCCAGGATGCCTTCACCGGCCAACAATTCATCCAGCCAGGCCAGCGCGCCGCCCGCCTCAGGCCCACGGCCATCCCCATGGTCGGTGTCATAAAAACTCAACGGCGCCCAGCGGTTGCGCGCCAGCACACCGGAGCCGTTGGCCTGCAGGCTGCGCATGGGCAGCATCAAAAAGTAAGTGGGGTAATGAAAGTCGTGGCGCACCGGTTTGAGGCGCGTGTGGCGCACCTGGCCAAAGCCGATCAGCGGCTGGGACATGGGATCAGGATGGCTTCGCTCCCTCTCCCCCCGGGAGAGGGCTGGGGTGAGGGCAACGGGTGATGCGTGGGTCATCTTTGGTCTCACCGCAGCAGGGATGTCAGCCGCAGCGCCACGTCCAGCCCGGCTTTCAGGCCGTCTTCGTGAAAACCGTAGCCCATCCACGCGCCCGCAAAATAGGTGTGTTGCTGACCTTGCAGCTCGGGCACCTGGCTTTGCGCACGGATGGCGGCCAGGTCAAACACTGGGTGGGCGTACTCAAATTCGCCGTGGATGGTTTTCGGGTCAATGTCGTGCAGCGGGTTCAGCGATACCACCACGGCTTGCGTGAACGGCAGCGGCTGCAATTGGTTCAGCAGGTAATGCAGGCAGACGCGGGCGTCGCTGCGGTCGGCCTGGTGCGTGGTGTTTTGCGCCGCAGCGCGCTCGAAGTTCCACGACGCCCAGGCCAGGCGGCGTTTGGGCAGCACCGAGGTGTCGGTGTGCAACACCGCGCGGTTGGGTTGGTATCGGATGGCGCCCAGCGTGGCGCGTTCGGCGGCACTCGGGGCCGCCAGCATCGCCAGCGACTGGTCGGAATGACAGGCCAGCACCACTTTGTCAAAACGCTCGGTCTGCCCGTTGCTGGTGATGTTGACGCCTGTGGCATCGCGCTCGATGCGGTGTACCGGTGCATTGAGCCGCTTGTCGGCCACCTGGGCGACGATTTTGTCGACATAGTGGCGCGCGCCGCCTGTGACCGTCCACCACTGCGGCCGGTTGCTGACCTGGATCAGGCCGTGGTTGTGGCAGAACCGGATCATGGTGGCCACCGGAAACTGCAGCATCTGATCGGTCGGGCAGCTCCAGATGCAGCCCAGCATGGGCAGCAGATACCAGTCGCGGAACTCGGCGCTGAACTTCTCCTGGCGCAAAAAGTCGGCCAGTGGCTGCATCAGTTCCTCATCCGCGCCTCGCAAAGCCAGCTCGGTGGCCAGTTTGTTGAAGCGCAGCAGGTCGCGCAACATGCCCCAGAAACGCGGATTCACCAGGTTGGCACGCTGGGCAAACACGGTGTTGAGCGAGGTGCCGCTCCACTCCAGCGGTGCGCGGCCGCCCTGCCCAGGCACCTGGACGGAAAATGACATGTCGGAGTGGGCCGTCTCGACCTGCAGTTCGGCCAACAGCGCGATCAGGTTCGGGTAGGTGCGTTCGTTGAACACGAGAAAACCGGTGTCTACGCCGTGGGTCAGCGGGCCTTGCGGCGTGGGCAGGGTGACATCCACCGTGTGGGTGTGGCCGCCAAAGTAACTGTCGGCTTCAAACAGGGTGAGGTCGGCGCGGCGTGAGAGCTTGTGCGCAACGGCCAGGCCGGCAATGCCGGAGCCTACGATGGCGATTTTCATGAGAAAGAGATAAGAATAAACGTTGACGTAACTTTGTGACTGCTTGGTAATTTAACACATGGCGTCGTTTTGCGCCCGATGCCGGCCTGCCATCGCGGCGTCGGGTGCCTGGATCCCGGATCGGCGCCCGGGATGACCGCCAACGGATGATCTTCAGAGGGTGACGCTCACCTGCGGGCAGCCCAAGCTGCCCAAGGCGTTTTCACGTTGGCCGCGGGCCAACCCGCGTTACCAGGGCCGCTCGGCTGCCACCTGCCGCGTCAGGCTGATCAGCTTGCCCAGGCTGTGGCTGACCCGCACCTCGCGAAACGGCACGCTGGCGATGATGCGGTAGTCGGGCAGGCTGGTGTCGCGCACGATCGGCTCGCCCGTGGGCATGCCCTGGCGGTTGATCAATACCGCCACCTTGGGCATGGTGGTGTTGAGGCTGCGCTTGATCACCACGGCGATTTCCTGCGAGTTCAGCTTCACGTAGGTGCCCGGTGAATAAATGCCCACCGCCTTGATCAGCGCCGCACCGGCTTCGTCGATCTCGCGGTTCTCGTCAAAGTAACACGACTGCATGGCGGCACCGGGTGACTCCGGCCCGCGGGTGGCGCGGGGTGCCAGCCGCGCGGCAAACATGTCGGCGCGCTGGATCAGCCGCGCCAGGCGCTGGCCATCGGGTCGGCCCGCCAGCGGGCCGGGGGTTTTGGCGCCATGGTTGAGCACCGCCTCCAGCCACAGCGCGTCCGTCACGCCCATTTGCTGCAGCAGATCCACCGAACGCGGTGAGTGGGTCTGGATGCGCTGCAGTTGCGCCGGTGTGGGGGGCTCTTTTTGCATGGCCAGGCGGTCTTGCAGCTCGGTCATGCTGATGTTCATGGTGAGCGCCGCGCTGCTCAGCGCCTTCAGGTGGGCGGGGGGCCATTTGAGGACGTCACGCGCGGCCAGGCAACAGATCACATTGACCAGCATCGCATGGGTGGCGCTGTACTGGCGCACCTCGCTGCCCGAGAGGTGGATCAGCGCCAGCAGGGTGCCGTCGGGGTTGCTCAGTGTCTGGCGTTCCAGCTCGTTTTGCAGCCGCTCCAGCCGCGGCAAAAAACTCTCGCCCTGGCTGTCGCGCAGCATGGCATGCGACAGTGTCTGCAGGTCCAGCCAGTCGAGCTCGTCCGAGTCCACCTCCGCCACTTTGTTGCGGTTGGCATCGTAGGGCGAGATTTGCACCTCGGCAATCTGGCCCAGTGACTTGTCTTCCATCACCAGGTTGTTCAGACGGTTGACGTAGCCGCGGCGAAAGTTGTCCGACTGGTCAAAGTCGATGTAGATCTGGCTGCGCCGCCCCACCATGGACTCCAGGTCCTGGCGGCTGGTCACCATGAAGCCGCGGCTGGCCAGCAGCACCCCGCTTTGGTCACGCAGTGCACAGGGCAAAGGTTGACCAATCAGGATGGCATCAATGCTGACAGGGACCAGGTTCATAGGGGCTCAAGTAGGGGGTCGGCGGCACAAAGCTGCGCCGGGGCCCGCTAGGATAAACCACGCCCGACGCCTGATAGCATGCAATACATGCCACAAACCCATCCTGTTCCTGCTTTTGTCACCGAATTGGCGCCGCTTGCGCTGACCAACAAGTTATGCATGCCCGATCAACTCAGCGCTCGCCTGGCCGCGTTGCCACGTCCGCTGGTGTTCACCAATGGCGTGTTTGATGTGTTGCACCGCGGCCACGTGATGTACCTGGAGCAAGCGCGGGCACTGGGCGCCAGCCTCGTGGTGGCGCTCAACACCGATGCCTCGGCCAAACGCCTGGGCAAGGGCCCCGACCGCCCGCTCAACAACGAGGTGGACCGCGCCTGCGTCATCGCGGCGCTGGCCAGCAGCTCGTTGGTGACCTGGTTTGACGAAGACACGCCGCTGGAACTGATCCGCCTGGTGCGCCCGGACATCCTGGTCAAAGGCGGAGACTACGACATGGACAAGCTGGCGGAAACCGCGGTGGTGCAGGCTGACGGCGGGCGGGCACTGGCCTTGCCGTTTGTGCACGGGTACTCCACCACGGCGCTGGTGAACAAGATCCGGAGTTCTTAGGAAAATCGGTCGCAAGTCTTTTTGATAAATGGCTCGCAGCTATTGATCGAGTAGCGTGACCGTTGCCCCACCTAGACGCTGGGGTGGGCGTCGGCGGGCACAAGCGGCGCACAACGTCGCCAGCCGAGCCGCCTTCTTGATAAGCGCCATGGATCAAAAACACATCTTGAAAATTTACCCGGGAAGGTGATAATCGCGCGGTCGCAAGTGTCAATTTAACTTGACATATGTCGCTTCGTTGGATGGTTTTTGAAAGTGTTGTATGTCGAATGAACACAGTGTGGAAGCAGCCGAGCCGGTGAGCACGCCTGATCCAGGGCCCCATATCGTGGCCATCGGGGCATCGGCGGGCGGGCTCGAAGCGCTGGAAAAACTGTTCGACGGCCTGTCTTGCAACACCGGTGCCACCTTTGTGGTGATCCAGCATCTCTCGCCCGACCACAAAAGCATGATGGCCAACCTGCTGGCCCGCCACACCCAGATGCCGGTGGTGATGGTGGAGCAGGACATGCCCATCGAGCCCGACCGGGTCTACCTGATTCCGCCCGGCTCGATCATGCACATGGGCGAAGGCACCCTGAGCCTGACCCCCAAGAACCCGCGCACCCTGACCTTGCCGATCGACGTGTTTTTCAAGTCGATGGCGCACCACTACGGCGCGCGTTCGGTAGGCGTGGTGCTCTCGGGCACCGGGTCGGACGGCACCCGCGGCGCCGCAGCCATCAACGATGCGGGTGGCTTTCTGCTGGCCCAGGAGCCCGAAAACGCCAAATTTGACGGTATGCCGCGCAGCGTGATCGCCACCGGCTTGGTCGACGCCATCTTGCCGGTGGAGCAAATTGGGGCCCGCCTGGTGGCCCACATCACCAACCAGCCCATCGTCAAGGCCGCGGTGACCCTGGACGAGCCGGAAGCACGCGCCCTGTCGCTCAGCCCGGAGGCGGCTTTGAACGGCATCCTGCGGCTGCTGCTGCAGGTGGGCGGCATTGATTTTCAGGAATACAAGGCCGGTACGGTGATGCGGCGCATCGAGCGGCGCATGAACGTGCGCCAGGTGACCTCGCTGGAGACGTACCTGGACTTGCTCAACGACGAGCGCAACGAGGTGCTGACGCTGCGCCGCGAGTTGCTGATCCCGGTGACCAGCTTTTTCCGCGATGCCGAAGCCTTCGAGATTCTGGGGCGCCAGATCATCGACCCGCTGGTGGCGCGCAAACAGGCCGGTGACTCGATCCGCGTCTGGGCCGCTGCCGTGTCCACCGGTGAAGAGGCGTATTCCATCGCCATGATGTTCCTGGAAGCGTTTGACCAGCTCAAGCGCTGGCCGACGCTCAAGATTTTTGCCACCGATGTCGAGCAGCAGAACATCGAAACCGCGGGCGCCGGAACCTACCCGGAGTCGATTGCGGCCGAGGTGTCGCCGCAGCAGCTGGAGCGGTTTTTTGTCAAAAAAGGCAACAACTTCGTCGTCAAGAACGAGCTGCGCCAGTGCATCGTGTTTGCCCGCCACAACCTGCTGACCGACCCGCCCTTCACCCGCATGGACCTGGTGGTGTGCCGCAACGCGCTGATTTACTTTCGCACGCAGGCGCAGGCGCGCGCCCTCAAACGTTTGCAATACGGCTTGCTGCCGGGCGCCCACCTGTTTTTGGGCTCCAGCGAGTCGCTGGCTGACCTGCAGCGGGACTTCACCCCGGTGAGTGCCAAACACAAGATCTGGCAGATGATCAAGCCTTTGAACACACCGCTGGATGTGGTCAAAGGCTCGGGCTACGGCTACACCACCAGTGTGCCGCTGGTGACCAGCCAGGTCAGTCGCAACACCCGGCTCAAAACCACGGCGGTGGACCAGGGGTTTGCCACCTTGCTCAGGGCCTTCAGCCCGCCGGCGGCCATCCTGGTCAACAGCCGCCATGAGCTGGTGCACTCCTATGGTGATGTGCACAAGTTTCTGCAGCTGCGCGAGGGCCATGCCAGCCTGGAACTCAACCGCATCCTGCCCGATGTGCTGGTGCCGGTGGCCGTCGCCCTGCTGTTCAAGTCCGGGCGCGAAGGCACCCATGTCAGCTCGGACCGGCTGAAGATCACCGCCTTGGACGGTACGGTGGAGCAGGTGCGCATGAGCGTCTGGCCGGTGGAAGAGTTTGAGGGTGACCGGCTGTCGCTGCTGGCGTTCGAGCGCCTGCATTCAGCGGCCAGCGAAGTCACCACAGCCACCACCATCGACGTGGATTCGGAAACCGCCGAGCGCATGGAGGTGCTGGAGCGCGAACTCACCGCCACCCGCGAAAGCCTGCAGGCCACCGTGGAAGAGCTGGAGACGTCCAACGAAGAACTGCAGTCCACCAACGAAGAGCTGATGAGTTCCAACGAAGAGCTGCAAAGCTCCAACGAGGAGCTGCAGTCGGTCAACGAGGAACTGAACACGGTCAACGCCGAGTACCAGGAAAAAATCGACATCCTGAACCGCCTGAACGCCGACCTGGACAACATGGCCCAGGCGGTGGCCGCGGGCACGGTGTTTGTGGACGACAACCTGCACCTGACGCGCTTTTCACCCGACGCCACCCACATCTTCAAGTTGCGCGACACCGATCTGGGCCGCCCGCTGGACGACTTGGCGCACACGCTGATCTACCCGGATCTGATCGCCGACCTGTCGCGCACGCTCAAGGACGGCGTGCGGGTCGAGAAAGAAATCCGCGGCATCAACGGCCTGCATTATTTTGTGCGCATGCTGCCCTACAGCGTGCCGTCGTCGCCGTCCAAGGGCGCGGTCATCACCTTCATGGATGTGACGGCGCTGCACGAGGTGTCGCGCCTGCAGCACATCATTGATTCGCTGTCGGAAAACATCGCCGTGCTCAACAGCCTGGGCGTCATCACCCTGGTCAACAAGGCCTGGCGCCAATTCGCCATGGACAACGGCGACGCCGACATGGTGCGCGCCGGCCCGGGCGTGAATTACCTGGAGGTGTGCAGCGCCAGTTTTGACGCGTCCGACAAATCGGTCGCGCTGGCCCAGCGCGGTGTGCGCGAGGTGTTGGACGGTACGCGGGCGCATTTTTCCATCGAGTACCCATGCCATTCACCCACCGAGGAGCGCTGGTTTGTGATGCACGTCTCACCCGTCGCCGGTGAGCAGCCTGGCGCGGTGGTGAGCCATATCAACATCACCGAGTGGCGCAAACACAACTTCCAGGGCCCGGCGTGAGTCCGCAGCAGCGGGAATCCTCCCAGCGTAAAACCGAGCGGCTGCAGCTGCTCAAGGCGCGCGCGCAGGGGGTGCTGGACCAGTACCAGGACAGTGCGGCGATGAACCGCTCTGACGCGCTGGAGGTCACCAAGCTGCTCGAAGACCTGCGCATTTACCAGGTCGAACTGGAGCTGCAAAACGACGAACTGCGTGCCGCCCAGATGGCCGCCGAGCAGGCCCAGCGCTCCTACCGCACCTTGTTCGACCAGATGCCCTTGCCCGCGCTGGTGCTTGACACCCAGGGCATGGTGGATGATTCCAATGAACTGGCGTTCCAGCTGCTGGGCATGCGCGACCGGTTTGCGAATTTTGACGCCCGTTTCTGGCGCCGGCTCAGCAAGGCAGACCGGGCGCGCCTGCATGTCGCCCTGCGCGATGTGCTGCCCGGCCAGAGTCAGGCGCTGGAGCGGGTGGTATTGCCGACGCAGGGTGGCGCTGACCGGACGTTTGACGCCCATCTGATCGGCCTGTCGATCGACTACAAGCTCGACCGCCGGGTGCTGCTGCTGCTGGTGGACCGCAGCGCCGAACAAGCGCGCGACAACGAGCAGCGGCTGTACAACGCTTTGCTGGATGCCACCGACAACATCATTTTTGCGACCGACGGCGATGGCCGCATGCTGCTGGCCAACCAGGCGATGCTCCAGGTGGTGCAGCGCCCGCGCGAACAGGTGCTGGGGCAGCGGCGCGAGGACTTCATGAACCTGCGCGACGCCATCCTGCACAACGAGGCCGACCAGAAAGTGTTGCAGTCGCACCGCCCCTCCACCGTGGAGCACCAGGTGCACACGCCGCCGGACAACGCCCCGGTCGATTTTCTGACCCACCGCTTTGCGCTACGCGATGGCACGGGCCAGGCCTACGGGGTCGGGGGGATCTCCACCAACGTGAGTGTGCTGAAAAACCATCAGCGGCAAATCCTGCTCAGCGAGTCGGTGTTCATGGGCTCGGACGAAGGCATCATCATCACCGACCCGCAGGGCAACATCATCCGCGTCAACCCGGCGTTCACCCGCATGACCGGTTTCAGTGCCGAGGTGGTGCTGGGGCAGAACACCCGCATCCTCAAGTCGGGCCGACACAGCGTGTCGTTTTACGAGGCGCTCTGGGAATCGCTGGTGCACACGCGTCACTGGGCGGGCGAAATCAACAACCGCCGCGCTGACGGCACATTTTTCACCGTCTGGACCAACATCAACGCGGTCTGTGATGAACGCGGCCAGGTCCTGCACTACATCGGCCTGCAAAGCGACGTGACCGAGCTGCATGAAGCGCAGCTGGCGTTGCAGCGTCAGGCCTCCTATGACAGCCTGACCGGCCTGCCCAACCGCAACCTGTTCAACGACCGCATTGGGCAGCTGGTGGCCCACGCCCTGCGGCAGCAGTCGGTGTTTGCCTTGTTGTTCATTGACCTGGACCACTTCAAGGAGGTCAACGACAACTTGGGCCATCAGGTGGGTGACGTTCTGTTGCGCACCGTCTCCGAGCGCCTGCAGCAAGGGGTGCGCAACGAGGACACGGTCGCCCGCATGGGCGGCGACGAGTTTGTGGTGTTGCTGCCGGGCACGGACCGCTCTGGCGCGCAGGCCTTGGCCCAGGCGCTGCTGAACCGGCTGCGTGAGCCGGTGATGCTGGCGGGCGCGGGCACTTACCGGCCGATGGCCAGCATCGGCTCGGCGGTGTATCCGACCGACGGCAAAACCCCCGATGCCTTGCTGCGCAGCGCCGACATGGCCATGTACCGCGCCAAACTGACGGGCCGCAACCGCACGCTGAGCTACACCCCGGACATGGGCACCAGCACCGGCTTGGCATTCACCCTCCAGACCGAACTGGCGCGCGGGCTGGCCGAGCACCAGTTCCGGGTTTACTTCCAGCCCAAATGTCGCCTGGACACGGGTGAACTGGTGGGGGCCGAGGCCCTGGTGCGCTGGGAGCGCCCCGGGCACGGCCTGACGCTGCCGGGCGTGTTCATCGGCGTCGCCGAAAAGAGTGGCCTGCTGCTGGAGCTGGACCAATGGGTGATGCACGAGGCCTTGCGCCAGTTGGGGGCGTGGTGCCAGGCCGGATGGTGGCGCTCGCCAATGCGATTGGCCATCAACCAGAATGTGGCGGACCTGCAAAAGCCTGATTGGCTGGTGCAGGTCAACCACCTGTTGCGCCACCACGACGTCGGCGCCGATTTGCTGGAACTTGAAATCACCGAGGACGCGCTGCTGGAACACACGCCCGAGCAGATGGCGCGGTTGCAGGCCCTGCGCGACATGGGGGTGTCGGTGGCCATTGATGACTTTGGCACGGGCTACTCCAGCCTGTCGTATTTGCGGCTGTTGCCGGTGTCGGTGATCAAGATTGACCGGAGTTTTGTCGCCAGCATGCTCAGCGATGACAACGACGCGGTGCTGGTGCGCACCATCATCGACATGGCACATGACCTGGGCCACAAACTGGTGGCCGAGGGGATCGAGACGCCGCTGCAGCGTGACCGCCTCAACCTGTTGGGCGCCGAGGTGGGACAGGGTTACCTGTTTGGCTACCCGGTGTGTGCCGAAGAGTTTGCCAAGCGCTGGCTATGCGAGGCGCCGGGCCCGTGATCAGCGTTCGTTGCGGAACTGGTCGTGGCAGCTTTTGCAGCTTTTTTGCACCGCGTCCACCGCGGATCGGATGGCGGCCAGGTCAGCGCTGCCGGATACCTCCACCAGCTTGTCCACCGTGGCCAGGTACTGGTCGGTGGCGGCCTTGAACTCGGCCGCCTGGCTCCAGACGACCGGTTTGGCCTTGGTGGGCGGGTAGTTGCCGTCGGCACTGAAAAACACCCAGGGCTGGCTGGAAAGGTCTTTGAGCGCCTGCGCCCCTTCCATGAACTCGACCTTGACGTAGTCCTTGTGGCCGCGCGCCACCAGGCCCATCGGCTCCAGCGTTTTGGTCATCTTCTTGAAGACCGCCTGGCGCTGGGTCACCAGCTGTTGCGGATGGGTGTCTTTGACCTTGTCACTGCAGGCGCCCAGCAACAGGGTGGCGGTGATCAGGGTCAGGGCAACGGGCAATGTTTTGGGCATGGGGAAAAGCAAATCAATGAAAAGTGAGTAGCAAAAACGGCACACTGCCCGCCAGTCAGGCCGGGAACACCGCGTGCCACAAGCCCAGAATCGCCTCGCGTTCGGGTTGCAGCTGGTCCAGCCCCACGCGCGGTGATTCCTCGTTCAGGCGGGCGCGGTGCTGCAACTGGCGCAGGGTACGGTAGGCACTGGCCGCGGCATGGCCCACGCCAGCCGGCAGCAGCCCCAGCAGCTCGGCGCGCTCCAGCAGGGCGATGTTGCCGGCGTTGACCAGCAGCTCGGGGTGTTGGCGTGACTGCGCCAGCACCAGAAACTGCATCACGAACTCGGCGTCCATCATGCCGCCGGGGCTGAACTTGACGTCAAACACGCCCGGTTTGACCGGTTGCGCGGTGGTGACCCGCTCGCGCATGGCGCTGATCTCGGTGCGCAGGGCATCCACGTCGCGCTCAGCCGTCAGCACGGCGGTGCGCACGGCATCAAAGCGGCTATGCAGGTTGGCATCCCCCAGCACGCAGCGCGCCCGGGTGATGGCCTGGTGCTCCCAGGTCCAGGCGGTGTTGGAGCCGCGCTGTTGCTGGTAGTTGGCATAGGCCGAAAAGCTGGTGATCAGCAGTCCGGCATTGCCATTGGGGCGCAGCGCGGTGTCGATTTCATACAGGTCACCGTCGCCGGTTTTCACCGTCAGCCAGTTGATGAGTTTGCGCACCAGGTTGGCGTAGGCCTCGGGGGCGCGGTCATCGTCGTCGTCAAAGACAAACACCAGATCCAGATCGCTGCCGTAGCCCAGCTCTTTGCCGCCGAGTTTGCCGTAGGCAATGATGCCGAACTGGGGTTGCTCGCGGTGCGCTTTTTTCAGGCGGCTCCAGCACCAGCGGGTGGTGACGCGCAGCAGCGCATCGGCCAGCGCGCTCAGGTCATCGGCCACTTGCTCTACGGTGAGTTTGCCCTCGATGTCGCGCGCCAGGGTGCGAAACACCTCGGCATGGTGGGCGCGGCGCAGCAGGTTGAGCAGCGCCTCGTCGTCGTCTTCACCGGCCGCTTGCAAGGCCTGGCGGCGGTGTTCGAGTTCGGCCTCGAACCCGGCGACGTCAAAACGCTCATCGAGCATGGTGGCGGCGGCCAGCTCGTCGATCACACCCGGGTGCAGCAGCAGGTAACGCGCCGGCCAGCGCGCGGCGCCCAGCACACGCAGCAGGCGTTCGTGCACGTTGGGGCGCTCCAGCAGCAAGGCCAGGTAACTTTCGCGCCGCAGCAGCGGCTCCATCCAGTCCACCAGGCCCACGGCCGCCGCCTCGGTGACGCGTTTTTCGCGCACCCACTGGGCGGTGCGCGACAGCAGCCGCATCAGGCGGGCCCGGGCTTCCTCGCGCAAGGCCAACACCCGCGGGTGCTCCAGCCACGATTCCAGTCGGCGGCGGAACGCGTCATCGAGTTGCGGCAGCAGGTCGGCCATGCTGTTTGTGGCCTCGGCCGATTTGCCGTTCTGGCAACCCTTGCACGGCGGGGCGCCGCCACCCAGCAACCGGTCGAACTCCTGCGCCACCAATTCGCGGTGGCTGTCGAGTTGCTCCAGCAGGTGCTTGGGCGAGGCCAGGCCCAGCGTGTCGGCAATCCAGGCCAGATCACCATCGTGTGTGGGCAGGATGTGGGTTTGCTGGTCGTCCAGGTATTGAATGCGGTGCTCCACCTGGCGCAAGAAGGTGTAGGCCTGGGCCAGCGCCTGGGCGGTGTCGCTGGCCATCAGGTTGGCCTTGACCAGCCGGGTCAGCGCACTCAGGGTGGGGCGGGTGCGCAGCTCGGGGTACTGGCCGCCGCGCACCACTTGCAGCAGTTGCACGATGAACTCGATCTCGCGGATGCCGCCGCGCGACAGCTTGACATCGTTGGCGCGCTCCGGGCGGCCCGCGCTGCGTTTGCTGGCATGGTCGCGAATCTGGTGGTGCAGCAGCCGCAACGAGTCGAACACGCTGTAGTCCAGGTAGCGCCTGAACACAAACGGCATCACCACCTGGCGCAAGGGCAGCGCGGCGCCGCTCTCGATGCTGGCGCGTGGCGCCACGACACGGCTTTTCAGCCAGGCAAAGCGCTCCCACTCGCGGCCCTGCACATGCAGGTATTGCTCCAGCGCGTCCAGCGACACCGCGGCCGGCCCGGAATTGCCGTTGGGCCGCAGTGCCAGGTCCACCCGGAACACAAAACCGTGTTCGGTGGTGTCGCCCACCAGGCCATACACCCCGCGCACCGCCTTGCCAAAATACTCATGGTTGGTGATGCGGCCACGGCCTGCAGCGTCACCCGCCGTGTCGCCGTCTTCGTCATAGATGTAAATCAGGTCGATGTCGCTCGACACATTGAGCTCGCGGGCGCCGAGTTTGCCCATGCCCACCACCCACAACTGAGCGCGTTGGCCGCTGGGCGTCAGGGGCATGCCGTGGGTTTGGTCCAGCGCGGCCAGCACTTCGGTCAAGGCCTGGTTGAGGGCAAACTCGGCCAGGTCGGTCATGGCGGTGGTGACCTCGGTCAGGCTGGCCTGGGCCTCGCAATCCAGACACAGCAGCCGCTCCAGCACCAGGGTGCGGGTGATGCGCAGCGCACTGGCGGTGTCGTGGCCGCTGGTTTTGAGGGCTCCAAAACTGGTGGCCAAGTGCGCCGGTGTCGGCAGGCCAGGTGCCAGAAGGTGGAGTTGCGACTCAAAACGGCGTCGAACGCGCTGTGCAAAGCGGGAGTGGAGAGCCAGAGGGGGGCGGGTCATAATTCTGCTGTGCAACTTCATTTCCAAAAAATTTGTCTCCCCCGTCCGTCACGCTGTTAAAAGCCTGGTCCGCACTGACGCGCGGATTGTTGGTGGCTGCGGTGGTGGTCTGGCTGCTGCTGGGGGCAACCTGGGGGGTGCTCCACGGCTGGATTGTGCCGCGAATTGGCGACTTCCGCCCGCAGCTGGAGGCCCGGGCCAGCCAGGCGCTGGGGGTTCCGGTCCGGCTGGCCCGGGTGACGGCGCACTCCGTTGGCTTGATGCCATCGTTTGAGCTCACCGGGGTGGAGATGCTCGACGATCAGGGTCGCGTGGCTCTGCAGCTGCCGCGGGTGCTGGTGACGCTGTCGCCACGCTCCGTGATGCGACTGGGATTTGAGCAGCTTTATATAGATCAGCCGCAACTCGACATCCGCCGCGACCGCAATGGCCGCATCCTGGTGGCCGGCTTGGCCGTGACGGGCAGCGGCGAGACTGACCAGGACACGCTGGACTGGGTGTTCTCACAAACCGAGCTGGTGATTCAGGGCGGAACCGTTCGCTGGACGGATGAGCTGCGCCAGACCGAGCCGCTGTTGCTGCAACACGTCGACGCCGTAGCGCGCAACCGGGGACGCCACCACGATCTGCGGCTGGATGCCACACCGCCTGCCGCCTGGGGTGACCGGTTCAGTCTGCAGGGCCAGTTCACGCAGCCGCTGCTGACACGCCAGCCCGGCGATTGGCAGCGCTGGCAAGGGCAGCTGTTTGCCGAGTTCACGCGGGTGGACCTGTCTGAATTGCGCCGTTATGCCAGCCTGGGCTTTGATTTGCGCCAAGGGCGGGGCGCCCTGCGCGCCTGGGCCGATGTGAGCCAGGGCCAGTTGACCGGTGTCACGGCCGACCTGGCGTTGGTCGAAATGGCGGTGACGCTGGGCCAGGACCTGCAGCCGCTGGCCCTGCAAAGCGTTCACGGGCGGTTGGCCGGGCGCCGCCTGGCCAACGGGTTTGAGGTGACCACCGACGCGCTGGTCTTTGACACCGCCGAGGGCCTGCGTTGGCCCGGTGGCAAGCTGCGGGTGATGTCCCTGGGGGCGCAGGGCCAGACCGCCGCGCGGGGTGAGTTGCAGGCGGACCGGCTGGACCTGGCGGCGCTGGCGCAGCTGGCGGACCGCTTGCCGCTGGAGCCCCAGTTGCGTGAAAAGCTGTTGCGCCTGGCCCCGCAAGGACGGGTGGAGGCGCTCAACGCGAGCTGGCAGGGGCCGGTGAGTGCGCCTGCGCAGTACCAGGTGACGGGTCGTTTGCGGCAACTGGCGCTGGCCGCGGTGGGCGAGGTGCCCGGCTTCAACGGCCTGGATACCGACTTTCAGATGAACCAGGATGCGGGCCAGGCCAAGGTGTTGATGGCGCAGGGCAGTGTCGAGGTGCCGGGGATGTTTCAGGAGCCGGTGATTGCGGTGGACCAGCTCTCGGCAGAGGTGTCGTGGAAGCTGGCCGGCGATCAGATCTCGGTGGACCTGGCCAACGTGCGCTTCAGCAACGCCGATGCCGAAGGCCAGGCCCGCATCCATTGGCAGACCAGCGACACCACCGGTGCCGCCCCGCGCAGCCGTTTCCCTGGCGTGCTGGATTTGCAGGCCAGCCTGAGCCGCGCCGATGGCCGTCGGGTGCACCGCTACCTGCCGCTGGTGATTGACGCGCAGGCGCGTGACTACGTGCGCGACGCGGTGCTGGCGGGCAGTGCCAGCAACGTCCAGTTTGTGGTGCGCGGCGAGATCGACCAGATGCCCGCCACCCGCCCGGAGCAGGGGGAGTTCAAGGTGACGGCCGACGTCAGCAACGCCCGCTTGGCCTATGTGCCCCGGCGTTTGCAGGAGGCGCAGGAGCTGCCCTGGCCCACCCTGGTCGACCTCAAGGGGCAACTCGTCATCACCGGCCAAAGTTTGCAGGTCAAAGGCGCGCAGGCCCGACTGGGTGAAGGCAGTGCGCTACAAATAGTGAGAGCAGACGTTGACATCCCGGACCTGATGCAGACCACGGTGCTGGTCAATGCCGAGATGACCGGTCCGTTGAAAGACGGCTTGCGGTTTGTCGCGACCTCGCCCGTGGCGGCGCTGACCGAACACGCGTTGTCGGACGCGGTAGCGGCGGGTAACGCCGACTTCAAACTCAAGCTGGCGCTGCCGATTGCCAACCTGTCAACCGCCACCGTGCAGGGCAGTGTGACGCTGGCGGGCAACGAGCTGCAGGTCACGCCCGACACGCCCAAGTTGTCGCGCGCGCGCGGGGTGATCCACTACACCGACACCGGTTTCAGCCTGACGGGCGTGCAGGCGCGGGTGCTGGGGGGTGACGCGCAACTGGACGGCGGCTGGGTGTTGGCAGACGGTGCGGGCACCGCCAGCACCGCGCCCCGGGTGATCCGTGTCAGCGGCACCGCCACCGCCGAGGGCTTGCGCCAAGCCCGCGAGCTGGGGTTTGTGGCACGGCTGGCGGCCTTTGCCAGCGGCAGTGCGGCTTACAACGCCACGCTGGGCTGGCAGCGCGGCCAGCCCGAGGTGTTGGTTACCAGCAGCCTGCAAGGTTTGGCGTCCCAACTCCCGGCGCCGCTGCAAAAAGACGCCGCCAGTCGGCTGGCCTTGCGTTACCAGACGGCCCTGGTTGGCCCTGGTGCGCCAGCCGGGTCGGCACCGAAAGCCCCCTTGGTTGACCGGCTCAGCCTCAGCTTGGACGGCTTGGCCCGTGTGGTGTACGAGCGTGACCTGGCTGGCGCCGAGCCACGCGTGCTGCGGGGTCTGGTGGCGGTAGGCTCTGCTTCGGCCCAGGCTGCCGCCTTGCCCGCACAGGGGGTCAGCGCCCAGCTGAGCTTGCCCCAGTTCAATCTGGATGCCTGGCGCGAGGTGCTGCCGCAGATCACCGGCAAGTCACAGGTGATGTCCGCGCTGGCTGACGCCAAGGGGGCCGAGCTGGCTTACCTGCCGACAACGCTGGTGTTGCGCACCGACAGCCTCACCCTGGGCGAGCGGGTCTTCAGCGCGATGGTGATGGGGGTGCGCCGCGAAGGCGCGGTCTGGCGCGGTGAGGTCGATGCCAAGGAACTCAACGGTACGATTGAATACCGCCAGCCCAGCGACACCACGGTGGCTGGCAGTGGGGGCCGGGTTTACGCGCGCCTGAGCCGGTTGGCGCTGGCGCCCACCGTGGCCAAAGACATGGAGGCCTTGCTGGATGCGCAACCTGCCAGCATCCCGGCGCTGGACATTGTGGTGGACGACTTCGAGCTGCGCGGCAAACGCCTGGGGCGGCTGGAGGTGGACGCGGTCAACCGGGCGGCCACGGTGGGCGGCGCGGGTGCTGCGCACGAGTGGCGGCTCAACAAACTCAACCTGATCACCCCCGAGGCCACGCTGACCACGCAGGGAAACTGGACCCGCCTCAACGCCCAGGCACCGGGCGCCGCGGCAGGTGGTGCGGAGCGGCGGCGCACCGTGCTCAACTTCAAGCTCAGCATGAGTGATGGTGGCAAGCTACTCAGCCGCTTTGGCATGAACGACGTGATCCGGCGCGCCAGCGGCAAGATGGAGGGGCAAGTCGCGTGGATGGGCTCACCCTTCAAGCCGGACTACCCCAGCCTGGGTGGCGCCTTCACGGTGGATGTGGCCTCGGGCCAGTTCCTCAAGGCCGACCCCGGCCTGGCCAAACTGTTGGGCGTGCTCAGCCTGCAGGCCTTGCCGCGTCGCCTGGTGCTGGATTTTCGCGATGTGTTCAGCGAGGGTTTTGCGTTCGACTTTGTGCGCGGTGATGTCACGCTGGACAAAGGCATCGCCCGGACCAACAACCTGCAGATGAAGGGCGTCAACGCCGCCGTGCTGATGGAAGGCTCGGCCGATGTGGCCCGCGAAACCCAAGACCTCAAGGTGGTGGTGATCCCGGAAATCAACGCCGGCACCGCCTCGCTGATCGCCACTGTGATCAACCCGGCGGTGGGTCTGGGCACGTTTCTGGCGCAGATGTTCTTGCGTCGGCCCTTGGCAGAATCCGCTACCCAGCAGTTCCATGTGGACGGCTCCTGGGCCGACCCCCAGGTGACCCGGATTGCCCGCAAACCAGCGGCCAGCGTGCCCGCCACCACCGACCCCGCCACCCCATCCACCCCGGAGACTCCCCCATGAAAGTTGCTGCCATCCAGATGGTGTCTGGCACCGATGTGTCTGCCAACCTGCAACAGGCTCGCAGCTTGTTGCACGAGGCGGCGCAAGCCGGTGCCGAGCTGGCCGTGTTACCCGAGTACTTTTGCCTGATGGGCCGGCACGACGCTGACAAGCTGGCCATTGCCGAGCCGTTTGGCCAGGGGCCGCTGCAGCAGTTTTTGGCGGACGCCGCACGTGAGGAAGGGCTGTGGCTGGTGGGCGGCACGATTCCCCTGGCGCCTGACGCGGTCGATGCAAACGATGCGACCACGCCGCCCCAGCGGGTTTGCAACAGCAGCCTGGTGTTCTCGCCCGACGGCGACTGTGTGGCGCGTTACGACAAGATCCACCTGTTTCGCTTCGACAACGGGGTGGAGGCCTACGACGAATCGCGCGTGCTGGTGGCGGGCACCCAGCCCACCACCTTTGACCTGGATTCCCGCGACGGCCAGCGCTGGCGCATTGGGTTGAGTGTGTGTTACGACCTGCGTTTTCCCGAACTCTACCGGGCTTATGCCGATGCCGGGGCGCACCTGCTGCTGGTGCCCAGCGCCTTCACCCACACCACTGGCCAAGCCCACTGGGAGGTGCTGCTGCGCGCCCGCGCCATTGAAAACCTGGCCTTTGTGGCCGCCGCGGCCCAAGGCGGGCAGCATGACAACGGGCGCCAGACTTGGGGCCAGTCGATGCTGATTGACCCCTGGGGCCAGGTGCTGGCGCAACGCCCCCAGCAGGCCGGGGTGGTGCTGGCTGAGCTGGACATGGCGCAGCTGAGCGCCTGCCGCAACCGCCTGCCCGCGCTGGCGCATCGCGTGTTATGAGAACGGGCAACGCGCTGCGGGCTTGGCCGCTTTTTGTAGGGCGCCCGCTGGCAGCGCTGGCGCTGGCGTTGCTGGGGGCGTGTGGCAGTGTGCCGGTGTCGGCACCAGGCACGGGCGCGCCGCAAGCTTTGCCAGCACCCGTGGGGGGTGCCCCTGCCACGGGCGTGACGCCGGTGGACGCCGGTGTGGCAGGCCCGGTGCTGACCCAGCGCAACAGCCGCTGGGTGCCGGTGTCGTGGGCCGAGCTGCCCGGGTTGAATGGTGATGCGTTATTTGAGGCCTGGAACGCCTGGCTGAAAAGCTGCGAGCGCCCTGGCGTGGTGTTTGCCCCGCTGTGCCCCGAGGTGCGGCGCCTGAGCATTGGTGATGCGGCGGCGCAGCGTGACTGGCTGCAGTCGCGCTTGCAGCCGTACCGTGTGGAGCCGCTGCAGGGCGGCTCGGCATCGGGTTTGCTGACCGCCTATTTCGAGCCAGAAATGCTCGCGCGGCGCCAGCCAGGCGAGGGCTTCACGACGCCGTTGTACCTGGCACCGGACGGGTTGATCCCTGGCAAACCCTGGTTTACCCGCCGCGAGGCCGATACCCTGGCGCCAGCGCAGGCCGCGCTGCGGGGGCGGGAGTTGCTCTACCTGGCTGACCCGGTGGATGCCATGTTGCTGCAAATCCAGGGCTCCGGGCGCCTGCGGGTGACCGAGCCCGATGGCCGCCAGCGCCTGGTGCGCCTGGCTTATGCCGGGCACAACGGCCAGCCTTACCAGAGCATTGGCCGCTGGTTGCTCGATCAGGGCGAGCTGCGTGACGCCTCCTGGCCCGGCATCCGGGCCTGGATCAGCCGCAACCCGCAGCGCGTGACCGAGTTGTTGTGGCAAAACCCGCGGCTGGTCTTTTTCAAGGAAGAGGCCCTGGGCGACTTTGACGCCGGTTTTGGCCCGCGCGGTGCGCAGGGCGTGCCGCTGACACCCGGGCGTTCGATCGCGGTCGACCCGCAGAGCATTCCGTACGGCACCCCGGTCTGGCTGGCCTCCGAAGGGCCGCAATTGACGCTGCAAAAGCTGGTGTTGGCGCAGGACACCGGCAGCGCCATCGTTGGCGCGGTGCGGGCGGACTATTTTGTCGGCTGGGGCGCCCAGGCGGGTGAGCTGGCGGGACGGCTCAAACAACCGTTGCGGCTCTGGGTGCTGTGGCCCAAAGCGCAGCAATGACGTTACCATTCACCCAGAACTGTTGATCCATCCGATAAAGACACACCATGAACAAATCGACCATGCGCGACATTGAAGAGCGGACCAACCTGGCGGGCAACAGTATGTTTGAGTTGCTGCTGTTTCGTCTGGGTGAGGCACCGGGCACCGACAAGCGTGAGCTGTTTGGCATCAACGTGTTCAAGGTGCGTGAGATTCTGGTGATGCCCGAAATCACCGCCATGGTGAACTCGCCGCCATCGGTGATGGGGGTGGCCAACATCCGGGGCCAGATGATCACCGTGATCAACCTGCCGCAACTGGTTGGCACCAACCCCACCAAAGGGCTGGGCATCTTGCTGGTGACTGAGTTTGCCCGGACCACGCAGGCGTTTGCCGTGGAAGAAGTCAACGAAATCGTGCGGCTGGAGTGGAAACATGTGCTGTCGGCCGAGGGCCGTGGTGGCGGTCTGGTGACCAGCATTGCCCGGCTGGACGGCAATGCGGAAAGCACCCGTCTGGCCCAGGTGCTGGATGTGGAGCAGATCCTGCGCGACGTGTTCCCCGAGCAGCACACCTCGGAGATCGAGGTCAATGACAAGCTGCATCTGCCCCCGGGCACGGTGGTGCTGGCAGCGGACGACTCGCCGGTGGCACGCATGATGATCGAGCAAGGGCTCAAATCGATGGACGTGTCCTACATCATGACCAAAACCGGTCAGGAAGCCTGGGACCGCCTCAAAGCCCTGGCCGCGGAGGCCGAGTCGCAAGGCAAGACCATCCGCGACAAGGTGGCGTTGGTGCTGACCGACCTGGAAATGCCCGAGATGGACGGCTTCACCTTGACGCGCAACATCAAGCAAGACCCACGTTTCAGTGGCTTGCCGGTGGTGATCCACTCCTCACTCACCGGGGCCACCAATGAAGACCATGTGCGCAAGGTGGGTGCCGATGGGTATGTGGCCAAGTTTGTCGCCGAGGAGCTGGCGCAGGCGATTCGCAAAGCGCTCAGCCGCTGACCTGCTGTCGGGCGCAGGTGCCGACAAAGGCAACACGCTTCGGGGGGGGGCGGCCCGGACTGCTGGCTTCAAGCGACGCACCCGCCTGACCTACCAGCGGCTATTCCGGAAGAGCTCAGGGGGTTTGGTCATGTCAAGCTGTGCCCTGATACTGCCGCTCAGCAAAAATGCTGGAGTTTGCTGGCGCGCTGGCGTCATCGGGTGCCTGCCTTGCAGGTGAGTTGCCCGTGGACAGGCGCCGCATACAATGGCAAGCTGTCCTGCCGAGACCTTTTTGGGGTTTTCCGGCGGGAAATCTGTTGATTGACCCCCTAAAAATCTGGAGTTCGTTGTGTTTATTTCCTCTGCTTTTGCGCAAACCGCGCCTGCCGCTGGCGGCGACATGCAATCGTCCCTGATGGGCATGTTGCCCTTGGTGTTGATGTTTGTGGTGCTGTATTTCGTGATGATTCGCCCACAAATGAAAAAAGCCAAGGAGCACAAAAACATGGTGGAAGCCCTGGCCAAAGGGGACGAAGTGGTGACCGCCGGCGGCTTGCTGGGCAAGGTCACCAAGCTCACCGAAGGCTTTCTCACCGTCGAGATTTCCACCGGGGTGGAAGTGCAGCTGCAACGCAGCGCCGTGGTGCAGGTGTTGCCCAAGGGCACCATCAAATAATCCGTCTTGACGCTGGCTTGGGCTGGCAGTTTGTTCTCTGAAGGGCGGTCATGAATCGTTACCCGGTCTGGAAATATGTGGTCATCCTGATCGCATTGGTGGTTGGTGGGTTGTATGCGCTGCCCAATTTTTTTGGCGAAGCGCCAGCCGTGCAGGTGTCGTCGGTCAAGACGCTGGTCAAGGTCGATGGCGGTACCCTGGCGCAGGTGGAAGCGGCTCTGAAGTCGGCTGCCATCGAGCCCGATCAGGTGGTGCTGGAGGCTGCCTCGATCAAGGTGCGCCTCAACAGCACGGACGCCCAGCTCAAGGCCAAGGACGCGATTCAAAAAGCGCTGGTGCCGGATGCGACCAACCCGAGTTTCATTGTGGCGCTCAATCTGGTGTCGCGTTCCCCGGCCTGGCTCACGGCGATCCATGCCGCCCCCATGTACCTGGGGCTGGATTTGCGCGGTGGTGTTCACTTCATGCTGCAAGTGGATATGCAAGCGGCGCTGGCCAAACGCGCCGAATCCTTGTCGGGTGACGTGCGAACCACCTTGCGTGAGAAGAACATCCGGCACAGCGGCATCAGCCGTGAGGGCCAGACCATCGAGGTCAAGTTTCGCGATGCGGCCACGCTGGCGGCTGCGCAAGCCGTGTTTGCCGATCAGTTTGTCGACTTGCAAACGGTCACGGCTGCTGACGGTGCCGAGTTCAAGCTGACCGCCTCCATCAAGCCCGAGGCGGCCCGCAGCATCCAGAACCAGGCGCTCAAACAGAACATCACCACCCTGCACAACCGGATCAACGAGCTGGGTGTGGCCGAGCCGGTGATCCAGCAGCAAGGGCTGGACCGCATCGTGGTGCAACTGCCAGGCGTGCAGGACACCGCCAAAGCCAAGGACATTCTCGGTCGTACCGCCACGCTGGAAGTGCGCATGGTGGATGAGAGCGCCGAAGCCCGTGCTGCCGAGCAGGGCACCGGCATGGTGCCGCTGGGCTCCGAGCGTTATCTGGAGCGCAACGGTCAGGCGGTGATCGTCAAGAAACAGGTCATTCTGACCGGTGAAAACCTCACCGACGCCCAGCCCGGGTTTGACAGCCAGACACAAGAACCCACCGTCAACCTGAATCTGGATGCCAAAGGCACCCGCATTTTCCGCGACGTGACGCGTGAAAACGTTGGCAAACGCATGGCCATCCTGCTGTTTGAAAAAGGCAAGGGTGAGGTGGTGACCGCGCCGGTGATCCGCGACGAAATCGGCGGCGGGCGGGTGCAAATTTCGGGCCGCATGACCACCATGGAAGCCAATGACACCTCGTTGCTGCTGCGGGCGGGCTCACTGGCAGCGCCGATGGAGATCATCGAAGAAACCACCATTGGCCCGAGCCTGGGCGCTGAAAACATCGCCAAGGGCTACCACAGCGTCACCTGGGGTTTCCTGGCGGTGGCGGTGTTCATGTGTCTGTATTACATGCTGTTTGGTGTGTTCTCCAGCATCGCGCTGGCGTTCAACCTGTTGCTGCTGGTGGCGGTGTTGTCGATGCTGCAAGCCACGCTGACCCTGCCTGGCATGGCCGCCATGGCGCTGGTGCTGGGTATGGCGATTGACGCCAACGTGCTGATCAATGAGCGCATCCGCGAAGAATTGCGCAACGGGGCTTCGGCGCAGGCGGCGATCCACACTGGTTACGACCGGGCCTGGGCGACCATTTTCGACTCCAACATCACCACCCTGATCGCCGGTCTGGCCTTGCTGGCGTTTGGCTCGGGGCCGGTGCGCGGCTTTGCCGTGGTGCACTGTCTGGGTATCATGACCAGCATGTTTTCCGGGGTGTTTTTCTCACGGGGTGTCGTCAATTTCTGGTACGGACGCAAAAACCGCCTCAAAACCGTGTCGATTGGCACCATCTGGCGGCCTGATTCGGGTGCGGCCGTCAAGGCTGAATAAGGGACACGACCATGGAGTTTTTTAGAATCAAACGCGACATCCCGTTCATGCGCCACGCGCTGGCGTTCAACGTGGTCTCGCTGGTGACTTTTCTGGCGGCGGTATTTTTCCTCTTCTCACGTGGTTTGCACCTGTCGGTGGAGTTCACGGGCGGCACCTTGCTGGAAGTCACCTACAGCCAGCCGGCGGACCTGACGGTGGTGCGCGAGACGGTGGCCAAGCTCGGCTTTGAAGATGTTCAGGTGCAAAACTTCGGCACCTCGCGGGATGTGCTGATCCGGCTGCCGGTGCGCAAAGGCGTCAGCTCCGCCCAACAAAGCAACCAGGTCATGGCCGCATTGAAGGCGGTGGACGCGGGTGCCACCATGCGGCGCGCCGAATTCGTTGGCCCCCAGGTGGGAGACGAATTGGCAGCTGACGGTTTGAAGGCGCTGGCCTTTGTGGTGATCGGCATCATGATCTACCTGGCGGTGCGCTTTGAGTGGAAGTTTGCCGTGGCAGCCATCATTGCCAACCTGCATGACGTGATCATCATCATGGGTTTCTTTGCGTTTTTCCAGTGGGAGTTTTCCTTGCCGGTGCTGGCAGCGGTGCTGGCGGTGCTGGGTTACTCGGTGAACGAGTCGGTGGTGATTTTTGACCGGATCCGTGAGAACTTCCGCCGCTACCGCAAGATGAACACGGTGGAAATCATCAACAACGCCATCACCTCCACCATCAGCCGCACCATCATCACGCACGGCTCCACCCAGATGATGGTGCTGTCCATGTTGCTGTTTGGTGGCGCGACGCTGCATTACTTCGCACTGGCGTTGACCATCGGCATCTTGTTCGGCATTTATTCGTCCGTCTTTGTGGCCGCATCGGTTGCCATGTGGCTGGGCATCCATCGCGAAGACCTGGTCAAGGGGTCTGCCGCCAAGAAGGATCTGGACCCCAACGATCCGAATGCGGGTGCGACCGTCTAGCTTGTAACGCCCATGGCCACCGAACCGATCCCTCTCACGCCAGCACGGCTGGCGGCGCGGGTTCGTCAGCGGCTGGTGATGCAACTGGAGGCGTCCTTGCCCGCCTTGCTGGACAAGGTGCAGGCGCACTTGGTGGCCCTGACCCACGAGATTCCTCCCACGCGTGACCTGCAGCTGCTGCGGCGCGACGCGGCGATGTCGTTCCAGCGTCTGAAGGCGGATTGGCTGGAGCGGGTGCGCCAGGACTTGCGGGCGGGACTCGGGCGTGACACCCAAGCCGTGACCGCGTCGGGTCGCGGCGGGCAGGACTTTGACTTTGAATTGGTCAGCACCGATGCGGTCGAGAACAAGATCGTGGTCTCCCGCATGGTCATGAACCTGATGGAGCATCGCGCCGGGCCGGTCAACGATTTGCTCAAGCGGCTCAAGTTCCTGAACCAGCAACAGCCATTGAGTCCGACCGACATGGCCCAGCCGGAGTCGTTGTTTCTGTGTCTGGTTGAAACCTGGGAGAGCATTGGCTTGTCGCGTGAGGCCTGGCCGTTGGCACTGCCAGCAATCCAGCAACACCTCAACGAGGTGCTGGACAAGGCTTACCGGACCTGCAACGCCGAGTTGATCCAGCACGGTGTGTTGCCGGTCATTGAATTTGTCACCCGGACACGACCGTCCCCGCTCAGCGGCGATGTGCCAGTGGCCCAGCCGCCTGCCGAGCCCGTGCCACCCGTGGCGCAGCAGAATCGGCGCGCCACCGATCAACCCGGCGGGTCGTCGGCTACCCGTGGGCGCGCGCCCGGCAGCCGGATCGGCGCGCCGCCGGTGGCCAACAGTCGGCTCTTCGGTCGCGCACAAGGGTTGCTGGAGCAGGTGGGGCGACTGCTCAGCGGCGCCTTTCTGGAAAGTCCGCCTCCCCCTGGTGCCGCCGGGGGTGTGTCGGGTGGTGGTGGTCAGATGTCGACAGGGGTACCGGCCTCGGGCCCGATGGCCTTCACCGGGCCGTCACCCACCTACGCCGGCCCGTCCGCAACGCTGATGATGGCCCTGGCCCAGCAGCCCCGGCTGCCCGATGTGCAGTTTGTCACCTCGGAAGGTGGCGGCCAGGTGCTCTACCCGGTGGTCATGGCGCAGATGGCCAGCAATTTGCGCCAACAGTCGGCCGAGCTCAAGAGCCGGGCTGAGACCGACAACGAAAAGGCCATCATCGAGCTGGTGGCGCTGATGTTCCAGTCGATCCTGCAGGAAGACCGCATTCCGCCCGGCGCCCGCGTCTGGTTTGCGCGGCTGCAGATGCCGGTGTTGCGGCTGGCGCTGGAAGACCCGAACTTTTTCAACAAACTGGACCACCCGGCGCGCCAGCTGATCGACCACATGGGCTCGTGCGTGCTGGGGTTCGATGCCAGTGGCATCAGCACCGAAGACCTCGAAGGCGAGATCAAGCGGGTGGTGCAGGTGGTGGAGCAGTATCCCGAAACCGGTGACCGGGTTTACAAGCGGGTTTACGAAGAATTCCAGCAGTTCCTCAAAAACCACCTGGCCAAAAAACCGTCGGCCCAGCGCGTCATGGGCGTGGCCGAGCAGCTGGAGCAGAAGGAAACCCTGGCGATCCAGTACACCATCGAATTGCGCGATCACCTCAAGGACATGCCGGTGCGCGAGGAAGTGCGCACCTTCCTGTTCAAAATTTGGGCTGAGGTGCTGGCGGTATCCACCGTGCGTCAGGGCAAGCAGCATGAAGAGACCCTGCTGCTCAAGAAAGCGGCGACCGACCTGATCTGGGCCGCCAGTTCCAAGCCCAACCGGGCGGATCGGGCCAAGGTCATTGCCGGGCTGTCCGAGCTGCTGCGCAGCTTGCGCCGGGGCATGGGGATGCTGGGTTTGGGGCAGGCCGAGCAGGACGAGCACATCAAAGTCATCAGCGACACCCTGGCCGATGCCTTCATGGCCAAGACCGAGGTGATTGACGATGCGCAAATCCAGGCGTTGGCCAAGCGGCTGGCCGAGCTGGACGACTACATCAGTGACGACGGTGGAGAGGAGCTGCCGCTGGACACCGAAAACATCGAGGACCTGCTGGGGCTCGATGCCACCGATCTGGACGTGGTCAGCGAGGGCGGCGGCGCCGCCAGCCCGGTGATGCTGGCGTGGGCCAGCGACCTGGCCTTGGGCTCATGGTTCACCTTGGACTTCAAGGGCAACGCGCTGCAGGTGCAATATGTCTGGCGCAGTCCGCTGGGCCATATGCACCTGTTTGCCAACAATGTCGGGCACAGTTACCTGTTCCAGACGCCCCGACTGGCAGCCTACTTGCAGGGCGGGCTGCTGGAGCCGCAGGAAGACGAGCCGCTGACAGCGCGCGCCACGCGCTCGGCGATGGATGAAATCCAGGCCAACCCGGCGCGCCTGCTCAACTGAGGCTTCAATGCACCAGGCGGGTTGTCTGGTTGTCACACAGTTCGTCGAGCACCAGCGCATCGGGCTCATGTGCCAGGCCCCAGTAAACCATCAGCACAATCAGCTTGAGGTCGTCCAGACTCATCGGGTTGCCGGGAGCCGCCATGGCACGCTCCAGCACCAGTTCCAGTTCCTCGCGGCGCAGTGCGCCGATAGAGGTCAGGAAAGCCAGAAAGCCCCAGCCGGTGGCGCCGAGCCGGGTGTGCTCCCGGCGGGTGAGCACCCGCATGGCGGCCGTGTCGGCTGGCACCGGTTCGCCTTGGCTGGTGGGGTGCGGGGGCAACTGGCGGGTGGCGCTTTGGAGCTCTTCCAGCCAGAGCAGTGCGGATTCGACCTCACGCGGGGCAAAACCCAGCGTGTTCAGGGTTCGGTACAAGGTGGGCAGTTCGGGGCATGCATGGCTGTCGGTGTAGTTGTCGTAAACAAACGCGAGGACTTCAAACATGGCCACAATATAGCGCTGCGCCACCGCCGCAAAGCGCAAAACTGGCCGGGAAATCAGACTTGCCCGCGTTGGCGCTGAAACAGGCCACCGGGCAGCCGCGCCACCAGGCCATCGAGCTCCAGCCCCATCAGCTGCGCCTGCAACGCCGCCGTCTCCAGCCCGGTGCGGGCCTGCAGGGCTTCCAGCCCGACCGGGTCAAAGCCCAGGGCATTCAGCAGCTGGTCGTTCTCAGACAAGAGGTCTTCAGCCTTGTTGTGGCCCAGGTCATCAGCGACGGCTTCGCCAGCTTTGGGCAGCCTGCCAGGCCACTGCAATTCTTCCAGCACGTCCTGCGCGGATTCCACCAGCTTGGCGCCCTGTTTGATCAGCGCATGGCAGCCGCGTGACTGCGCCGCATGGATCGAACCGGGGATGGCAAACACATCGCGGCCCTGCTCGGCGGTCAGCCGGGCGGTGATCAGCGAGCCGGATTGGAGCGCCGCCTCGACCACCAGCGTGCCTTGCGCCAGCCCGGCAATCAGGCGGTTGCGTTTGGGGAAATTGGCGGTGAGTGGTGGCGTCCCCAGCGGGTATTCACTCACCAGCAGGCCGTGTTGGGCAATGCGGTGCGCCAGATCAAGGTGCGCCCGGGGGTAGACGCGGTCCAGCCCGGTGCCCACCACGGCCACCGTCACGGCCTGGTGCATCTCGCTGGCGCCTTCCAGCGCGCCTGCATGAGCCGCGCCATCAATGCCCAGCGCCAGACCGCTCACCACCGTCAGCCCCGCCTGGGCGAATGCCTTGGCAAACAGCCGGGCATTGGCGGCGCCCTGCGGCGTCGGGTTGCGGCTGCCGACGATTGCCAAACTGGACGCGGTGTCAATGGTGCGGCCACCGGCCAGATCAGCGCCTACCGTTGACCTCGCGTCCGCCGTGTCCGGGGCTGGGTGGGGCTGAAATTGGGCGTTGCCCAGCAGGTACAGGATCAGCGGCGGGTCGTCCAGATTCAGCAGGGCTTGCGGGTAGCGCGGGTCACCCAGCGTGACCATCTGGCGCTGCACGCCACCGCTGGCGCCCGGTTGCAGCCAGGCCCAGGTGCGCTCGGTCAGCGCGTCCAGACCGTCAGGCGGTGTGCCCAGCGCCAAGGCCCGGGCGGTGCTCACCACCTGTTTCAAGGCGGCGGTGGGTTGGTCAAAAATGGCTTGCGGCAAACCAAACGCGGCCAGCAGCTTGCGCGCACTGTCATTGCCCACGCCCGGCGTGAGCGTCAGGCGCAACCAGGCCGCGAGTTCGTCACGTTCCACGGGTTCAAGCAGGGCGAGCGTGGCCAGTCTGCGGGGTGGGACCGACCTAACGCGGGTTGATCAGCCGGTCACCCACCTTGACGCCGCTGGTGATGTCGAGCACCAGCCCGTAGGAGAGTTTGTCAAAGGTGCGAAACACCATCAGCAGCCCATTGCGCTCGTCGGGCAGGCGGATGTTGGCACGCTGCTCGTCGGTTTTGTCCACCAGCCGCGCACCGGCCTGCAAAATGGCCAGCACGTGGCCGTTTTCCAGCCCGTCACGCTGGCCTTTGTTGATGATCACGACCTGATTTTGGGCCGCGTTGACCACCGCGCTGCCGTAGATCGAGACGATGCGCGCGTCCACCGGCTCTTGCGGTGCGTGCGGCACGTAGCTCTGCAGCTGTCGGGGCGGCTCGGGCAGCAAGCGGTCACTCACGCGCATCTCTTCCTTCACGTCGACGATGTCAAAGGTGGCTGGCACGATGTCCACTTGCGTGGCGCCGTCCCGGCCGGTGGATTCCTCGGTGCCTTCACTGCGGGCCAGCAAGGCCTTGCCCAGGTACTGCGCCTCAAAGCCCAGCACTTCACCCGTGATCGGGTCCTTCAAGGGCGTGGCGTTGCGAAACACCCGGAAGGCTTTCTGTTTTTGGCGCGGATCGTCGATCAGTTCGTTGGAGGAGGCGCTGCGCACATACGCGCGGTCGCCCCGGGTCAGGAAAACCCGGCCGTCCTGGGTGCCCACAATCCGCGGCGCGCTGCTCATGGTCTGGTCATCCACGATGATGCCGTCCGACAGGAAGGGTTCGATCAGGTGGTTTTGCAGGGTCGGCAAGGCGCCATCCGGCAGGCCGTCGATGCGCGTGCGCGGCGACAACCTCACCGTGGGGATGCCGCCACTACCGGGGCGTGTGGTCAGCCTGGCGCGGCCATTGGATGTGTCCAGATACAGCGTTTGGCCGGGGTAAATCAGGTGCGGGTTTTGGATGTCGGCCAGGTTCATGCCCCACAACTCGGGCCAGCGCCAGGGCGACTTCAGGAACATGCCCGATATAGCCCACAAGGTGTCGCCTGACTTGACGGTGTAGCGATCTGGCGCGTTGGCCCGAAGCTCGCTCAGGGCCACGCCGCTTTGGGCCACCTGGTTGGCGGTGGCACGCTGTTGCGTGGTGATGGGGAAGTTTTGCGCCTGGGCTGCCCCGGCGGTCAACACGCCACAGGCCAGTGCGGTGCAGGCCAAAGGCATGCGGGCTGCTTGGAAAAAAGAGGAAGACATGGTGTTTCGTGCCCTGTTGTATCGCGTGAGATTTTGCGCCCAAGCCCTTGATTGAACAACGATTCTCGCCTGAGGCGTACGCAGTCGGACAAAAAAATAGCGAAAATAACGACATCTCAGGACACACACTATGGCATTACTCCCAATTATTTGTTACCCGGACGACAGACTGCACACGGTCGCCAAGCCCGTTGCTGCGGTGGATGCGCGCATCCAGACCTTGATTGCCGACATGCTGGAAACCATGTACGACGCCAACGGCGTGGGGCTGGCTGCCACCCAGGTGGATGTGCATGAACGCGTGATCGTGCTGGATGTGTCCGAAGGGCGCGACACCCCGCTGGTGCTGATCAACCCCAACCTGATCTGGACCAGCCCGCAAACCCACCTGAACGAAGAGGGCTGCCTGTCGGTGCCGGGCATCTTCGACGGCGTCAAACGACATGACGCCATCAAGGTCGAGGCGCTGGACCGCGACGGCCAGTCGCGCGTGATCGAGTCCGACGGTCTGCTGGCGGTGTGCATTCAGCACGAAATGGACCACCTGCTGGGCAAAGTGTTTGTGGAATACCTGTCGCCGCTCAAACGCAACCGCATCAAGACCAAATTGCTCAAGGCGCAGCGCGAAGGCCGCGTTGCCAAGCTGGTTTGAAGCTGGTTTTTGCCGGGACGCCCGAATTTGCCGCCGTGGCGCTGGCCAAGTTGCTGGCGGCCGGGCATGAGGTGGTGCTGGTGCTCACCCAGCCGGACCGACCCGCCGGGCGCGGCCTCAAACTGCAGGCCTCGCCGGTCAAACAACTGGCGCTGCAGCATGGTATCCCCGTGGCGCAACCGCGCAGCCTGCGCCTGGATGGCAAATACCCCGACGACGCCCACGCCGCACAACGCACCCTGCAAGCCGCCGGGGCCGATGCCATGGTGGTGGCGGCCTACGGCCTGATCCTGCCGCAGTGGGTGCTGGACGTGCCCAAGCACGGCTGTTTCAACATCCACGGCTCCTTGTTGCCGCGCTGGCGCGGGGCCGCGCCGATTCACCGGGCCATTGAGGCCGGTGACGCGCAAACCGGCGTCACCATCATGCAGATGGACGCCGGGCTGGACACGGGTGACATGCTGCTCAAGCAAGCCGTGCCGATTCTGGACACCGACACCACCGGCAGCCTGCATGACCAGCTGGCCGATCTGGGGGCTGACCTGATGGTGCAAGCGCTGGCGCAGTTGCAGCAGGGCGCACTGCGACCCGTCCCCCAGCCGACCGAGGGCGTGACCTACGCCGCCAAGGTCGATAAGGCCGAGGCCAGCATCGACTGGTCGCAGTCGGCACAGACCATCACGCGGCGGGTGCGGGCGTTCAACCCCTTTCCGGCGGCCAGCACGGTGTTGAACGGTGAACCCCTGAAGGTTTGGTCTGCCCGGGTCGGTGCGCAGGTGGCGCCTCCTGACCAAGTGGGTGGGCACATCGTGTCGGTCACGCCCGAGGGCATTGGGGTCGTGGCGATGGATTCTGTGGTGCTCATCACCGAACTCCAGCGTCCCGGCGGCAAACGTCTGGCGGTGGCGGATTTCCTGCGCGGCTGTGAGCTGCGGCCTGGCCAACGGCTTGGCGCGGCCTGATTCTTGTGTTTTTTCAACCCGCGTTGTTTCGGCATCCCGAGTTTCGGGCAGGCGCCCATGACGCCATGGGCGCAGCGCCTGGCCTGGCGTCCTGGGGCATGATGACCGGTGTGGCGATGATGAACTCGGGCATGAGCCTGTTCGAGGCGCTGCTCATGGGGGTGATCGTGTTTGCTGGCAGCTCCCAGCTGGCGGCCATTCCGCTGATTGCGTCAGGCACGCCGATGTGGGTGGTGCTGGCCACCGGCTTTTGCGTCAATTTGCGCTTTGTGGTGTTCAGCGCCCACCTGCGCCCCTACATGATGCACTTGCCGCTGTGGCAGCGCCTGGTCACCGGTTACCTCACCACCGATTTGAGTTATGTGCTGTTCACCCGGCGCTTTCCGCAGCATGGCGGCAGCCCGGAGCAGCTGCTGGCGCAGCAGGCTTACCTGGCGGGTAACTGCGGCGTCAACTGGTCGTCGTGGGTGGGCTGCAGTGTGTTGGGCATTTTGCTGGCGGGCCTGATTCCGGCCCATTGGGGTTTGGGGTTTGCCGGCATTCTGGCGCTGCTGGGGGTGATGTTTTCGCTGGCATCGAGCCCGCTGCGCTGGGTCAGCGCTGGCGTGGCCGGGGCGGCGGCTGTGGCGGCGTTTGCGCTGCCGTTCAAGCTCAATATTTTGCTGGCCATCGCCGCGGCGGTGGCCATGAGCCTGCTGCTGGAGGCCGTGCGCCGGGCCGACGCGGACCGACCCGGCACGTCCCCATGACGGCAGAAACCGACGCCTGGACGGTGATGGTGATTGTGGGTCTGGCGCTGATCACCGTGCTCACGCGCTGCCTGTTTTTTGTCTCCAGCAAGCCGTGGCAGTTGCCCGGCTGGGCGCAGCGCGGTCTGCAATATGCCCCGATTGCCGCGCTGGCGGCGGTCATCGTGCCGGAACTGGTCATGACGCAAGGCCAGTTCATCCAGACCTGGCAAGACGCCCGGCTGTTTGCCGCGCTGGCTGGGGCCGCCTGGTTTTTTGGGCATCGCGCCCAACGCCAGGCCGTGCTGGGCACCATTGTGGCGGGCATGGCGGTGTATTTGCCCTTGCATCTGGCCTTGGGCTGGTGAGGTGTGCACCCGGGCGTGGGGCCGACCCGGCTCTAGAATCGCCGCCACCTTGTCCTTTCTGGTGTGGGCACGGTTGGGGCCGCGGGTCTGGTCATCATTTTTGAAAAGTCAAAGGTTTGTTCATGAACAGTCATCCTTCAAGCACCCCAACGGGGTCGCGTCTGGATATCGCACGCGGTGTGGGCATGATGGGGTCGCAAGCTGCCTTGTGCAAAATCCTGAGCACCGTGCTGGCCAGCATGTCGGCGGATGTGTCAGCCATTGAAGCCGCGTTGCATGCCGGTGACGTTGCCAACGCCAACCGCCTGTTGCACGCCATCAAAGGGTATATGCCGATTTTTGGCAGTGATGAGCTGGTCAGCCAGGTGATAGCGGTTGAAAAACTCAGCAAGACCGAGTCAGCGGCGGTGGTGTTGGTGCACTACCAGACGCTGGCGCCGGAGTTACGTCAACTGCTTGCTGAAATCCATGTTTTCTTGAATACAGGTCCATAACTCGCCTGTGTTGTCGGCTGGCTTGCTGATAGCATGGATTCACCACTTGCGCATGCACCCGTGTGGGTCGGAGTCTGCTGACCCCCACCGCGGCATTGATTTGAACAATAAAGCTGAAAAATGAAATTCACCCTGACACGCGTTTTGGTCGTTGATGATGATGAGGTGATGCGGACCTTTGTCGTCAACAGTTTGCGCCGCCTGGGCATCCAGGCCATTGAGACGGCGGTGGACGGTGGCAGCGCCTTGCGCGCCATGATCAGCTTCCAGCCCGACCTGGTGCTCACCGACATCCACATGCAGCCGATGGATGGCATTGAATTTGTCCGGCAGCTGCGCAAACATACCAACCCGCTGGTCAAAAACATGAAGGTGATCTTCATGAGCGCCGACGCCAGCACCGAGACGCTGGAGCAGGCCCTGCCGCTGGGTACGTTTGGCTACATCGTCAAACCACCACGCCTTGAAATCCTGCAAGCCAAAATTGAGCTGGCCCTGAAGTAAGTCCTGCAACCGCCAATTTGTTCACGCTACCAGGGGAAACGTTGCCATGAACCTGCTTTCACCTGCCATCGCCCTGCTTCGGCCCCTGTCGGGCCGGACGCGGTTTTGGGTGTTGCCGATGCCGATGGTGCTGGTGTTGCTGTCCATCGTGGTCATGTCGCTCACACAAGCCGTCTCGCGCGAGCAAGAGGGGCGGCTGTTTGTGCTGATCTCCATCGCGGGCCTGATGCTGTGGCTGTATTTGCAGCTGGCTTATCTCAGCCTTACCCGCACAGAGCGCGACCGCATGGACCTCGCCATGACCGAGGTGTCCCAAGGCGACCTGGCTCAGAAGGTGTCTGGCAGCGTCCTGACCCTGGGCAATTTCGGGCGGCATCTGGAGCTGATGATCACCAACATGTCGAGCATGGTGGCCAACATCCGCACCGCCGCCGTGCTGCTGGGCGACACCGGCAAAAAGCTGGAGGAAGACACCCGCAGTCTGGCCGAGCGCGCCCAGGCCCAGGGGCAGCATCTGCAACAGACCTCCGTCCACGTCAAGCACGTCAGTGAAACCGTGGCGCGCAACGCCCAGGCGGCGCAACAGGTCAGCAGGATGACGTCGAGCCTGCACCGGGAGGCCGACACGGCCGGCAAGATGATGAACGAGGCCATGCAGAGCATGGGCCCGCTGGAGGTGACCTCCAAACGCATGTCCGAGATCATCGGGGTGATCGATGGCATCGCCTTTCAGACCAATTTGCTGGCCCTGAATGCGGCGGTGGAAGCGGCACGTGCGGGCGAGCAGGGGCGCGGTTTTGCCGTGGTGGCGGCCGAGGTGCGCAACCTGGCCAAACGCAGTCAGGGTGCGGCGGCTGAAATCCGGGGCCTGATTGCCGAGTCGTCCAGCCGGGTGGGCGACACCGTCAACGGCATCAGGCAGATCCATGCCACCCTGGAGAGCCTGATCGCGGGCATTGGCGAGATCGCCATGAATGTCAATGTGATGGCCGAGGGCAGCGCCTCGCAAAGTGCGGCCCTGGAAGAGGTGGTGCACGCGGTGGGTGACCTGGATGTGTTGACCCAGGAAAACACCGCTCTGGTTGGCCGCGCGGCGGGCAACTCGGATCGCTTGATCAACCAGGCCGCCACACTGGAAACCTCCGTGGGAGACATCCGTTTGCGCCAGGGCACGGCCGACCAGGCACGCCAGATGGTGTTTGACGCCATGGCGCACCTACGCAACGTGGGCTACGCGCAGGCGGTGCGTGATTTCCACGACAAGAGCGGCCCGTTCATCGACCGGGACATGTACATCTTCATTTTTGACCGCCGCGGCATTTATCAGGTGCATGGCGCGTCGCCTGAAAAAGACAACAGCGATCTGCGTGCCATCCCTGGTTTGGACGCCGAGCAACTGTTGGCCGATGCGTGGGCGGCGTGTGATCAGGCGCAGGGTGGCTGGGTCAACTACCTCATCACCAACCCGGTCTCGGGGGAGACCCAGGCCAAAACCTCGTATGTGGTGCCGCTGGATGAGGACCATCTGCTGGGATGCGGCTGTTATCTCAACTCACAATGGCGCCATGCATGACCGATGGTGTCGCGGGCCACGCACAGCCAGTGAGCAGATGATGCCTGCTAGCCTGGAGGCGCTGGCGCCGCCAGCGAGGCGGCGTTGCTCACCCAGCGTGAGCGCCTGAGCCGGGCCCGCCTGCCCGCTGCGGTCACGATTCCAGCCGTTCAGGCTTGGCGGTGCGCACGCTCAGCAGCATGGTCAGCGCCAGGATGCCCACCACCACGCCCAGCGAGAACAGCACCGGGATCTTGTAGACGTCGATCAGGCACATCTTGGTGCCGATGAACACCAAAATCACCGCCAGCCCGTAGTTGAGCAGGTGGAACTTGTTGGCTACTGCGGCCAGCAAGAAGTACATCGCCCGCAGCCCCAGAATGGCAAACACATTGCTGGTCAGCACGATGAACGGGTCGCTGGTGATGGCAAAGATGGCGGGGATCGAGTCGACCGCAAAAATCACGTCGGTGAGCGCAATCAGGCAGATCACCATGAACAGCGGCGTGGCAATTTTTTTGCCGTTTTCCACGGTCCAGAACTTTTCGCCATCGTAGTGTTGGCTGACCGGCAGCACCCTGCGCAGCAGTTTGAGCGCCGGGTTGTCGTTCAGGTCGGGCTCCTTGCCAGCGGCCCACCACATTTTCACGCCGGTGAGGATCAGGAAGGCGCCAAACACATACAAGATCCAGTGGAACTCGGCCAGCAGCCAGCCGCCCACCAAAATCATGATGGTGCGCAACACAATCGCGCCGATGATGCCAATCATCAACACCCGCTTCTGAAAGTGCGTGGGCACGGCAAAGTAGGTGAAGATCATCAGGAACACAAAGATGTTGTCCACCGCCAGCGATTTCTCGATCAGGTAGCCGGTCAGAAATTCCAGCGACTTGGTGTTGGCGATCTCGCTCGAGCCGGTGCTGTCTTTGACCGCCCACCAAAACAGGCCGTTGAACAAGAAGCTCAAGCCAATCCAGACCAGCGACCAGTTCAGCGCCTCCTTGACGCCAATGTCATGCGAGCCCTGTTTTTTGAGCACCACAAAGTCAATGAACAGCGACACCAGCACGATGCCACCGAAAGTGGCCCACAGCCAGAGGGGGGCAATAGTCTGCATGGAAACCTCACGAGTTAGAACCTGACAACCTGTAGCGGGCGCGGCGTGAACACGTCAACCAGAACGTAGCGCTGCCCGGGCAAGGCTGGAGTCTAAAAGTAAATGGCCATGTTTAATCTGATATTTGCGTCGTTAATGTTCGTAAAAAAGGGAGTGTTCAAGCGAAAATTCCTGCGGGTGAGATCGCCTACCGGGATCGTCCGCCTGTTTGGACGGCCCCAGTCGGCGCTGAGCGCCCACCCAAATCCTTACAACATGGCGCCTTTATCTGAGTCGGTACGATGCGCTGGCCGTTGTCTGTCCGCTGCGGCGGTAGCGTACTTTGTTCAACCGTTTTGACGTCAGGAGACACCATGCCCACCCCGATTCGCTTTACTTCCCTGCGCACCGTGACTGCGGTGCTCACGCTGACCATCGCGTCGCTGACGCTGCCCTCGTTGGCACATGCCAAGCGCCTGTTCGGCGGTGTCAAATCGGCGCCGCGTACCAGTGTCACCCAACCCCCGGCGCCGCCCGTGGCCCCTGTGGCACCGGCCGCCGCCGCCGCGCCAGCAGCGCGCAGCCCGGGCATGCTGGGCACCGTGGGTGCCGTGGCGGTGGGCGCTGCGGTCGGCACCCTGGCCGGTGGCGCGATAGCTGGGGGCCTGTCGTCCGACAAGGACACCCAGGCCAAAGAGGCGCAGGCGCTGGCGGCTGAAAAAGAAGCCAAGGAATTGCAGCGCCAAGCCGATGAAGCCAAACGCCGCGCCGATGCGGCCCGCGCCGCCGTCCAATAAGCTGAAGTGTGTGACGCGGGCCGGGTGCCACCGTGTGGTGGGCGCGGCTGGCGTTTGCCCCAGCCGGGTCAGCGCGTTGCCAGCAGCTGGGCCAGCACCTCGCGGTGCAGCGGCTTGGTGAATGACCCCAGCAAGCGCAGGCCCTGTCCGGCCGCTATTTCACGTGCCAGCGACAGGGTTTCCACGTCCACCCCGGTGACCAGCACCACGTCGCCCCGGTACTGGCGTTGCGCCAGTTCGGACATGAACTCAATGCCGTCCATGTCGGGCATGAACACATCGCAAATCAGCAGGTCGGGCGGGGTGGCCATGGCTTCGAGCACGCGTAAGGCGCTGCGGCCGTTGTCGGCGGTCTGGACGTCGAGGATGCCCTGTGCTGCCAGCATCTCCTGCAAGACGTCACGGCTGAAGGCGTCGTCATCCACCACCATGACGGACGGTATCAGCTTGTGAGAGGTGTGAGGGGCCATGTGTGCGTCGTGTCAAATAATTCGACACATTATTCCCGTATGACGCCTGGGCGTCTATGACCCAACCGGGGTTGACACCGGAAATCTCAGCGCTGCCGCGATCTTTGTCTCTGCCTGCATGAAGGCCGCGGGCACCTGGGCACCCAGGGTGGTGCAAAGCGGGCCGTCGTCCGCCGCCCCGGCCGCCTCCAGCTGTTGGCATAACGCACCCAACGCCATGGCGCCCACGGTGCGGCTGGCTGACTTCAGGGTGTGCGCCACGCCGGTCACGGTGGTGGTGTCCTGCGCCTGGGCGGCGCGGTGCAGGCTGGCCGCCTGGGCGCGTGCGCTGACCAGGTACTTGGCCAGCAGACGCTGCTGCATGGCCAGGTTGGTGCCCACGATCTCGCTCAGGGCCAGGCTGTCCCACACCGGCGGCTCGCCGGGCGCCACCGCCGCCGGCGAGGTCTGCGGCGCCTCGGGGGGCTGCTGTGGCGGGGGGCTGGCCGGGTTGGGCAGCCACTTGGCGAGCATCGGGCGCAGGTCCTGCAGCCGCAGCGGCTTGATGAGGTAGTCGTCCATGCCCGCGGCGCGGCAGCGCTCGGCTTCACCCCGCATGGCGTTGGCGGTGACGGCAATGATGGGGTGGTGGACGCCGTCCGGCGCCAGCTGGCGGATCGCCGCGGTCAGCTCAAAGCCGTCCATGTTGGGCATGTGGCAGTCAGTCAGCAGCAGGGCGTAGTGGCCGCGCTGCCACATCGCCAGGGCGGTGGTGCCATCCACCGCCACCTCGGCGCGGTAGCCCAGCAACTGCAGTTGCTCGCGCAGCACGTCGCGGTTGGTTTCGTTGTCCTCGGCGATCAGGATCAGCGGCGCATCAGCGGCCAGCGGGCGGTGTGGTACGGGCAGCCGGGCCGGGGTGGGCTCGGTCAAAAAGGGGGAATTCGCAGGCCCCTGGGCCGGTGCTTCGCGCAGCGGGAGTTCCACCGTGAACTCCGAACCCTCACCGTCGGTGCTGTGGGCTTTGATGCGCCCGCCCATCAGCTCCACCAGCCGCTGGCTGATGGACAGGCCCAACCCGGAGCCGCCAAAACGGCGCGCGGTGCTGGCATCGGCCTGGGTGAAGGGGGTGAACAGTTTGGCCAGCGTGGCCGGGGCGATGCCAATGCCGTTGTCGCTGATGCGCAGGTACAGCCCGGCCTGCCCGTTGGCGCGGTGTCCGCTGGCCACCCGCACATTGACCCGGCCGGTTTTCTCTGGGGTGCTGTGGGTGAACTTGAGCGCGTTGCCCACCAGGTTGAGCAGCACCTGGCGCAGCCGCGTCGGGTCACACCACACCCAGGTCGGCAACTGCGGCGAGACCCACAGCGACAGCTCAATGGATTTGGCCCGTGCCGCCGTCTGCATCAGTTGCACCACGCCTTGCACCACCTCGTGCAACTGGGTGGGAAGGCTTTCCACCGCCAGCTTGCCGGCTTCGATCTTGGAGTAATCCAGGATGTCGTTGAGGATGTCCAGCAGCGCCAGCGACGACTGGTGCACGGTGCCCAGCATGCGCCGCTGCGCGTCGGTGAGCGGGGTTTGCTGCAGCATGTCGACCATGCCGATCACGCCGTTCATGGGGGTGCGGATCTCGTGGCTCATGTTGGCCAGAAAACTCGACTTGGCCTGGTTGGCAGCGTTGGCCGCTTCCCGCGCCGCGTTCAGGATGCTGACATCGCGCGCCGCGGCAAACACACCCAGCACCTGGTCCTCCTGGTCGCGGTAGACGCTGGCGTTGAACAGCAGCTCGGTCTGGCCGCCGGTCAGGTGGCGAATGGTCAGCGGGTAATTGTTGACGCGGCCATGCGCGATCACCTTGTGCGACAGCGCCTGCGCCTTCGCGGGCTCGGTGAAAAAGGCTGAAAAATGGCTGCCCACCAGTTCGTCGCGGTGGACACCGGTCACGGCTTCGGTGGCTTCATTCACGTCGGTGATCTGGCCTTGCGGGCTGATGGTCAACAGCGGGTCGACGCTGGCCTCAAGCAGGCTGCGCGCATACAAGGCCGCGGCTTTGGCGCTGGTTTCGGCGCGGTGCAGCTCGTGGGTGCGTTGCTGCACCAGTTCTTCCAGGTGCTCGCGGTAGTTCTGCAACTCGGACTCGTTGGCCATGCGTTCGGTGATGTCGGTGTTCATCGAGAGGAACTCAACCGGCTGGCCGTCTTCATCCATGAACGGCACCACCGTCATGGCCAGCCAGAACAGTTGACCGTTCTTGGCGCGGTTGCAGACCTCGCCCTGCCAGGTTTTGCCCACCATCACGTTCTCATACAGGGCGGCAAAAAACGACTTCGGATGAAAGCCGGAGTTGAGCAGGCGAAAGTCGTTCTGCAGCAACTCTGCCAGCGTGTAGCCGCTGACCTCGCAAAAACGCGGGTTGGCGTGGGTGATGCGGCCATGGGCGTCGCTGATGGTGATCAGCACATGGTTGTCCATGGCCTGCTGGTAGCGCTCCAGCTTGTGCGTCAGCGCCTGTGACTTGGCCAGGGTCTGGCGGGTGGTGGCCTCGCTCTGCTGCAACGCCGCTTCGCGCTGCGCCAGGGTGTCGAGCAGGTAATTGAAGCCATGGATGAGCTGGCCCACCTCGTCGTTGCTCGCGGTGGGCAGCGCTTGGATGGCTTGGCCGGTCTGGGCCTGGCGCAGCAGGGCGCGAAACGCGGTGTGAATCGGCTGCAGCTGGCGGTGCAACAGCCACCAGGTCAGCGCCGTGGCCAGCAGCGACACCAGCAGCGTGGCCAGCAGGATCCGGTGGGTCAATTTGTTGACCGGTGCAAAGGCTTCGTGGGTGGGCAAGGTGGCCAACAGCCGCCAGCCGGTGGCTTCGATCAACGCGCCGGAGGCCAGCACCGGTTGGCCCTGGGGGTCGTGCAGCAAGGCGGAGCCCGCCATGCCTTGGGCAAAGTGGTCCAGTGTCCGGGGCACGCCGGATGGGGGCAGGTCTTGCAGCAGCGGCACTTGCTCGGTGCCGCTTTGCTGCAGCCGCGCCGGACCGGCCAGCACCAGGTAGCTGCCGCTCTGACCATAACGCGAGGCCAGCACCGGCGTCAAAAAGTTGGGTTTACCCAGATCAACCAGCCCAACCAGGGCGCCGATGATGGTGCCATTGGCATCCCGGATGGGGCTGGCAAACGACACCACCGGCGCCTTGAACTCCGGGCTGATCACGGGCGTGCCGATGACGCTGCGGCCCTCGCGCAGCGCCGTGCCCGTGGTGGGGCGCTGGCTCAGGTCGACATCGCGGTAGGTGCTTTGCATCGGGTACGTCGCCAGAGCCCGGCCCGTGACGTCCACAAAGGTCATGCCACCGGTAAAAAAATCCACCAGCGTCAGCCGGGTTTGAAGAAAGCTGGACAGCACCTGGGGAGTTCCCTGCATCAGGGGTATGGCCAGTTTGCCCACGTCTTCGAGCGTGCGCAGCCGGGTGTGCATGGTTCGGTTGAGCTCCTGGGCGTGCAGCGTCACGGTGGCCAGTTGCTGCTGGCCCAGCAGATGCTCCATGTCGCTGCGCAGCGCCCGCTCGGCGTACCAGGCCAGCGACCACAGCAGCGACAGAAACACCGCCAGCGTCAGCAGCGTGATGCGGGCTTGCAGCGAGCGCCAGGAATACCGGCTGATGGGTTTGGGTTGCAGGGTCATGTCAGGGGCTTGGCCGGATGCGCATTGTCGCCGTCGGGTTAAGCGCTCATCGGTTCATGCTGGTGGGTGTGCCGTGGGGTGGCGTCCATCACGGCCAGATGCACGTCGATGCGCGCCTGCGCCTGGGCCAGTGTCCCGGGCAGCGCCTGTGCCAGGTGCTGGCAGCGGGTCAGATCCTGGTTGTTGCTGGCGGTTTCCAGTTGCTGGCACAGCTGCCCCAGCGCCAGCGCGCCCACGCTGCGCGCGGCCGATTTGAGGGTGTGGGCCTGCGTCAGCAGCGTGCTGAAGTCGCCACCCGCCGCGGCGCGTGTGATGGCCTCACGCTGCTGTTGGGCATTGGTCAGAAAACGCTTGAGCAGCCGCTGCTGGGCGCCGGGGTTATCGCCGATCAGATCAGCGAGCAGCTGGCTGTTCCAGATGGCCAGCGTGGCTGGTGACGGTGCCTCGGACGGGCTGGCGGTGATCGCTTGGGACACATCGACCGGTGCCACCGGGTGGCCATCCAGCGGCAGCCAGCGCGCCAGTGTGTCGCTGAGTTCGCGCAGGCGCAGCGGCTTGCACAGGTAAGCGTCCATGCCTTGTGCCAGGCAGCGCTGCGCCTCACCCTGCATGGCGTTGGCGCTGACCGCAATGATCGGGCGCCGCTGGCCCGGGGCTTCACTGGCGCGAATGGCCGCGGTCAGCCCGAACCCATCCAGGTGCGGCATGTGGCAGTCGGTCAGCAGCAGGGCGTAGTGACCACGGCGCCACATCGCCAGCGCTTGCTGGCCGTCGCAGGCGGTCTCAGCGGCGTAGCCCAGGCGCCGCAGTTGCTCTTGCAGCACATCGCGGTTGGTTGGGTTGTCTTCGGCCAGCAGAATCAGCTGGCCAGACGCCATGGCTTGTGACACGCTGGGAGCCGGGCGCTGGCGGGTGGGCTGCCAAGGTGCAGCCGGGGCGGCTGGCGGGGTGGTCAGACGACCGCAAGCGATGGCCACCCCTTGCAGCAGTTCCAGATATAGCAGTGGCCGACAAGGCACGTGGATGCCCGTGGTGGCGTCGGCAGGGGTGCGGCGCGGCCACAGGCGCACCACCGGCCAGCGGGTCAGGTCCACTGCGTCGGTCACGTTGGCATCGGGTGCCGACATGTCGATGAGACAGACCGTGGTGTCATCCCCCGCGGCCAGCGCCTGCTGGGCGGTGGGGCTGTCAGGCAGTGGCAGCACCCGGGCGCCCACCGAGCCCAGATAGGCCTGCAGCATGGTCAGGCTGGCCAAGTGCGAGCTGATGACCAGCACCTGCACCCCAGTCAGGTCGGGCAACACGGTCGGTCGGGCCGTGGACGGCGGCGCCACCGGTTGCAGCGGCAGCTCAACCATGAACTCGGAGCCGACCCCCGGCTCGCTGCGCACGGTGATGTGCCCTTGCATCAGGGCCACCAGCCGCTGGGTGATGGACAGCCCCAGGCCGGTGCCGCCAAAGCGCCGGTTGGTGCTGGCGTCGGCCTGGGTGAACGGGCGAAATAACTTGTCCACCACCTCGGGCTGCATGCCAATGCCGTTGTCCATGACGCGGATGCGCAGCCAGGCGCTGGCATCTGCGGCGGTGAAGGGTTGTACCTGCAGCAAGGCCTGCCCGCTGCGTCTGGACACGAACTTGAGCGCATTGCCCACCAGGTTGACCACAATCTGGCGCAGCCGGGTCGGGTCGGTCAGGATCCACTCGGGCAGCCGCGGGTCGACAAACACCGACAACTGGGCCGCCTGGCCGTCACCCAGGTTGTGCATCAGCAGGGCCGAGCCCTCGATCAGCTCGCGCAGGGCGGTGGGCAGGCGCTCCAGTTCCAGCTTGCCGGCCTCGATCTTGGAGAAATCCAGAATGTCGTTCAGGATGCCCAGCAACGACATGGTGGACTGGTGCACCGTGTCCAGCAGGCGGTGCTGCTCGGGGTTGAGCCCGGTTTGCGCCAGCACGTCGAGCATGCCGATCACACCGTTCATGGGGGTGCGGATCTCGTGGCTCATGTGGGCCAGAAACGCCGACTTGGCCCGGTTGGCGGCGTCGGCCAGGGTGCGCGCCTCGGTCAGCTCGCGGGTGCGCTCCTGCACCAGACGCTCCAGGCCATGGCGGTACAGGTCCAGCTCGGCGTTGAGGCGTTTGGACTCGGTGATGTCTTCGTAAATACCCAGCACGCCAAACACCTCGCCCTGCTGGTTTTTCAGCGGAATCTTGGCGGTGCGCAGCCAGATCGTCTGGCCACCCGGGGTGGTTTGGGGCTCGTCATAAAACAGCCGCGGCACGCCGCTGACCATCACTTGGCGGTCATCGCTGCGGTACAGCTCGGCCTGCTCGGCCCAGCCCATCTGGTAGTCGTCCTGGCCGATCAGCTCGTGCGGGGCCTGTCGACCGGCATCCTGGGCAAAGGCGGTGTTGCAGCCCAGGAAGCGCAGCTCGGCGTCTTTCCAGAACACGCGCATCGGGATGGTGTCAATCACCGTCATCAGCAACTGGTGCGCGGCTTCCAGTGCGGCTTCCGAGCGTTTGCTGGCGGTGATCTCCTGCACCGTGCCCATCGACTGCACCGCTTGGCCCTGCGCGTCAAACCGCGAGGTGCCGCGCTCCTGCACCCATTTGATGTCGCCGTTGGCCATGCGCAGCCGGTGCTCGATCTGGTAGGGCGTGCGGGTGGCCAACGAGTGCTGGTAGGCGGCATGGACCGCGCTGCGATCGTCCGGGTGGATGGCAGCCAGAAAGGCGTCGTAGGTCGCCTCGAATCGGGCTGGGTCGACCTCGAACAGGCGGTAGACCTGATCGCTCCAGTCGAGTTGGCCGGTGGCGATGTCCAGCGTCCAGCTGCCCATCTGCGACAGCCGCTGGGCCTCGTCCAGGCGCTGGGCCAGCGCGCGTGCCGCCTGCTCCGATCGGGTCAGGGCGGCTTCGCGCTCGGACAACTTGCTCAACACCTGGTTGAAGCCACCAATGAGCTGGCCCACCTCGTCCTGGCTGGTTTGCGGCAGCGGCTGCAGCGGCGAGTTGGCCCCGGCCTGCTGGTTCAGCGCCTCAAACGCCAGGTGCAGGGGCCGTAACTGGCGGCGCAGCAGCCACCAGGTCAGCCCGGCGGCCAGCAGCGATGCCAGCACCGCTGCCAGCGTCATGTGCCGCGTCAACTGGTTGATCGGCGCAAAGGCATCCTGGGTTGGCAGCGTGGCCACCAGGCGCCAGTGGGTCACCGGGATGTGCCGCACCGATGCCAGCACCTCTTGGCCATCGAGGTTCAGCACGGTCGAGCCATTGAAGTCGGCCAGAAAACGGTCCATGGCCGGGTTGGCGCCCGGTGCAGGCAGCGCTTGTCGTGCCTGCGGCTGCGCGGTGGCGGTGATGACCTGGCGGTCATCGTCGGCCACCAGCAGGAAACTGCCGGGGTGTTCGCTGTGCGACGCCATCACCTGTTGCAGCAGGTTCAGATCCATCGCTGCGACCAATGCTCCCATCACCTGTTGCCGCGCATCGCGCAGCGGCACCGCGATGGCCACCACAGGCGCAGCCAGCGCGGGGTCCAGGTGAGGGTGGCTGAAAGTGCTTTGGTCCTGTTGCAGCGCAGCGGCCACGTGCGCCAGCCCAAGGTAACGGATGCCCAGGCGATGGGCCGCCAGCGGCAGCGAGGCCACCGCCACACCTTGCGTGTCGGTGACGACCTGGCCGCCATTGAACAGGTAGTTCAGATGGGGTTGTTGGGTCAAAAACGCCTGCAGCTGCGCGGGCTGCGCCATCAGCGCGGGCGAGATGCCCGTGGCAAGCTCTTCCAGCGCGTGCAGGCGGGTTGCCATGGCGCGCTGGATTTCGCTGGCGTGCAGGGACACCGCGGCCAACTGCTGGTCGCTGATTTGTTGTTCCAGATGGCGGCGCAGCGCGCGCTCGCCCAACAACGTCAGCGACCAGATGAAAAGCAACAAGATGGCCAGTGACCATACCGTGATGCGCGTCTGCAAGGCGTGCCACGACAACGGATTGACCCACTTCAACGTTGCTTTCATGCCGCAATTATGGCCACGGTGCGTGCGCCTGCCCGCGCGGGCGAGGCGAGAGCCATCTCGCGTTTATCATCCCAAGCCGTCTACGCTCCGCCCCACGTCAAGGACTCTGGATTGTGAAATTTTCGAACCCGAAGGCCACCGCACCCCGCCACACCCTCCAGGTGCTGGTGGTGGACGACGATAGCTTTCAGCTGGAGTTGCTGGCCGACATCCTGCAGGCGCTGGGGGTGACGGACGTGACCACCGTGGCCAGCGGTGCGCAGGCGCTGGACCTGTTGGGTGAGCATCCGGAGCGCTTTAACCTGATGTTGCTGGACCTGCACATGCCTGGTATGGATGGCTTTGAGTTCATGGCGCAGGCCGCCAGCGCCGGCTTTACCGGTGGCCTGATCATTGTGTCGGGCCAAAGCGACGAGGTGCTGCACGCCGCCAGCTTGGTGGCCAAATTGCGGCGTTTCAGTTTGCTGGGCTCGGTCAGCAAACCGGTGGGCAAGGCGGACCTGGCCGAGTTGATCTGACGATGCACCGGGGCCGACGCAGGCCCTCCCGTTTGCTGGTGGTGTTCAGCGTGAAAGAACAGGGCGTCATCCCGGGCCCGATCCGGGATCAGGCGCTTGGTTTGTGGTGCGTTGTTTGAAGCAGCTGTCTGCCCAGGCGGGACGCTCGCTCGAAATCAAAATCATCCATGGCCTGCTGCAGCGCCTGCCAGACCACCGGGTCGGCGCTCGACGCCTGGTCGCGCAGCTGGTCAAAAACGGCCACGGCCCGCATGTCGGACGCTTTGAGCAAGCCCAGCCACTCCTGCAGCAAGCGGGTGTCGGCGCCGCCCTGGCTGGGCAGCGGCTGCAGCGGGGTGGGTGTGGTGCTGGCCAGGTCGGTGATTGTTTGTTCGAGGCTGGCGGCGACGCGTTCCAACACGGTCTGGGTGGTGGCCAGGGCGGTGTACAACTCGCCGGTCAGGCTGAGCGCATCCAGCGGCTGGTTTTTGTCAAGCGTCTGCCAGACGGTGACCTGTGCCTGGTGCGCCACCGCGGCCAGGTGGACCGCACCCACGGTGGAGGCCAGCCCCTTGAGGGTGTGCAGCATGCGTTCTGCGGTGATCAGGTTGGCGGCTGCCAGCTGGGCATCAAACTGCTCGGGCAGGCGGGTTATTTCTGACAGAAAGGCGCGCAGCACCCGCACATACAAGGCCTGGTTGCCGCCCAGGCGCTCCAGAGCGGCCACGCTGTCGACCGCGCCCTCAGGCGGCAAGGCCGTGGCCGGGGGCGGGCCCGGCAGGCGCGTTGATGCCAGGTCGGGCGGGGTCACCCCCGGCGTGTGGTCGGTGGCGGTTGCCAGCGGTGTCGGGTGCAGGATCAGCTGCGTCAAGAGTCCCAGCCGGAAGGGTTTGCCCACATGGTCGTTCATGCCAGCGGCCAGGCAGGCCGCGCGGTCGGCGGCCATGGCGTTGGCGGTCATGGCAATGATCGGCAGCTGACGCAGGCCCAAAGTCTCGCGGATCGCCCGGGTGGCGGCGTAGCCGTCCATGACCGGCATCTGGATGTCCATCAGCACCGCGTCAAACGGGGTGCCTGCCGCAACCGCCTGGCGCACAGCCGCCACGCCCAGTTGTCCGTTGTCGGCCAAGACCACCTCGGCACCCTCGTTGGTGAGCATCTCCTGGGCCACCTGCTGGTTGATGGCGTTGTCCTCAACCACCAGCAGCCGTCGGCCTGCCAGCGGCTTGTGCTGTGTGAGCGGCGCTGGCATCGGATGCATCAGGTCCGGGCTGCGGGCCAGCGCGTCTGACACGGCATCCAGCAGCATCGAGGCGGTCACGGGCTTGACCAGGAAGCCCTGCAACAGGGCCTGTTGCTGCGGGCTGCGCTGGGTCAGCATGTCACGGCCGCTGGAAGTGATCATGATCACCGCCGGGGCGGGCGGCGGCAGCGACAAGGCCTGCCACTTTTCCAAGGTCTGCCAGCCGTCCATGCCAGGCATGTGCCAGTCCATCAGCAGCACCTGGTAGGGCATTTGCCCGGTGCTGGCTTGGGGCTGCAACATGGCCAGCGCCTGGGCACCATCGGCTGCCACATCCACCTGCCAACCCAGCGCACGGCACAGGGCCGCCAGCACATCCCGGGCGATCGGGTTGTCATCCACCAGCAGCACACGCAGCCCGCTCAGGCCGACGTGCACCACCTGCGTCGCCACCGGGGGCTGCAGCTCGGGGCTGATGGGCAGGGTGATCTGGAACGAGAAGGTGCTGCCTTGACCCAGTTCACTTTGCAGCGCCAACTCGCCACCCATCAGCGCCACCAGACGGCGGCAGATGGACAGCCCCAGCCCGGTGCCGCCAAAACGCCGGGTGGTGGAGGCTTCGGCTTGGGAGAAGCCTTCAAAAATATGCTGCTGGTTTTCTGGCGCGATGCCGATGCCGGTGTCTGTGACGGCGAAGTGCAGGGTGGCGTCCTGATCGGTCTGGCGCACCACGCGGATGGCCACCACCACGTCCCCGCGGGGGGTGAATTTCACCGCATTGCTGCACAGGTTGAGCAGCACCTGGTGCAGGCGCAACATGTCGCCGCACAGCGCCTGGGGTGTGTCCGGGGCCACATCAAACAACACCTCGACATCCTTGTTGCCCACGTTGGCCGACACAATCACCGACAGATCGCGCAGCAGTTTGTCCAGCCGGAACGGGTGAACCTCCAGGGTCATCTTGCCGGCGTCAATCTTGGAGAAATCCAGAATGTCATTGAGCAGGCCCAGCAACGACTGTGCGGCGCTTTCGGCCTTGCTGGCGTAGTCGAGCTGGCGCTCGGTCAGCGGCGTGTTGTGCATCAGCCGCAACATGCCCAGCACCGCGTTCATTGGTGTGCGGATTTCGTGGCTCATGTTGGCCAGGAACTGGCCTTTGGCCACGGCCGCACTCTCGGCCTGGTCCTTGGCGAACTGCAGCGACTGCTCCAGATTTTTGTTGACCGTGATGTCGGTGCGAATGCCAATGAACTGGTGCGGCAGGCCATCCACACCCAGCAAGGGCACGATGGTGGCATTGACCCAGTAAAAACCACCGCTTTTTGTGCGGTTCTTGATGTCGCCGCGCCAGACCTTGCCCTCGGTGATGGTCCGCCAGAGGTCTTCAAACAAGGCTGGTGGATGTTCGTCAGACTTGATGATGCGGTGGTTCTGCCCCAACAACTCGTCCTGGCGGTAGCCACTCACGTCGCAAAAGCGCTGGTTGGCGTAAGTGATGTTGCCCTGCAAGTTGGTGATGCTGACAATGGCGTGCTGGTCCAGGGCAAATTTCTGGTTGTTCAGATCCAGGTTCTGAACCAGCAGCCGCGCCGACACCACATTGAGGGCCTGACCCAGCGCGGCGATTTCCGAGGTCTGGTGCGACACCTTCAGGACCGCGCCAGCGGAGCGGTCCAACTGGCTGGCAAACGCGGTGGCCTGCCGCAGGGCGCGCATCATGGGGCGCAGCAGCAGCCACAGCAGCAGCCAGGTGACCACCAACGCCAGCCCGATCGCCTTGAAGGCCTGCACACGGATGCGATGGGCGAGGGTTTCAAAGGTGTCCAGCCGGTAATTGACCCGGACCCAGCCCAAGGGCTGCGACCCGACGATCCGGTGCCAGGCTGACAGGGTGCCGCGGCTGCCGGCCAGGAAGTCCCGCTGGCTGCCGGGGTCGGGGGTTTCTTCCAGAATCGCGTCAGGCGCCTGCGGATCGGGCAGACGCACCGGCTGACGGCTGTAACGCGGTGACCAGGTGCCGTTTTTGTTGACCACTTCCGAGATCGGCCGACCCGCCAGATCCGTCACCAGCACCGAATAGATGCCGTCCACCGTGGCGGTTTGCAGCGTCAGTTTTTCGATCTGCCGGGGCTCGTTGGTGGCCAGGAAATGGGCGTCGACGGTGGCCAGGTTCTGTGCCAGCGCCGACAGCTGCGCCGTCACGGTGCGCCGGGCGTTGTCCGTTTGTTGGCGTGCTGTGTAGTAGCCGTAACCCAGGATCGAGATCACCAGGCAGAAGGTGGTCAGCAACAGCAGCTGGACTTCAAGGCTGCGGGGAAGCCAGCGCCGCAGTGTGCCGCGCGTCAGGGTGGCCAACGGAGCATCAACCGTCATGCTGATTTTGGATGGGCTGGCGCGCGGCGCGTCAGGCGAGCTGTTGGCCGCGAACGCACCCTCTGCCACTGGCTTTGGCCAGGTAGAGCTGTGCGTCGGCCAAGGCCAGAAGGGCCGTGGCGTCGCCACTGGCGCTGGCCGTGAAACCCGCGACGCCGAGGCTGACGGTGATCACAGGCGCCACGTCGGAGTGGATGTGGGCGATGGCTTTTTGGCGCACATCGGCCTCCAGCTCGCGGGCCATCGTCATGGCCTGCTCAAACTCGGTTTCCGGCAACACGCAGGCAAATTCCTCGCCGCCGTAACGGGCCACCAGATCGGCGGGGCGACGCAAGCTGGCCTTCAGGGTCTGGGCCACCTGGCGCAAACAGTCGTCGCCCGCCTGGTGGCCGTAGTGGTCGTTAAAACGTTTGAAAAAGTCCACGTCGAGCATGATCAGCGCCAGCGGCTTCTGGGCACGTAGCGCCCGGGCCATTTCGGTGGCCAGTTGCTGGTCAAAGTAACGGCGGTTGAACACGCCCGTCAACCCGTCCAGGAACACCAGACGGCGCATCAGATCGGATTGGCGTTTGAGGATCAGCTGCGTTTTGACGCGTGCCCGCACCACGGCCGGGTTGACTGGTTTGGAAATGAAATCCACCGCGCCGACCTCCAGGCCACGGGTTTCCTGGGTGGCATCGGTGTGGGCCGTGACAAAGATGACCGGGATGTCACAGGTGTCGGGCGCCGCCTTGAGGGCGGTGCACACCTCGTAACCGTCCATGCCGGGCATCACGATGTCAAGCAGCACCAGATCCGGTGGGGTGCGATGGCAGAAGTCCAGCGCCTGCTGGCCACTGGTGGCCATGAACACCTGGTATTGCTCGGCAAATATCTGGTTCATCACCTGGATATTGATGGGCTGGTCGTCCACCACCAGCAGCCGCGCCCTGGTCGCAGGCACGTTCATCAGGGTGGTCAAAGCGTCTTGATCTTGGGACATGTCAGTGGGGGCGAAGGCCCCTCGATATTAAGCGATTGGCCTGCCGCCAGCGCGCGGGGAAAACGTGATCTTAGGGTGCCAGGACGATCTAATTGCTTTCTTGTTGCTTACATGTAACCAAATCGTGGGAAAATCCGGAAACAAAATTACATGGAGATTGTTTTATGTCGCGTCGCGCTACCAAAATCGTTGCAACTCTTGGCCCAGCTTCCAACGATCCCCAGATTCTGGAGCAGATGATTCGGGCGGGCGTGAACGTGGTCCGACTCAATTTCAGCCACGGCACCGCTCAGGATCACACCAACCGCGCACAGATGGTGCGCGAAGCAGCGCGCCGCGCCGGGCGCGAAGTGGGCATCATGGCTGATTTGCAGGGCCCCAAAATTCGCGTTGGCAAGTTTGCTGACGGCAAGATTTTTCTCGAGCCGGGCCAGAAGTTTGTCATGGACGCTGCCCGCGTTGAGCTGGGTGACATCGACGGCGTCGGGCTGGATTACAAGACCTTGCCACAGGAAGTCAAGGTCGGCGACGTGTTGTTGCTCAATGATGGCTTGATCGTGATCACGGTGGACGCGGTGCGGGGCTCGGCGATCCACACCACCGTCAAGCTCGGTGGCGAACTCTCCAACAACAAAGGCATCAACAAGCAGGGCGGCGGCTTGAGCGCGCCCGCCTTGACGGCCAAGGACATGGATGACATCCGCACCGCGATGGCGTTCAAGGCGGACTACGTGGCGGTGAGTTTCCCCAAGAGCGCGACCGACATGGAAATGGCGCGCCAGCTGTGCAATGTGGCGGCCGCAGATGGCCATCGGCCGGGGCTGATTGCCAAGATCGAGCGCGCCGAAGCCATTCCGCTGCTCGAAGAAATCCTGCTGGCCAGCGACGGCATCATGGTGGCGCGTGGCGACCTGGCCGTGGAAGTGGGCAACGCGGTGGTGCCCGCCTTGCAAAAACGCATGATCAAGCTGGCGCGTGAGCATGACCGCGTGGTGATCACGGCCACGCAGATGATGGAGTCGATGATCACCAACCCGGTGCCCACCCGCGCCGAGGTCAGCGACGTGGCCAACGCCGTGCTGGACGGCACCGACGCGGTGATGTTGTCGGCCGAAACCGCCGCCGGCAAGTACCCGCTTGAAACCGTGATTGAGATGGCCAAGATCTGTCACGCAGCCGAAAGTGGTGACGCCTTCGAACTCGAATCAGATTTCACCGGCAAAACGTTCACCACGGTGCCGTATGCTGTCTCCATGGGGGCCCTGTTCACGGCGCACCATTTGGGTGCCAAAGCGATTGTGGCGTTGACCGAAAGCGGGTCTTCTGCGCGCTGGATGAGTCGCCACCTGATCCGGGTGCCGATTTACGCGATGACGTCGAACATTGCCACACAGCGCCGCATGACGCTTTACCGCAATGTGCGCCCCCTGCTGATTGACACCAGCATGGACCGTGACACGGCGCTGGCGCAGGCCGAACGCGACCTGAAAGCACTGAACATCGTGTCCGTTGGCGACGTGTACGTGATCACTTGCGGCGAGCCCATGGGGGCCTCGGGCGGCGCCAACATGCTGAAAATTTGCCTGGTGGAGTGACCAGAAACCGTTTTCTTTGCGTTTGAACAGGTTCTGGTAAGCCGGTTTGGTCAAAATGACACTTGCTCTATGCAAGAAAACGGTTTTACCAGGAGGTTCGATGAACACCGACACGCAGCATGACACGTCCCGCAAAGCCCCCGCTTATGTGGCCAATCAACGTTTGATTTCCTGGGTGGCAGAGATTGCCGCCCTGACCCAGCCCGACGCCGTTTACTGGTGTGACGGCTCGGATGAAGAATATGCCCGCTTGTGCCAGCAACTGGTCGACGCTGGCACCTTCAAGAAACTCAACCCGGTCAAGCGTCCCAACAGCTTCCTGGCCTGCAGCGACCCCAGCGATGTCGCCCGCGTCGAAGACCGCACCTTCATTTGTTCCGAGAAAAAAGAAAACGCCGGCCCGACCAACAACTGGATGGCGCCCGCCGAGATGCGCGCCCTGTTGCAGACCGGCCAGGCCGACGGCACCAAAGCCCTGTTTGACGGCTGCATGAAGGGCCGCACGATGTATGTGATCCCGTTCAGCATGGGGCCGCTGGGCAGCCCGATTGCGCACATCGGCATCGAACTCTCTGACAGCGCCTATGTCGCCGTCAACATGAAGATCATGACCCGCATGGGCAAGGCCGTGTACGACGTGCTGGGTGCCGACGGTGAATTTGTGCCCTGTGTGCACACCGTGGGCGCACCGCTGGCTGCCGGTCAACCAGACGTGACCTGGCCCTGCAACCCCAACAAATACATTGTTCACTACCCTGAAACGCGTGAAATCTGGAGCTTCGGCTCGGGCTACGGTGGCAACGCGTTGCTGGGCAAAAAGTGTTTTGCGCTGCGGATTGCCTCCAACATGGCGCGTGATGAAGGCTGGTTGGCCGAACACATGATGATTCTGGGCGCCACCAATCCGCAAGGCAAAAAACATTACGTGGCAGCAGCGTTCCCGAGCGCCTGCGGCAAGACCAACTTTGCCATGCTGGTGCCGCCCGCTGGTTTTGAAGGTTGGCAGATCACCACCGTGGGTGACGACATCGCCTGGATCAAACCCGGCGCGGACGGCAAGCTGTACGCCATCAACCCGGAAGCGGGCTACTTTGGCGTGGCGCCCGGCACCAACATGCTGACCAACCCGAACTGCATGCGCTGCCTGGACAAGGACGTGATTTACACCAACGTGGCCTTGACGGACGACGGCGATGTCTGGTGGGAAGGCCTGGAGCATGACGTGCCCGGCAAAGTCCTGCCCAGCCATCTGATCGACTGGAAGGGCAACGACTGGACGCCTGAGATCGCCCAGGCCACCGGTGCCAAGGCGGCGCATCCGAACTCACGCTTCACCGTGTCGGCCAAAAACAACCCGGCGCTGGACCCCGAATGGGACAACCCGGCGGGTGTGCCGATTGACGCGTTCATGTTTGGTGGCCGCCGTGCCACCACCGTGCCGCTGGTCACCGAAGCCCGCACCTGGGTCGACGGCGTCTACATGGCGGCCACCATGGGCTCGGAAACCACCGCAGCGGCGGTCGGTCAAGCGGGCGTGGTGCGTCGCGACCCGTTCGCCATGCTGCCGTTCACCGGCTACAACATGAGCGACTACTTCCAGCACTGGCTGACCCTGGGTGCCAAGCTCGAAGCCAGCGGCTTCAAGCTGCCCAAGATTTACACCACCAACTGGTTCCGCAAGGGCGACGACGGCAAGTTTGTCTGGCCGGGCTACGGCGAAAACATGCGCGTGCTGAAGTGGATTCTGGACCGTCTGGACGGTACGGCACCCGACGGTGTGGCGCATGTGTTTGGCATCAGCCCGCAATACGCCGATCTGACCTGGAGCGGCCTGAGCTTCTCGGCCGAGCAGTTCAAGACCGTGACCAGCATCGACAAGGCTGCCTGGAAAGAAGAAATGGCCCTGCACGACGAGCTGTTTGACAAACTGGCTTATCACCTGCCCAAGGAACTGGCCGACACCAAGGCGCGCATTGAAGAGGAGTTGGCGGCATAGGCCCGTTGCGACAGCCCCGAGCCCTGAGCGGCCATGAAAAAACCACCGTGAGGTGGTTTTTTTGTCAGCGCCGTTGGCTCATGTAAACGATTACGTTGATGTTTGATGTAGGTTAAGCTTCGGCTTGGTTGCGGTCCTAGAATCGATTCAGGACACCCACACAATGTGATGGCCTTCCTGGGCCGCCCGGCTCAGGAAGGCTCGGATTTTTCTTCCTCAACTAACTGAAAAGGATTCGGCAATGGCGTCAAAAATTTTGGATGTGGTGAAACCCGGTGTGGTGTTCGGTGATGATGTGCAAAAAATCTTTGCCATCTGCAAAGACAACCAGTTTGCGATGCCTGCGGTGAACGTCATCAGCACCGACTCCATCAATGCCGTTCTGGAAGCCGCCGCCAAGGCCCGGGCCCCGGTGGTGATCCAGTTCTCCAATGGTGGGGCGGGTTTTGTGGCTGGCAAGGGTTTGAAGCTCGAAGGTCAGCAAGCCGCTATTCTGGGTGCCATATCTGGCGCCAAACACATCCACCTGCTGGCCGAAGCCTACGGTGTGCCGGTGATTGTGCATACCGATCACGCCGCCAAAAAGCTGCTGCCCTGGATTGACGGCCTGCTGGATGCGGGTGAAAAGCACTTTGCCGAAACCGGCAAACCGCTGTTCAGTTCGCACATGCTGGACTTGTCGGAAGAGTCGCTCAAAGAAAACATCGAGATCTGCGGCCAGTACCTGGCGCGCATGGCCAGGATGGGCATGACGCTGGAAATTGAGCTCGGCGTGACAGGTGGTGAAGAAGACGGCGTGGACAACAGCGACCGGGATGCCTCGCTGCTGTACACCCAGCCCGAAGATGTGGCCTACGCTTATGAAGAACTGAGCAAGATCAGCAACCGTTTCACCATTGCCGCCTCGTTTGGCAATGTACACGGTGTCTACAAACCGGGCAACGTCAAACTCACCCCGAAGATTCTGGACAACTCGCAGAAGTTTGTCTCCGAGAAATACAAGGTGGCGGCCAACACGCTGGACTTTGTGTTCCACGGCGGCTCCGGGTCGAGCGCCGATGAGATCAAGGAAGCCATCAGCTACGGCGTGGTCAAGATGAACATTGACACCGACACCCAGTGGGCCACCTGGGGCGGTGTGATGGCCTTCTACAAAAAGAACGAAGCGTATCTGCAAGGCCAGATCGGCAACCCGGACGGGGATGACAAGCCCAACAAGAAGTACTACGACCCGCGCGTCTGGCAACGCGCCGGTCAGCTTGGCATGATTGCCCGGCTGGAGCAGGCTTTCCAGGAGCTCAACGCCGTCAACACGCTGTAACCCGGGCAGGCAGCGTCAACCAAAAGGCCGATGCTGACATCGGCCTTTTTTTTGTCCAAGCGTCGTGCCAGCGGCACAACGCCCGCTTAGCATCGCCTTGACAAGCCCGTCTGACGCCGTCGTTAGCCGGGCACCCACAGCATCAGCGCCAGCAACTGCGGCGCGACGATACGCATGAACATCACCAGGGGGTAGACCGTGACATAAGCCAGCGCGGCGGCGCCGTTGCTGGGGTGCAGGGCGTTGGCAAAGGCCAGCGCCGGTGGGTCGGTCATGGAGCCGGCCAGCAGCCCGCACAGGGTCAGGTAGTTGGTGTGACCGAACGCGCGCGCCAGCACCCCCACGATCATCAGAGGCAGCAGGGTGATGAGCGCGCCATACATCAGCCAGGTGGCGCCGGGGCCTTGCAGCAGCGTGTCCAGAAACTGGCCGCCCGATTTGAGGCCGACCACCGACAAAAACAGCACAATGCCCAGCTCGCGCAGCGCCAGGTTGGCGCTCGGTGGCATGAACCAGTGCAGTCGGCCGATGCTGCCAATGCGCGACACAATCAACGCCACCACCAGCGGCCCACCGGCCAGACCCAGCTTCAACGCGCCCGGGATGCCCGGCAAATAGAACGGCAGCGAGCCCAGCAGCACCCCCAGGCCAATGCCCAGGAACACCGGCAGCATGTGCACCTGTTGCAGCTTGGGTTTGGAGTTGCCCATCAGGCCGGCCACCACCTCGATGGCGTCAGGCATGCCCACAATGTTCAGGATGTCGCCAAACTGCAGCGACGTTTGCGCAGTGGGCACCAGCTCGATGCCGGCGCGGTTCAGGCGCGAGATCACCACGTCATAGGTTTGCGTCAGGGCCAGGTCGGAGATGCGCTTGCCAATCACCTTCACATTGGTCACCACAATGCGTTCCACCCGCATGTCGGTGCCGTGGGTGGACAGCGACGCCTCTACCTCTTCGCCGATGACCAGTTGCGCGCTGCGCAGGGCTTGCGGCTCACCCACCAGGTGCAGCAGGTCGCCCACTTGCAGGGTGGTGTGCGGGCGCGGCACGGTCAGGGTGTCGCCGCGTTTCATGCGCGAGCAGATCACCTGGCCGGCCGTCAGTCCCGGCACGTCTTGCAGCGCCAGGCCGCTCAGGTTCACGTTGCGCAGTGCCACGTTCATGGTGGCCAGGCTGGTGCGCGACAAGCCGGACTGCTCGTCAAAGGCCCGGGCTTCCTGGTCCACGTTGATGCGGAAAAACAGCCGGATCAGCCACATCGACAACAAAATGCCGCAAATGCCAAACGGGTAGGCCATGGCGTAGGCCATGCCCATGCTGGAGACGCTGGCGACCGAGGAGCCTAGGTCGGTCAGGATCTGCTGGCCCGCACCGAGTGACGGCGTGTTGGTCACCGCGCCTGAAAAAATGCCCAGAATCACCGGCAGCGGCACATCAAACAGCTTGTGCAGCGCGGCCGCCACCGCGCAGCCCAGCAACACCAGCAGTGCGGCAAAGCCGTTGAGCTTGAGCCCGGTGCTGCGCAACGACGCGAAAAACCCCGGCCCGACCTGGATGCCGATGCTGTAAACAAACAAAATCAGGCCAAACTCCTGCACAAAGTGCAGGGTGTGTAGGTCCAGCGCAATCCCGTTCTGGTGCACGAAGTGGCCCACAAACAGGCCACCAAACAGCACCCCGCCAATGCCCAGGCCCACGCCTTTGAACTCAAAACCGCCCAGCCACAGGCCCAAAACGGCCACCAGGGCCAGCAAGCTGACAGATATCGCCACGTCACTCATGAATCAGATCCTTGTATAGCCAACGACAGGCGAGCTTAAGGCATACACATAACATGCCAACCTGGCGCCGTTACCGACGCTGTCTGGGGCGACACCTTGTCGCCAGGTGGCCAAGGCGCATGAAATCGAGCCACGACTTGCGATGGATTAACTCCTGAGGGGGTGGCGTCGATAGAATTTCTGAGAGTTTTTGCGTTCATCTTTGTTATCCAACCTAAAGGACCCCATCATGGCTCTTGTTTCTATGCGCGAATTGTTGGACCACGCCGCTGTCAACGGCTACGGCATCCCGGCGTTTAACGTCAACAACCTGGAGCAAGTGCAGGCCGTGATGTCGGCTGCTGATGAAGTGGGCTCGCCGGTGATTTTGCAGGCCAGCGCGGGCGCCCGCAAATACGCCGGAGAGGCGTTCATCAAACACCTGATCCAGGCCGCCATCGAGAGTTACCCGCACATTCCGCTGGTGATGCACCAGGACCATGGCCAGAACCCGGCGGTGTGCCAGGGTGCGATCAACCTGGGCTTCAGCTCGGTGATGATGGACGGCAGCCTCGAAGGCGACGGCAAAACCATCGCCAGCTTTGAGTACAACGTGGAAGTCACCCGCAAGGTGGTCGATATGGCGCATGCCGTGGGCGTGACGGTGGAAGGTGAACTGGGTTGCCTGGGCAGTCTGGAAACCATGAAGGGCGACAAGGAAGACGGCCACGGCACCGACGCCACCATGACCCGCGAGCAGATGTTGACCAACCCCGAGCAGGCCGCCGAATTTGTCAAACGCACGCAACTCGACGCGCTGGCGATTGCCATTGGCACCAGCCACGGCGCCTACAAGTTCACCCGCAAGCCCACCGGCGACATTCTGGCGATTGACCGGGTGATGGAAATCCACGCCCGCCTGCCCAACACCCACCTGGTGATGCATGGCTCATCCAGCGTGCCGCAGGAGTCGCTGGCGCTGATCAACCAGTACGGCGGCAAGATGAAAGAAACCTACGGCGTGCCGGTGGAAGAAATCCAGAAAGCCATCCAGTACGGCGTGCGCAAGATCAACATCGACACCGACATCCGCCTGGCCATGACCGCCGCCGTGCGCCAATTCCTGTTTGAAAACCCTGACAAGTTTGATGCGCGCGACTGGCTCAAACCCGCCCGCGAAGCCGCCAAAGCCTTGTGCAAACAGCGTTACATCGAGTTCGGCTGCGAAGGCCAGGCCGCCAAGATCAAGGGCGACAGCCTGAGTGTGGTGGCGGCGAAATACGCCCGCGGCGAGTTGTCCCAGGTGGTCAACTGATCAGCCAGCTTGCCAGGCCACCGTCGGGTGGCCTCAGGCAGCGGCTTTGGATGCCTTGCCTTGCGCCAGGTCCAGATAAACCCGCTTGCCATATAAGTCAGCAGGTGAATCGGCGTAGGTCAAGGCAATTGCCTTGAACGTGTCCTGGATGACCAGGAACGCCTCAACCACATCCGGGTCGAAATGTCGGCCACGGGTCATGGCGATGATGTGCATGGCCGCCTCGTGCGAAATGGGTTCCTTGTAGATGCGCCGGCTGATCAACGCGTCGTACACATCGGCCAGCGCCATCAGGCGGGCCGAAATCGGAATCTGGTCGCCCTTGAGGCCTTGCGGGTAGCCGCTGCCGTCCCACTTTTCCTGGTGCGAGTAAGCGATCTCTTTGGCAATCTTCAGGAACGCCACCTCGCAACCCAGCATTTGCTCGGCGTGTTCGATGGCATCGCGCCCCAGTGTGGTGTGGGTTTTCATCACCTCGAACTCTTCCGGCGTGAGTTTGCCGGGCTTGAGCAGGATACGGTCCGGAATGCCCACCTTGCCAATGTCGTGCAAGGGCGCGGACTTGAACAGCAGCCCGATGGTGTGGTTGTCCAGAAACGCTGCAAAGCGCGGGTGGGTCGACAACTGCCGCGCCAGCGCGCGCACATAGTGCTGCGTGCGCCGGATGTGGTTGCCGGTGTCGACGTCGCGGGTCTCCGCCAGCGAGGCCATGGCCATGATGGTGACGTCTTCAATGGCGCTGACTTCCCGCGTGCGCAGGTTGACCTCCTGCGCCAGGAACGCGTTTTGATCGCGCAAAAAATCGGCCGAAGCCTTGAGCGCGAGCTGGGTGCGAATGCGTGCCAGCACAATCCCCGGGCTGATCGGTTTGGTGACGTAGTCCACCGCACCCAGGTCCAGCCCCAGTTGCTCATCGTCCTCGGCCGTCTTGGCGGTCAGGAAAATCACCGGGATGTCGCGGGTGGCGGCGCTGGCCTTGAGTTGTTGACACACCTCGTAGCCGTCCATGTCGGGCATCAGGATGTCGAGCAGGATCAAGTCGGGCGGTGTGGCTGAGCGGGCCATCTCCAGGCCGTTGGGCCCGCTGTCCGCCAGCATCACCCGGTAGTGCTCACACAGCAGCCCGTGCATCATGAACAGGGAGTCTGACGAGTCGTCAATGATCAGAAGACGCGCTTTTTCTAGCCGGGGGGTATCGTCCGACGGCTGCGCGAGGGACGCGGGGGTGTCAGTCATGACCAGATGTCCAAGGAATGGTTTCGGCGTCATCATGCCACAAGAAAAGTTGCTGGAAATCAGCTCGATTGACCCTAAACTTCAACCCATTCCCGATTGTTACTGACTGGCACCCGCTGTATGACCACTTCACCCGAACCCACCGTTCACACCTCTTCCCTGACTTCGCTCACCTTGCTGGCGCGCGGCAAGGTCCGTGACAACTATGCTGTGGGCGTTGATCGCATCCTGATGGTGGCCAGCGACCGCATCAGCGCCTTTGACGTGATCATGGGCCAGCCGATTCCCGGCAAGGGCAAGCTGCTGACGCAGATGGCTTTGTTCTGGTTTGACAAACTCGGCCCCAAGGGCCTGAACCTGTGCCCGATCCACCTCACCGGCGAGGCGCCTGAGAGCGTGGTCACCCCGGCCGAGGTGCCGCAGGTCGAGGGCCGCTCCATGCTGGTCAAGCGCCTGAAACCCATTCCGGTGGAAGCCGTGGTGCGCGGTTACCTGGCTGGCAGCGGCTGGAAGGAGTACCAGGACAGCCAGAGTGTGTGCGGCGTGCCGCTGCCCCCCGGCCTGAAAAACGCCAGCAAATTGCCCGCGCCGATCTACACCCCGGCCGCCAAGGCCGAGATGGGGGAGCACGATGAAAACATCACCTTTGAGAAAACCGTCGAGATGATCGGTCTGGACCTGGCCAGCCGCATCCGCGACATCAGCATCGCCATCTACCAGGCCGCCAGCGAGATTGCGGTGGCCAAGGGCATCATCATTGCCGACACCAAATTTGAATTTGGCCTGGACACCGACGGCACCCTGGTGCTGATGGACGAGGTGCTCACGCCCGATTCGTCGCGCTATTGGCCCGCCGAGAGTTACCAGGAAGGCATCAACCCGCCCAGCTACGACAAACAGTTTTTGCGTGACTGGCTGGAAACCGCCCAGGTGGCGGGCAAGCCCTGGAGCAAAACCCCGCCCGCGCCGCACCTGCCGCGCGAGGTGATCGAGAAAACCGCCGCCAAGTACCAAGAGGCACTGACCCGGCTGACCACCTGAGGCGCCCCCCTGAGCCAGGTCAGCGCCGGTGCAAGTGGTGGCTCGGCGTGGTGTCGGTGTGCATCACCAAGGCGCCGCGCTCACCGTCCCAGGGCAGCGGTGTCACCGTCATGGTGAACCAATGTTGGTCATCCGGGGTGTGGCAGGGGTAAACCATGCTGAAAGCCTCCAGGCTGCCCGTCAACACGTCGCGGATGCCTTGCACAGCGCGGCGGGACTCGTCTGGCGCCTGCGGGTCACGCGAGGCCACGTCCAGATAGTTGGTGCCGACATCCGAGTGGGGGGTGGTGTGTCCGGCCAACGGGCTGTAGGCCATGGCGAACTGCCGCCAGGCGACGTTGGTCAAAACGATGGTGCCACGGGCATCCAGCACCGCCACGTTGTCTGCCACGGCGTCCAGTGTCGATTGCAACAGCGCCTTCGGGTCGGTGGCCTGTTCCGCCAGAGGCTGGCGCATGGCGTCGGGGCGCAACTGGCTCATCTCGGATCTCCTTCAAGGGCGGCGCCCAAGCGCCGCACTGTGGCGGGTGGATGTGTCGACGGTGTGGCGGCTGCGGCCCGAAGGTGCATCAATTGAGCATCATGCTCAGGCGTCTGCGGTAGGTGGACACCAGCGCGACCTGCGGGTCTTCCTGCACGGCGGCCTTGCCCAGCACCTCGATCCCTGCGGCGGTTTTACCGGGCACCGGCGCAGCAGCTTTGGGTTTGGGTGGGGTCATCAGTTCCAGAATGGCGACCATGGCCTTGCGGGGGGCTTCATCGGCCCACTTCTTGTCGCGCATGATGATTTCCAGCAGCTCGTCCATGGCGGCGGTCCACTCACCCACTGCCATCAGCAGCCGGGCTTTGGCAAAGCGCACCTCAAAGTCGCGCTTGTTGGCCGCAATGCGTTCGTCAAACTGGGCTTCGTCCCACATGGCATAGGGGCTGGTGGCCGTGTATTTGATGGCGCCCAGCCACTGCGACAGCGCCTCAAACCGTAACTTGCGCGGAATCTCGGCCAGTTTGGGCGCCAGCGCGGCCTCAGCTTCTTCGTGGCCGCCGAGCTGGATCAGCAGGCGCACATAGTCGTAGCGGGTGTCGTCGTTGCCGGGGTCGGTGGCCAGTGCATCGGCCAGTTTTTCAAGCGCCGCCTGGGCATCGCCCGATTCCAGCAAGGCCATGGCTTCGTCGGTTTCAGCCTCGGCCATCACCTCGCCGGTGCTGGGCAGGTGTTTGTCCAGAAAGGCCTTGATTTGCCCGGCCGTTTGCGCACCGGTGAAGCCGTCCACCGGTTTGCCGCCCATCATCAAAATGCAGGTGGGAATGCTGCGAATGCCGAAAGCGCCGGCCAGTTGCTGCTCGTCATCCGAATTGATTTTGGCCAGCGTGAAACGGCCCTGGTAGTCTTCTTCGGCCTGCTCCAGCAGCGGTCCGAGTGACTTGCAGGGGCCGCACCAGGGGGCCCAGAAATCGATCAGGATCGGCTGGGTCATGGAGGCGGCAATCACCTCGGTCTCGAAGTTTTGCAGGGTAATGTCAATCATGGCGGTGCGGGGGCTTGGGGTTGGGCGGGGTCAAACGTAAAATTCAGGGATGAAAAATATCCAAATCGGTGTGCTCATGGGTTCCAGCTCGGACTGGGACACCATGCAACACGCAATCCATATTCTCCAACAGTTCGGCATCAGCCACGAGTATCGGGTGGTGTCTGCCCACAGGATGCCTGATGACATGTTTGCCTATGCGGAGAGCGCGGTGGGCCGTGGTTTGAAAGCCATCATCGCCGGGGCCGGTGGCGCCGCGCACTTGCCGGGCATGCTGGCGGCCAAAACCACGGTGCCGGTGCTCGGTGTGCCGGTGGCCTCCAAGCACCTGAGCGGGGTGGATTCGTTACACAGCATCGTGCAGATGCCCAAGGGCATTCCGGTGGCCACCTTTGCCATTGGTGCATCAGGGGCGGCCAATGCGGCGCTGTTTGCGGTGGCCATGCTGGCGGGCAGCGACATCGTGCTGCGCGCCAGGTTGGAAGATTTCCGCGCTGAACAAACCCAGATGGCACGCGACATGACGCTGCCCCCGGTGTTATGAGCGGCCCGATCCTGCTGCCGGGTGCCACCGGCGTCAACGGCGACGGCCAACCTGTGACCTTGGGCGTGATGGGCGGTGGTCAGCTCGGGCGCATGTTTGTGCAGGCGGCGCAAAGCATGGGTTATTTCACCGTGGTGCTGGACCCCGATGTCATCAGCCCGGCCGGGCTGGTGAGCCACTACCACATCCAGACCGATTACCTCGACCAGCAAGGCCTGGCGCAGCTGATGCAGCGCTGCGCCGCCATCACCACCGAGTTTGAGAACGTGCCCGCGGGTGCCTTGGTGACCCTGGGCGCGGCCCGGCCCACCGCGCCCAGTGCGGATGCGGTGGCCATCGCGCAGGATCGCATCAAGGAAAAAGCGCACTTGGCACGCAGTGGTGTGCCGGTGGCACCCTATGCGGTGATTGAGAGCGCGGCTGACTTGGCGGCGGTGACGGACGCGCTGCTGCCCGGCATTCTGAAAACCGCCCGTCTGGGGTATGACGGCAAGGGCCAGGTGCGTGTGAGCAGCCGCGACGAGCTGGCCGCAGCCTGGGACACCTTGAAGCAGGTGCCCTGCGTGCTGGAACACATGTTGCCGCTGGCCGCCGAGTGCTCGGTGATCGTGGCGCGTGGCTGGACTGGTGAGCGTGTGCACTTCGCGCCGCAGCTCAATCTGCACCGTCAGGGCATCCTGGCCGTAACCCAGGCGTATGAAGGCAATCTGCCGGCAGGCCTTGCGCAGCAAGCAGTGGCGGCTGCCAAAAAGATCGCTGACGACCTGAACTATGTGGGCGTGTTGTGCGTGGAGTTTTTTGTGCTGGCCGACGGTTCGCCTGAGCGCACGGCGCTGGGCGCCCTGGTGGTCAACGAGATGGCCCCGCGCCCGCACAACAGTGGCCACTACACGCTGGACGCGTGTGATGTGTCGCAGTTTGACCTGCAGGTGCGCACCCTGGCGGGCTTGCCGCTGGTGCAGCCGCGCCAGCACAGCGCCGCCGTCATGCTCAACCTGCTGGGTGACTTGTGGGTGGATGGTGCCACGCCTTGCTGGGACCAGGTCTTGGCGCTGCCGGGTGTGCATTTGCACCTGTACGGCAAACTCACCGCCAGCAAGGGCCGCAAGATGGGGCACCTGACCGTGACCGCCGCCACCGCGTCCGAGGCCAACGCCACCGCCCTGACCGCGGCGCGTCTGCTGGGCATCGCCGCATTTTGAGCGCCTGGTTGTCACCTGAGGTGCGCCGGTGATCCTGCCTGGCGGTGATGCAAGCTCCCTGGCTGCCGGTGCGCAATGCATCCGGGCTGGCGGGCTGCTGGGCTTGCCCACCGAGACCGTCTACGGCCTGGCGGCCGATGCGGACAACGATGCCGCCGTGGCTCAGATTTTCACCGCCAAGGGCCGCCCGGCTGACCACCCACTGATCGTGCATGTGGCGGATGCGTCAGCGGTGGATCATTACGCCAGTGAGGTGCCGGACTTTGCCCATGCGCTGATGGCCGCTTTCTGGCCCGGTCCGCTGACGCTGATCCTGCCGCGCCGCCCCGGCATCGCCAACGCCGCGGCGGGTGGCAACCCGACGGTGGGGCTGCGTTGTCCGTCGCATCCGGTGGCGCAGGCCTTGTTGCACACTCTGCTGGGCGGGCCAGAGGTCCATCGGGGTCTGAATGAGGGACAGGTGCCAGTGGCATCTGCGAGTTCGGCTGTGCGCGAAAAAGAATTGGAATCTGACCCCAATTGCTCCTGTGACTCCATTTGTTCTCGCGTCTGGGGTCTGGCCGCACCCAGCGCCAATCTGTTTGGCCGGGTCAGCCCGACCACCGCGGCGCATGTGCAAGGCGAGTTTGGCGCGGCGTTGTTGATCCTGGATGGCGGTCCCTGCAGCGTGGGCATCGAGTCCAGCATTGTCGACTGCACCCGTGGCCAGCCGGTGCTGCTGCGCCCGGGCGCCATCACGCCGCGGCAGATCGAAGCCGTGTGCGGCATGCCGGTGCGGCAAAAGGACGCGTTGGCCGACCAGAAGGCGCCAGCGCCGAAGGCCTCGGGCACCCTGGAGTCCCACTACGCGCCGCGCGCCCGGGTGCGGCTGATGGCGGCGGCATCGCTGCAGGCTGAGCTGGACGCGCTCGCCACGTCAGCCGCTCGGGTTGATGCGGCTCAACGCAGCGCGCCGCCCGATACCGCTGTTTGGTCACGCTCGGCCGTCCGACTACCGGCAGGACGGGTGATCGGCCAGGCCATGCCGGCCGATCCGGCGGCCGCAGCGCAGCAATTGTTTGCCACCTTGCGCGAGCTCGACGCGCTGGGCGTGAGCCAAATCTGGGTGGAGGCGCCACCCGCCAGCCCGGACTGGGACGGCGTGCGCGACAGGCTGCAGCGCGCAGCGCATTGAGGCGCTGGCGCGGCTTAGCGGTAGCGCAGCTTCATGACCAGAATGGCCGCCGCCAAGGACACGGTGATGGCGTTGGAAATCACGATCGGCCACGCCTGCAGCAGCAGGCCATAAACCAGCCAGCCCGCCACCCCGGCGGTGAACACGCTGTACATGCCCAGCGAGATACCGCTGACATCCTTGGTCTGAAAAGTGTGCCAGGCCTGGGGCAAAAAACTCACCGTGGTCAGCGTGGCGGCGATCGAGCCAATGATGTCAATCAAAGTCATGGGGTCATGGGGTGAAGTAGGGCCCGATTGTCGGACAAGCGCCCCTGCAACCGCAGCGCAGCGTTGTCAGCGGCCCACAGTGATGGTGCTGGATGGGTTGGCCACGCCCACCGCCCAGTCCACCAGCGCATCCATGGCCGGGCGCGCGGCACCGGCGTTGGGGTGGTTGATGAGGGCCACCAGCACCAGATGGCGGCCGTGGCTTGCATGCACATAGCCGGCCAGCGCCAGCACATCGCGCAGGCTGCCAGTTTTGAGGTGGGCGCTGGCCAGCGCGGCGCGACTACGTTTGAGCGTGCCATCCAGCCCCACCACGGGCAGCGAGGCCATCAGCTCGGGCATGAAGGGCGACGCATAGGCCACCTGCAACAGCCGCGCCAGACCGGCTGCGCTGATACGCTCCTGGCGCGACAGACCGGCGCCGTTGTCCAGCACCGGTGGGGGCAGGGTGCCGACGCGCCGCCCCCACCACTGCTGCAGCACGTCGCGCGCGCCCTCAAAGGTAGCTGGGCTGCCCGGTGTGGCCTCACGCGCCAGCGTCAAAAACAGCTGCTGGGTCATGACGTTGTTGCTGAATTTGTTGATGTCGCGCAGCACGTCAGCCAGTGGGGGCGAGGTGGCTTCCAGCGTGGGTGGTGTGGCCGGTGCGTTGCCCGCGCGCACCTCGCCACTGAGCTGGCCACCCAGGTCCAGCCACATGCCCGCCACGGCGCGCGCCGCGTAGCTGGCCGGGTCGACATAAGCCACCGGCCAGGACTTTTCACCGCAGCTGGCCGGGTAGCTGCCCTTGAGCACGACGCGGCTCGGATCCGAAAAGTCGGCCTGCAGGCCTGCGCGGTAATCGCCGCAGGGTGCCTCCGGCTTGTCAGCCAACGGCACGCGGCTTGGCAGGCGCAGGTGGGCCAGCGGTGGCTCGGTGTGGATGTGCGCCACCCGCTGCGCCGCGTCGGGCACAAAGTGCATCACCAGCGACTTGAAGTTGACCAGCAGCGCCTCGGGCGTGGCGTTGTAAGGGCGCAGCGGCTCGCCGTCAAAGTCGCCCGGCTGCAGCGCGGGCGGGGCAAAGGCGCTGTGGTCCAGCAGAATGTCGCCCTGGATGCGGCGAATGCCCAGCCCCTGCACCCGGCGCAGCAGCAGCCAGAGTTTTTCCACACTCAAAGCCGGGTCGCCCTGGCCCGCGATCACCAGGTTGCCGTACAGCGTGCCGTTCTTGACCTGGCCGTCAACCCACACCGGGGTGCGCCAAGTGTAGGCCGGGCCGAGCAGGTCCAGCGCGGCGGTGGTGGTCAGCAGTTTCATCACCGAGGCAGGGTTGGCCAGCACGTCGGCACGGTGGCTCAGGCGAGGGGGGCTCAGCCCATCGGCGTCCACCAGCAGCAGGCTGACGGCTTCTGGCGGCACCTGCGCGCGCGCCAAAGCGCTTTGAAAGCTGTCTGGCAGCGGCTGAGCCAGCGTCATCAGGCTGAACAGGGTCAGGCCCAGCGCCGTGGACCAGGGAAGAAGTTGGCGCAGAGGTCGGTTCAAAAAGGGGGTCATGGCTGGATTATGCGAGGCCAGGCAGGCGGTTCTGCAGCTGTGACGTGGCGGCTGGCCGGGTTGTGGCGCGCCCACGGATAATGCGGGGCATGCCTGATGTCCGACACCCCGTTCTTGCGCGTTTTTCACCCCGCACGGTGGGCATCGCCGCGGCTGTGGTCACGGTGCTGATCTGGACCTCGTTTATTTTGGTCGCCCGCGCATCCAGTGACCCGGCGCGCGGCGGTGTGCTGACCCCGTTTGACATCGCCTACTGCCGCATTCTGGGCGCCAGCCTGATCCTGCTGCCCTGGGGCGCCTGGCTGGTGCGCCAGGACCGTGCGCGTGGCGTTCTGGGTGCGTCCTGGCTGCGGGTGTCGCCTTTGCCTGCCCACATCACCGTCAAGCTGGGTTTTTTTGGTGGGTTGCTGTATGCCCTGCTGGCGTACAGCGGGTTTGCGCACGCACCGGCGCTGCACGCCTCGGTGTTGATGCCGGGCAGCCTGCCGCTGTGGACGGCGCTGCTGGCGCTGTGGCTGCTGCGTGAACGCATCACCCCGGCCCGGGCGCTGGGTTTGGCGCTGATTGTGCTGGGCGATCTGCTGGTGGGTGGTTTGAGCCTGCTCGGGGCGTTTGACGGCGGTTCGGTCTGGCTGGGTGACGTGTTGTTCATGACGGCAGCCATGTGCTGGGCGGTTTACAGCGTGCTGGCGCGGCACTACAAGCTTGACGCGGTGCGCGCCACCATCGCCATCACCACCCTGGCCGCAGTCACCTTTTTGCCGATGTACACCGCGCTGGCGTTGACCGGCATCATCCAGTCCAGCCTGTTCCATGCCCCGCTGGCGGATATCGCGTTTCAGGCCATGTTCCAGGGCTGGGGCTCGGTGGTGATCTCCGGGGTGACGTTCACCCAGATGATCCGCCACTTTGGCCCGGTGCGCTCGACCATGATCACCGCCGTGGTGCCGGGCCTCTCCGCCCTGGGTGCGGTGCTGCTGCTGGGCGAGCCGCTGCACTGGAACCTGGCCGTGGGCCTGCTGCTGGTCACGGCGGGCATATTGTTTGGCGTGCGGGCAGGCGTGCCGGTTGCTTCGAAAAAAGTAGCTGCCACTGCCGCTTAGATAACGTTGGAGACCGATGTGATGTGTCATGTTTATTTGTCGGCCAGGTGCTGGTCATGAATCTGCTGGCGCTGGACACCAGCACCGAGCAGATGTCGATGGCGGTGCAGCGCCGCGGTGTGGCAGCGCCCTGGCAGCACACGGCGGCGGGTGGCGCGCACAGCTCCACGCACCTGATTCCAGAGATCCAGCGCCTGATGGTGCAAGCCGACCTGCGGTTTGACCAACTCGATGCCATCGTGTTTGGCGCCGGGCCGGGCTCGTTCACCGGCCTGCGCACCGCCTGCTCGGTGGCGCAGGGCCTCGCGTTTGGCGCGGGGGTGCCGGTGCTGCCGGTGGACACGCTGCTGGCCGTGGCCGAAGACGCGCGGTGGCAACTGGGCCGCGCAGGCGGCTTGCGCGTCACCGCGCTGCTGGACGCGCGCATGGACGAGTTGTATGCCGCCAGCTACGACTTTGGCAGTGGTTCATGGACGCAGCACCAGGGTTACCGCCTGATCAAGCCGGAAGCCCTGGCCTGGGACGGCCGCGGTGTGCTGGCTGGCAATGTGTTTGCCGCCTACGGCGCGCGGCTGCCCGATGGCCCGGGCCAGCGGCTGCTGGCGCTACCGACGGCCAGCGCCATGCTGCGCCTCGCACCGGCTTTGCTGGCCGCCGGTGCCGCGGTCAGCGCCGCCGAGGCCCTGCCCACCTACATCCGCGACAAGGTGGCGCAAACCACGCTGGAGCGTGCGGCGGCCAAGGCGGGTGCATGAACGCCCAACTCTCACCCCTGGAGGCGCGTTTTGAGCCGATGTGCGAGTCCGACCTGGACGCCGTGCTGGTGGTGGAGCGGCAGGTCTACCCACACCCGTGGCAGCGGCGCCACTTTGCCGACTGCCTGGCGGGTGGCTACCAGGCGCAGCGCTTGATGGCGGGTGACACCTTGCTCGGCTATTTTGTCGCCATGCCCGGTTTTGAAGAGGTGCATCTGCTCAATTTGGCGGTGGCACCCGAGCACCAACGCCAGGGTTGGGCCCAGGTGATGCTGGACGCGCTGGTGCTGTGGGCGCGCGGCCAGGGTCTGCAGTGGGTCTGGCTGGAAGCGCGGGTCAGCAACACCCGCGCGGTGCAGGTGTACCAGGCGCACGGCTTTCGTTGTGTGGGCACGCGCAAGCAGTACTACCCGGCCAGCCTGGGCCAGCGTGAGGACGCGCTGGTGATGAGCCTCAAGCTGGACGCCGCAGCCTGATACACGCTGACAAATGCCGCCCGCCCGGTGGGTGAAAATCAAGCCATGAACCTCGACCTCGATTCCCGTCAACGCGCCATGCTGGCCGAGATGGGAGTGCACGTCTGGCGGCCCGCCAGCGCGGCACCGCAGGCGGCGCTGGCGCCTGTGCTCACCGTTGACCCGCCGGTTGACAGCGACCCTCGACCCGCTTCGGTGGCTGTGGCAAGTCACCTGGATGCCGTGGCGGCGGCAGATCAAGCTCGCCAAGACCCGGCGTCTGCCAGGGCGCTTGCGCCATCCGCCGCCGCAGAGGTGACCCCGGCGCCCACACCGGCCCCGGCTGCGCCCGCCGAACCCCTGCCGCTGCAACCGCCAGCGCAAACAACCCGCCGTGCGACAGTTCGCGGACCTGCGCCGACCCTGGTCACCCAGCTGGCCCCCGGTATCGCGCAGATGGACTGGCCTGCGCTGCACGCCAGCGTTGCCACCTGCCAGGCCTGCCGCATGTGCCTGGGGCGGCGCACACCGGTGCTGGCGGCGACTCGGGCCGATCTGCGCGCTGACTGGCTGGTACTGGGTGAGCCGCCGGATGACGCCCAGGAGCGCGCCGCCGAACCCTTTGTCGACGACGCGGGGCTGTTGCTGGACAACATGCTCAAAGCGGTGGGTGTCCAACGTGTTTTGCCCGCCGTCGCGCCCGATGCCGAGCCACACGCCGCAGACCTACCCGACCCGGCCCACACCGCCTACCTGAGCCTGGTGCTGAAATGCCGCCCGGCCCTGCCCACCACGCCGGACGCACCAGCGTTGGCGGCCTGCGCCCATTATTTGCGGCGCGAAATCGCGCTGGTTCGGCCCAAAGTGATTCTGGCCATGGGCCGCCTGGCCATGCAGGTGTTGCTCAGTGAAGACCATCCCCAAGGATTGCGGCTGCCGCTGGGCAAGCTGCGTGGCCAGGTCTGGCACTACCAGGGCGTGCCGGTGGTGGTGACGTATCCAAGCGCCTACCTGCTGCGTAACGCGCCCGACAAGGCCCGCGCCTGGGCAGATTTGTGTCTGGCGGCCGATGTGGCGCGGGGCGCGGCCCGGCCAGGTTAACTGACGCGGCCTCCAAGCACCCCGGACCCTGATGGAAGAAGGCATGGATGCCGGGTTGTCGCCCGGGATGACAACCCTGTGCTTTCTCTTTAACGGCTGAGACCGTCGGCGGCTCAAGGCCGGGCAGGTGTCAGGTGGTCCCGGTCCGGGCGATGGTAGGGATCGATGTGGGTCAGCAGGTGCAACACCCGGTGGTGTTGCGTGACCCGCTGTTGCGCCGCCACGGTGATGTCATGGGCCTGCTCCACGGTCAGGGTGGCCAGCACCTCCAGGTGCGCGTCCACCACAATCATGTCGCCCATCTTGCGCGTGCGCACATCGTGCACGCCGCTCACCCCGGGGGTTTCCAGAATGGTCTGGCGAATGGCCTGCACCTCGGCGTCGTCTACCGCGCGGTCGGTCAGGTCATGCAGCGCGTTCCAGCCAAAGCTCCAGCCCATGCGCGTCACCATGAAACCCACCAGCGCGGCCGCAATCGGGTCCAGGATCGGGTAACCCATCAGGTTGCCGATGATGCCCACGCCCACCACCAGCGACGAGGCCGCGTCAGAGCGCGCATGCCAGGCGTTGGCCACCAGCATGCTGCTCTTGACCTTTTTGGCCACCATCAGCATGTAGCGAAACAGCAGCTCCTTGGCCACCAGCGTGCCGCCCGCCACCCACAGCGCAGAGATATGCACGATCGCAATCGTCTCGGGCGTCTGAAGTTTGCTCACCGCCGACCACAACATGCCCAGCCCCACCACCAGCAGCAGCAGGCCCAGCACCAGCGAGGCAGCGGTCTCGAACCGCTGGTGCCCGTACGGGTGGTCGTCGTCGGCGGCTTTCTGGCTGTGGTGGTTGGCAAACAGCACCACAAAATCGGCGATCAGGTCGGACAGCGAATGCACGCCGTCGGCAATCAGCGCCTGCGATTTGGAAAACACCCCCACCACCAGCTGCAGCACGGTCAGCACCAGATTCACCCCCACGCTCACCCAGGTGCTGCGCGACGCGGCGCGAGCGCGCTCGGCAGAGGTGAACTGCGGGTGGTTCTGGTGATCAGAGAGTGGGTCGTGCTGCATGGGTGACATCGTGGCGCTACAGGGAAAGGCAGGGCAGTTTAGGTGTTTTGACGGGCTGGCGGGTTGACCTGGGGCGGGCCATGCGCACCGACCTGCGCTGATTCTTACAATCTGGTCATGAACTTCACCCACATGCTCCAGCGCGCCGAGCGCCAAAACCAGTCTTTGTTGTGCGTGGGCCTGGACCCCGATCCAGCGCGCTTTCCCGCCCATTTCAAGGGCGATGCCAGCAAGATTTACGACTTCTGCGCAGCCATCGTTGACGCCACGGCGGACCTGGCGATCGCCTTCAAGCCCCAAATTGCCTACTTTGCCGCCCACCGCGCCGAAGCGCAGCTGGAGCAGCTGATTGCGCACATCCGCCGCGCCGCACCCCAGGTGCCGGTGATTCTGGACGCCAAACGCGGCGACATCGGCAGCACCGCCGAGCAATACGCCGTCGAGGCGTTTGAGCGTTTTGGGGCCGATGCGGTCACGCTGTCACCCTTCATGGGGTTTGACTCGGTGCAGCCCTACCTGAAACACCACGGCAAGGGCGCGTTTTTGCTGTGCCGCACCTCCAACCCGGGGGGTGACGATTTCCAGAACCAGCGCCTGGCCAGCGTGGCCGGTGAGCCACGGTTGTACGAACACATCGCGCAACTGGCGCAGGGTCCGTGGAACCTGAACGGCCAGCTGGGCCTGGTGGTCGGGGCGACTTACCCGGCGGAGATTGAGCGTGTGCGGGAACTCGCACCCACGCTGCCGCTGCTGATTCCCGGTGTAGGCGCGCAGGGCGGCGACGCGCTGGCCACCGTCAAAGCCGGTTGGCGCAGCCGGGTCGGGGCCGATGGCACCAGCGAGACCACGGGTGCCATCATCGTCAACTCGTCGCGGGCGATTCTGTATGCGTCCAGCGGCGACAACTTTGCCGATGCGGCGCGGGCCGAAGCACTGGCCACCCGCGAGCTGTTGCAGGCGGCGCGTCTGGCAGCCTGAGCGTCAGCGCCGACGGATCCATGTCGGGCGAGGTGGCTGGCAGCTTTTGAATAGATTGCTGTGCGCCCCCTAGCAAGCGGGGCTGGGGGCTGAAAAGTCTCACAATTTGAAGACGGACACGGTGTCCACCAGGCTTTTCGCCTGCTGCTCCATACTGCTGGCGGCGGCGGCAATTTCTTCCACCAGCGCGGCGTTTTGCTGGGTCGCCTGGTCCATGTGCGCCACCGCTTCCACCACCTGCGCCACGCCCGAGGCCTGCTCGTTGCTGGAGGTGCTGATTTCGCCCACAAGGTCGGTCACCTGGCGGATGCTGCTGACCACCTCATCCATGGTGCTGCCGGCCTGATCGACCAGCGCCGTGCCTTGTGCCACGCGCTGCACGCTGGCGCTGATCAGGCCCTTGATCTCTTTGGCGGCCTCGGCACTGCGCCCGGCCAGCGAGCGCACTTCAGCTGCCACCACCGCAAAACCGCGCCCCTGGTCACCGGCGCGCGCCGCTTCCACGGCGGCATTGAGCGCCAGGATGTTGGTCTGGAAGGCAATGCCGTCGATCACGCCGATGATGTCGGCAATGCGTTTGGAGGACTCGTTGATGTCCTTCATGGTGTGCACCACCTGGCCCACCACCTCGCCACCTTTGAGCGCCACCGCGCTGGCGGTTTGTGCCAGCTGGTTGGCGCGCTGCGCGTTGGCGGCGTTTTGCTGCACGGTGGAGCCCAGTTCTTCCATGCTGGCCGAGGTTTGCTCCAGCGCGCTGGCCTGGGATTCGGTGCGGCTGCTCAGGTCGTTGTCGCCCTGGGCGATCTCGGCGCTGGCGGTGGCCACGCTCTCCGAGCCCTGGCGCACCTGCTGCACCACGCCCGCCAGCTTGTCGCGCATGGTGGCCAGCGCCTGCATCAGCTGGCCCAGTTCGTTGTCACCGTGCGCCTGCACCCGGATGCGCAGGTCGCCCTCGGCCACGGCGTGGGCCACTTGCAGCGCCTGGGCCACCGGCTCGGTCACGCTGCGGATGAACACCCAGGACAGCCACAGCGCGGCCATCAGACCGCTCAGCTGCACCAGCGCCACGATGATCGCGGTCCGGTATTCGTTGTGCAAACGCGCGTTGAGCTCGTCCACCAGGGTCGTCATGGCCAGGGCATTGAACTCGAACAGCCCGTCGATGGTGCGGGTGAAGGTGTCGAAATAGTCCACCGCAGGCAGGGTCAGCTCGTTAGCCAGGATGATGTTGTCATGGGCCAAGGCCAGCGTCTTGTCCACCGCCAGACGGTTGGACTCGGCGGCGGCCTCCAGGGCGGCCCTCATGCGCTGATTGGCCTGGGTGGCCATCGCCACCTGGCGAAACATGCTGGCCTGCAATTCGGTGGCGCGTTTGCGCAGCGCCGCCAGCGTGGCTTTGCCTTCGGGCGGGGCCTCCCGCTTGGTCAGGAAACCGCTGCCCATGGCGCGCATGATGCCCATATTTTCGGCCAGCCAGGGCATGTCGGCCATGGTGGCGCGAATCAGCGCATAGGTGTCGGCCTGGGGCTCCAGACTCAGGCCGAATTCGTCCAGCAGCTCTTCGCCCAGTTGCAGCTGGCCGGTGATGATTTGCGTGTGCCGCTGGGTGCTCTCAGCCGCCGTGATGCCCTGGTTGGCCACGTTTTGCTCCAGCGCCATCCATAGCGCCTTGAGGTCGCTCCAGCGTTTTTGCAGGCCGGGTGACACCCCGGCGGTGCTGAATTCACCCTCCATGGCGCTGATGGCGGTGTTGAGCTTGTCGCGCAGGGCCGGGCGGCGCGCGGCCAGCGCCTCGTTGCCACTGAGCATGCTGGCCGACATGCCGCGGTGGGTCTGGCTGAACTGGATGACCTTGTTCAGCGCCACCAGCGGCGCGGTGCCTTGCAGCTCACGCTGCGCCACGGTGATGTCGGCGAGCGAGCCCTTGAAGTACAGCCCCGACGGGATGGCGATCATCACCAGGGCCACCAGACCCAGAATCAGGAACTTGTGGGCGAGCTTCATATGGTGCAGCAGCGGCATGGAAAATCCTCCTGGGGACATTTTTTTGGGGTGGCTTGTTCGCATGATATCGACAACCGCCCCGGTCGCCATGCGGCATTTGAAAAGCTGTCAAAACACGACAAAAATCTGGCCCTGATCCTCGAATTTAAAGGGTAACGAGCTATAAAAATTGACGACGGTTCAGGGCGCGAACGCGGCGCAGACCAGCTCAGGGCAAGGGTACCGGTCCGCCACCCACTTCGAGTCGCGCCTTCAAAAAACCGCCCGTGCCATAACGCGTGACCCGGCTGTAAAAGCGGCGTTTGAGGCCCTGCACCATGGCGGAATACGCTTCCAGCAGCGGCGGCAGGATGGTGAAGCTGTCGTAATTGACCACCACCGCCACCCGGTGGCCCAGCGGCTGCAGCAGCTCGGTAACAGCCGTCTCGATGGCGCTGATGTCCTCCAGGCTGTCGATGGCCAGGCCCTCAAAATTGACGAACAGCAGGCGTTGCGCACGGTCCAGCTCCAGGCGCTGCGCCAGCGGGGTGCTGAGCAGCCGCTCGCGCAGGCCCAGCGGTTCGGGTTGGAACAGGGCGGCGTCCATCAGTTTCAGGTGGGGGCTGATGGCGGGGGCGAAATCCATTTGCGCCAGCACGTCGCGCTGCAGGTCCACGCCGGGCGCGATCTCGATCAGTTCCAGCGCGGGCGCCTCCACCGTGCCGATCAGGCGCAGCACGCAGCGCTCGGTCACATACAGCACCCGCTGGCCGCGGCGCAGGGCCTCACGCGCGCTGAAGGTGCGGTGCTCCACCTGCTGCACAAACTTGTGCTGGCTGCCTTCTGCATCAATGTGCAGGTGACCCTCCGCCACGCGGGTGACCAGGTCGCCCGCCGTGAAGGTGCCCACAAACACCACCGTTTTGGCGTTCTGGCTGATGTTGATGAAGCCGCCCGCACCGGAGAGGCGGCCACCGAACTTGCTGACGTTCAGATTGCCCTGCGCGTCGGCCTGCGCCAGCCCGAGGTAGGCAATGTCCAGCCCGCCGCCGTCGTAAAAGTCAAACTGGTTCGGCTGGTCAATGATGGCCTGGGCGTTGATGGCGGCGCCAAAACTCAGGCCACCGGCGGGTATGCCGCCAATCACGCCGGGCTCGGCGGTGAGCGTGAGCAGCTCAAACACCTTTTCTTCCGCCGCCACCGCCGCCACGCCCTCGGGCATGCCGATGCCCAGGTTCACCACGCTGTTGGGGCGTAATTCGAGCGCGGCGCGGCGGGCAATCACCTTGCGTTCACTCAGCGGCATCGACGCCATCAGGTCGATCGGCACACGGATCTCGCCCGAATAGGCCGGGTTGTAGGCCTCGACAAAGGTCTGCATGTGGTAAGCCGGGTTGCTGGCCACCACCACCGCATCCACCAGCACGCCGGGCACCTTGACACTGCGCGGGTGCAGGGTGTTGCGCTCGGCCAGCCGTTCCACCTGCGCAATCACAATGCCGCCGCTGTTGCGCGCCGCCATGGCAATCGCCAGCGCTTCCAGTGTGAGGGCTTCGCGCTCCATGCTCAGGTTGCCGTCGGGGTCGGCAGTGGTGGCGCGGATGATGCCCACCTGGATCGGCAGCGCCTTGTAGAACAGGTAGTCGCGCCCGTCGATGGTCATGCGCTGCACCAGGTCGACCGTGGTGCGCGCGTTGATCTTGCCGCCGCCATGGCGCGGGTCGACAAAGGTGTCCAGCCCCACGTGGGTCAGCGTGCCGGGCTTGCCCGCCGCGATGTCACGAAACAGGTGGGTGATCACGCCTTGTGGCAGGTTGTAGGCCTCGATCTGGTTGTCGATGGCCAGCTGCTGCAGCGCCGGCACCAGCCCCCAGTGCCCGCCAATGACCCGTGCCACCAGGCCCTGATGGCCCAGATGGTTGAGGCCGCGGGTTTTGCCGTCGCCTTGACCGGCGGCGTAGATCAGCGTCAAGTCACGCGGGGCACCCAGGCCAGTTTCAATCTGGGTTTGCAAAAAACGTTCTTCCAGCGCCACGGCAATTTCTTCGGCAAAACCGATGCCAACAAAGCCGCCGGTGGCCACCGTGTCGCCGTCGTGGATGAGGCGCACGGCTTCTGCCGCGCTGACCACTTTGTTGCGCCGCGCGCCGGGGTGGTGGAGGTCATCGATCTGGGTGTGCACAGGCAGCTCCTAAAAAAGTCGACATCCTGCAGAGCGCCGGCCGATGCAGCCTGTGGCACGCGGCACACGCTGGCCCCGATGTGCTGGCGGTCGCTCTGGCCGCAGTCTAATCCTTGGGCGGCGCATCCGGCCAGTCCGTCATGGCGGCCCAACCACCCGACGCATGAAACCCGGCTGTCACGGCGGTCTCCGACCCGCCCTCCATGCCCCGACTACCTGCGTCACAGTTGATGACCGGGACGACAGCTTGGTGGTGTTGCGTCAAACATCCAAACGCTGCGCGGTGTCACAACAGCCGCGCCAGATACCGCCCGGTGTGGCTGGCGGGGTTTGCCGCCAGGGCTTCGGGCGTGCCCACACCCACCACGGTGCCACCGCCGCTGCCACCTTCGGGGCCCATGTCGATCAACCAGTCGGCGGTTTTGATCACGTCCAGGTTGTGTTCGATCACCACGATTGTGTTGCCCGCGTCGCGCAGCTGGTGCAAGACTTGGAGCAGCAGGGCGATGTCGGCAAAGTGCAAACCCGTCGTGGGTTCGTCCAGGATGTAGAGCGTGCGGCCGGTGTCGCGTTTGGACAATTCAAGGGCCAGTTTGACGCGCTGCGCCTCACCGCCTGACAGCGTGGTGGCGGCCTGCCCCAGGCGGATGTAAGAGAGGCCCACGTCCAGCAGGGTGTGCAGCTTGCGCGCGATGGTGGGCACGGCTTTGAAGAACTCGTGCGCGGCTTCCACCGTCAGGTCCAGGATTTGCGCGATGTTTTTGCCCTTGTAGAGCACTTCCAGGGTTTCGCGGTTGTAGCGTTTGCCCGCACACACGTCGCAGGGCACATACACGTCGGGCAAAAAGTGCATTTCCACCTTGACCATGCCGTCGCCCTCGCAGGCCTCACAGCGCCCGCCGCCGCTGGCCTGGCTGACGTTGAAGCTAAAGCGACCCGGGCCATAGCCACGTTCACGGGCGGTCGGCACCTCGGCCATCAGCTCGCGGATCGGGGTGAACAGGCCGGTGTAGGTGGCTGGGTTGGAGCGCGGTGTACGGCCAATCGGCGACTGGTCGACGTTGATCACCTTGTCGAAATACTCGATGCCTTCGATGGCGACGTGTTCGGACGGCTCGTCATGCGCGCGGTAGATGGTGCGCGCCACGGCTTTGTAGAGCGTGTCGTTGACCAGCGTGGACTTGCCTGAGCCCGACACACCGGTGACACAGGTGAACAGGCCAACTGGAAACGCCACGTCCACGTTTTTCAGGTTGTGCCCGCTGGCGCCAATGACTTTCAGCGCCTGCATGTCACCCAGTGTGGCGTTGTGTAACGCTTCCCGCTCGGCGCGCCGCACCGCTGCCGGGCTGGGCGCGAAGCGGCTGGCTTTGCCACCGTTGAAGGCTTTGGGCGCCTGGGTGGGTAACCAGGCGGTGCGTTTGTCCGGCACCTCAATCTTGAGCGTTTGCGCCAGATACTGGCCGGTCAGCGAGTTGGGATTGGCCAGGACTTCATCAAACGTGCCCTGTGCCATGACGCGCCCGCCGTGCACGCCGGCACCGGGACCGAGGTCGATGATCTGGTCGGCGGCGCGCATCATGTCTTCGTCATGCTCCACCACCAGCACGCTGTTGCCGATGTCGCGCAGGTGCTGCAGGGTGCTGATCAGGCGGTCGTTGTCGCGCTGGTGCAGGCCGATGCTGGGTTCGTCGAGCACATACATGACACCGGTCAGTCCGCTGCCGATCTGGCTGGCCAGGCGGATGCGCTGGCTCTCACCGCCGCTCAGCGTTTCGGCGCTGCGGTCCAGGCTCAGGTAGGTCAGGCCCACGTCGTTCAAAAATTTCAGGCGCAGGCTGATTTCACGCACGATCTTGGCGGCGATGTCGCCTTTGGCGCCGGCCATTTTCAAGGCGCTGAAATAGCCAAAACACTCGGCCAGCGTCAGGTGGTTCAGCTCAAAGATGGCGCGCGCTTGCGTGGCCTCGCCAATTTTCACGTGGCGTGCTTCCCTGCGCAGGCGGCTGCCAGCGCAGTCCGGGCAGGGCTGGGTCCCGCGGTAGCGCGCCAGGTCTTCGCGCACCACACTGGAGTCGGTCTCGTGGTAGCGCCGCTGCATGTTGGGGATGATGCCCTCGAACGGGTGTTTTTTGCTGACCTTCTTGCCCGCCGCGCTGGCGTCCATGGCGTAGGCAAATTTGATCTCTTCCTCACCCGAGCCAAACAACACCGCGTGCTGGATGGCTTGGGGCAGCGACTCAAACGCCGCGTCAATGTCAAACTTGTAATGCGCGGCCAGGCTTTCCAGCATGGCAAAGTAATAGGCGTTGCGCCGGTCCCAGCCCTTGATGGCGCCGCTGGCCAGGCTCAGGCTGGGGAAGGCCACCACCCGCGCCGGGTCGAAGTAGTCCTGCTGGCCCAGGCCGTCACAGCTGGGGCAGGCGCCCACCGGCGAGTTGAACGAGAACAGCCGTGGCTCCAGTTCGGCAATCGAATAGCTGCAGACTGGGCAGGCGAATTTCGCGTTGAACAGGTGCTCGTTGGGCTTGTCGCTCGTGTCCTGATGGCTTGCGCTGCCTGGCATTTCAACAACAATGGCGCGACCGTTGGCGAGCCGCAGCGCGGCCTCGAAACTCTCGGCCAGGCGCTGTTTCAGGGCGGTGTAGTCGGCGTGGGCGGCCAGTGTGTCGGGGTCAATCACCGCATCTTCACCATCCACCGTTTTGTCGGCTGCTGCGCTGGCCAGGGGCGCGTGGCGCACCTTGATGCGGTCAATCACCACGTCGATGTCGTGTTTTTCGGTTTTTTTGAGCGCGGGCAACTGGTCAAACTCATACGCCACACCGTTGATCCTGAAGCGCACATAACCCTGCGCCTGCATGTCGGCAAACACGTCCAGAAACTCGCCTTTTTTCTCGCGCGCCAGTGGGGCCAGGATCATCAGCCGTGTTTCTGAAGGCAGCGCCAGCGTGGTGTCCACCATCTGGCTCACGGTCTGCGATTGCAGCGGCAGCTGGTGGTCCGGGCAATACGGTGTGCCAGCGCGGGCAAACAGCAGGCGCAGGTAGTCGTGGATCTCGGTCACCGTGCCCACAGTGGAACGCGGGTTGTGGCTGGTGGCCTTTTGCTCGATGGAAATCGCCGGCGACAGGCCTTCGATCACATCCACATCGGGCTTGTCCATCAGTTGCAAAAACTGGCGCGCGTAGGTGGACAGGCTCTCCACATACCGGCGCTGGCCCTCGGCGTAGAGGGTGTCAAACGCCAGGCTGGACTTGCCCGAGCCCGAGAGGCCGGTGATCACCACCAGCTGGTTGCGAGGGATGTCGAGGTCGATGTTTTTCAGGTTGTGCGTGCGCGCACCGCGGATGCTGATGTGCTGGTGTTGCAGCGCACGGGCGAGGTACTTGCCGTCTTCCGCGTGTTCAAAAGGAAGGCCGTCGGTCGGGGTATTCAAGGCGTTGGGGGCTTCTAAGAGGGCCGGTGAAAATGCACCAGAAAACCTGCCATGATAGTCATTCCCAGGGGTGTCAACGGCTGCAACCGGTGATTCTGGACGTGCGCCTGCCCGGCAAAAACCTGACAATGACTTGCTGACGTCGCAAACTGACTGGGCAGCGCAGTGCATCATTGCGGCGGCGCAAGCCCTCAATACCGGGCACCCCAAGCGGTGTTGGGCCCAGGATGGGCGGTGTGGTTGCCCGTCTGTTGTCCAAGTCACTGATGTAAACTCATTTTCAAACTGGGCGTGTTTGCCCGCACCCCCGGCAACCCGTTCGTCAGGCCCTGGTCCCGCCTGGTCGTGCTGCCCGGTGCAACCGCTGCACGCGCTGGCCTTTGTTGAAATCTGCGTTCATGTGTCCAAACTACCCGAAAACACCCACCGGCTTGTCCGGTCAAAGGTCGGCAGCCCGCCGCAGTCCGGGGCGCCCGGCGGTGGTTGCCAAGGAAAGCCAGGCGTTGATGGACAGCTGGGTCAGCCAGGCGGCCGTCGGCTCGCGGCTGGTTGATGTCGTGAAGGTCGTTTCCGTTTGAAGGAAGAGGCCAGCCCCTTGCAACCAGGTCAGGCCATGACCTTGGCGCGGCACGCTCACCCCTACCCGAACGCGTTTGGCCTGGCCCTGCTGGGGTTGGCGATCCCGTTGTGGTGGTGGGTGTCACAGTCTGTGCCGCAGCCGGTGATGGCGTCGCGCAGCTTTGTTTTTTTTCACATGGCCGTGGAGCTTTTTGCCGTGGTGGTGGCGATGCTGGTTTTTGTCACCGGTTATCGCGCCATCGTGTCGAATCGGGCCCCTGCGGCGATGCTGCTGGGCATCCTGTTCCTGGGGGTTGGCCTGCTCGATTTTTTCCACCTGATGAGCTTTGTGGGGATGCCCGATGCCATCCGTCCCGACAGCCAGCACCAAGCCATGTTGTTCTGTTTGGCGGCGCGTTTGCTGGCTGCCGTTGCCTTGCTGATGTACGTCTGGCAGGGGGAGGCTGCCGCGGTCAGCCGTCGGCGCAGGCGCGTCGCGTTGCTTGGGATGCTGGGGGTGGTTGGCTTGCTGGCGGCCCTTGGCTGGAGATGGCCGCAGCAGGTGCCTGCGCTGTTGGTGCCCGACGCTGGTTTGACGCCGCTGAAAATGGGTCTGGAATGGCTGATCATGGCCATCCACTTGAGCACCATCGGGGTGCTTTGGCAGCGCCGCCGGGCGTTGCAGCACGAATTTTTCATGGCGATGGTCTTCGCTGCGGGCTTGTCGGCGGTGTCAGCGTTGTTTCTCACCTTGCTGACCCAGGTGGGCCACGATGCGGCGAGTGCCATCGGCCATGTCTACAAAGTGGCCGCTTATCTGTATGTGTTTCACGCCATCTTCAACGAGGCCCTGAAGCGCCCTTTGCAACGCCTGGAAGTGCAGCAATTGCGCGAGAAACAGGTGTTGAGCGTGGCCCCGGACGGCATTTTGTGGGTTGACCACAGCGGCAAAATTCTGCTGGCCAACCCCGCCATGACCACCTTGTCGGGTTACACGGCAGACGAGTTGCGGGGGCAAAACGTTGACATTTTCTTGCCCGCCCACCTGCGCGGGCGCCACGCGGCGTCGATCAAGGCGCATTTCCTGGCACCGCGCAACAGGGCCATGGGCATGATGGACTTGACCCTCATGCGCCGTGATGGCCAGAAGCTGCCCGTGGACATCTCCCTGGGGCACTGGGAGGATGGTGGCACGCCCTACGCCATTGCCTACATCCGCGACCTCACCGAGCGCAAGCAGTTTGAAGATTCGCTCAGACACCAGGCCACCCACGACAACCTCACCGGCTTGCCCAACCGCTGGCTGTTTCGCCTGCAGCTTGACCAGGCGCTGGCGCGCGCGGCGCGTTCAGGCAAGCATGTGGCGGTGATGTTCATCGACCTGGATTTTTTCAAGAACATCAACGACGGTTTTGGCCACAGCACCGGCGACATGCTGCTGGTGCAGGCCGGTGCGCGCCTGCGCAGCGTGCTGCGTGAACATGACACGCTGGCGCGCCAGGGTGGGGATGAATTTGCCGTGCTGCTGGCCGATCTGGACAGCCCTGAGGACGCACTGGGTGTCGCCAACAAGCTGCTTGCCATCCTCAAAACGGCCTATGTCCTGAAAGATCAGGAGGTGTATTCGGGGGCCAGCTTAGGCTTGGCGTTTTACCCCGGCGATGCCGACACCAGCGAAACCCTGCTGCGTAACGCCGACATGGCCATGTACCAAGCCAAGGCCAACGGTCGCGGTGGGTGCGCCTTCTATTCCAAGGAGATGGACCAGTTGGCGCATCACAACATGCAACTGCACACCGATTTGAAGGCCGCCATCGCCCGCCAAGGTCTGCAGCTGCACTACCAACCGCAAGTGGACGTGGCAACGGGCGAGGTGGTGGGGGCCGAGGCCTTGTTGCGTTGGTTTGACCCGGAGCTGGGCCCCATCTCGCCGGCCCGTTTCATTCCGGTGGCGGAGGCCACGGGCTTGATCCTGCCGCTGTCGGAGTGGGTGCTGGAAACCGCTTGTCGGCAAATTGCCGCGTGGACGCAGGCGGGCACACCGATCCAGGTGGCGGTGAACTTTTCGGCGCAACAGTTTCGCCAGCGTGATTTGCCTGAGCAGGTGCGCCGGGTGCTTGAGCGCACCGGTGCCCTGGCGCAATGGCTGACCATTGAAATCACCGAATCGGTGGCCATGACCCGACCCGACCAGGCGCGCGAACAGTTCGAGGCCCTGGCGGCCATGGGCTGCAGCGTGGCGCTGGATGACTTCGGTACCGGCTATTCGTCCTTGGCTTACCTCAAGCTGCTGCCGATTCACAAGCTGAAAATTGACAAGAGTTTCATGGATGGCATTCCCGACGATGCCAGTGATGCCGCCATTTCGCGCGCCATCATTGCGCTGGCCAAGAGCCTGGGCATGACATTGATTGCCGAAGGCGTGGAAACCGATGCGCAACTGGCCTTTTTGCGCCAGCACGGCTGCGAGGCCTACCAGGGCTGGCTGTATGCCAAGGCGATGCCGGCGTCAGAATTGGGTGAGCTGCTGCAGGCTGTCCGGTCATGATGCCCGGCACGATGACGCGCCTGGAGCTGCGCGCCAACCTCTCGCTGGCCTCGATTTTTGGCCTGCGCATGTTGGGCCTGTTCATGATCGTGCCGGTGTTTGCCCAAGAGGCGGCGCACTACCCGGGCGGTGACAACACCCGCCTGATCGGGCTGGCGATGGGCATCTACGGTCTGACACAGGCCGCGCTGCAGTTTGTCTATGGCCTGGCTTCCGACCGCTTTGGCCGCAAGCCGGTCATCGTGGCGGGACTGCTGGTGTTTGCCTTCGGCAGTCTGGTGGCCGCTGTCGCGCCGTCGCTGCTGTGGCTCACGGTCGGGCGGGCGCTGCAGGGTGCCGGTGCGGTGTCGGCCGCGGTGACGGCTTTGCTGGCCGATCAGACGCGCGATGGGGTGCGCACAAAGTCCATGGCGCTGTTGGGGGTCAGCATGGGGCTGACCTTTGCACTCTCGCTGGTGGTGGCGCCAGTGCTGGCCGCGTGGGGCGGTCTGGCGGCCATTTTTGGCTTGACCGGTGTGCTGGCGCTGCTGGGCATTGCGGCCGTGATTTGGTGGGTGCCGCCCGAGCCTGCCCTGCACCGCCAGCAGCCGGGTGGGGTGCTGGCGGTGCTGCGTTTGCCGGATCTGTTGCGCCTGAACTATGGCGCTTTTGTGCTGCACGGGGTGCAGTTGGCCATGTGGCTGGCCGTGCCTGCGATGCTGGTGCAGGCGGGTTTGCCGCCAAGTGCGCATTGGCAGGTCTATCTGCCGGTGCTGGTGGGCTCGTTTGTGGTGATGGGCGGCAGCTTTTTCCAGCTGGAAAAGCGCGGGTGGGTGCGCGGGGCCTTTTTGACTTCGGTGGCCTTGATGGGCCTGGTGCAGTTGGGTTTGTGGTGGCAAGTCGAGCGCCAGCCCCCCGTTTACCTGGTTGGCGCGCTGTTGTTCTTGTTCTTTTATGGCTTCAATGTGCTGGAAGCCTGCCTGCCCAGCATGGTCTCCAGGCTGGCCCCGCTGCAGACGCGCGGTGCAGCGCTGGGCGTCTATAACACGCTGCAATCGCTGGGTTTTTTTGCCGGTGGTCTGCTGGGTGGCTGGGCCATGCAGTGGGGTGGCGCCCAGGCGCTTTTTGCCGGCTGCGGCGTTTTCATGGCGATCTGGCTGCTGCTGGCCTGGCGCATGCAAATACCGCAGGTCCAGGCGCTGCAGGCGCAGGTTAAAGCCTGATAAAGTGTCCGTTTGCAAGCAAGACCCGCTTGCGCCTCAACCTGAAAGAAATGTATGGCTTCGGTAAATAAAGTGATTTTGTTAGGCAATCTGGGCCGCGACCCGGAGGTACGCTACATGCCCAGCGGGGACCCGATCGCCAACATCACCATCGCCACCAGCAGCCGCTACAAGAACAAAGCCGGTGAAATGGTCGACGAAACCGAATGGCACCGGGTGACTTTCTTTGGCCGCCTGGCCGAGATTGCCAGCCAATACCTGAAAAAGGGCAACCCGGTGTATGTCGAAGGGCGCATCAAAACCCGCAAATACACCGACAAGGACGGCATTGAAAAATACGCCACCGACATCATCGCCAGCGAGATGCAGTTGCTTGGTGGTCGCGAAGGCCGGGGTGCGCCTTCCGGTGACGACCAGGGCTACGGTGGTGATGACGGCAGCCATTACACGCCGCGCTCGGCTCCGCCGCCCCGCCCCAGCGCCCCGGCGGCCCGTCCCGCGCCGGCACCCGCGCCCGCGCGTCCGGCCAGCGGCTTTGACGATATGGATGACGACATTCCGTTCTAAATAGAACGTTTTGATTTTCGAAAAAAGGGCCGTGGCTTCAATGCCACGGCCCTTTTTTTGTGTGTTTTTGAAAATCACCACACAAAAAATGGCGTTCTTTTATACTCCCCACTGTATTTTTAAGGAAGCGTCATGGCAGGTACTTGTTTGTCCCGTTGGGTTGACTTCTCCTTGTGGGGGCGAGGTGCGGTGTGCGCTGTCGGACTGCTGGCGGGCGCCTCGGCCATGGCGCAAATCCAGGTTCCTGTTGTGGCGGTGCAGTTGCAGGCTGTGGGCCAAGGCTTTGAGATCGACGGCGTGGTTCAGCCGGTGAAACAAAGCACCATCTCGGCGCAGGCGGGTGGACGTTTGCTGTCGCTGGCCGTGAAGGCGGGTGACCAGGTCAAGTCCGGGCAGCTGCTGGCCACCATCAACGACAGCGAAACCCAGACCGGCGTGCAACGCAGCCAGGCGCAAGTGGCGCAGGCCGATGCCGAGTTGCGTAACGCACGCGCCAATTTCGAGCGCACGCGTGATTTGCTGAGCAAGGGTTTCATCAGCTCGGCGGCCATGGACACCGCCGAGGCACAGCTCAAGTCCGCGCAGGCGAGCCGTGATCAGGCCACAGCCGGTGCCCGCCAGGCGAGTTTGTCGCAAGGTTTCACCCGGGTGACGGCGCCGTTTGACGGCTCCGTGTTGCAAACCCTGGCCGAGGTTGGCGACCTGGCCATGCCCGGCACCCCTTTGTTGACGATTTATGCCCCCACGCCCTTGCGCGCGGTGGTGCAGATGCCGGTGTCGCGCTCAACCCTGCTGACGGCTACCAGCGTGATCGACGTCGAGGTGCCTGCTGCGGATGGTGCCAAGACCTGGATTCGCCCGGTGAACGCCAGCCCGATGCCCGGCGTCGACCCGGTGTCGCAAACCATCGAATGGCGCTTGGAACTGCCCACGGCAGCGGCGTCCCGACTGATGCCGGGCCAGCAGATTCGCGTGCGGTTCGCCGCCGCCGGGCAAAAGCAGCGGCTGGTGATTCCGGCGGCAGCCGTGTTGCGCCGGGGTGAGTTGACGGCGGTGTATGTTGCCAGCCCCAGGGGGTTTGTGCTGAAGGCGATCCGGCTCGGTGCCGACCACGGTGCGCAGGGATTTGAAGTGCTGGCTGGTCTGGATGAGAAAGACCAGGTGGCGCTGGACCCGATCAAGGCGGGCCTGAGCGGCGCCCAGGCGGCGGCTTCCGGTACGGCGGTGCAGTGACATGGGTACCCAGGCTGACGCTGAGTTGGGCATCTCGGGCCGACTGGCGAAAGCGTTCCAGCGCAACGCCATCACGCCCTTGCTGGCGCTGGTGGCCTTGCTGCTGGGCGTTTTTGCGGTGCTGGTGACACCACGCGAAGAAGAACCGCAGATCAACGTGACCATGGCCAACGTGCTGATCCCGTTCCCCGGGGCCAGCAGTGTCGACGTGCAAAACATGGTGGCCCGGCCCGCCGAGCAGGTGCTGAGCCAGATCGCCGACGTGGAACACACGTACTCGGTGGCGCGCCCGGGCATGGCGGTGATGACGGTGCAGTTCAAGGTGGGGGTGCCGCGCACCGAGGCGCTGGTGCGCCTGTACGACGTGCTCAATGCCAACCAGGACTGGTTGCCGCGCGAACTGGGCACCCTGCCGCCGATCGTCAAACCCAAAGGCATCGACGACGTGCCGGTGTTGGCCGTCACCCTGTGGAGCGATGAGGCCACGCCCGCCGTGGACCTGGAGCGCGTGGCCCACGCCATGGAAGCTGAACTCAAGCGCGTGCCGGGTACCCGTGAAGTCTCCACCCTGGGCGGCCCGGCACGTGCGGTGCATGTCTGGCTCGACCCGGTGCGCCTGCGTGAACGCGGTGTGGACGTGTTGTCGCTCAAATCGATTCTGGCAGCGGCCAATGTCAGCATGCCGTCCGGCGCGGTGATCCAGGGCGGCAGCTTGGACGGGCAAATGCTCCAGGTGGAAACCGGCGAATTTTTGCGCTCGGCCGAGGATGTCGGTGAGCTGATTGTGGGCACCAGCAAGGGCAGCCCGGTGTACCTGCGCGAAGTGGCACGCATCGAGGCCGGTGCCCAGTTGCCGCAGCGGTATGTGTGGTTCACACCCGGTGTGGCGCAAGCTGCGGTGGCGGCGTCCGGCGCAACTGCCCCGGCGGCTGGGGGGGTGTACCCGGCCCTGACCGTCACGGTCACCAAAAAGCCCGGCACCAATGCGGTCGATGTGTCCAGCGCGGTGCGGGCGCGGATCACTGAGCTGCAGAACACGGTCATCCCGGCCAATATCCAGACCAGCATCACCCGTGACTACGGTGAAACCGCCGCCGAAAAAGCCAACAAGCTGATCCAGAAGCTGGCGTTTGCCACCGGTTCGGTGATTCTGCTGGTGGGGTTTGCGCTGGGCCGACGTGAGGCGGTGATCGTGGGTGCGGCGGTGATCCTGACCCTGACCGCCACCTTGTTTGCCTCCTGGGCCTGGGGCTTCACACTGAACCGGGTGTCGCTGTTTGCGCTGATTTTCTCGATCGGCATTCTGGTGGACGACGCGATTGTGGTGGTGGAAAACATCCACCGGCACCAGCAGTTGCATCCCGATTTGAGCTTGCGCCAGATCATTCCGCAGGCGGTGGATGAGGTCGGCGGCCCGACGATCCTGGCCACCTTCACGGTGATTGCCGCGTTGCTGCCGATGGCGTTTGTCAGCGGTTTGATGGGCCCCTACATGAGCCCGATCCCGATCAACGCCAGCCTGGGCATGGCCATCTCGCTGGGGATTGCCTTCACCGTCACGCCCTGGTTGGCCTTGAAGCTGATGCGCTCACACGGCCCGGGTCATGGCGCGGATCATGGTGCCAGCTCCGGCAAAGACGCCAAATTGCAAGCCTTTTTTGCGCGGGTGTTGACGCCGTTTCTGGACAGTGCCTCCAAGCGCTGGTTGCTGTTGGCGGGCATTCTGGTGGCGCTGGCGCTGTCGGTTGGGCTGGCCCTGGTGCAGTGGGTGGTGTTGAAGATGCTGCCGTTTGACAACAAGAGCGAGTTTCAGGTGGTGGTGGACATGCCGGCGGGCACGCCGCTGGAAGAAACCGCCGCCACTCTGCACGAACTGGGTGCCTTTCTGGCGCAGCAGCCCGAGGTGCTGAACTTGCAAGCCTATGCCGGCACCGCCTCGCCGATCACCTTCAACGGGCTGGTGCGCCAGTATTACCTGCGTGCGGATGCCGAGCAGGGTGATTTGCAAGTCAATCTGGTGGACAAACACCACCGCGATGACCAAAGCCACGCGATTGCGCAGCGGCTGCGCCCGGCGCTTGAAGACATCGGCAAGCGCCACCAGGCCCGCATCAAGGTGGTGGAAGTGCCACCCGGCCCGCCCGTGATGTCACCGCTGGTGGCCGAGGTGTATGGCCCCGATGAAGCGGGCCGCCAGGCGCTGGCCGAACGCCTGGCCCAAGCTTTTGAAGCCACGCCTGACATTGTGGGTGTGGACACCTCGCTGGAAGAAAACGCGCCGCGCGCTTACCTGCGGGTACGCCGTCAGCGCGCCGAGTCGCTCGGTATCTCGGTGGCGGCGGTGGCGCAAACTGCGGCCATCGCCCTGACTGGCGCCGATGCCGCCTACCTGCACGATGGCCACACCAAGTACCCGGTGCCGGTGCGCCTGCAGTTGCCGCTGCCAGACCAGGTGGATCTGGACGCCATCCTGGCCATGCCGCTGCGTGCCGCCAACGGCCAGATGGTGCCGCTGTCTGAACTGGTGGATGTGGAGCGCGGCGTGATCGACAAACCGCTGTTCACCAAAGACCTGCAGCCGCTGAGTTATGTGTTTGGTGACATGGCGGGCAAGCTCGATTCGTCGCTGTACGGCCTGTTTGCCATCCGCGACAAGCTCCAGCAGGCCGCGCTGCCGGGCACCGGGGAAGTTGGTGAATATTGGATCAGCCAGCCGAGCGACCCGTTCCGGCAATACGCCATCAAGTGGGACGGCGAGTCGCAGATCACCTACGAGACCTTCCGCGACATGGGTGCCGCCTACGGGGTGGGCCTGATCCTGATCTACCTGCTGGTGGTGGCGCAATTCAAGAGTTACCTGACGCCGCTGGTGATCATGGCGCCGATTCCGCTGACCGTCATCGGTGTCATGCCGGGTCACGCGCTGCTGAACGCGCAGTTCACCGCCACGTCGATGATTGGCATGATTGCGCTGGCGGGCATCATCGTGCGTAACTCCATCTTGCTGGTGGACTTCATCGACTTGCAGGTGGCCCGCGGGCTGGACTTCAAGCAGGCCGTGGTGCAGTCGGCCGCAGTGCGCGCCCAGCCGATTGCGTTGACCGGCCTGGCGGCCATGATCGGCGCGTTTTTCATTCTGGACGACCCGATCTTCAACGGCCTGGCCATCTCCCTGATTTTTGGCATTTTGGTGTCTACCGTGCTCACGCTGGTGGTGATTCCTGTCCTGTATTACGCGCTGTATTGGCGCCGTATCAAGCCGCGCCCAGATGCGGCGGGTGTTTTTGAAGAGGGGTAAACAACTTTTTCCAACAGGAGACAAAAATGGCTCATATCGTCATCATGGGGGCGGGTATCGGCGGCATGCCCGCCGCGTACGAGATGCGTGAAATGCTTCCCGCAGAGCATCGCATCACCGTGGTCAACAGCACGGACTACTTCCAGTTTGTGCCCAGCAACCCCTGGGTGGCGGTGGGCTGGCGGGGCCGCGACGAGGTCACCCTGCCGATTGAGCCGTACCTGACACGCAAGAAGATCGCCTTCATCCCGAAAGCCGTGACGCACATTGACGCCGACGCCAGCCAACTCACGCTGGTCGACGGTGACATGCTGGCCTACGACTACCTGCTGATCGCCACGGGCCCCAAGTTGGCGTTTGACGAGGTGCCCGGCGCGGGCCCAGCGGCGTCCGGCGGCGGTGGCTTCACCCACTCGATCTGCCATGTGGACCACGCCCAGGCGTTTTTTGCCGAGTATGAGCAGTTTCTGAAGAACCCCGGCCCGATCGTGGTGGGCGCCATGCCCGGCGCCAGCTGTTTTGGCCCGGCCTACGAATTTGCCATGGTGCTCGACACCGATTTGCGTCGGCGCAAGTTACGCAGCAAGGTGCCGATGACCTACGTCAGCAGCGAGCCGTATGTGGGCCATCTGGGCCTGGGCGGTGTGGGCGACAGCAAATCGATGCTGGAGTCGGAGTTCCGCAACCGCGACATCAAATGGGTCACCAACGCCAAAACCACCAAGGTGGAAGAAGGCAAGATGTTTGTCACCCAGATCGACGACCAGGGCAACGTGCTCAAAGAGCATGAAATCGCTTTCAAGCTGGCGATGATGCTGCCCGCCTTCAAAGGCGTGGATGCGGTAGCCGCCGTGCCCAAGCTGTGCAACCCGCGTGGCATGGTGCTCATTGACGAATTCCAGCGCAGCAAGGCCTATCGCAACATCTTCTCGGCCGGTGTCTGTGTGGCGATTCCGCCGGTGGAGGTGACGCCCGTGCCCACCGGCTGTCCCAAGACCGGTTACATGATCGAGAGCATGATGACCGCCATCTGCCACAACATTGCCAACGAACTGGCGGGCAAACCGGTCACCGGCAAAGGCACCTGGAACGCGGTGTGTCTGGCCGACATGGGCGACACCGGCGCCGCCTTTGTGGCGCTGCCGCAGATTCCGCCGCGCAACGTGAACTGGTTCAAGAAGGGCAAGTGGGTGCACCTGGCCAAGATTGCGTATGAGAAATATTTCATGCGCAAGCTTAAAAAAGGCACCTCAGAGCCTATTTACGAGAAATACATCATGGGTTTGCTGGGCATCAACCGGCTGGACAACTGATCTTTAAAGGAGTTTTGACATGACGGTACAACGTTATATCTTGGTGTTTGCGGGCCTGTTTGTGATGCTGTCGCTGGCTTTGGGGGTGGAAGGCAGCCCGCTGTTTGTCAGCAAATGGGCGCTGGCTTTCACGGCTTTTGTCGGTGCCAACCTGTTCCAATCGGGCTTCACCAACTTCTGCCCGCTGGGCATCCTGTTGAAGAAGCTGGGTGTGCCCGAAGATCAGGTCGGCTGCGCGCGCTAGACTGGGCGTTTGCCCTCAAAATGGGTTTGTCGCCCTGTTTGAGGGCCAACAGCATCGACCTGAGAAAAGGAAATTTGTGTCATGACGGTCTTGACAAACGAAGCGGCACGCACCGATGTGCTCAACCGGCTGCGCCGGGCCGAAGGGCAAATCCGCGGCGTGCAGCGCATGATCGAGGAGGGCGAGAGCTGCCTGAAAGTCAGCCAACAGTTCTCGGCCGTGCGCAAGGCGCTGGACAGCACCTACCTGCGCATGACCATGTGTTTCATGGAGCAGGAACTCCAACAGTGCTTGTCGCCTGATCAACTGCAGGCGCAGGGTGTGGAAACCATGCTCAAGGACATGGAGAGCCTGCTAGCCCGGATGGGCTGATGGATGGCGCGCAGCTGTGGCTGTCACAAGCGGGCCACGACCCGCCATCCATGACCCCGTGCGTCAACTTGGTGTAACGACGTCAAACCAGCGTGCGTTACGCCGGGACGGTGCCGGTGATGATGCCGCCGCCCAGACACACCTCGCCGTCGTACAGCACGGCAGATTGACCCGGCGTGACCGCCCACTGTGCTTGTGGGAACGCCAGCGCAAAGCGGTCATCCATCACCCCTGCCAAAGTACACGGCGCGTCGGCCTGGCGGTAACGCGTTTTGGCAGCCAGGGCGCCGGGCGGCGGCGCTGAGCCTGCGATCCAACTGGCCTGCCCGGCATGGAGGGTGGGTGACAGCAGCCAAGGGTGATCATGCCCCTGCACCACCCACAAGGTGTTGGCGGCCATGTCCTTGCGCGCCACAAACCACGGCGCGTGGTCGCCGCCACCGCGCTGGGCGCCCTTGGTTTTGAGCCCGCCAATGCCCAGGCCCTGGCGCTGGCCCAGGGTGTAGAAGCTCAAGCCCACATGCTGGCCAATCGTCTGGCCCTTGTCGTTTTTGATCGGTCCGGGCTCTTTGGCGATGTAGCGGTTCAAAAAGTCACGGAACGGCCGCTCACCAATAAAACAGATGCCGGTGGAGTCTTTCTTCTTGGCATTGGGCAGGCCAATCTCCAGCGCGATGCGGCGCACCTCGGTCTTGAGCAGCTCACCCACCGGGAACAGCGTGTTGGCCAGTTGAGCCTGGGTCAGACGGTGCAAAAAGTAACTCTGGTCCTTGGACGGGTCCAGCCCCTTGAGCAACTCATGCAAGCCGCTGGTCGGGTTGTGCCGCACCCGGGCGTAGTGGCCGGTGGCGATTTTGTCGGCCCCCAGGCGCATGGCGTGGTCCAGAAAGGCCTTGAACTTGATCTCGGCGTTGCACAGGATGTCGGGGTTGGGCGTGCGGCCCGCGCTGTATTCGCGCAAAAAGTCGGCAAACACCCGGTCGCGGTAGTCGGCGGCAAAGTTGACATGTTCGATCTCGATGCCGATCACATCGGCCACCGCCGCCGCGTCAACAAAGTCTTCGTTGGAAGAGCAGAACTCGGAGTCGTCATCGTCCTCCCAGTTTTTCATGAAGATGCCCAGCACCTCATGGCCCTGCTGCTTGAGCAGCCACGCGGTCACAGCGGAATCCACCCCGCCGCTCAGGCCCACCACCACCCGTTGCGCTTGGATGCCGGTGCTCATGGTGTCGGGTGGCCGCTGGTCAGCGCGCTGATGCTGGCGTCGGTGTGGATCAGCGACAGCGGAAAACGCTGGCCGCGCAGATAGTCTTCCATACATTGCAAAACGAGCGGGCTGCGGTGGCGTTCGGCACTGGCACGCATTTCATCGGGCGACAACCACAGGGTGCGCACGATGCCCGTGTCCAGACGACGCCCGGTCTGCAAGGCACCCAGCGTACCGCCGAAGGCAAAGCGCAAGTAGGTCACGTCCTGCGCCTGCTGGTCTGCACTGGCCGGGCGTTGAAAGCGTGACATGTACACCCCCACCAGATAGTCCGGGGTGAACAGGTGCATGGTTTCCTCCAGGGTCTCGCGGGCGCACCCGTGCAGCAGGCTCTCGCCCTCGTCCAGGTGCCCGGCCGGGTTGTTCAGCCGCAAACCCTCCGGGGTGTGTTCTTCCACCAGCAAAAATTTGCCCTGGTGTTCAATGATTGCGGCCACGGTGGCGCTGGGTTTCCATCTGTCAGTCATGCCTGAATTATCCCGGATGCACAGGTGACGGAGCCGTCGCCAGCAGAGCTCACTTGTCCAAGTGGCAGCGTGAAGACCTCACGTAAAACTGTTGTAAGCTCAGCGGGCTGCCCAAAACGCGTGTTTTGGCTTTGCTTTTTGCAAGAAAACAAGGAGTCTTCCCATGCAAGCTGATATAGCCACTGCTGCCCAGCCGGGTCAGTCCGTGGAGTCAGGTTCCCCCGAGTCTGCGAAGTTGGCGCAGTCTATCGGTGTGCCCTGCGAAATTTTTCCAGGCGAAAAACGGGTCGCGACCGTGCCCGAGGTGGTGGCCAAGCTGATCAAGCTCGGCTTTACCGTGGCTGTCCAGTCTGGTGCGGGCGCAGCTGCCAATATCAGTGACGCCGACTACCAGGCGGTGGGCGCCAGCATCGTTGCCGACGCCGCCACGCTGTGGGCCACGTCTGACATTGTTTTCAAAGTACGCCCACCCACCACGGATGAAGTGGGCCTGCTGCGCGACGGCGGTACGCTGATCGGCTTCATCTGGCCGGCACAAAACCCGGAGTTGATGCAGCAACTCACCGCCAAAAAGGCGACTGTGCTGGCCATTGACGCACTGCCTCGCACCCTGAGCCGTGCGCAGAAGATGGATGCCTTGACGTCGCAGGCGGGCGTGGCCGGTTACCGCGCTGTGGTGGAGGCCGCCAATGCCTTTGGGCGCTTTTTCAACGGCCAGATCACTGCTGCGGGCAAAGTGCCGCCCGCCAAGGTCTTCATCGCTGGTGCCGGTGTGGCCGGGCTGGCAGCGATTGGCACCGCCGCGGGCTTGGGCGCCATCGTGCGTGCCAATGACACCCGCGCGGAAGTGGCCGACCAGGTGGTGTCGCTCGGCGGCGAATTCGTCAAGGTCGATTACGAGGAAGAAGGCTCGGGCGGCGGCGGTTACGCCAAGGTGATGAGCGAGGGCTTCCAGCAAGCCCAGCGCAAGATGTACGCCAAGCAGGCCAAAGAGGTGGACATCATCATCACCACCGCGCTGATTCCCGGCAAACCCGCGCCCAAGTTGATCACCGCCGAGATGGTGCGTTCGATGAAGCCGGGCAGTGTGATCGTCGACATGGCGGCCGAACAAGGTGGCAACTGCGAGCTGACCGAACCGGGTCAGTCCGTCGTGAAACACGGCGTGACCATCGTGGGTTACACCGACTTGGTGTCGCGTCTGGCCATGCAATCGTCCACGCTGTACGCGACCAACCTGTTCCGCTTGTCTGAGGAGTTGTGCAAGACCAAAGACGGCATCATCGATGTCAACATGGAAGACGATGCCATTCGTGGCCTGACCGTGACCAAGGACGGCAGCATCACCTGGCCAGCACCGGCGCCCAAAGTCGCTGCGGCGCCACCGGCCGCCAAACCGGCGGCGGCGCCAGCTGCCAAAAAAGGCCATGGTCACGGCGAGCCCAGTGCGCCCATGGCGGGCAGCAAGCTGGCCATCGTGTTTGGCGTGGCGGCCGCGCTGTTCTGGCTGATTGGTGCCAACGCGCCCAAGGAGTTCATGTCGCACTTCACCGTGTTTGTGCTGGCGTGTTTTGTCGGCTACATGGTCGTCTGGAACGTCAAACCGGCTTTGCACACGCCGCTGATGAGCGTGACCAACGCCATCTCCAGCATCATCGCCATCGGCGCGCTGGTGCAGATCTCGCCGATCGCGGGTGCGCTGGAACGGCCCAACAGCCTGATCACCTGGGTGGCAGCGGCGGGCATTGTGCTCACCGCGATCAATATGTTCGGTGGCTTCGCTGTGACCCAGCGCATGCTGGCCATGTTCCGCAAATAAGAAGGGAAAACCCATGTCTTCCAGTTTGGCTACGGTGGCCTACATTGGCGCCACCATTCTTTTTATCCTGAGCCTGGGCGGTTTGTCCAACCAGACCACCGCGTTACGCGGCAACCTGTACGGCATGGTCGGCATGACGCTGGCGGTGCTGGCCACTGTGTTTGGCCCGCAGGTGACGGCGGCGGGTCTGCCGTGGATCATTGGCGCCATGGTGATTGGCGGCGGTATTGGCTTGTACGCTGCGCGCACGGTGCAAATGACGCAAATGCCAGAACTGGTGGCGCTGATGCACAGCATGGTCGGTCTGGCGGCGATGTTGGTGGGTTTTGCCACCTATATCGACCCGACGGCCAGCGCCGGTTTTGAAGGTGCTGCCAAAACCATCCACGAGCTGGAAATCTACATTGGCATCTTCATCGGTGCGGTCACCTTTGCGGGCTCGGTGATCGCTTTTGGCAAGCTGTCGGGTCGGGTCAGCGGTAACCCGGTCTTGCTGCCGGGGCGCCACTGGCTCAATCTGGCCGGTCTGCTGGTGGTGATTTATTTTGGTGGTGTCTTCATGCAGGCCCACGATGTGCAGTCGGGCATGCTGCCGGTGATCGTCATGACCATCGTTGCGCTGCTGTTTGGCGTGCACATGGTGATGGCCATTGGTGGCGCCGACATGCCGGTGGTGGTATCGATGCTCAACAGCTACTCTGGCTGGGCCGCAGCGGCTACCGGCTTCATGTTGTCCAACGACTTGCTGATTGTGGTGGGCGCCCTGGTGGGCTCCAGCGGTGCGATTCTGTCGTACATCATGTGCAACGCCATGAACCGCAGCTTCATCAGTGTGATTGCCGGTGGTTTTGGCACCACCAGCGCGCCCAAGCCCGCTGCTGGCGGTGCAGCGCAACCCGTTGGTGAAGTGACGCCTGTGACGGCACTGGAAACCGCCGAGCTGTTGCGTGAGGCCAAATCCGTGATCATCGTGCCGGGTTACGGCATGGCGGTGGCGCAGGCCCAGCACACGGTGTTTGAGATCACCAAGTTCCTGCGTGAAAAAGGTGTCAACGTGCGTTTTGGCATCCACCCGGTGGCCGGGCGTATGCCGGGGCACATGAATGTGCTGCTGGCCGAGGCCAAGGTGCCCTACGACATCGTGTTCGAGATGGATGAACTCAACGAGGACTTCCCCGACACCGATGTCACCATGGTGATTGGCGCCAACGACATCGTCAACCCGAGCGCCCAGGACGACCCGAGCAGCCCGATTGCTGGTATGCCGGTGCTCGAAGTCTGGAAGGCCAAGACCTCCATCGTCATGAAACGCAGCATGGCCTCGGGCTACGCCGGTGTCGACAACCCGCTGTTCTACAAGGACAACAATCGCATGTTGTTTGGTGACGCCAAGAAGATGCTCGACGAGGTGTTGACCGCGCTCAGAGCCTGAGTCTTCAGCCCGGGATGGCCCGCTCAAGGGTCAATACAGCGATTTAGCCCCCAATTCCAGTCAGGATGGCTGGAATTGGGGGCTTTTCTCTAATTAGGGAAAACACAGCTTACACAAGCTGACGTCCCGGTGAGAATGGTTCTTTCGATAAAAATACCGGAGACCTCACCATGACCGATCGCATCTGGCTCAAAACTTATCCACCAGGTGTTCCTGCCGATATTGATGAAAGTCGTTACAGCTCCCTGGTGGAGTTGATGGAGGAAAGTTTCAAGAAAAACGCGAGTCTGAGCGCTTACAGCTTCATGGGCAAGGAGCTGAGCTATGCCCAAGTCGATGAGATGAGTCAGACCTTTGGCGCCTACCTGCAAAGCCTCGGGCTGGCGCGTGGCGACCGGGTGGCGGTGATGATGCCCAACGTGTTGCAGTACCCGATCGCGGTGGCTGCCATCCTGCGTGCCGGGTTCACGCTGGTGAATGTCAACCCGCTGTACACCCCGCGTGAGCTGGAGCACCAACTCAAGGACTCGGGCGCCAAAGCCATCGTCATTCTGGAAAACTTTGCCGCCACACTTGAAAAGTGTGTGGCCGCCACGCCGGTCAAACATGTGGTGTTGTGTGCGATGGGCGACCAACTGGGCCTGCTCAAAGGCACGTTGGTGAACTATGTGGTGCGCAATGTCAAAAAGATGGTGCCCACCTACAACCTGCCCGACGCCGTGCGCTTCAATGCAGCGATGGCGCAGGCCAGCGGTGTCGCCCTGAAAAAAGTCACCATCAAACCGGGCGATGTCGCGGTGCTGCAGTACACCGGCGGCACCACCGGGGTCTCCAAGGGTGCCGTGCTGCTGCACCGCAACCTGGTGGCCAATGTGCTGCAGGCCGACGCCTGTTTCCAGCCTGCGCTGGTGAAAGTGCCCGCTGGCGAGCAGATCAACTCGGTCTGCGCCTTGCCGCTTTACCACATCTTTGCCTTCACGGTGAACATGATGCTCTCCTTGCGCCTGGGCGGCAAACTCATCCTGATCCCCAACCCGCGCGATTTCCCGGCGGTGCTGGGTGAGCTGGCCAAACACAGCGTGCATGTGTTTCCGGCGGTCAACACCCTGTTCAACGGGCTGGCCAACCATCCCGACTTTGGCAAGGTCAACTGGAAGCGCCTGATGGTGTCGGCCGGCGGCGGCACGGCCGTGCAAAGCGCTGTGGCCAAACTCTGGTTCGAGAAAACCGGCTGCGCCATTTGCGAGGGTTACGGCTTAAGCGAAACCTCGCCGATTGCCACCTCCAACCCGGTGACGACGACCGAGTATTCCGGCTCGATCGGCGTGCCGGTGCCCAGCACCTGGCTGAAATTGCTGGACGACGAGGGCAACGACGCTGCGCCTGGCGAGCCCGGCGAGATCGCCATCAAAGGTCCGCAGGTGATGGCGGGTTATTGGCAACGCCCGGATGAAACCGCCAAAGTCATGACGCCGGATGGTTACTTCAAGTCAGGCGATATCGGCGTGATGGACGAGCACGGCTACTTCAAGATCGTGGACCGCAAGAAAGACATGATTCTGGTGAGCGGCTTCAATGTCTACCCCAACGAGGTCGAAGACGTGGTGTCGCAGATGCCTGGCGTCATGGAGTGCGCCTGCGTCGGCGTGCCTGACGACAAATCGGGCGAGGCGGTCAAGCTGGTGATCGTCAAAAAAGACCCCAACCTCACCGAGGCCCAGGTGCGGGCCTACTGCAAGGACAACATGACCGGTTACAAACACCCCAAAGTGATTGAATTCCGAACCGACTTGCCCAAAACGCCGGTAGGTAAAATTTTGCGGCGCGAGTTGCGCGGCAAATAAAGGACTTCCCTTGACAACCCTTGCTATCGTCAGTGCCCTGCTGGATGAACAAAAAGGACTTCTGGATCAACTGCAACAGCCGACCCAGCACGTGCGCGCCGGGCGCACCTTCTGGTGCGGCCAATGGGCTGGTCACGAGGTGGTGCTGGTGCTCTCCAAGGTCGGCAAAGTGGCTGCTGCCAGCACCACGGCCACGCTGATTGAGGCGTTTGGTGCCGAGCGCGTGCTGTTCACAGGGGTTGCTGGAGGCATTGGCGACGGTGTCAAGGTGGGGGATGTGGTGGTGGCCGACGCCTTTATCCAACACGACCTGGACCCCAGCCCGTTTTTTCCACGTTACGAAATTCCCTTGTACGACCGTGCCACCATGGCCTGTGATGAGACGCTGTCTGCTCTGTTATTTGAAGCGGTCAAATCTGGCTTGCCGAAGGCTGGCGATCATTTTCATCGTGACATTTTGCTGGAGGCGCCCGGCGTGCACCGTGGCCTGATCGCGAGCGGCGACCAGTTTGTGTGTGATCCGGCCGATGTGAACACCATCCGTACCGATTTGCAGGCGGCAGGTCATCAGGCGCTGGCCGTTGAGATGGAAGGCGCTGCCGTGGCCCAGGTGTGTTTTGACTACGGCATCCCGTTTGCGGCGATGCGCACCATCTCGGATCGGGCGGATGCTGATGCCCACATGGATTTTTCGGCCTTTGTGCAGCAGGTGGCCAGTCCTTATGCCTTGGCGATCGTGTCGCAGTTCATGCGAATACTTCCCAAATAAGCGCCGTTGGCCCGGCATCTTGAGGGCTGGGTCACCTGTTTCTTATTTCAGCCAGCCACGCCGTCTGAAATACAGCATCGGCCCCAGTGCGCTGGCCACCATCAGCGCCAGCGCATACGGGTAGCCCAGCGACCAGTCCAGTTCGGGCATGTACTTGAAGTTCATGCCGTACAAGCTGGCGATCAGGGTGGGTGGCAGCAGCGCCACACTGGCCACCGAGAAAATCTTGATGATCTTGTTCTGGTTGATGTTGATGAAACCGACCGTGGCGTCCATCAAGAAGTTGATCTTGTCAAACAGGAAGGCGGTGTGGGAATCGAGCGAGTCCATGTCGCGCAAAATCTGCCGCGCTTCTTCAAACTGTTCGCCGTTGAGCATCTTGCTGCGCACCATGAAACTCACCGCGCGGCGGGTGTCCATCACATTGCGGCGAATGCGACCGCTCATGTCTTCATGGCGGGCAATGGCGCCCAGCACTTCACCGGCCAGCGCGTCGGTCATGTCGCCTGACAGCACTTTTTTGCTGACCTTTTCCAGCTCGTCGTAAATTTCTTCCAGCGTGTCGGCGGAGTACTCGGCGTCGGCGTCAAACAGCTTGAGCAGCACTTCCTTGGCCTCTTCAATCAGTCCGGGTGCGCGCCGGGCCCGCATGCGCAGCAGCCGAAACACCGGCACGTCTTCGTCGTGGATGGAAAAAAGCACGCCTTTGCTTTTGAGTTCATCGTTGTCGGTGTTGAGGATGAATGCCACCCGAACGGTATGCGGTTCGTCGTCATCTGCCACCAAAAAGTCGCTACGAATGTGCAACTCGCCGTTATCTTCCTTGTAAAAGCGGGCGGATTCCTCGATGTCCTCGTCCATCGCATCTTCTGGAATTGACAGGCCGTAGTACTGCTTGATCCAACGTTTTTCTTCCGGGGTGGGGGATTCCAGATCAACCCAGATCGGCTGGAAACGTGACAACTCTTCCAGCGATTCAATCTCTTCCTGAAACAGGCGGCCGTTGACAAGGGTGAAGATATTGAGCATACGCTCACTCCCAAAATAAACAAGGCATCAAAAAAAAGGGGGGGGATGTTGGTCAGGCTTCCAACCCCGGACGCTTGTTTTGGGGTCGAAAGCTACCGACTAGGGTAGGTTTCCAAGGTGACAAATCCTGTTGTTGACAGCCTGACGATTATGGCACCGCCATGTGACCATTCACAAATTTGACCGGGTAAGTCCTGACACTGTTGCAGTGCAGCATGGAAAAATTTGCAATACCGGGGGACGAGGGGCATAGTCTGGTCAACAATTCAACTTAACCGTCCTGTCGTCAACACGGTGCTGGCGACTCTCTCAACCAAGCTGTAGGAGGCTCTTTATGAATTTGACAATCAGTGGTCACCACCTGGAAGTGACGCCAGCGTTGCGGTCCTATGTCACTAACAAGCTCGATCGCATCAAACGCCATTTCGACCAGGTCGTGGATGTCAAAGTTTTGCTCACACTAGAAAACCAGAAGGAAAAAGAGCGCAGACAGAAAGCTGAGTGCAATATTCATATCAAAGGTATCGAACTCTTTGCTGAAAGTGCCCATTCGGATCTGTATGCGGCCGTGGATGAATTGGTCGACAAGCTGGACCGCCAAGTGGTTCGCCACAAAGACCGTCTGCAATCGCATCATCACGACGCCGCCAAGCGCATGATGTAATTTAAACTTCGGCAAGCCGCCCGCTGGTGCGTGCGGCTTTTTTTTGCGTCCAATTTTTCAGGATGCATAATTTGGGTCCATCATGAACCGACTTGCGTCTATCCTTACCGTCAACCACGTGCTTGTCCAGGTGGACATTTCCAGCAAGAAAAGAGCTTTTGAAGAAGCGGGTTTGCTGTTTGAAAATCTCCATGGTTTGAGCCGCGCGCTGGTCACGGACAGCCTGTTTTCGCGCGAGCGACTCGGGTCCACCGGTCTGGGCCACGGCGTGGCGATACCGCATGGACGGATCAAGGGCCTGAAGTCGCCCATGGCGGCGGTGTTCCAGTTGGCCAATCCGATCGGCTTTGAGGCACCCGATGAACTGCCTGTGGGTCTGATGATCTTTTTGCTGGTGCCTGAGGCTGCCACGCAAAAACATTTGGAAATCCTTTCTGAAATCGCAGAAATGCTCAGCGACGCTGATCTGCGGGAAAAAATCATGGCTAGCCCCTCGGTGGCTGACTTGCACGGGCTGATCACCAGCTGGCAATCGGTTCAATCCATTTAAGCGCCCGCTTTGAAACCCACCGTGATCAGCGCCGACGTCCTCTTTGAGGCGTTTCGGAGTAATTTGCGCTGGGAATGGGTGGCGGGTCTCGGCGCTTCCGAGCGGCGTTTTGATGAAGTGGCCGTGCGGGCGGCGCGCTCTGGCGCCGATTTGGTGGGGTATCTCAACTACATCCACCCTTACCGGGTCCAGATTCTGGGTGAACGCGAGGTGGCCTACCTGACCAACGCGACCCCGGAAGACAGCATGCGGCGTATCGCGCGCATTGTCACGTTGGAGCCGCCCGTCCTGATTCTGGCCGATGGTCAAGCCGCCCCGGAAGCGCTGATGTCGATGTGTGAGCGCGCCCAGATCCCGATGTTTGCCACCCAGGGCTCATCGGCCTTTGTGATCGACGTGTTGCGCGCCTACCTGTCCAAACACTTTGCCGACCGCTGCACCATGCACGGCGTGTTCATGGACATTCTGGGCCTGGGGGTGATGATCACCGGTGAGTCCGGCCTGGGCAAAAGTGAGCTGGGCCTGGAGTTGATCTCGCGCGGCAATGGCTTGGTGGCCGATGATGCGGTGGATTTGTACCGCATCAACCAGGACACCATTGAAGGGCGTTGCCCGGAGCTGCTGCTCAACCTGCTTGAAGTGCGCGGCATCGGTTTGCTCGACATCCGCTGCATTTTTGGTGAGACCGCCGTACGGCGCAAAAAACGCCTGCAGCTGATCGTGCATCTGGTGCGCCGCGAAACCATGGAGCGTGATTACGAGCGTATTCCCTATGAGCCGCTGACGCAGGATGTGCTGGACGTGCCGGTGCGCAAGGTGGTGATCCAGGTGGTGGCCGGACGCAACATTGCGGTCCTGGTGGAGGCTGCGGTGCGCAACACCATCCTGCAGATCCGCGGTGTCGATACCTACAAGGAGTTTGTCGAGCGCCATCGCAAGGCGATGGGCGAGACCAGTTAGCCTGGTTTGCGACGGTGCTCGCAGTTGTCGCGGGTGCAATGGGCGTACAGGCTCAAAGCATGGTCAGCGATGGCAAAACCCTTCTCTTTCGCCACAGCATGTTGGCGCTGTTCAATTTGGGCGTCAAAGAACTCCTCCACCCGACCACAATCCAGACAGACCAGGTGGTCGTGGTGCTGACCTTCATTGAGCTCGTACACGGCTTTGCCGCTCTCAAAATGGCTGCGCGACAGGATCTCGGCCTGTTCAAACTGCGCCAGCACCCGGTACACCGTGGCCAGGCCGACGTCCGCGTGCTCTTCCATCAACACGCGAAACACGTCCTCGGCCGTCATGTGGCGGCGCGCGCCTTTCTGGAAGATTTCCAGAATTTTCAGCCGGGGTAGGGTGGCTTTCAGGCCGGTGCTCTTGAGTTCATCAATCTTGGTCATACAGGTTTTCCGGTTGCCGGTGGTGTTGCCGCGCCGCGTACCTTGAAATGGAACGCTGCCAGTACAATGAACAGATCATATCGTCGCGGCTTTTTCTATGTCTGATTCCATTGTTCGTTGTGTCCGCTGGAGCGCGCTAGGTGCCGCGGTGGCTGCGCTGTCTGCCTGCAGTTCCGTGGATGGCGCCAGCAACCGGCTGGTCAGTATGGTGACGCCCTACAAGATTGACATCGTTCAAGGTAACTTTGTCTCGCGCGAGCAGGTCGACGCGCTCAAAAATGGCATGAGCCGCGGTCAAGTCAAGAATATTCTGGGCACGCCCTTGCTCACCGATGTGTTTCATGCCGACCGGTGGGATTATGTTTTCACCTTCAAGCGGCAAGGGGTGGAATCCCAGGCGCGCAAGGTCACGGTGTATTTCAAGGACGATGTGCTGGCACGGGTTGAGGCCGACCCGCTGCCCACCGAGGCCGAGTTTGTGGCCTCCCTGGACTCTGGCCGCCATTCAGGCACGGTGCCCGTGCTGGAAATGTCCCCTGACAGCCTGAAAGCCGCCGCCAAACCTGCACCCGTTGCATCAAGCCCTGCCAAGCCGGTGGCTACGCCGCCCGCGAGCTACCCGCCCCTCGAATCCCCCGCACTGTAAAAGGTTGGTATGAGCGACACCATCCTCCACCGAATTTGTGTGGCCGGTGCCAGCGGTCGCATGGGCCGTATGCTGGTAGAGGCTGTTTCTCGCGCTGACGACTGTCGACTGAGCGGCGCTTTGGACGTGCCTGGCAGCCCGGCCATTGGCCTGGACCCGGCCGCATTCATCGGTTTGAGCAGTGGCATTGCCATCACCTCGGATCTGGCGATGGGCCTGAGCAACACCGATGCCTTGATTGACTTCACCCGGCCTGAGGGCACGCTGGAACACCTGCGGGTTTGCCGCGAACTGGGTGTCAATCTGGTGATTGGCACCACCGGGTTCACCGAGGCGCAAAAAGCCGAGATCGCCGCTGCAGCCCAAGACATTGCCATCGTCATGGCGCCCAACATGAGTGTGGGTGTCAACGTCACCTTGAAGCTGCTGGAGATGGCGGCCAAGGCCCTATCCACCGGTTACGACATTGAAATCATCGAAGCGCACCACCGCCACAAGGTCGATGCGCCCTCGGGCACGGCGCTGAAAATGGGCGAAGTCATCGCCAGCGCTTTGGGGCGCGACCTGAAAGACTGCGCGGTGTATGCCCGTGAAGGCGTGACCGGCGAGCGCGATCCGTCTTCCATCGGTTTCGCCACCATCCGCGGCGGCGACATTGTGGGCGACCACACGGTGCTGTTTGCGGGCACGGGTGAGCGCATCGAGATTTCCCACAAGTCGTCCAGTCGCGTCAGCTACGCGCAGGGCAGCCTGCGGGCTGTGCGCTTTCTGCAAGGTCGCAAGGCTGGCTTGTTCGACATGGCTGACGTACTCAGCCTGAAATGAACCTGGCCCAGTTTTTCTGGCAAGGTGACGCGCTGGCGCGGGGCGTGGCCCTGCTGTTGCTGGTCATGTCGATCGCCACGTGGGTGGTGATTTTGTGGAAAGCCTGGCTGCTGCACCGGGCCAGCCGGGACGTGGATCGTTGTATTGCCGTCTTCTGGCAGTCGGGCAACGTCGAGGACGCGACACAGAAGATCCGGGCTTCTGACCGTGAAGTCTTGGTGCTGCCGATGGTGGAAGCGACAAAACTGGAAGCCAGCAGCACCTTGGCCGGCGCCGGTGGCCTGGAGACGCAGCTCACCCGCAGGTTGCGCAATGCCCTGCATGTGTCGCTGGCCAAGTTGCAACACGGTCAGGTGTTGCTGGCCACGATAGGCGCCACAGCGCCGTTTGTCGGCTTGCTCGGCACGGTCTGGGGGATTTATCACGCGCTGATCGGTATTGCCTCGGCCGGGCAGGTCACCATCGACCAAATCTCCGGCCCGGTGGGTGAGGCGCTGATCATGACGGCGGCCGGCCTGGCGGTGGCCATTCCGGCGGTGCTGGCTTACAACGTGCTCGGGCGCGCCGTGGCCCGTATCGAGGGCGAGCTGGAAGGTTTTGCCCGCGACCTGCGCGAACTGGTGGGCCACACCAGCACACCGCTTTGATCCGGGGCTGACGCACATGTCTTTTGGTCGTCTGGACCGCAGCTCGGGCGCACCACCCATGAGCGACATCAACATGACGCCGCTGATCGACGTGATGCTGGTGCTGGTGGTGATCTTCATCATCACCGCGCCTTTGCTTGCCAGTTCCATCAAGCTGGATTTGCCCAAAACCGATGCCGCCAAGGCCAGTGAGGTGCCCAAAGCGGTGTTGGTGGTGGTGGATGCCGCCGGGCAGACCTACCTGAATGACCACCCGGTGTCGCTGGATGACTTGGCCCGGCAGTTTGCAACCGCCCAGCAGGCCAACCCGGACACCGAGGTGCAATTGCGCGCGGATACCGCCGTGCCCTACGGCCGCATTGTGGAGGTGATGGGCGCTGCGCAAAAAGCGGGTCTGAACCGCATCGGCTTCATCGCCGACAACCCAACGCCTGCCGCTGCCCCCCTGCCAACGGCAGCGCCGACAGCACCTGCCGAACCGGCCACGCGCAAACCCTAAAATCGGGTCAAGCCTGCTGCGTGCGCCTGGTGCGCTAGAGCGGGCAACCACGCAGCCTTATCCCCGTTACTTCACGCTACAGCGGTGTTCAAACCGCCACGATGGATCGTTATGCAAGACAAATACACCCACCTCGACGTTGAACCCGCAGCACAGGCGCATTGGCAGTCCAGCGATGCCTACCGGGTCACGGAAAACGCGGTGGACGCCCAAGGCCAACCCAAAAAGAAGTTTTACGCCTGCTCGATGCTGCCTTACCCCAGCGGCAAATTGCACATGGGCCATGTGCGCAACTACACCATCAACGACATGCTGACGCGCCAGCTGCGTATGCAGGGTTACAACGTGCTGATGCCCATGGGCTGGGACGCTTTTGGCCTGCCCGCCGAAAACGCGGCCCTCAAGAACGGCGTGCCACCCGCCAAGTGGACGTTCGAGAACATCGCCTACATGAAAAAGCAGATGCAGGCCATGGGCCTGGCCATCGACTGGAGCCGCGAGGTCGCCACCTGCACCCCCGAGTACTACAAGTGGAACCAGTGGCTGTTTCTGAAGATGCTGGAAAAAGGTATCGCCTACCGCAAGACCCAGGTGGTCAACTGGGACCCGGTCGACATGACCGTGCTGGCCAACGAACAGGTGATTGACGGCAAGGGCTGGCGCACCGGTGCGGTGGTTGAAAAACGCGAGATTCCGGGTTATTACCTGGCCATCACCCAGTATGCCGACGAGCTGCTGGCCAATCTCACCGGCGACAAGATGCCCGGCTGGCCCGAACGCGTCAAGCTGATGCAGGAAAACTGGATCGGCAAGTCTGAGGGCGTGCGGTTCGCCTTCACGCACGACATCCAAGGCGCTGATGGCGCGTTGATCAGCGGCGGCAAGATGTACGTCTTCACCACCCGGCCCGACACCATCATGGGGGTGACCTTTTGCGCGGTGGCACCGGAGCATCCGCTGGCTGCGCATGCGGCAGCCAGCAACACGGCACTGGCGACCTTCATCGAAGAATGCCAGAAAGGCGGCACCACCGAGGCCGAAATGGCGCTCAAGGAAAAGGTGGGTATGCCCACCGGCTTGTTTGTCACCCACCCGCTGACGGGCGGCAAGGTGGAAGTGTGGGTCGGTAATTACGTGCTGATGAGTTATGGCGATGGTGCCGTGATGGGGGTGCCCGCGCATGACGAGCGCGACTTTGCGTTTGCACTGAAATACCAATTGCCGATCCAACCCGTGGTGGCGGTGGGTGCGCAGGTATTTGATGCCACCGTCTGGCAGGACTGGTACGCCGAAAAAGGTGCTGGCGTGGCGGTGAACTCCGGAAAATACGACGGCTTGGTGTTCAAGGACTGCGTGGCGGCGGTGGCGGCTGACTTGGCTGCGCTGGGCCTGGGTGAGAAGAAGGTTACCTGGCGCCTGCGCGACTGGGGCGTGAGCCGCCAGCGCTACTGGGGCACACCGATCCCGATCATCCACTGTGATGACCACGGTGCGGTGCCGGTGCCCGAGAAGGATTTGCCGGTGGTGCTGCCCGACGACCTGGTGCCGGACGGCTCGGGCAACCCGCTCAACAAGTGTGAGGCCTTCCACGCCGGTGTCACCTGCCCGATCTGCGGCAAGCCTGCGCGGCGCGAGACCGACACCATGGACACCTTTGTCGACAGCTCGTGGTACTTCATGCGTTACTGCGACCCGACCAATGCGGACAAGATGGTGGCCGAGGGCGCGGATTACTGGATGCCGATGGACCAGTACATCGGTGGCATCGAACACGCCATCCTGCATTTGCTGTACGCGCGGTTCTGGACCAAGGTGATGCGTGACCTGGGCCTGGTCAAGGTCGACGAGCCTTTCACCAAGCTGCTTACCCAGGGCATGGTGCTCAACCACATTTATTCCCGCCGCACTGACAAAGGTGGCAAGGACTATTTCTGGCCCAAGGACGTGGAACACGTGTTGGACGACGCAGGCAAGGTCATTGGTGCACGCCTGATCAACGTCGTCGACGATCTGCCGGTGGGCACACCCATCGACTACGAAGGTGTGGGCACCATGTCCAAGTCCAAAAACAACGGGGTGGACCCGCAGGACCTGATCGAAAAATACGGCGCCGACACCGCGCGCCTGTACACCATGTTCACAGCCCCGCCCGAGGCCACGCTGGAGTGGAACGACGCCGCGGTGGAAGGCAGCTACCGCTTCCTGCGCCGGGTCTGGAACTTTGGCGTCAAGCTGTCTGCGATGGATGTCGCAGCTGCCGCTGCGATGGCCACACAGGCGTCTGGCTTGAAAGATGTCGCGTTTGGCAAGGAGGCCAAGGCCCTGCGGCTGGAAATCCACACCGTGCTCAAACAGGTGGACTACGACTACCAGCGCATGCAGTACAACACCGTGGTGTCTGGCTGCATGAAGATGATCAACGCGCTGGAAGACTTCAAGGCGGTGGACACCGCCGGTGCCCAGGTGGCGCTGATCGAAGGTTTTGGCATCTTGCTGCGCTGCCTGTACCCGGCCACACCGCACATCACCCACGCCTTGTGGTCGCAGCTGGGCTACGCGGGCACGCTGGGTGACCTGCTGGACACCCCGTGGCCGCAGGTCGACCCGGATGCCCTGGCCAAGGACGAGGTTGAGCTGATGCTGCAGGTGAACGGCAAGCTGCGCGGCTCAATCACCGTACCCGCCAGCGCCGACAAGGCGGCGATCGAGCAAGCAGCCATCGCCCATGAGATGTTCCAGAAGCTGGCCAATGGTGCCGCGCCCAAAAAAGTGATTGTGGTGCCGGGCCGCTTGGTCAATCTGGTGGTTTAAGGAGTTGCTATGAAGTCTGGTCTGATGCATCCGAGTGAATTCTCCCGGCGTCGCCTGGGCGTGGCCATGCTGGCAGCGGGGCTGCTGGTGGGTTGCGGCTTCAAGCTGCGTGGCAGCCAGAACTTCGCCTTCACCAGCATCGCCATCGGGCCGAATCCGGGGGGGGCGGTGGTGCAGGAACTGCGTCGCTCCTTTGGTGGCGCGGTCAGAGTTTTGGGTGTAGATGAGCCGCCAACGCAAGCTCAGGTGGTGCTGAGGGTGCTGGGCGAGCAGCGTGAAAAAGTGGTGGTCGGGATGAACTCGTCCGGCCAGGTGCGTGAATTCCAGTTGCGCCTGCGGGTGCGCTTCCGGCTGGACACGCCGCAAGGCCGCGAGCTGATTGACGACGCTGAGATCGTGCAGCAGCGCGACATCAGCTACAGCGAAACCGCTGCGCTGGCCAAAGAAACCGAAGAAGCCCTGCTGTTTCGCGACATGCAAAGCGACATTGCCCAGCAGATTCAGCGCCGCCTGGCGGCCGTCAAGCAAATTCAATAGCGCTTGAGGCCCCTTGGGTAAGGGCGACAGGCCGAATCAGCTGATACAGGTCTTTTGGGTCGCTTAACGGTGCCATCAGTGGCAGCGGCGCGCCCAAGCCCAGTTGCTGCGCGTGGTCATACAGGTAGCGCAGCGCAGAAAAGTCTTCCAAAGCAAAACCCACCGAGTCAAACAGCGTCACCTGATCGGCGTGGTCACGGCCTGGCGTGTGTCCTGCGAGAACTTGCCACAACTCGGTCACGCCGAAGTCAGCGGGCAGGTGTTGCAAGTCGCCCTCGATGCGGGTTTGCGGCTCAAATTCGACAAACACCTTGGCCGCGCGCAACACGTCGGCGTGAATCTCGGTCTTGCCAGGGCAGTCGCCACCGACGCCGTTGATGTGCATGCCGCTCTCCAGCATGTCGGTCGTGATGATGGCCGCGTTGGTTTTGTCGGCGGTGATGGTGGTCACGATGTCGGCGCCACGTACCGCATCGCGCCCACTGCTGCACGCGATCAGGCGCAGGCCCGCGGTGTCAGGATTTGCTTGCAGGTTGCGCATCAGCTTGGCGGTGGCAGCGGGGTCAATGTCAAACAGGCGAATCTCTTCAATGTCGAGCAAATGGTGAAACGCCAGGGCCTGGAACTCGCTTTGCGCCCCGTTGCCAATCAGGGCCATCACCCGGCTGTTGGGCCGGGCCAAAGCGCGTGCGGCCACCACCGATGTCGCGGCCGTGCGCAGGGCGGTGGTCAGCGTCAGCTCACTGAGCAAGAGCGGCACGCCGGTGCTCACATCGGCCAACACGCCAAACGCCATCACCGTGGACAAGCCCCGGGCGGTGTTTCGCGGGTGGCCGTTGACGTATTTGAAGGTGTACGTGTTGGCGTCGGCAATGGGCATCAGCTCGATCACACCGTCTGGCGAATGGCTGGCGACACGGGGCGCCTTGTCAAAACTCTTCCAGCGCAAAAAATCCTGGCGAATATAGGCGGCCAAACCTTGCAGTGTGGCGGCGATGCCTTGGCGGCCAACCAGCGCGGCCACGTCTGCCGGGCTGAGAAACAGGGTGCTGACGCGGCTGTGGGGTGCGGTGTGGATGATGTGGGGGGTGGTCATGGTGGGTTTTTCGGACGGGTCATCGTCTGGAAACGGGTGAGAACGAGTTTGCCTGCGCACGGCAACAATCACAATGGTCAATTTTGTATAAAAACCGTCACATAATTGCCGTTTTGACACCTTGGGTTGCCACAATGGATGGAGTAGACCAACAATTGCTGTCCCTGCTGCGGCAAGACGCCCGGCTGTCGGTGGCCGCGCTGGCGCTCAAGCTCAAGGTGTCACGCGGCACCGTTACCAACCGCATCCGTAAGCTCGAAGACGATGGCGTGATCGTCGGCTACACCGTGCGGCTGCGCCCGGACGTGCAGCACGACCCCATCACCGCCTGGATGAGCATCGCGGTGGACGGCAACCAGACCCGCGCGGTGATTGCTGCCCTGCTGGGCGAGCCTGGCGTGGCCACCCTGCATGACACCAATGGCCGCTGGGACTTGCTGGCCGAGTTGCGCGCCGAAACCCTGCAGGAGTTGGCCAAAGTGCTGGAGCGCATTCGCCTGCTCAAAGGCATCAGCAACACCGAAACCAGCATCCACCTCGAAACTTTCCGACTCTCCTGAACGGGTGACGCCGTCCCGGGCTTTGCCCCGGCGGGTGGTCATCGTCTGCCCGGTGCGCGAACGTTCGGGCGATGCAATGCAACGCCCGGCAAGCCAATGATCTGGTTTTGAACGCGTCATCGCTAGCCCTGCCAGGTGGCGCTGTTCCAGGTCGATGCCGCTGCGTCCCAACCCGGCCTGAGACCCCTGGCGATAGGGGCAGGCTAAACTGGTTCCATGCAACTCAGCCCGTCCCAGTTACCCGCGCATTTGAACAAAGGTCTCAAAAGCCTTTACACCTTGCATGGCGACGAGCCGCTGCTGATTGGTGAGGCGCTGGACGCCATCCGCGCCGCCGCCCGCGCCCAAGGGTTCACCGAGCGCACGTCCCACACCGTGAGCGGTGCCAACTTTGACTGGAGCGAGGTGCTGGCCGCCTGTGGGTCTTTGAGTCTGTTTGCCGACAAACAGATCGTCGAAATCCGCATCCCCAGCGGCAAACCCGGCAAGGAAGGCAGCGTGGCGCTGCAACAGTTGGTGGAGCAGTCGCGCGGCAACGACGCCACGCTGACCCTGGTGATCCTGCCCCGCCTCGACAAAATGACCAAGGCCACCGCCTGGTTTGCCGCGCTGGAAGGCGGCATCACGCTGGAAGTGAGTCCGGTCGAGCGCGCCGCGCTGCCGCAATGGATTGCCCAACGGCTGGCGGCCCAAGCCCAGCGTGTGGCAGCGGGCGAAGAGGGCCAGCGCACGCTGCAGTTTTTTGCCGACCGGGTGGAAGGCAACCTGCTGGCCGCGCACCAGGAGATCCAAAAACTGGCGCTGTTGCACCCGGCTGGTGAACTGAGCTTTGCGCAGATCGAATCCGCCGTGCTCAATGTGGCGCGCTACGACGTGTTCAAGCTGTCCGAAGCGGTGCTGGCCGGCCAGGCGACGCGGGTGCAGCGCATGCTCGACGGCCTGCAAGCCGAGGGCGAGGCCGAGGTGCTGGTGCACTACACCCTGGCCGAGGACATCCGCGCCCTCAAACGTGTGAAAGACGCCATGAACCGCGGCACACCACTGCCGATGGCGCTGCGTGAACAGCGTATCTGGGGCAACAAGGAGCGTTTGTTTGAGCGTGTTTTGCCGCGCCTGAGCGACGCCGCGCTGGCGCAACTGCTGCAAAGCGCGCATTTGGTGGACGGCATCGTCAAAGGATTGAGGCAACCCGATTGGCCCAACGACCCCTGGGCGGCGCTGGGTCGGCTGGCGATGTTGCTGTGTGGTCTGTGCGCGGTGGGGGCGGGGAAGCCGGTCAAGGCGGCCATGCCTGAGGCGACGCGTGCCAAAATAGCCCGATGAACGCGATCAACCTCCCCGACTACGCCCAAACGCTGGGTGCTCAGGCCAAACAGGCCTCGGTCCTGATGGCCAAAGCGCCAGCAGCGATCAAAAACAAAGCTTTGCGCCGCCTGGCCGAGCTGCTGCGGACCAACGTGGCCGCGCTGCAGATCGACAACGCCCGCGACATTGACCGCGCGGTGGCCGCGGGTCTGGCCGCCCCCATGGTGGACCGGCTCAAGCTCACCCCCAAGGTGATCGAGACCTGCGCCCAGGGCTGTGAACAACTCGCCGCCATGGCCGATGTGATTGGCGAAATCATCGGAATGAAGGAGCAGCCCAGCGGCATCCGTGTCGGGCAGATGCGGGTGCCGATCGGGGTGTTTGGCATGATTTTCGAGAGCCGCCCGAATGTGACGATTGAAGCCGCGTCGTTGAGCATCAAGAGTGGCAACGCCTGCATCCTGCGCGGCGGCTCCGAGGCAATCGACTCCAACAAGGCGCTGGCGCGGCTGGTGCAGCAGGCGTTGGCGGAGAGCGGCCTGCCCGAGCACGGGGTGCAGCTGGTGCAAGTGACCGACCGCGAGTTGGTCGGCCAACTCATCACCATGCCGCAGTTTGTGGATGTGATCATTCCGCGCGGTGGCAAGGGCCTGATCGAGCGCATCAGCCGCGACGCCAAGGTGCCGGTCATCAAACACCTGGATGGCAATTGCCACACCTATGTGGACGACCCGTGCGACATCGCCTTGGCCGTGAAAGTGGCCGACAACGCCAAAACCAACAAATACAGCCCCTGCAACGCCACCGAGAGCCTGCTGGTGGCGCGGGGTGTGGCGGCCGAGTTTTTGCCGCAGATCGCCCGCATTTACGCGGCCAAAGGCGTCGAGATGCGCTGCTGCCCCGAGGCGCTGACCTTGTTGCAGTCTGATCAGGCAGCTGTCCAGAACGAAGCCGTCAAGCTGGTGCCCGCGCTCGAGGCGGACTGGTCTGAAGAATACCTCGCACCCATCATCAGCATCAAGATCGTCGCTGGGGTCCAGGAGGCCATCGCCCACATCAACCGGTACAGCAGCCACCACACCGACGCCATCCTGACGCGTGACCATGTGCATGCCCAACAGTTTTTGCGCGAGGTGGACTCCAGCAGCGTCATGGTCAACACCAGCACCCGTTTTGCCGACGGCTTTGAGTACGGGCTGGGTGCCGAAATCGGCATCAGCACCGACAAGTTCCACGCGCGTGGCCCGGTCGGCATCGAGGGCCTCACCTCCCTCAAATACGTGGTGCTGGGCCAGGGCGAAGTGCGGACCTGAACCGTTGACGGCCACGGGCGCGCCAGACCGTGCGCTGGCACACTGACCTGACAGGTGGTGTTCTGGAACTATTTGGCCCGGACGGGAACTGAGTGAAAGTTTGCACATCTACGTCTGATGCGCGTCTGGCCGACACAGGCCCGCCCTAGAATAAAAGCAACTCTTTCGCAAGGTTTTCCATGGTTCCTCATCTCATCACCGCCTTGACAGGCCCCATCAATGAACTGGAGCAGCGCGTGCTGGACTCCATGCCCGCCATTGAGCGCTGGTTCCGGCTGGAGTGGATGGAGCACACGCCGCCGTTTTACAGCTCGGTCGATATCCGCAACGCCGGCTTCAAGCTCTCGCCGGTCAGCACCCGCCTGTTTCCCTCCGCCTGGAACAACCTCACCCCGGAGATGGTGCCGCTGGCCGTGCAGGCTGCCATGGCTGCCATCGAGAAAATCTGCCCCGAGGCGCGCAACCTGCTGGTCATCCCCAGCAACGGGCCGCACAGCCCGAGTTACCTGGACAACCTGGCGCAGTTGCGGCGCATCTTCAACATGGCGGGTTTGAATGTGCGGCTGGGCTCCATTGACCCGGCACTCAAGAAAAGCACCACCATCGAGCTGCAGAACGGTGAATCCGTCACCCTGGAGCCGGTCATCCGCGGCAGGCGCCGTCTGGGCCTGAAAGACTTTGACCCCTGCACCATCCTGCTCAACAATGACCTGAGCGCCGGTGTCCCGGGCATTCTGGAAGAGATTTACGAGCAGTACCTGCTGCCACCGTTGCACGCGGGCTGGCCCACCCGGCGCAAAAGCAAACATTTCAAAGCCTACGAAGAAGTCGCCAAACGGCTGGGCAAACTGTTGGGCGTCGACCCCTGGCTGATCAACCCGCTGTTTGACAAATGCGACGAGGTGGAACTGGACAAGGACAGCGGGCTGGACTGCCTGCGCAGCCAGGTGGACGTGGTGCTGACCCGGGTGCGGCGCAAGTACAAGGAATACGGCATCAAGGAGAAGCCGTTTGTGGTGGTCAAGGCCGACCACGGCACGCACGAGTTGGGCGTGGTGACGGTGCGCGACGCCAGGGACATGCAGGCCCTGGCCGACCGTGCGCAAGCCCTGGCCAAAAACCGGCAGACCCCGCTGGCGCCACACGGTTTCATGGTGCAAGAAGGGGTGATGACGCAAGAGCGTGTCCATGACGCGGTGGCCGAGCCGGTGATCTTCACCATGGACCGGTATGTGGTGGGTGGTTTTTACCGCGTGCACGCCGGACGCGGGGTGGATGAGGCGCTCAACGCGCCCGGCTCGGACTACGTGCCGCTGGCTTTTGAGCACAGCACCCAGTTGCCCCAGCCGGGCATCAAGCCCGGCGCCAGCCTGCCCAACCGGTTTTACATGTACGGCGTGGTGGGCCGCCTGGCCATGTTGGCCGCCAGCTACGAACTGGAGGCTACCGACCCCGAGGCCGAGGTCTACGACTAAGCCTGACGTGTGGGTTTGCCGCCACAGGCGGTCAGGAAACGTTGAGTCAGATCAAGTCTGTGTCAGATCGTTGGCAGCGCCTGCCCGGCTTTCAGGCGCAAAATGGCGCCCTCTCATGACATGGAGCCCGGCCTGTTGGTAGGCTGAGTGGTGATTTGACAAACTCTCAAACGTCTCTGCGCGCACTCACCCTGGGCGCCATTGGTGTGGTGTATGGCGACATCGGCACCAGCGTGCTCTACGCGGTCAAGGAAGTGTTTGGCTCTGGCCATGTGCCGTTCACCACCGACAACGTGATGGGCGTGCTGTCCATCTTCTTCTGGACGCTGACCGTCATCATCTCGCTCAAATACGTGACGCTGGTGCTGCGCGCCGACAACAACGGCGAGGGCGGTCTGGTGGCGATGCTGGCGCTGGCGTCCCAGTCGGTCGTCGACAAGCCCAAATTGCGGCGTGTGTTGTTGTATGTGGGCATTTTTGGCACCTGCCTGTTTTATGGCGATGGCGTGATCACCCCGGCCATCTCGGTGCTGTCGGCGGTGGAAGGCCTGGAGGTGGTGTCGCCTACCTTCAAAAAAGCGGTGATTCCACTGACCCTGCTGATTTTGTTTGCGCTGTTTTTTGTGCAAAAACGCGGCACGGCTGACATTGGCAAGTTTTTTGGCCCGATCACGCTGACCTGGTTTGTGGTCATCGGGGTGCTGGGTGTGTCGCACATCTGGCACAACCCCGAGATTTTGTGGGCGCTGAGCCCGCACCATGCCTGGTTATTTACCTGGAACAACCCGGGCGTCACCTTCATCATTCTGGGGGCGGTGGTGTTGTGTGTGACCGGGGGCGAGGCGCTGTATGCCGACATGGGGCACTTTGGCAAGAAGCCGATCCGCCTGGCCTGGTTCACCGTGGTCATGCCTTGCCTCACGCTGAACTACTTTGGCCAGGGCGCCTTGTTGCTCAGTGACCCGAGCGCGGTGAAAAATCCGTTTTTCAACATGGCCCCCGACTGGGCGCTGCTGCCGCTGGTGGGCCTGGCCACGCTGGCCACGGTGATTGCCTCGCAGGCCTTGATCACCGGGGCGTTTTCGGTCACCAAGCAGGTCATCCAGCTGGGCTACCTGCCACGCTTGCAGGTGTGGCACACCAGCGTCAAGGAAACCGGCCAGATCTACATGCCGTTTGTGAACTGGGGCCTGTTTGTGCTGATTGTGCTGGCTGTGGTGTTGTTCAAGACATCAAGCAACCTGGCCGCAGCCTATGGCATTGCGGTGACGCTGGACATGCTGATCACCACGGTGCTTACGTTTTTTGTCGTCCGATATGCCTGGCGATACCCCTTGTGGCTGTGCGTTGGCGTGACCAGCTGGTTCTTTGTGGTGGACATGGCGTTTTTTACCTCCAACATGATCAAGCTGTTCGACGGCGGCTGGTTCCCGCTGCTGATCGCCGGTGGCGTCTACACCGTGATGCTCACCTGGAAAGACGGCCGACGGCTGCTCAAGCAAAAACTCAAACAGGACGCCATTGACCTGACCAGTTTCCTGGAGGCGGTGTTCATCAGCCCGCCCACCCGCGTGGCCGGTGCCGCCGTCTTCCTGACCGCTGAGAGCGGCACCGTGCCCAACGCGATGCTGCACAACCTCAAGCACAACAAGGTGCTGCACGAGACCAACCTGTTTGTCACCGTGGTCAGCCATGAGGTGCCGTGGATTGGCATGGACAAACGGGTGAGCATCGAGTCCCTGGGGCACGACTGCTGGCAGGTGATCGTCAACTACGGCTTCAAGAACGACCCCGACCTGCCCAAAGCCCTGCAAAGCCTCAAAGGCCGGGGTTGTGATCTGGACCCGATGACCACCAGTTATTTCCTGAGCCGCGACACCGTCACGCCCTCGCTGAGCAGCGGCATGGCCTTGTGGCGCGAAAAGTTGTTCGCCCAGATGCACCTCAACGCCAGCGGCGCGGCGGGGTTCTTGAACCTGCCGAGCAACGCGGTGGTGGAGTTGGGCAGCAAGATCGAGATTTGAGCCCTGACGGGTGGGTGGGCGGTTTCGCCCGGTCGGGTCGGCTGGCGGCCTGGGCAAGGTAAAGTTCAGCGCTTCGCCAGAACCAAGTCATGCGCTTTTTCAAAGATCTTTCCCCCGCCGCCTTCACCGCCGGTTTTGTGGCTGTGCTGGTGGGCTTCACCAGCTCGGTGGCCATCGTGTTCCAGGCGGCGCTGGCCTTCGGGGCCACACCTGTGCAGATCACGTCCTGGATGTGGGCGCTGGGCTGGGGCATGGGCTTGTGCACCGCGGTGCCGTCGTTGATCCTGAAAAAGCCGGTGATGGTGGCCTGGAGCACCCCCGGCGCCGCCGTGTTGGCCACGGCGGGTGTCGCGGGCGGCTTCAGCATGGCCGAAGCGGTGGGCGCCTTCATGGTGTGTGCTGCGCTGATCACCCTGGTGGGGGTCACCGGCTTGTTTGAGCGCGCCATGAACCACCTGCCCATGGCGATCGCTTCGGGCTTGCTGGCTGGCGTATTGGCGCGCTTTGGCATGCAGGCTTTCACCGCAGCACAAACCAACCTGCCGCTGGTGCTGATCATGCTGCTGACCTACCTGGCGGGCAAACGCTGGTTGGCCCGTTACGCGGTGCCTGTGACCTTGCTGGTTGCTATTGCCTATGTAGCGATGACCTCTGGATTCACGGGTGCTAGCGTGCAATTTGGCTTGGCGATGCCGGTATTCACCCTGCCGCAGTTCAGCTGGAGTGCGGTCATCAGCCTGGCGCTGCCGCTGTTTGTGGTGACCATGGCCTCGCAAAACCTGCCGGGGGTGGCGGTCATTAACGCCGCAGGTTATGGCCGCACGACTGACCAGCGCGGCATTCCTGTGTCGGGGGTGATCACGCTGACCGGCCTGGTCACGCTGGTGCTGGCGCCGTTTGGTGGTTATGCGCTGAACCTGGCCGCCATCACCGCCGCAATCTGTATGGGCCGCGAGGTCCACCCGGACCCGGACAAACGCTACACCGCCGCGGTGTCGTGCGGCGCGCTGTACATCCTGATCGGCATGTTTGGCACGGTCATCACTGGCGCGCTCACGGCGTTTCCCAAGGAACTGATTGCCACGATTGCCGGGCTGGCGCTGCTGGGCACCATCGGCTCGGCACTGACCACCGCGCTGCGGGACGACTTTCACCGCGAGGCCGCCCTGATCACCTTTCTGGTCACCCTGAGCGGGGTGGTGATTGCCGGTGTCGGCTCGGCGTTTTGGGGGGTGATTGCGGGTGCCTTGGCCTTGTTGATCCAAAGGGTTGGAAAATCGCACTTTGACCTGCCGCCGCGCTGACACGCGCGCACGGCAGTCGTTTCCTTGCCTCCTGCGCCCCTCGGGGCCACTTAGAAAGTGATGTTTCCATGAAGTTGTTGTTTGTCGCTGACCCGCTCGAATCGTTCAAAATTTACAAAGACACCACCTTTGCCATGATGCGCGAGGCGCAAAAACGTGGCCACACCCTGAGTGTTTGCGAACCCAAAGACATCATGTGGCAGCGTGGCGCGCCGGTGACCGCTTATGTGCGAGACATCACACTCACCGGCCAAACGCCCCAGTGGTTCACCGCGCTGCAGCAAGCACCCAACGAGCGAGCGGCCGCACTAAAGGACTTTGACGCGGTGGTGATGCGCAAAGACCCGCCGTTTGACTCGGAGTACTTCTACGCCACCCACCTGCTCGAGCAGGCCGAGCGCGAGGGCGCCCGCGTCTTCAACAAGCCACGCGCGCTGCGCGATCACCCGGAAAAACTGGCGATTCTGGAGTGGCCGCAGTTCATCGGTCCGACGCTGGTCACGCGTGATGCGCAGGACATCCGCCGTTTTCACGCCGAACATCAGGACATCATCCTCAAGCCGCTGGATGGCATGGGCGGCACCGGCATCTTCCGCGTGAAGGAAGATGGCCTGAACCTGGGCGCCATCATCGAAACGCTCAACAAGGAGGGCGCCGAGACCGTGATGGTGCAAGCCTTTTTGCCTGCCATCGCCCAGGGCGACAAGCGGGTGCTGGTGATTGGCGGCCAGCCGGTGCCGTATGGCCTGGCGCGTATTCCGCAAGGCGGCGAGGTGCGTGGCAACCTGGCAGCAGGCGGCAAAGGGGTGGCGCAGCCCTTGACCGCGCGTGACCGCGAGATCGCCGAAGCGATTGGCCCGGTGCTGGCGGCGCGCGGCTTGTTGTTGATCGGGCTGGACGTGATTGGTGAGCACCTCACCGAGATCAACGTCACCAGCCCCACCTGTTTCCAGGAGATCTTTGATCAGACCGGCTTTGACGTGGCGGCGATGTTTGTGCAGGCGCTGGAAGCGGCACAGGTCTGAATACAACGCGGCGCCGGTCCGGCAGCCACCACCGGCACCGGCCCTAGCGGGTCGGTGATGGGCGCCGGGCGCGGCGGGGCGGCGCACTGGCAGCTGCAGTGCGCCAGGGTGCCGTCGACAAACACGTTGAGTTGGCCCGGGGCAAAAGGCGTCCAGTCTTCATCGGTGGTCAGCGGCTCGGTCACGACGATGGCCAGCCGGTCTGCCGGGCTGTTGAGCTGGGCCAGGTTCACCGTCACATCATCGTCCTTCAGATGCACCTGATTGAACGGGTGGGCGCGCAACACGTAACACAGGTGGGTGGTGGCGTGCGCCCACAGTGCCTGGCCGTTGCTGAGCAAAAAATTGAAGGTGCCGTGTTTTGAGATCTGCGGCACCAGCTCTTGCAGGGTGCGGGTGAGTTCGTCCACCGTGGGCACACTGGCGTGGGATTTGGCCAGCTCCTGCAACAGCCAGCAAAACGCCAACTCGCTGTCGGTACTGCCCACCGGCCTGAAATGGCCGTGCAGGTGCGGTGCATAGTTTTTCAGGTCGCCATTGTGGGCAAACACCCAGTAACGGCCCCACAACTCGCGCACGAACGGGTGGGTGTTTTCCAGCGTGACCTGCCCCACGGTGGCCTTGCGCACATGCGCTACCACGTTGTGGCTTTTGATCGGGTAATTTTTGAGCATCTGCGCTATCGGCGAGGCGGCGGCGCTGCATTTGTCGACAAAGTGACGCACCCCTTTGCCGGGGCGGCTGTCGTCACTTTCAAAAAAAGCAATGCCCCAGCCGTCGCCGTGGTGGGCGGTGCCGCCGCCGCGCTGCGCGAAGCCGGTGAAACTCAGCGTCAGGCTGGCCGGCAGGTGGCTGTTCATTCCGAGTAATTGGCACATGGTGAGCGATTCAATAGCGTTGTGCTGACTGACAAAATGTTGCTCCAAGGCGCAAAGCTTAACGATTTCCTGCTATGTTCTGCTTGGATGGGAAAAGACGGTACAAAATCAAGACGTCTTGCGAGTATGCTTTCAAATCGCCGTCAAGGTGAGTTTTTGTCAGACCAGTTGGCCTTCGCTGGCTGCTTACCGGGTCTTTTTCGATGCGTCAATCGTTACAACGTGGAAATGCTGTCTTGAAGAACAGAGTCAGTTATTTTGTCGCCTTGTTGGCAGTGTTAACTGGAGCCGCGTCAACCGGTCACGCCTTCACGCTGGGTGATCTGCGAGGTAGTGCGGTGATTGGTCGCTCGCTGGATGTGACCGTGCCGGTCGTGCCTGGCGCCGGTGAAGACGTGCTGGCGACCTGCCTGTCGGCCGAGGTGCTGTTTGCCGAGTCGCAGCAGCTGAGCCCGTTGATCACGGTGAGCCAGACCAGCACCGGGTCTGCGCCCGCCATGGTGCGCATCCGGTCTGCCGCTGCGGTGACTGAGCCGGTGGTGACCGTGGTGCTGCGGTCCATCTGCGGCAGCCCCATGTCTCGCCAATACGTCTTGCTGTCGGACTTTCCGGCGCCAGATTTGCCCAAGGCGTCAGCCCCGTCGGCCGTCGATTTGATGCCATTGGCGTCCAGTGCGTCCAGCATGCCACCGCAAAGCGCAGCTGGCGCCGGGGCATCGGTCGCGCAGGCCCAGGCGGCGCCCACCTCGGCGCCGAACCGGGTTCAGGCGGACGCAGCGCTGGCCAGGCCGGTGGCACCCCAGCAAGCTGCGCCCGTTAAAAAGCGACCCAAGCCCGCAGCGGCCCCGGTCAAGCCGAGGCCAGCGCCGGAGCAGACCAAACCTGTGTTGAAGCTGGACCAGTCCCTGGTGTTGCCCGTCCAGGGTGACTTACCGATGCCAGTGGCGGCACCTGCTTCTGCGCCGGCATCGGTGCCTGCCTCGGCCCCCAGTGAAGAGGCGGTGCAGCAGGCCCTGCGCATGGAGGCTTTGCAGAACGATATCAAGGTCCTCAAAGAGCTGGCTTTAAAAAACGAAGCCAGTCTGACGGAATTTCAGACCAAATTGCGCCAGGCCGAAGCCGAGCGTGTTCCGCTGACCTGGTTTTACCTGCTGTCAGGCTTGTTGGCGCTTTGCCTGGCCACCTTGGCCTGGGTGCTGCGCAAGCAGCAGGCCGCCAAAAAGAACGACGAGGCCTGGTGGCAGCAGGGCCAAGACGGCACGACGCAAACGGTTGCCAACGCGCCACCGTCCGCTTTCCCGGCGCCCGCGGCGACGGTGCTGCCGACGCTGGCAACCGTGGAGGTGGACCGGCCACATGCCGTGACCGCCGAGTCTGATGTGGACCTGGACATTGACCTGGCCAGTCTGCCGCCCGCCGATGCGCCGCCGTCCGTGACGCCGCCGATGGCGCTGCCGCCAGCGGATGGGTTTGCCATGACCCACAACATCAACGCCGAGAGCGTGTCAGACATCCGCCAGCAGGCCGAGTTTTTTGTCTCACTGGGGCAGACCGATCGGGCCTTGAATGTGTTGCGCAAGCAGATTTTGGAAAGCCAGGACCCGAACCCGCTGGTGTATCTGGACTTGCTGACGCAGTACCACGCCCAAGGGTTGAAGTCTGATTTCCGCGAATTGCGGGCGGCGTTCAACCGGTTTTTCAACGGTGTGGTGCCCGATTTTCCTGCGTTCAACCTGGAAGGCCGTGACCTGCTGAGCTACCCCGAGCCGCTGGCTGTGCTGGCGCGGTTCTGGCCCAACATCGAAGCCATCGCGTTCCTGGAGGCCTGCATTTTCCGCAACGACGCAGCGCCCATGCAGATGTCATTCGATCTGCCCGCCTTCCGTGATTTGCTGATGCTGCATGCCGTGGCCGAAAAGGTGACGTCTGACTCGCCCTGGAAGATGACGAACTATTCGGGTCTGGGCGGTCAGAGCACCGGCCCGGCCGAGTTGGCGGGTATGGCCATGGTGATGGACATGCGTGGCCGGGCGGCAGAAGAGGATGCCAAGCCGGTGTCGGTGGCCGAAACGCTCTCGCCGGGTCTGGATCTGGATCTGGCGTTTCCATCCGCGGAAGACACCAGCAGCGCGTCCAAGCCAAAGGCCCCGTCGGCTGACGGGCGCGGCGACTTGCCTTTCCCCGACTTGCGCTGACCCTTGCGGCCGGGCGGCGCCGGGAGGGGCGTCAACCGCTCAGCGCTTGCCGGGCCCAAATTGCCGCCACAGCCGCAGCGCCAGCAGGAGCATCGGCGCCAGATGCAGGCACAAGTCAAACACGTCCAGTGGGCGCACCAGCGCACCCTGGCTGAGCAGGCGCAGTTTGTCGATCAGATGCGGCTCAGGGGCGATCGGGGCAACCGCCATCCACACCGCCAGCGCCACCACCACCCACAGCGGGGCTTTGTCCAGCCAGCTCATGCCGGGTTGGCTGCCACACACGCCGCGCAAACGCAGGCGGTGTGGCGTGCGGCCGCCGGAATGCGGTCCAGCAGAGAGGGGCTGAAACTGGCGGTGGTGCACCAGCACGGCGGCTGCTTGACGCCGGTGACGCGTTCAGCCTCCATCGCGCAGGCGTTGGGCTGGCCGCAAATCGGGCACAGACCCGGCTGGGGTGCTGGCGGTGGCGCTTGGTGGGGCATGGCGGTGGGCCGATCCATGTGCCAGGTCAGCCCGCTGCCTTCACCTTCAAGCGCCAGCCGTGCAGCAGCGGCTCGGTGTAACCACTGGGTTGGGTCAGGCCTTTGAACACCAGGTCACACGCGGCCTGGTAGGCCATCGAGGTGTCAAAGTGGCCCGCCATCGGTTGGTAGAGCGGATCGCCCGCGTTTTGCGCGTCCACCACGGCGGCCATGCGCTCAAAGGTTTCCTTGACCTGGGCCGCGGTCACCACGCCGTGGTGCAACCAGTTGGCCATGTGCTGGCTACTGATGCGCAGCGTGGCGCGGTCTTCCATCAGGCCGATGTTGTGGATGTCGGGCACCTTGGAGCAGCCCACGCCCTGGTCCACCCAGCGCACCACATAACCCAGGATGCCCTGGGCGTTGTTGTCGAGTTCCTGCTGTTTCTCGGCCTCACTCCAGGTGGGGGCGGGCGCGACCGGGATGTGCAACAGACCGGTCAGCAGCGCGTCGTGTTCACTCTGGGCATCACGTTTGGCGTGGGTTTTTTCAATGTCTTTTTGCACGTCGCTGACCAGCACCTGGTGGTAGTGCAGGGCGTGCAGCGTGGCACCGGTGGGGCTGGGCACCCAGGCGGTGTTGGCACCGGCCTTGGGGTGGGCAATTTTTTGCTCGAGCATGGCTTTCATCAGGTCGGGCATGGCCCACATGCCCTTGCCGATTTGGGCCTTGCCGCGCAGACCACATTGCAAACCCACCAGCACGTTGTTGCGCTCGTAGGCGTGGATCCAGGTGCTGGCTTTCATGTCAGCCTTGCGAACCATCGGGCCGGCCAACATGGCGCTGTGCATCTCGTCGCCGGTGCGGTCCAGGAAGCCGGTGTTGATGAACGCGACGCGGCTGGCGGCAGCGGCAATGCAGGCTTTCAGGTTGACGCTGGTGCGGCGCTCTTCGTCCATGATGCCGAGTTTGACGGTGCTCTCCGGCAGGCCCAGCAGCTTCTCGACGCGGCCAAACAGTTCATTGGCAAACGCCACTTCCGCCGGGCCGTGCATCTTGGGTTTGACGATGTAGACCGAGCCCTTGCGCGAGTTGCGAATCGCGTCTTTTTTGGTCTTGGCCAGGTCGTGCATGGCAATCGTGGTGGTGACCACCGCGTCCATGATGCCTTCGGGAATCTCACGCACTTCACCGGCCTTGTCGGTGTAGAGGATGGCCGGGTTGGTCATCAGGTGGCCGACGTTGCGCACAAACATCAGGCTGCGGCCATGCAGGCGCACCGGCTTTTTGCCATCGGGCGCGGTGTAGAGGCGGTCGGGGTTGAGGCCGCGGGTGATGGTCTTGTCGCCTTTGGCCACTTCTTCGGTGAGTGTGCCTTGGAGGATGCCGAGCCAGTTGCTGTAGGCCAGCACCTTGTCGTCGGCGTCCACCGCGGCGACCGAGTCTTCCAGGTCCAGGATGGTGGAGAGGGCCGCCTCGACCACCAAGTCAGACACGCCCGCCGGGTCGCTGGCGCCGATGGCCGTGGCGCGGTTGATGATCAGGTCCAGATGCAGGCCGTGGTGGACAAACAACACGCTGGAAGGTGTCTTGGCCTCGCCTTGGTAGCCCACCAACTGGTCGTTGTCTTCCAGGCTGGTGTTGCTGCCGTCGGCCAGTTTCACCGCCAGCTTGCCGCCCTTGATGCTGTAGGCCACCGAGTCGATGTGTGAGCCTTTCTTCAGGGGCACGCAGCGGTCCAGCACATAACGTGCGTATTCGATCACCTTGGCGCCGCGTTTGGGGTTGTAGCCGCCCTTTTTGCCGACCTTTTGACAGCCCTTGGCCTCGTCAATCACATCGGTGCCGTACAAGGCGTCATACAGGCTGCCCCAGCGTGCATTGGCGGCGTTGAGCGCGTAGCGGGCGTTCAGGATCGGCACCACCAGTTGCGGACCGGCTTGTTTGGCCAGCTCGGCGTCCACCTTGCTGGTGCTGATGCGAACTTTGTCGGGCACCGGCACCAGGTAACCGATTTTTTCCAGGAACGCGCGGTAGTGCGCCATGTCGTTCGGTTGGCCGTGATCACCCGCGGCGATGGGGCCGGGGTTGGCCGTGTGCCAGGCATCGAGCTCGCTTTGCAAGCGGTCCCGCTCGGCCAGCAGGGCGATGTTTTTTGGTGCCAGATCGGCCACGATGGCATCGAACCCCTTCCAGAATTTGGCAGGTGTCACGCCGGTGCCGGGCAGCACTTGGGTGTCGATGAACTGGCACAGGTTGCTGGCCACTTGCAGGCGATGTCGGGTGATGCGTTCGGTCATGATGGTGCGGTTGGAGTTGAAAAATTCTGGCGGCTGGGTGGCAAGCCTGCCCCGGTGGTGGTCACCTGTTGAGCACCATTTTAGGGAACATTGCCGGTTGGATTGCGTGGATGCATCATCGCGCAGCTGTGACAAAAATGGAGGTAATCCACCCAGCGCGACCGGACTGGGAAATAATCCTGTCAGCCCAGCCTGCCACCCTGCCTGTCACACCCAGCATCCCCATGACCCACGCCACCGAACCAGCTGTCCCCGTATCCGCCTTGCCGTTGCACGGTTTGCGGGTGGTGGAGTTCACCCACATGGTGATGGGCCCGACCTGCGGCATGGTGCTGGCCGACATGGGCGCCGAGGTGATCAAGGTCGAGCCCCTGGAGGGGGACCGCACCCGCCACCTGCTGGGCGCCGGAGCGGGGTTTTTCCCGATGTTCAACCGCAACAAGAAAAGCATCGCGATCAACCTGCACCAGCCCGAAGGCGCCGCCGTGGCACGCCAGCTGGCCCAGAGTGCAGATGTGGTGCTGGAGAACTTCAAGCCCGACACCATGGTCAAGTACGGGCTGGACTATGTGGCCTTGTCCCAAGTCAACCCGAAGATCATCTATGTCAGCCACAAGGGGTTTCTGCCCGGCCCGTACGAGCACCGCACCGCGCTGGATGAAGTGGTGCAGATGATGGGTGGCCTGGCCTACATGACCGGGCGCCCGGGTGACCCGCTGCGCGCGGGCAGCAGCGTCAACGACATCATGGGCGGTTTGTTTGGTGCCATCGGCGCTTTGGGTGCGCTGATCCAGCGCGGCATCACCGGGCGCGGCCAGGAGGTGCAAAGCGCACTGTTCGAGAACAACGTGTTTCTGGTCGGCCAGCACATGCTGCAGTACGCCATCACCGGCCAAGCCGCGGCCCCCATGCCCGCGCGCATTTCGCCCTGGGGCGTGTATGACGTGTTTACCGTGAAAGACGGCGAGCAGATTTTTCTGTCTGCGGTCAGTGATGCCCAGTGGGCCACGTTTTGTGCGGTATTCGACCTGGCGGACCTCAAAGCCGATGTGCGTTACGCCAGCAACAACGACCGGGTGCGTGAGCGCCCCACACTGTTGCCGCTGCTGCGTGAGCGGCTGGCGCACTACAGCGCCACCCAGATCGCGCAGGTGATGGAAGCCAACCAGCTGCCCTACGCGCCGATCCGCAAGCCCGAGGAACTGTTTGACGACGAACACCTGCTGGCCACTGGCGGCCTGGCCGACATCACCTTGCCCGACGGCGAGCGGGCTGGCCAAACCACCCAGGCCGCGCTGTTTCCTTTCACGCTGGGTGGTCACCGGCTCGGCGTGCGCTTGAGCCCGCCCACCTTGGGTGCACACACCGATGAACTGTTGGCCGCGCTGGGCCTGGGGCCTGACCAGGTGCAGGCCTTGCGCGCCGCCCGGGCGGTGGCTTAGTCGCTTGGCGATGTGCCGGACCCGGTTCGCATGAGCAAGCTCAAACAGCTGGAAACCTTTGTCAATGTGGCTGCGCGCGGTGGCCTGACCGCGGCGGCCAAAGCCGAAGGTGTGGCGCCCGCCATCATCGGGCGCCGGCTGGATGCGCTGGAAGAGCGCCTGGGCGTCAAGCTGCTGTTGCGCACCACCCGGCGCGTCTCCCTCACGCAGGAAGGCAGCGCGTTTCTGGAGGACTGCCAGCGCCTGCTGACCGGGCTGGCCAGTGCCGAGGCCCGTGTGTCTGCGGGCGGGATCAAACCCACCGGCCACCTGGCGCTGACGGCGCCGGCCGGTTTCGGGCGTCGTCATGTGGCGCCGCTGGTGCCGCGTTTTCGCGAACTGTACCCGGAGGTCAGCATTGCGCTGAACCTGAGTGACCGCGTGGTGGACCTGAGCGCCGAGGGGTTTGACTGCGCGGTGCGGGTCGGTGACATGCCCGACTCCAGCCTGGTCAGTGTGCGCCTGGCCGACAACCGGCGCCTGTGTGTGGCCGCCCCGGCTTACCTGAAACGCCATGGCATACCGCAGCACCCCAGCGATCTGGCGCGGTTTGACTGCCTGACGCTGTCCAGCGACGCCGCGCAAACGCGGGGCTGGGCGTTTTCGCTGCCGCAGGGCGCGGGGGTGGAGGTGGTGCACCTCAAACCCGGTGGCCCGATGAGTTGTTCCGATGGCGAAGTGTTGTTTGACTGGTGCCTGGCGGGTTACGGCATTGCCTGGCGCAGCACCTGGGAGGTGCAGGCCGAGGTGGCTGCCGGGTTATTGGTGCCGGTGCTGGAAGCTTTTGCCGCGCCGCCCAACGGGGTGTACGCCGTGTTTCCCCAGCGCAAACATCTGCCGCTGCGGGTGCGGCTGTGGGTGGATTACCTCAAGCAGCAATTTGCCCACCTGCCGTTTGCCCATTCGACGACCGAGAAAGCCGCCTGAAACCGGCCACCCTGGCCCAGCCGTCAGGCGGCGTCACCCGCCCCTCTAAAATCGCCCGATGCTTACTGTCAAAACCGATCTGTTGGAAACCCTGCGCCTGGCGCTGGAAGATTTGTCACCGGGTGCTGGCGCCCGCGCCGCCTTCGAGTCGCCCAAAGTGGCGGCCCATGGCGACCTAGCCACCACCGCCGCCATGCAACTGGCCAAACCCCTCAAGCTCAACCCGCGCCAGGTGGCTGAAAAGCTCTGTGCCGCACTGCAAGCCACCGTGCCGTACCAGACCTGGGTCGATGCGCTGGACATTGCCGGGCCCGGCTTCATCAACATCAAACTCAAACCCGCCGCCAAACAACAAGTGGTGCGCGAGGTGCTGGCGCAAACGTCCTGTTACGGCAAGCAGGCGGGCAACGGGCAACGCATGCTGGTGGAGTTTGTCTCAGCCAACCCCACCGGCCCGTTACACGTCGGGCATGGCCGCCAGGCAGCGCTGGGCGATGCCATCTGCAACCTGTTTGCCACCCAAGGCTGGGACGTGTACCGCGAGTTTTATTACAACGACGCGGGTGTGCAGATTGGCACCTTGGCCACCAGCACCCAGTTGCGTGTGCAGGGCTTCAAGCCGGGCGACGATTGCTGGCCGGTTGACCCCGACAACCCGGTCAGCAAAAACTTCTACAACGGCGACTACATCGCCGACATTGCGGCGGATTTTCTGGCCCAAAAAACCGTCAAGTCCGATGACCGTGAATTCACCGCCTCGGGGGATGCCAATGACCTGGACGGCATGCGCCAGTTTGCCGTGGCCTACCTGCGCCATGAGCAGGACCTGGACCTCCAGGCCTTCGCCGTCAAGTTCGACAACTATTACCTGGAGAGCAGCCTGTACACCAGCGGCAAGGTGGATGCGGCGGTCAAACGGCTGATTGATGCGGGCAAAACCTATGAGCAGGACGGCGCCCTGTGGCTCAAGTCCACCGACTACGGTGACGACAAAGACCGCGTGATGCGCAAAAAGGATGGCAGCTACACCTACTTTGTGCCCGACGTGGCCTACCACATCACCAAGTGGGAGCGCGGCTTCAGCAAAGTGATCAACATCCAAGGCACCGACCACCACGGCACCATCGCCCGCGTGCGCGCCGGGCTGCAGGCCGCCAATGTGGGCATTCCGCAAGGCTTCCCGGACTACGTGCTGCACACCATGGTGCGCGTGGTCAAGGGCGGCGAAGAGGTCAAGATCAGCAAACGCGCGGGTAGCTACGTGACGCTGCGCGACCTGATCGAGTGGACCAGCAAGGACGCGGTGCGTTTCTTTCTGCTCAGCCGCAAGCCCGACACCGAATACACCTTCGATGTCGATCTGGCGGTGCAAAAGAACAACGACAACCCGGTCTACTACGTGCAGTACGCCCATGCGCGCATCTGCTCGGTGCTGGCCGCCTGGGGTGGTGACGCGGCCAGCCTGGCCAGCGTTGACCTGAGCGCGCTGGACAGCCCGCAAGCCCAGGCGCTGATGCTGCTGCTGGCCAAATACCCGGCGATGCTGACCATGGCCGCTGAGGGTTTTGCGCCGCACGATGTGACGTTTTACCTGCGCGAACTCGCGGCCTGCTACCACAGCTATTACGATGCCGAGCGCATTTTGGTCGATGATGAAGCGGTCAAACTGGCACGCTTGGCGCTGGTGGCGGCCACGGCACAGGTGTTGTCCAACGGCCTGGCGGTGCTCGGTGTCAGCGCGCCGCAAAAAATGTAAGCAACGGACACAGACCGGTATCAAAGGCAAAACATGAAACAACAACGGGGTGGCACTTTTCTGGGATTTGTGCTGGGGCTGGTGGTGGGCTTGGGTGTGGCGCTGGCGGTGGCGGTGTACGTGACCAAGGTGCCGGTGCCCTTTCTGGACAAGGGTACGAACCGCCCCGCCGATCAGGACGCGGTGGAGCAGCAGAAAAACAAGGATTGGGATCCGAATGCCCCCTTGTATGGCAAGAACCCGGCGCGCCCGGCCTCCGTCGAACAGGTGGAGACTCTGCCGCCCAAGGCCGCGGCCTCGGCAGCCGATGCCGCCGTGCCGGAGGTCAAACCCGCCGTCACCGCCGACCCGCTGGGGGATCTGGTCAAAGCCAAGCTGGCGGGTGCCAAGGCCGCCGCATCGGAAGCAGTCAGCCCGGCGGAGGCTTTTATCTATTTTGTTCAGGTGGGCGCCTACCGCAGCCCGGAAGACGCCGAGAGCCAGCGCGCCAAGCTCTCGCTGGCGGGCATCGAGACCAAAATGACCGAGCGTGAGCAGGCCGGTCGCACGGTCTACCGCGTGCGCATGGGGCCGTTTGAGACGCGTGAAGACGCCGAAAAAGCCAAGGCCCGGCTCGAAGCCGCCGGTCAGGAAGCGGCCATGGTGCGTGTGGCGCGTTGACAATCCCACATGTCTGTGAATCGTCGTGATTTTTGTGCGGCAGCCACCTCACTGGCCACAGCCGGTCTGTTGCCTTCAAGCGTGCTGGCGCAAGCCCGGGTGCCGCAGGCGGGTGCGGATTTCATCCCGTTGGGCCACTTGGCGCCGGTGGATGCCGCCGCTGGCAAGATCGAGGTGCTGGCGTTTTTTTGGTACGGTTGCCCGCATTGCCATGCGTTTGAGCCCGTGCTGGGCGCGTGGGCTGGGCAATTGCCGTCAGACGTGGCGTTCAGACGGGTTCCGGTGGCCTTCCAGAGCAGTTATTTGCTGCACCAGCGCCTTTTTTATGCCCTGGATGGCATGGGTTTGCTGGCCCAACTGCATGACAAAGTGTTTGCGGCCATTCATGTGGCGCGCCAGAATCTGCTCAGCGAGCGCGCCATCACCGAGTGGGTTGCCGGGCAGGGCGTTGACACAACCCGGTTTGCCAGCCACTTCAATTCTTTTGGCACAAGCACCAAAGCGCGTCGGGCCAACCAGTTGATGGCGGCCTATCAGGTGGATGGCGTGCCTGCGCTGGGTGTGGCCGGGCGGTTTTACACCGACGCAGCCATGACCAGAGCCATGGACCGGGTGCTGCAAGTGGCCAATTTTCTGGTGGCGGAGGTGCGCGCGGGGCGCTGAGTGCCGGATAGCGGCGTGGCGCGTCATGCGGGCTTGGGCCGTACCGCGCAGCGCTTTGGGCCGCTACAATGCAAGGCATAAATCATGCAAGATTCGTGCCTTTATGAATAACACCCTTCTCTCCCGACTGGTCATGGTCCTGATGGTCCTGCTGGCACCTGCCGCGTGGGGTGAGAAGGCTGACCGCAACAAGCCCATGAATGTGGAGGCGGACGCCCTGCGTTATGACGATGTCCGCCAGGTCAGCGTGTTCACCGGCCGGGTGGTGCTGACCAAGGGCACCATCCTGATCCGGGGTGCTACGCTGGATGTGCGGCAAGACCCCGATGGCTTTCAATATGGCGTGGTCAAGGCTGAGCCTGGCAAGCTGGCCTTTTTTCGCCAGAAGCGCGAAGGCCTGGACGAGTACATCGAAGGTGAGGGTGAAACCATCGAATACGACGGCCGCAACGGCACCGTCAAGTTCATCGGCAGCGCGCAGCTTCGCCGTTACCGTGGCACCGTCATGAACGACGAATTCAATGCCGGTTTGATTGTTTACAACAATGTCACCGACGTGTTCACGCTGGACGGCGCGCCTGTCGCGGGCAAAGTCGGCAGCACCGGGCGGCCTGGTGCGCCGGCGGGTCGCGTCAAGGCCATGCTGACGCCCAACAGCGCCGCAGCCAGCGCGCCCGCCGCCCCGGCCTCGACGCCCCTGCGTGAAGCCGGCACCCTGGGGACCCCCAAGCCATGACAGGCCGCAGCGTGGTCACCCCGGTGCCCCCGGTCGCAGCTGATACCGTGGCGCGCGGGCGTCCGCTGGACGTTGGGTCGGACCACCGCAGCCTGCAAGCGCACCATCTGGAAAAGTCTTACGGCAGCCGCAAGGTGGTGAAAGACGTCTCTCTGGCGGTGCGCCGGGGTGAGGTGGTGGGGCTGCTCGGCCCCAATGGGGCTGGCAAAACCACCTCGTTTTACATGATCGTCGGGCTGGTGCGAGCCAGCGCGGGCGACATCACCATCGACGGCCAATCCATCGAACACATGCCGATCCACCGGCGTGCGCGCCTGGGGCTGGGGTATTTGCCGCAGGAGTCGTCGATCTTTCGCAAGCTCAATGTCGAAGACAACGTGCGGGCGGTGCTGGAACTGCAATTTGACGAACATGGGCGGCCGCTGGGTGAGGCCGAGATTGAAAAGCGCCTGACCGGCTTGCTGCAAGACCTGCGGGTGGAACACCTGCGCCAATCCAGCGCGCTGTCACTGTCGGGCGGTGAACGCAGGCGGGTGGAAATTGCCCGCGCGCTGGCCACGCGGCCCAGTTTCATCCTGCTCGATGAGCCGTTTGCCGGGATCGACCCGATTGCCGTGATCGAGATCCAGCGCATCATCAGTTTTCTGAAAAACCGGGGCATTGGCGTGCTGATCACCGATCACAACGTGCGCGAAACCCTGGGTATTTGCGACCACGCCTACATCATCAGCGACGGCACCGTGCTGGCGCAGGGCACCCCCGCCGACATCGTCAACGACGCTGATGTCCGTCGGGTGTACCTGGGTGAACACTTCAGAATGTGATGAAACAAGGCCTGTCCCTACGCATCTCGCAGCATCTGGCGCTCACGCCCCAGTTGCAGCAGTCCATTCGGCTGTTGCAGCTCTCCACCCTGGAGCTTTCCAGCGAGGTGGATCAGATGCTGGACGACAACCCGTTCCTGGAGCGCAACGTCGAGGAAGCCGAGCGCGAGTCGTTTGGCCTGGCGCAAGCCGATGCGCCGGTCAGCCAGGCCGACCGTGAATCGGAAGTCACAACCTACTCAGGCGCTGACTACCCGGAGACGACCCGGGTCAAGGCCGACAACGACGGCGACGAGGCGCGGGTGCCGTCTGAGGACAGCCCCAGTTGGGAGGGCGACGGCACCGTCAGCCTGGCCCCCGACGACGGCGAATGGGGTGGCGAGGCCGCCGCCCGTGGCAACAATCTCAGCGGTGACGACGAGATGGACGCCACCGAACTGGCGCGCAACCAGGAGTCGCTGCAAAGCTTTTTGCACCGCCAGGCGCTGGCGCTGCGCTTGAGTGCGGAGGACAGTGCCGCACTGCGTTTCCTGATCGAGTCGCTCAACGACGACGGTTACCTGGAAGACCCGCTCGACGAGCTGGCCCGTGGCCTGGCCGGTGAGGACGATCCGGAGCAGCTGGAACAACTGGTCCACCACTTCACCGTGGCCCTGAGCCTGCTGCAAAGCCTGGAGCCGACTGGCGTGGGTGCCCGTGGCCTGGCTGAATGCCTGAGCCTGCAGCTGCAAGCCCTGCAGCGCAACACCGATCTGAGCGACGAGTTCGACCCCGACGTGATCAAGGTCGCCCTGGCCATCTGCCGCCAGCCGATGGACCTGCTGGCCAGGCGCGACATCAAACACCTGATGCCGCTGTGTGGCGCCACCGATGCCGCCGTGCGCGCCGCCATCACCCTGATCAGCCGCCTCGAGCCCAAACCCGGACGGCGTTTTGTGGACGTGGAACGCAACGTGGTGGTGCCCGATGTGCTGGTGGTCAAGGTGGGCAATGGCGCAGGCGTCAAATTCACCGTGCGCCTGAACCCCGAAGTGATGCCGCGCCTGCGCGTGCACGACATCTACGCCAACGCGCTCAAGGGCCACAAGGCCGGTGGCAGCGAGGCATCGAGTGCGCTGGCGCTGCAGCAACGGCTGCAAGAAGCACGCTGGTTCATCAAAAACATCCAACAGCGCTTTGATACCATCCTGCGGGTGTCCACCGCGATTGTGGAGCGGCAAAAAAGCTTCTTCATCCACGGCGAGCTGGCCATGCGCCCGCTGGTGCTGCGCGAAATTGCCGACGAGCTGGGCCTGCACGAGTCCACCATCAGCCGCGTCACCACCGCCAAATACATGGCCACGCCCTACGGCACCTTCGAGCTCAAGTACTTCTTTGGCTCGGGCCTGGGCACCGAATCCGGCGGCAATGCGTCCAGCACTGCGGTGCGCGCCCTGATCAAGCAGTTTGTCGCCGCCGAGAGCCCCAAAAAACCGCTGTCCGACAACCAGATCTCCGACATGCTCAAGGAACAGGGCATCGAATGCGCCCGCCGCACCGTGGCCAAATACCGCGAAGGCCTGCGCATCGCCCCGGCATCGTTGCGCAAGGAATTGTGAGACCTTGCGGGACAGACCAAGATTTGCGGAGCAAATTTGCTCTGTCCCCAACATCTCGTCGGATGTCGGCTGTTCGGCCTTGCGGGACAGACCAAGATTTGCGGAGCAAATTTGCTCTGTCCCCAACATCTCGTCGGATGTCGGCTGTTCGACCTTGCAGGACAGATCAAGATTTGCGGCGCAAATTAGATCTGTCCTCAACCTATTGAGGTAATTCATGAACCAACTCCAACTGTTCCTGCCCTGCGCCGCTGGCGTCGAAGACTACCTGGCTACTGAGGTCTTGCGCATCACCGAGCTGCCGCCGGGCTGCATCACCAAACAACGTGGTGGCGTGGCGGTGCGCACCGGCTTTGCCCACGCCATGCTGCTCAACCTCTACAGCCGCCTGGCGCAACGCGTGCTGGTGTTGCTCAGTTACACCGAATACCGCTCTGAGCAGGACCTGTACCGTGCCGCCAGCGAAGTCACCTGGGAGCGCTGGTTCACCCCGCGTGAAAGCATCAAGGTTGAGATCACCGCCCAGCACAGCCCGCTCAATAGCCTGAACTTTGCCGCGCTCAAGATCAAGGACGCCGTCTGTGACCGTTTTCGCACCGTGGCCAATGGCGTGCGCCCCGATGTCAACACCCAGTGGCCCGATGTGCGCATCTACGCCCACCTGACCACCGACAGTTGTTCGCTCTACATCGACACCTCGGGTGAACCGCTGTTCAAACGCGGCTGGCGTGTTGACAAGGGTGATGCCCCTCTGAAAGAAACCCTGGCCGCCGCGATGATCGCCGCCAGCGGCTGGCTCGACGGTGAGGGTGACCTGCAGCCGCTGTACGACCCGTGTTGCGGCAGCGGCACCATCCTGATCGAAGCCGCCCAAATGGCCTGCAACATGCCCGCCGGTGGCCAGCGCCGTTTTGCCTTCGAGAAATACCTGCCGTTCCGCAAGGCTGACTGGGAGGCCATGAAGCAGGAAGCTCAAGAGGCCGTGGTGATGCCCGACGCCGATCAAAAACCGCTGCTGTTTGGCAGCGATGTGGCCCACCGTATGGTCGACTTTGCCCAGCGCAATGCCGAGCGCGCCGGTGTCGCCCAGGTGATTGAGTTCCGGGGTGGTGACGCATTACAACGAATGCCGCCGATGGATGTGAGCCAGGCCGGTGGTGGTGTGATGCTGTTGAACCCCCCCTATGGTGAACGAATCGAGGTCGCCGGTGTGGCCCGCAGTGGCCGTATGGAACGTGCGCCATTACATGCCAAACAGGCCTCTAGCCCTTATAACGACAGGGCTGACAGCTACGAGGACGATAGTGGTGCAGAAGAGGGTGCTGATTTGCAGCAGGGCCGTTTTGGCGCCCGTGAACTGCCCCAAACCGAGAACGGCGGTGAGTTCTTCAGCCAACTCGCCACCCATTGGAAGAAAAACTACTCGGGCTGGACCGCCTGGATGCTCACGCCCGACCTCAAACTGCCCAGCAAGATGCGCCTGAAAGAATCCCGCCGCGTGCCGATGTGGAACGGCCCGATCGAATGCCGCTTGTTCCGTTTTGACATGGTGGCCGGCTCCGCGCGTGAGCGCAGCCCCAAACCCGCCGCGTGAGCCTGATCGCTGCCACCCAGACGATCGGGCCCCAGGCCGCCCAGCCTGCGCCGGTGGTGGTTGACACCAACATCGTCCTGGACCTGCTGATCTTCCGCGACCCGGCCACGCCACCCTTGCAAAGCGCCCTGGACTCGGGCCAGTTGCAATGGCTGGCCACCGCGCCCATGCGCGAGGAGCTGGCGCGGGTGCTCACCTACCCTGCAATCGTCAAAAGCATCGTGCATCACGCACTGACCGCAGAGCAGGTGCTGGCAGCGTTTGACGGCCAGGCCCGCATCGTGCCCGTGGTGCCCAAAGCCCGCGTGACCTGCAAAGACCCCGACGACCAGAAATTCATCGACCTTGCGGTGGCCTACCAAGCCACCTTGCTGAGCAAGGACAAGGCCGTGCTTTGCATGAAAAAAAGGCTTCTGACCTGGGATGTGACCGCCCTGAAAGCGCTCTAAATCACGGTGAAATCATCCGTGCGGGTTCGTGGCACGGGCGCGCATCGGTCGGCAAGTTCACGCTGCTTTGACGACCCCCGGCGCACCGAGGACAATACGGGCTGATTTAATTTCTGATTTTCAAACATGACCTCTGAAACCACCCAAGTCGCGCCTGAAAGCGCATTGGACGTTGAACATTTCGACGAACTCGACACCATTCTGGACGACCTGCGCATGCGCGACGACGAGATCCCTCAGTGGGAGTTTTGCGAAGGTTTTCTGGCCGCGCTGGTGTGCTGCCGCCGCGAATTGGTGCCCGCCGAATACCTGCCGGTGCTATTGGGCTTTGACCCTGCCGGGGCCTGTGGCAGCTCGGTGTTTGCCGATACCGCGCAGTTTGAGCGTTTCATGACGCTTTGGACCCGCCGCATGAACGAGGTGGCCACCGCGCTCAACACCCCCATCGAGGCGCTGGACGACGAGCGCGCCTACCAGCCCGAGGTGATGGACCTGCGCGGCGCCATTGCCGCCCTGACCCCCGAGCAGCGCGCCGAAATGGGTGATGCACCGATCCCATCCTTTGGCCAGATCTGGGCCATCGGCTTCATGTACGCGGTGGAAAACTGGCCCGAAGAGTGGGAGCCACCGCGCGACCGCGAAGCCGCCAAGGTGATCAACGCCGCGTTGGAATGCATCGTGACCCTGACCGAAGACGACACGGCAGAACCCACCGTGGGCGCATTTGAGCAAGACGGCGTGCCCACCATGAGCGAGCAGCGACTGAACGACTTTGCCGACGCGCTGTGGGCGGTGTACGACCTGCGCGAAGTCTGGCGCCACATCGGCCCGCGCGTGGAAACCGTGTTCCGCGTCGAAACCCCGGGCCGCAACGACGCCTGTTCGTGCGGCAGCGGCAAAAAGTACAAGAAGTGCTGCGGGGCCAACTGAGAGATTGCTGTTGAAGGCATAGCGCCTCAATCCAGGGGCATGTTGCGACTACCCCCCGCCTTTAAGCATCAGAGCGCTGCAGATGCAACGCAATTGGTTCGCTGCGAGGGTTCGCGAAGTTTCAGCAGCGCCTGCGGGTGGCGGGAGATGTTCAATTCGTCGGTAACCTGATTTACCCTGCCCCAAAAGGGTGGCATTGCTGGTTCCTGCTGAGTCAGTGGTGTCGCTTACAGGAGCGCGAATGCGGCAACCGCGATCAATGTCGGCAGCAAGGCACCCACTAGCAATTCGCCCGCCCCAATTGATTCATCAGCGAAACCTCGACGAAGCAACGCAACGCCGGCGGGATTGGGTGCATTGGCAATCACAGTCAATCCACCGCCGGCAACTGCACCCGCAACCAAGTTGTACTTGGCCTCGTCTGAAATCCCCTCAATGAGCGAACCAAGGTAGGTCAAAGCCGCGTTGTCCGTCAATGCCGTCAAGGCGGTGGCACCAAAGAAGAGTACCTTGGGAGACATACCGGAAACGATGGGCTGGAGCCACCACTGCTGCATGCCGCCCAGCACAACCAACCCCGCCAGGAAAAACGCGACAAGCAGCGCCTCTTTGACGATGAGCTGGTTCTGATAGCGCTCGTACGCCTGGGTTACCCCCAAAAACATCAGAAACAGACCCAGGAAGGCCACCGGATGGTGTGCGAGTGCCACCACCGAAGCCAGGAAGGTCAAATGGACGGCCACCAAGGGCATGGGCATGCTGCCTTCGCCGGAGCCCTCCAATCGGGCATCAATCTCTGGCAGGTGCCTTCTCAGCACGAAGACGGCAATGCTGGCGTTCACCAGCACGGCAATGGCCGCTTTCCAGCCAAACGTGGCCAGCATGAATGCAGACGTCCAATTCCATGTCGAAGCAACCATCAGCACAGGCGGCGCGGCAAAGGATGTCAGCGTCCCGCCGATGGAAATATTGACAAACAGCACGCCCAGAGCCAGGTATTTCACCCGTTCTGGCACATCCGGTCTAAAAATCTGGGGAGCCAACATAAGCGCTGCAATCGTCATGGCTGCAGGCTCTGTGATCGCAGACCCAAACAGCGGTACCGCGGCCAATCCCAGCCACGCCGTGGCCAGTGATCGACGGACCGGCAAAAGTCGAGCAAGGGCGTTGACCGTAGCCATAACCACATGCAGCACCGGTTTGGATGCTGCGATCACCATCACCACAAAGACAAACAGGGGTTCGGTGTATTTCCGGGACTCGGCGTAGGCCAGCGCCTCACTGCCGCCACTCACCACGGCCATGGCAAAGACCAGCACGATGGCCCAGAAGCCGAAGACGACTTCGACTTCTCCCAGCAAATGCAGAAGGCCTGCGTGTCGGGGGTAGCGGTAAGACAGCCGTTCAAATAGCTTGGCGGAAAATGTGTGGATAAGAGCGACTGCAAATAGTGCAGCCGCAATCTGTTCGATTGAAATATTGGGCATCGGGTTTTCATGTGTGACAAAGCCGCGAGGCGGCCCGACCGTCGCGTGAACCTGCTGCAACAAATCCCTGCTGCAGCACCCGTAAGTAGTTTAGTTGAGGTCCTCGCAGGACATCATCTCGTAAATGGCGCAATCAGCGCAGTAACAGTGTCGCCACCTGGGATGTTTTAAGCATCTCGGAGGTCTTGCTTCCCATAAACAGGCTCCGCAATGGTGAGTGGCTGTAGGCCCCCATGACCAGCAAGTTGAAACCGACGCGCGTGCCAACGCCTTGGCGTTGAAGTTGTGAAGGCTTCACCCGCGAGAAAGCCGAAGAACGGCTCACGAGAGCTTGAGGCTCATGACGCATCTGCTGCAATTGGGGTGACACCTTCACCAAGGCAGCGCTTCCCCGTCATAACTGAAAAACCCGCCGGAGTCCTCCGGCTTCAAGGTGCCTAAGGTCGCCAGCAACTCGGTGGCGGCCACGTCAGGCTGGCGCACGTGAAGGCCGGTTTTGGCAAACGGTTGCGACAGCGCGCTGTGCACCGTGCCTGGGTGCAGCGCCACGCAAATCGCCTGCGGCGCACGCCGCCGCAACTCGATCGCCGCTGTGTGCACCAATTGGTTCAGCGCGGCTTTGCTGGCGCGGTAGCTGTACCAGCCGCCCAGCCGGTTGTCGCCGATGCTGCCGACCTTGGCCGACAACGTGGCAAACACCGGTCTGCCTTCGCGCGGCAGCAGCGGCAAAAAGTGTTTCATCAGCAGCGCCGGGCCAATGGCGTTGATGGCAAACGCCTGCGCCATCTGCGTGGCATCGAGCTGCACCCAGCTTTTTTCGGGCTGATGCGTGGGCGTGTGCAGCATGCCGGTGGCGTCCAGCACCAAGTCCAATGTCAGCGACTTTTCCTGCAACAGGGTTTTGACGTAGCTGGCAGCGGCGGCGATGCTCGCTTCATCGAGCAAGTCCAGCGCCGGCATGCTGCGGCGCGACAGGCCCAGCGCCAGCGTAAAACGCGGGTCGGCCTGGAGTTGCGCCAGCAGCGCCGCACCGATGCCACCGCTGGCGCCGATGACCACGCCGAGTGCCCGGCAACCCGCGTCAGTGTGGTTCATGCGGCTATCCAAATACGTGGCGATTGAACGCGGTTGGCCGTTTTGCTGAGGCGTTCAATTCCGAGGGTTTTGGGCCAGAAACCGGTCCAGCGCGGCGCGGGTTTGCACGCGCACCTGTTTGTTGAAAAACGGCGCCCAGCCCAGCACCCAGCCGCCCATGCCCAGCGCCTGGCGTGACCAGCGCCAGAAGTCGAACCGGTCGCGGTGGCTGGCAATCAGCCCCTCGGGGGTGAAGGTGAAGTCGGCCTCGACGATGTTGTGCACCGGCCGCTTGTTGGCGCTAAAAACGTAGTGCGCCTCCCAGTGGGCGTGCCCGGTGTGGTCGTCGGCGTGCAGGTTGCTGACATCCAGCCGCCAGTCCTGCTTGCCGTGGCCCCGGGCGGCGTTGCACAACATGTGCCACATGCCCGCGATCTCGTGCTGGGCTTTGAGCGAGAAGGCGGGGTCGTCAAAAGTGGCGTCCAAGCTGTAGCAACTGCCCATGGCATCGGCGTCCAGGGCGGCAAAGGCGGCGTAAAAGCGGGTCAGGGTCTGTAAATTGGGGTGCATGGCGGTTCAGGTGGATGACAGGGCATTTTCAACGAATGTCGCAGGCCATCGCCAAGGCCCGGGTTTGGGGCGGAGGCTGTGCGTCACGCCAGCCACTGGATCAGCTGCCGCGTCACTTGCGGGCTGCTGAGCAGTTGCAGGTGGTAGGTGCGGTACAGGATCAGCTGGTGATCGGGGGCAAAGTGCAGGCAGCGCGTCGGGTCTTTGTGCTGCCCCAGCGCGCTGGGCAGGGGCACCAGGCCGTCGCCCAGCAGGCGGTCGGCCAGCGTGCCGCGTTGGGTGGCTGCGGTGGCGGCCACGGTGAAGCAGGCGATACCGTCAGGCAGGGGGACGGCTTGGCGGCTGTCGGGTTTTCGGTGAAACCGGTCGTGGCCGTGCCAGTCCACGTCCAGCAGGTGACCGTAGCGCAGGTCGGTCACACCGGCGCTGCGCAATTGACCCAGTTTGGCAAACGGGCGGCTGTAGGGCGTGCTGCCCAGCATCACATCCACCCAGTTGCCCGCGCGCTCCAGCGGTGCGCCGTGGTGCGGTGTGCCCAGAAAAACGAGGTGTTTGACCCGCTGCGGCCAGGTCAGCGCGTCCTGCTGCGCGTAATACAGCGCGCTGCGGATCAACAGCCCGCCCATGCTGTGCGCTAGCACGGTGATCTGCGCCAGCGCTGTCGGCCAGCGCTTCACCAGGTGTTCCAGTTGCCGGGCCAGTTCGCGGCCGTTTTGCGACACGTGCAGCCCGCTGTTGTAACGCAGGTAAACGGGGGTGCAGCCCAGCGCGCTGGCCAAAGCGTCGGCATGGTTGACCGGCTGACCCTGGTGCTCGGTGGTCCACTGCAGGTCGTTCATGCACAGGCCGTGGATGACCAGCAGCAGCTTGGGTGTGACGTGGGCGCTCGGGTTGTCTTGTGCCAGATAGGCGTCCAGCCTTTGGGGTGCCTTGGCGGCGGGCGCCTTGAACAGCGGGGTCATGGGCAGCGCCAGCGGGTTGTGGCTGGCGGCCAGCCGGTCGCCCATCACGCCGTTGAAGGCGGCCACCACCGCCAGCCGTTCGGGCGAGGCGTCACCTTGGTTTTCCAGCCGCTGCAGCAGGGGTTCCAGCCGGGTCAGGGCGCTGTCCACACCACGCCCGATCAGCGCGGTCACACCAGTGATGCTCTGGTAGACCAGCCCGGTCAGGCCGCGCGTGCGGGCGGCGGTGGCGCCGCTGGGGGCGCCGAGCGTGCGCCAAACCGACTGGTGCACACCCTCGCTGATGCGGGTGATGGCGTGGGTGGCCTGGGTGGCCAGTTGGGCGGCCGCCCGCAGGTCCGAGGCGCGCAGATGGTGGGCCGGGCGTTTGTGCAGAGGTTGAGTCATGCGCCATTGTGCACAGGCGCACCGGGGAAGGCTAGGGAGCTTGCCCCATGCTTGGCCGCGGCTACATTAACGGCACCACCCTGAGAGTCCCCCTTGTTCTGGCCCATCTGTCGCCCTTTTAGCCCCTTGATCCTTGCCGCTGCGGCGTTGTTGTCCAGCGCGCCGGGCCACGCGCAGGGTTACGACATCCGGCCGTGGCCCCCCGGCAAATCCGCACGCGCGTGGGTGGGGACTGACCTGCAGGGCCAGACCTGGCAACTGGCCGATTTGCGCGGCAAAGCGGTGTTGATCAATTTTTGGGCCAGTTGGTGTGCGCCCTGCCTGGCAGAAATGCCCTCGCTGCAGTCGCTGCCCAAGGCCTACGGGAGCGACAAGCTGGTGGTTTTGGCGGTGAACTTCAAGGAGTCCGGCACCGTGGTTCAGCGTTACGTCCAGCGCAACAGCCTGACCTTGCCCGTGTTGCTGGACCCGCTGGGCACGATGGCGCGGACGTGGGGGGTGAGCGTCTTCCCGACCACGGTGCTGGTGGCATCCGATGGCCGTGTGGTGGGTGTGGTGCGGGGCGAGTTCGATTGGGCTGGCCCACAAGCGGCCAAGCTTTTGGCGCCCTTGATGCAGCCGCTGGACCCGGTCAGTCAACAGGGTGCGCGGCGATAATTGATGTTGGTCAACCTGGGTACCTTCACCTACCCCGACGACCTGGCCTCGCAACCTTTCCGGAGTTCTTTGGATGACCACCGTTCACGCCCACGCGCGCCGACTTTTTTTGAAAAGTCTGGCTCTGACCACTGTCGCGGCACTGCCTGCCGCCTCTTTCGCCCAAGCGGCGTCACCTGCCGATCGCCTGTTTGCCCCCCAGCCGGGCTCATGGCGCACGTTTGAGGTCACCACCCGGGTTGACATCCTGGCGCCGCAGGGGGCGGCGCGGGTCTGGCTGCCTGTGGCCTCGGTTGACACCGACTGGCAAAAATCCATGGACCACACGTACACCAGCAACGGCCAGGCGACGTTGACCGCCGATGGGCAGTATGGCGCCCGTATGTTGTACGTGGAATTTGCGGAGAAGGAAGCCAAACCCTACGTGGAGCTGACCAGCCGCATCCAGACCCAGAATCGTGCGGTTGACTGGCAAGCCAAGCGCAGCCCGGCCGAAGACGCGGCCACGCTGGCCTACTGGCGCCAGCCGACCGACCTGCTGCCCACCGATGGCATCGTGCGTCAAACCGCGTTGGCAGCCACGCAGGGTGCCCGAACCGACGTGGACAGGGCGCAAAAGTTGTACGACTGGATCGTGGCCAACACGTTCCGTGAACCCAAGGTGAAAGGCTGTGGCGAGGGCGACATCAAGACCATGCTGGAAACTGGCAACCTGGGTGGCAAGTGTGCTGACCTCAACGCCCTGTTTGTGGGGATGTGCCGCGCCATCGGGCTGCCCGCGCGGGATGTTTATGGCCTGCGTCTGGTGCCCTCCGCTTTTGGCTACAAGGAACTGGGTGGCAACCCGGCCAGCCTGAAGGGTGCGCAGCACTGCCGGGCCGAGGTCTACCTTCAGGGCCACGGCTGGGTAGCCATGGACCCGGCCGACGTGACCAAGGTGATGCGCCAGGAAACCCCCGAGTGGATCAAGTCGCCGCAAAACCCCATCGTGAAGCCGGTGAACAGCGCGCTGTTTGGTGGCTGGGAAGGCAACTGGATGGCCTACAACATGGCGCATGATGTGAAGCTGCCCCATTCGAAAGGCGAAACGCTGGGCTTCTTCATGTACCCGGTGGGCGAAGACGCCTCAGGGCGCTTCAACTCATACGCGCCGGACGACTTCAAATACCAGATCAGCGCCCGGGAGATCGTGACCCCGTCTTGACGCTGACCCGCCGAACGCCAGGGCGGGCTTGGCGCCTGCCCGTTTTAGCCCCCGCTGGCCGTCAGCACATGCCGCACCAGCAAAGCGGCCAGCACCCACATCGTTAGCCCGATCAGGCCGTCCAGCAGCTGCCAGGCCCGGGGCCGGGCAAACCAGGGCGCCAACCAACGGGCGCCAAACCCCAGCAAGCCGAACCAGGCCAGGCTGGCGACACAGGCGCCGGTCACAAACCACGGCCTTAACGCCGCAGGTTGTTGCGCCCCGATGCTGCCAACCAGCAGAACCGTGTCCAGATACACGTGCGGATTGAGCAGCGTGAAGGCCGCAGCCTGGCTGAAGGCGCCCGCCAAGCTCAGGCCTGCGCCCCCGTTTGCCGCCCGCAGCTGGTGGGGCTGCCGCGCCCGGCGTAACGCCTGCCAACCGTAAACCGCCAAAAAAGCAGCGCCCGCCAGCGCCAGAGAGCGGGCCACGCCCGGGCGCTCCCCCAGGGCCTGGGCCATGCCCATCACGCCGGCGCTGATCAGCACCGCGTCGGCCAAGGCACAAAACGCCACCACGCTGCCCACGTGTTCGCGGCGCAAGCCTTGGCGCAGCACAAACGCGTTTTGGGCGCCAATGGCCACGATCAGCCCCAGGCTCAAGGACAGACCCTGCACAAAAGCAGGTGCGACAGCAGAAAGGAGGGCGGCTTGGTTGGGCATGGGGGCCGAGCTTGCCTGCTTTCTAGAATCAAGACAAACTATCTTTCCTGCACCTCGTTAAGAAAAACTAACGTCATGATGGACTACGCCTCTTTGTCTGCGCTGGCTGCCGTGGTGCGCGAAGGCAGTTTTGAGCGCGCCGCCCGCGCGCTGCATGTGACACCGTCAGCCGTGTCGCAGCGCATCCGGTTGCTGGAGGAGCAGGTCGGTTGTGCCCTGGTGGTGCGTGGCGCGCCGTGTGGTGCCACCGAGACCGGGCGCCGCCTGTGCCAGCATGTGGACCGGGTGCGGCTGCTGGAGCACGAATTGCACGGTGAATTGCCCACGCTGACGCACGACGGCGCGGTACGGGTGCCGCTGCCGGTGGCGGTCAACGCCGACAGCCTGGCCACCTGGTTTGCCCCGGCCATGGCGCGTTTTGCGGCCGATGCGCCGGTGCTGATGGCCATTGCGGTGGATGACCAGGACCACACGGCCGACTGGTTGCGCTCAGGCACCGTGCTGGCCGCCGTGACCGGCACGGCCCGCCAAGCAGCGGGTTGCAACAGCCGCCCGCTGGGCGCCATGCGCTACCTGGCGGTGGCCAGCCCCGGCCTGGTGGCGCGTTATTTCGCCAAAGGGGTGGGGGTGGCCAGCCTGACCGACGCACCCAGCCTGGTGTTCAACACCAAGGATGAGTTGCAGGCCCGCTGGGTGCAGCGCCTGTGCCATCGGCACGTCGAATTGCCCCGGCACACGCTGCCGTCGCCGCAGGCGTTTGTGACGGCAGCCGTCGCGGGGATGGGCTGGGGCCTGCATCCGCAGGAACTGGTGGCCGGACATCTGGCAGACGGATCGCTGGTGGAATTGGTGCCTGACACGCCCCTGGATGTGCCACTGTACTGGCAGCAGGCGCGCGCCACCTCGTCGTTGCTGGCGGGCTTGACCCGCGAGGTGCTGGCGGCGGCCAGTGCGGCGTTGGTCCAGCGGTAAAAGCCTGTTCAACGGTGGCGGGTGGATGGGTGCTTTTTTTGGTGATAATTCGGTGGCTGTTCGAATTTGTTGGAATTTTGGCAACACGCACATTTCCAAACGCACTGTCATGGCTGCCAAGCCAAAAGCGGCCAATGTGGCAGTCATGGCGAGCACCGATCCGCCATCCATGGCCTCGGGTTCATGGAAGGCGGGTCAGGTCCGGGATGACAGCCCCCAGTTTTTCACGTTAACAAAACCGCCACACAACGGCAGGAAGACACACCATGGCTGAATACCTTGCCGACCATCGCCAGGAGCTGATCATGGCGGCCCTCTCCGCCCGGGGTGAATGCCGCACCAAACAGCTGTCTGAGCAGTTGCAGTCCTCCGAGATGACGCTGCGCCGGGATCTGGCCGAGCTGGAAAAGCGCGGCCTGTTGCGCCGGGTGCACGGGGGTGCCGTGCTGCTGAACCAAGAGGTGGGTTACGCCCAGCGCTTGGCGCAGGACCAGGCGCCAAAACAGTCGGTGGGCAGGGCTGCCACGCGCTTGCTCAAAAGCGGCCAGACGGTGTATCTGGACGCCGGCACCACCGCCTGCGAAATGGCCCGAGCCATTGCCCAGGGCCTGCCCCAGGTGAGCGACCTGACCATCGTCACCCACGGCATCGGCATCGCCAGTGAACTGGCGGGCCGCACCCCGTACCAGCTCCAGTTGATTGGCGGGGACATTTACCAGAACACCCTGAGCACGGTCGGGCCGGTGGCGCTGGCGCAGATTGCCAACCTCAACATCGACGTGTTCTTCCTGGCCCCGGGCGCGGTGGACAGCCACGCTGGCTGGACCAACTCCAGCATGGTCGAGGCCACCGTCAAGCGTGCCGTGGTGGCGCGCAGCAAGAGCGTGGTGTCGATCTGCGACAGCGGCAAGTGGGGGCAGGAGTCCTTTGCCACCATCGTGCCGTTCAATGGTGTCAGCCGCTGGGTCGTTGACCGGGGCCTGTCGTCGCAAGGCATCGCGGCAGCCATGGCCGCCGGTATCACGCTGGTCTACGCCGACGGCATGTGATTCGCGGCGGTGAGGCCGCAGCGTCTCGGCTTGCCTGACGCCACCCGGACGAGCCGACGTCTTGGCGGCCCGTTGCGCTTGCCCGCGGGCGCCTTGCCGCCAGCTTCCCTCGTCGTCCTGATCACCCAATTCCAAATTCCAAGCTCAAAGGAAAACAAGGTCAATCATGTTCGACTTTGATTGATATTGTGTGTAAAATGACAATACTCAAACTAATAACACAGACCAAACGAACAGAGTGAGAGGTGTGTTGTTGGCTCATGCAAGGAACTTTTCATCCATCGGCATGTCAAGATGTCTTGCGCGTTTTTGAGAAAACCCTCGCGCTGCCCGACGGGTTGTGGGGTGGCAGCGAGTGTCTAACTTCAGTTTTGGAGAATCAAGATGGCTGTGACGAACAAGGAAGAACTCTACGCACTGGTGGCGCGGGTCAAGAAGGCGCAAGCACTGTTTGCGACTTTCACGCAGGAAAAAGTGGATGCCATTTTCCGCAACGCAGCGCTGGCTGCCACCGACGCGCGGATCCCGCTGGCCAAGCTCGCAGTGACCGAGACCGGCATGGGTGTGCTGGAAGACAAGGTCATCAAAAACCACTTCTCGTCAGAGTACATCTACAACAAGTACAAGGACGAAAAGACCTGCGGCATCTTGTCTGAAGACGACAACTTCGGCACCATCACGATTGCTGAACCCATTGGCATCCTGTGCGGCATCGTCCCCACCACCAACCCCACCTCCACCGCCATCTTCAAGGCGCTGATCGCGCTCAAGACACGCAACGGCATCATCTTCTCGCCCCACCCACGTGCACGCAGGTCCACCTGTGAAGCCGCTCGTCTGGTGTTGGAGGCCGCTGTGGCAGCTGGTGCACCGGCCGACATCATTGGCTGGATCGACGAACCCACCGTGGACTTGTCCAACGAGCTGATGCGCCATCCAGACATCAACCTGATCCTGGCCACCGGCGGCCCGGCCATGGTGCGTGCTGCTTATTCCTCCGGCAAACCCGCCATTGGTGTGGGTGCGGGCAACACCCCGGCCGTGATTGATGAGACCGCTGACATCAAACGTGCGGTGGCCTCCATCCTGATGTCCAAAACCTTTGACAACGGCGTGGTCTGTGCGTCCGAGCAGTCGGTCATCATTGTTGAACAGGCCTACCAGGCGGTGCGTGAACGTTTTGCCAAACATGGCGGCTACATCCTGAACGCTGAAGAAGCCGAAGCTGTGCGCAAGGTCATCCTCAAAAATGGCTCACTCAACAGCGCGATCGTGGGCCAATCGGCCATCGTGATTGCAACCATGGCCGGGATTTCTGTGCCGGGTTTCACCAAGGTGTTGATCGGTGAAGTGACCGATGTGTCAACCAATGAAGCCTTTGCCCACGAAAAACTTTCACCCATGTTGGCCATGTACAAGGCCACAGATTTTGTTGATGCTTGCAGCAAAGCAGCGGCATTGGTGGCCATGGGTGGCATTGGCCACACCTCTTCGCTCTACACCGACCAGGATTTGCAGGGTGACCGCATCGCCTACTTTGGCGACAAGATGAAGACCGCCCGCATCCTCATCAACACACCGTCTTCACACGGTGGTATTGGTGACCTCTACAACTTCAACCTCGCGCCGTCCTTGACCCTGGGCTGCGGCTCTTGGGGTGGCAACTCGATTTCCGAAAACGTCGGACCCAAGCACCTGATCAACAAGAAAACCGTCGCCAAGAGGGCCGAGAACATGTTGTGGCACAAACTCCCCAAATCCATCTACTTCCGTCGCGGCTGCCTGCCGATTGCCCTGGAAGACCTGGCAGACCGCAAGCGCTGCCTGATCGTGACGGACCGGTACCTGTTCGAAAACGGCTACGTGGACGACACCACGCGCATTCTCAAGAAGCAAGGCCTGGAAGTGGAATGTTTCCACGAAGTGGCCGCTGACCCGACCCTGGCGGTGGTGCGCAAAGGTCTGTCGATGGCGAACGCCTTCCAGCCCGACGTGATTCTGGCGCTGGGTGGTGGCTCACCGATGGATGCGGCCAAGATCATGTGGGTGATGTACGAACATCCGGAAGTCCAGTTTGAAGACTTGGCGCTGCGTTTCATGGACATCCGCAAACGCATCTACAAGTTCCCCAAGATGGGCCTCAAGGCCATGATGGTCGCGGTGCCAACCACCTCCGGCACCGGCTCCGAAGTGACCCCGTTTGCCGTGGTGACCGACGAAGTGACCGGTGTGAAGTACCCGATTGCCGACTACGAACTCACACCCAACATCGCCATCGTGGATGCCAACCTGGTCATGAACATGCCCAAGTCACTCACCGCTGTGGGTGGTATCGACGCGGTGACCCATGCGCTGGAAGCTTATGTGTCGGTGATGGCCAACGAGTACTCTGATGCACAAGCCTTGCAGGCCCTCAAGCTGCTCAAGGACTACCTGCCAGCCTCGTTCATCAACGGTGCCAACGATCCGAAAGCACGTGAACAAGTCCACAACGCGTCGTGTATCGCCGGTATTGCGTTTGCCAACGCCTTCCTGGGTGTGTGCCACTCGATGGCGCACAAGCTGGGTGCCGAGTTCCATCTCGCCCACGGCCTGGCCAACGCGCTGTTGATCTCGAACGTCATCCGTTACAACGCCGCTGACATCCCGACCAAACAAACCGCCTTCAGCCAGTACGACCGGCCCAAGGGTGTGGAGCGTTATGCCCAGATCGCCAAACACCTTGGCCTGGAAGCCACCAGCGACCATGACCACGTTGAGAAACTGGTGGAGTGGGTCGATGGCCTGAAGAAGGTGCTGGGCATTCCTGCCTCGATCCAGGCCGCCGGTGTCAACGAAGCCGAATTCCTGGCCAAGGTGGACAGCCTGGCAGAAGCCGCGTTTGACGACCAGTGCACCGGCGCCAACCCGCGCTTCCCGCTGATCAGCGAACTCAAGGAACTGCTGATCCACAGCTACTATGGCAACGCCTATCACGAGGTATATGAGTCTGAGGCCCAATAAGCAAGACGCAAGCGACGCGCCCTGATGGCCCAAGCCTCGCCGGACACGGCGGGGTGGATGGGCCTTTGACGGGCGCTCAGTCGCCGAGCACCACCCGATTTCGCCCGGTGTTTTTCGCCTTGTACAGGGCTTCGTCGGCGCGACGGTAGAGGCTTGTGGCGGTGTCAGCGGCGGTGACTTCGGCCACGCCCAGGCTCATGGTGATCACGCCGAGCGGGGGGTTGGCTGGGTGGGTGAGGGCCATGTCTTGCAGGGTGGTGCGGATGACTTCGGCTGTGGCGAGAGCCTGGTCGGCGTTGGCCCCTGGCAGTAGCACGCCAAATTCTTCGCCGCCCATGCGTGCTGGCATGTCGAGCTCGCGCCGCAAGGTGGTGCGCAGGCCATGGGCAACTTTTTGGAGAGCCTCGTCACCCGCCGGATGACCGTACGTGTCGTTGTATTTTTTGAAATGGTCCACATCCATCAGGATCAGGGCGGCCGGCAGCTGCTGGCGCGCGTGCGCTGCCAGGAGGTGATCCAGCCGTTCATTGAATGCGCGCCGGTTGGGCAGGGCGGTCAGGGTGTCGGTTTGCGACAGCTTTTGCAACTCTTGCACCTGATCGTGCACCACCGCCACCAGACCGCGCGTGTAGCCCGCCAGCGCGGCTATTTCGTCTTGGCCGCTGACGGTGACGTCGCCGGTCCAGCACTTGGAGTCAACGATCAACCCCAGCTCTCGCCGGAGCTGGTTGAGGCGTTTCACCACCACCAGGTCCAGCAGCAGGACCAGCAAAAACCCGCAAGTCACGATCAGGGCGATGACCAGGGCCTGCGTGGCGGCATAACTCCGGTTCGCAACCAATGCTTGTTGGCGCGGCCAGGTCATCTGAATTTCAGCGATGGTTTGACCTGACAGGCCGGTCAGCGGGTAGTGCAATTCCAGATGGGTGTCGTGGGTCAGGATCTGCACGGCCTCCGGGCTGAACGGCTGTTCGCCCGCAGCGCTGCGTTGCGCGCCCATGGCCAGGGTGGGCACGGTGCTGATCTTGAACTGGAGGTCGGCAACTTCAGAAATCTGCCGGACCATCTGCGCATCAACCCAACGGCCTAACAAGATGTAACCGCGCGACTGCCCCCCGCCTTCGCTGTCCAGGATCGGGCTCAAGCAAACCAGTGCCACCCGGGCCTGGGCCTGGATGGCGCCACAGCCACTGGCGGCTTCGCTCAAACGCACATAAGCGGGATAGTGGTGTGCGTCTTTCCGGATGACCTCGGTGGCGGGTGTTTCGCCGTTGGGGCCGGGCACCTCGGTCACATCCAGCAGTTGGCCGGACAAGTCCAGCAGCGCCAGAAAATCGACGCTCGCCACGGCAATGGCCTGCACGCTCAACTCGGCTTCGCGGAACTTGTCCGTGCGGTTGGCAAAATAATCAAACAGCCCCGTCCAGTTGGACCACGACTTCAAGGTGCCACTGAGTTCCAGCTCACGCGCCTGAAACGTGCTGATCAGGCGCCGCAAATCGCCGCGCGCCTCCACTTCTTCCAGCTGGATTGCTTTTTGATGGCTGTCCCAGCGCAGGGCCACCAGCGTCAGCAGTGCCAAAACCGACAAGATGCTGATCAGGTAGAGAGAAATTCGTCGCTTGAGCCCCAATTGAAATCAACCCTTTTTTTCGTTCGGCCAGAGGTGCGCGGATGTGGTGTGCGCTTGCCATCAGCTGCTCGGTGAGATGGCACCCTCGGGTGTGTGCCATGTGCAAGAGGTGTCCGAGCCATCGTCGAACAAACTTTGCAGCAGTCGCTGGTGCGCCTTGGTTTGGGCACATCATAAGGGGGCCGCGCCGAGGTTTCCAAACAGCCTGCAGGCCGGCAAGTGCGTGGTGCATAATCCACTGCCCGCAAAGGGATGACGCAGCCGGAAAAACCGGTTTCTGAAAACCTTATCAATCAACAGTTTAGGTGGTGTTTGGACCTGAGTTCGTTCACCGCCAGCTGCACCAAGCCCCCGCTGTTGATCGGGCCAACCCCACGAACCCATTGATGACCACGCCGCATGCAGCATAAGGACCATTACGCCGCGTTGGGCCTGCCCAGCTCGGCCACACTGGCTGACATCAAGAAAGCCTTTCGCCAGCAGGCGTCTGTGCACCACCCGGACCGCAACGCCTCGCCGCAGGCACCGGCGCGTTTTCGGGCGGTGCAAGAGGCTTACGAGGTGTTGTCTGACCCGGGCTTGCGCAAAGCCTATGATGACAATCGCCAGCGCAACCTGCTCGACAGCCCCCTGGACACTGCCCGCAGCATCTGGCTCGACTATTTTGGCCGCCTGGTTTGAGGCTGGCCCCACCGAAAGTAACGCCATGAGCATGTCTGCATTTTTTCGCGCCTTGCGCTCGTCCTACCAGGCCGAGATCGACGACCTCGCCTCGGACTCCGAGGGCAAGGATGTGCTGCGCCGACGCCTGCTGGAAAAGCGCGGCCAGATCGCCTTTTTGAGCCAGATGATGGAGTCCGCCCCCGAGATGGTGGCGGTAGCTTTTCATGGTGGCTTCCACTTTGAGCTGCCGGCCGTCATGGAGCAGCTGCTGACGCTGGAGTCGGACGAGTTCCCGGATTGGGACAGCCTCTCTGACGCCGTGCAACTCACGCCCTGGGCCAAAGACATGGCCGCCGTGTTGCTCAAGCAACCGCAGGGCGACTGGTTCATGACGGTGGCCGCTGCGCTGGAATATATGTACCACCGCCCGTCGCCGCACCACCATGAAGTGGCGCATGCCGACGAGCACGGTGAACACGGTGCGCGGGGCAGTTCGCGTGACCTGGATCATGGCCACGACTTTGATGCGGATGACGATCATGCGCACAAGACCGACCAGGACCACGACGAGGCCAGCGCAGACTGGCTGGAAGACCAAGGTTTTGACCGCAAGGAGTGATATGCAGCATTTGGCCCTGATCGAAAAAACCCAGTCCCTGATCGCCGCTGGCGACATCGTCGGCGCGGAGCATGCGTTGGTGGCATTGGCCGACGCGCAGGGCGACGGCGCCCTGATGGAAGTGCTGACGCAGTTGCCTCCCAAAGACGTGCTGGCGATCATCCGCGAGTACGACAACTCCAAGGCCTCCATCATCAACCTGATGCTGACCCCCGAGCAATTTGCCCGCGCCGTGGTCATCGAGAAGCAGTACCGCGACCTGACCCGCGCGCATTTGCGCGGCATGATGAACTCGGTCATCTTCCGCGATGGCGCGGATTCGCTGGCGTTTTTGACCGCGATTGGTGACCTGGAAGGCGGCAGCGAGGCGCTGGCCGACTACTTTGAGGAGAAGTGGAGCCGCATCGAGGCGTTTGCCCGCACTGGCACCTTTGACACGGTGGAAGACGACGGCGCGATGATCGACGAGGACGACCTGCGCGCCAACGCCTGGGCGCGCCCGCGTATCGAGCTTGATGAGGTCGCCGACCAGGACTGGATGCAAACCGCCTGGCTGCTGCGCCACGAACTGCCTGACCTGTTCATCGAAATGCTGGTGGTGTTACGCGCCAAGGCCCGCGCGTTTGAACTGGGCCTGGACGCCGAAGACCTGGAAGAAGACGACGGCAAGGTCGAAACCCGCGACACCGATCTGGGCAAAGCCACGCCAGCCGCCCGCGAGTCGGACGAAGAATCCGCCATTTAGTTTGAACAAGACAGGCCGCCCGGCCTGCTTTTGCACCGCATGACCACCACCTCAGCCCCTGCCGCAGGCACCGTCTCGCTGTTTGATAGCCGCCCTTTTTTCGAAAAGGCGCTGATTTTTGGCGTGCAGCACGGGCTGATCGATCAGGCCAAACTCGACGAGATTGCCGCTGACGCACCCAAAGGCATGGTGCAGATTGCGCGCTACTTCGGCAGCGAATATCTGCGCCCCGAGCTGGAGAAAGCGCGTGACCGCATCGTTAATCTGGTCAGCCTGCACCTGCAGACGGCCAGCGCGGGCGATCTGCACGTGGCGGCCACCTTGTTGCGCGACCACTCCTTTTTGTCGCGCTCCAAAGCCGGGTCGGACATGCTCAAGGCGCTGATCGTGATGCCGCAAAACACCCATTTCGGCATGAACGAGCGCGGTGGTTTTTCAGACCGCCACATCCCGCAACTGGCGCGCTGGTCCTTGGCCCCGTTTGTCGAAGTGCAAGCGGAATTGGCGGTGCGCCAGCGTGTGGCCCAGGTGGTGGACGCCGCGCTGTGGCTGGCGGATCAGCTCGGCCTACCTGCCGACGAACTGCAAGACTACGAGCCCGACGCCGAAGCGGTGATCCGCACCGCCTTGCTGGCGCTGGCCACCCGGCGCAAGGCGCTGCCGGACTGGGCAGACTTTGAAAAAATGGTGCTGGCCCTGCGGCGCAAAGACCCGGCTGCGGTGGCGTCAAGTGTGGTGTTGCCCAAGAACCTGCCACCCGAGTACCACGAGGTGGTGACGTCAGTGCAACAAAGTGTGCTGGCAGATTTACCCCGGCTGCTCGATGGGCGGCTGGGCATCCGCAAGCTGTTTGACCAGACCCCGGCCTTCATGGGGCGTTATTTCTGGATCGAAGACGCGTTGAGTGAAGTCGGCCAGCATGACCGCGAGCGCTCGGCCGCCTGGGACAAGCTCACCCAGGGCCATGGTGACGACGGCACGTTGCTGACCCTGTTGGTGTGTGTGGCGGCGGGCAGCGCCCCCAAAACCCTGCTGACCGACAAGTCAGCTGCGACGCTGATCCGCAAGATGCGCAAAAGCGGTTTTCAGCCCGAACTGGCGGCGGCCTTCATCCGGGACCACGCACCCGAGCAGCACCAAGACGACTACGCCCGCTTGTGGCAGGACTTTGTGGCCGAAGCCCAAGCCACCCTGCTCAGCGACTTTGACAGCAAGCTCAGTGATGCGCTGTCGTTGTTGCGGCGGGAATGCAACGTGGCCTGATCCGGCCAGTTTTGGGCAGCGCCTCAGGCGTGCCGGGTTGAGAAAAGCTGCGACAGTTCGCGGTCCATCAAATCAGCGTCGCCGGTGTTGAGCTCCAGCAGACGGCGCAGCAGCGTCAGGCTGGCCAGGTCGATGTGCTCGCAACGCAGGCCCACGTGGCAGTCTTTCAAGTGGGCGATGGTGCCCGCCATTTCAATGACCTCATCGTCGCCCGACAGCGGCAACAGCAAACGGCAAGGCGCTTGCAACTGGATGTCTTCAGGCACATCGGTCTGCACCAGTGCGCCTTTGAGGGCAATGTCCAGCAGGGTCACTTCCAGATTTTTGCCAGGCAGGTGCAGTGTGACGGCAGCGCTGAACGGGACGCGCGAAAACTGGCGGTGACCTTCGGCAGGGATGGCATTCATGAGGTTTCCTTGGGACGTGGCGTGAACCGGTGCGGCTCAAACTCAAATCATAAAGCACGCCAAATCGCATGGGATGAGGCTGGGTGCAGCGGGACTCCAAGCTACAATTGAACCGTGGAAGCTTGGCCGAGCGGTTTAAGGCACCGGTCTTGAAAACCGGCGATGTTTTACGACATCCGTGAGTTCGAATCTCACAGCTTCCGCCAGCATACAACCCCAAGTGATTGATTCACTTGGGGTTTTTTTCTTGCCTGACGCAAGCGGTGTGTCAGTACAACACCACATGCCAGCGACCGCTGGCCAGCAGGTTCTGGCGAATGTGGGTCCAGGCCTCGGTGCCGCCCAGGATGTTGGCGAAGCTGTCTTCCACCCGGCCCAGCATGGCGTGCGGGCCGGCGATATAGACCTGGGTGCTGGCCTCTTGCAGCATCTCCCGCACCTCGGCGGCATTTTTTTCAATCGCCAGTTCCACCGCTGGTGGTTCGTCAAAATGCGGCCGCGGGCTCACCGCCTGAAAAGCCTTGAAGGTGGACTGATCAAAATAGTTCGCCAGATCCTGGTTCTGGTCGTTCATGTAGAGCATTTCCAGGCCGCTGCGGGCACCGTAAAACAGCCGCACCTTGCCGTCCCAGCCGCCCAACGTGTCGTAAATGCGGTTCACCAGCCCGCGAAAGGGGGCAATGCCGGTGCCCATGCCCACCATCAGCAGGGGCGACTGGCGGTTGGCCGGGATCGAAAACGGGTGGCCTGAGGGGCCCGAAAAACGCACCACGCTGCCCAGCGGCAGATCACACAGGTAGTTGGAGGCGACACCGGCATAACGCTCGCCACTGAAGTCATCGAGGTAGCTGCAGCGGCGCACCAGCAACGAGAACTCGGTGTGTTGCGCGTCGACGTGGTCGATGTGCGCCAGCGAATACAGGCGGGTGTGGTGCTGGTTGCCAAATTGGCCGGGGGCCATGATCTGGATGCATTGGCCGATCCGGGCGTCAAAGCCGGCATCGTCGGTTGAAAAGATCATGTGCCGCACATCTTCGGGGGAGTCGGGCGGCGTGATCCGGCTGCTGCCGATGAGTCTGGCCGTCAGGAGCCGTTGATCATCTGCGGTGGGGGTGTCGGTGCTTGGCATGGTGTGGGTTCCTTGTGGGTGGTTGGTCAGGTTTCTTTGGAACGGTTGGCAACCGGGATGGGCCGCTGTGGGGTGGTTGGGCCGGGGGGACTGCTGCAGGTTTTGGCACAGCCGCCGCAGCCGCCGCCACAGCCCGCGCCCGCTTCCCGGAACGGGCCCGCCTCGGGGTGGCGCGCTGCCACACGGCGCGCCAGGGTCTGGACCGTGATCCAGACGCCCAGCAGCACCCCCAGGGTGGCCAGCGCGCTCAAATAGTTGGCCAGCACTTTAGTTCCCCAGCCCGGCAAAACCCATGAACGAGAGTGACAGCAGCCCGGCCAGCATCAAGGCCAGGGCCGAACCGCGCGCGATGTCTGGCACCTCCACCAGTTGCATGCGTTCGCGCAGGCCGGCCATCAGCACCAGCGCCAGCGTGAAGCCGATGCCGCCGCCCAATGCAAACGCCATCGACTGGACAAAACTGTAGTCACGCGCGGTCTGGAACAGCGCCACGCCCAACACCGCGCAATTGGTGGTGATCAGTGGCAGGTAAATGCCCAGGGCCCGAAACAGCGCCGGGCTGTGTTTTTTGAGCACCATCTCCACCAGTTGCACCGCTGACGCGATGATCACGATGTAGGAGATCAGCCGCAAAAACTCCAGGTGCAACAGGCCCAGAAGCCAGTTGAGCCCAAAAGCGCACAGCGAAGCCACCACCATCACGAAGGTGGTGGCCACGCCCATGGGGAACGCTGTTTCCAGCTTGCCCGATACGCCCAAAAACGGGCACAAACCCAGAAACATGGCCAGCACAAAGTTGTTGGCCAGGATCACGCTGATAAAAATTTGATATGCCGATTCCTGCATGATGCTCAAGCCTTTGCGGCAGCTGTTTTGACCAACAAGGTTTTGGATTTGCGCTTTTCCCACCAGGCAAACAGCAACAACCAGGAGCCCAGCACAAAGAAGCCACCCGGTGGCAGCACCATCACCACCCAGGGCTGGAAGTCCGCCCCGAACAGGCTGATGCCAAACAGGCTGCCGGCACCCAGAATCTCACGCACTGTGCCCAGTGCCAGCAGCCCGATCATGAACCCCAACCCCATGCCCGCCGCGTTGACCATGGCGCGCAGCGGCGGGTTTTTGGAGGCATGGGCTTCGGCCCGGCCCAGAATGATGCAATTCACCACGATCAGCTGGATAAACGCCCCAAGTGCTTCGTACAGCGCCAGGCTGATGGACTGAATGGCGTAGTCCACCACCGTGACAAACGTGGCAATGATGACGATGTAGGTGGCGATGCGTACCTCTTTGGGAATCACCTTGCGCAACAGCGACACCAGCAGCGCCGAGCAGACCAGCACCAGCAGCGTGGCCACGCCCATTGACAGCGCATTGATGGCAGACACCGTGACCGCCAGGGTGGGGCACATGCCCAGCATCATCACAAACACCGGGTTCTGGCGCCAGATGCCTTCCGTGAAATCGTCCCAGCTGACGCCGCCGGTGGCGTCCACAGCAGGCTTGGTCTTGGGTTGCTCACTCATTTTGACGATCCGATCTTGTCGAGTTGGGGCACCAGCACGGGCAGCAGCGCTTGCGCCGCGTCGTTGATGGCGCGGCCCACCGCCCGCGAGGTGACGGTGGCGCCTGAGATGGCATCCACCTGCCAGGCCTGGGTTTTGCTGCCGTGCTTGACGGTTTTGACCTCGTTGGCCAGGGCTTTCATGTCAGCCGCCAGCCGCACATCCAGCGCCTTGAAATTGGCCAGAAAGTTGGCGTCTTTTAGGATCTTGTCGCCAATGCCAGGTGTCTCTTGCATCGACACCACGCTGAAGCCCACCACGCAGTGGCAGGGCGGCGAGTAGCCAAACATGATGCGCACATTGCCGGCGTAACCCTTGGCCGAGCCTTCGGCGGCAATGCCCATCAACTGGCCTGATGCGTCAAACGCCGCGTGAAAAGGCACACCGTCAGCGGCGGTGTCAGCACCTGTCAACGGTCGGATACCGCCGTTGGGCCGGGCCACATAGGCCACCGTTTTGGCGGCACCCGGCAACACCTTGTGGATGGCGCGCTCCATGGCCACCCGGCGGTTCTCCTGGACCGAGCTCAGGCTGCCTTCATAGGCCACCACGATGATCAGCCCGCAGATGGCCGCCACCAGGCCCAGCGCCAGCAGCATGGCACGGGTGGGCGTTGGCGGTGCCGCAAGGGGCAGGGCAGGTGTGCTCATGATTTTTTGGGCTTGTTCTTGAGGAATTGCTTCTTGGGCGTCACCGCATTGGCCTCTTCACGCGAGATGTACTCGGGGTGCAGCGGGTAACTGGCGCTGCGCTTGGGCCGCAGCAGGCCCGACTTGCCAAACGGTGTGGGCTGGGTGATGCGCTCAATCAGCGGCGCGGCGGCATTGCCCAGCAAAATGGCGTACATCACGCCTTCCGGCAGGCCGCTGTAATAGCGGATCACCACTGTGAGCAGCCCGATGACCGCGCCATACACCCACATGCCGCGTGGCGTGACCGGTGAGGTGGCCATGTCGGTCGCCATGAACACCGCGCCCAGAATCAGCCCGCCCGAGAACAGCATGAAAAACGGGTCCGGGTAGTGCTGCGGCGCAATGGCAAACAAAATCCACGCGGTTAGCCCGGCGCTGCCGATGATGGCCACCGGAATGCGCCAGTCCATGAAGCGACGCAGCGCCAGGTACATCCCGCACAACAGGATCAGCAGCGGCGACGGCCCCACGGCCATGTGGCCGGCCAGCGAGGTCAACAAATCTCCCGCCGGGGTCAGCTCCCCTTCAAACTTCCACTTGGCCAGCGGCGTGGCGCCACTCAAGCCGTCCACGGTTTGGCTGCTCACCCAGGCCACGGTGTCGGGTGGCAGCATGAACGGCCAGGCCAGCGTGCTGGGAATGAACTCGGTGAAACGCCCGGGCAAAAAAGAGGGCGTGTAGGTGGCAATGGCTGACGGAAAAGCCGCCTGCACAAACGCCCGCCCGACCAGCGCCGGATTGAACACGTTGAACCCAATGCCGCCAAACACCGCCTTGCCCAGCGCCATGGCCACAAAACCCGCCACCACGCCCATCCACAAGGGGTAACCCGGTGGCAGGGTGAGCGCCAGCAAGAGGCCTGTGATGGTGGCCGACCAATCGGCCAGCGAGCCCGATTGGGTGCCGGTCTTCACAAAAAACCGCTCGGTCAACAAGCAGGTGCCGGTGATCACCACGATGGACGCCAGCGCCGAAATGCCGTACTGGTAAACGTAAAACAGGCACACCGGCAGCAGCGCACCCACCACGTTGCGCATGATCTGCTCGACACTGCGTGGTGCCTTGATGTGCGGCGCGCTGCGGATTTCAATGGTCGCGCTCATGCGGCACTCGCCTTTTCACGCAACACCTGCTTGGCGATGCGAAATTGCTGGACCAGCGGGATGTTGGACGGGCAGACATAGGTGCAGCAGCCACATTCAAAACAGTCCCCCAGGTGGTAACGCTGGCCCATCAGCTCGTACTCGCGTTTGGCGGCCAGCATGCCCAGCGTGGACGGGTTCAGCCCCATCGGGCACGACTCGACACACTCGCCGCATTTGATGCAGGGGTAGGTGGCGCGGCCATCGCGGTCGGCCATGTCTTCCGGCTGGAACACCAGAATGCCGGACACGCCTTTGGTCACCGGCGTGTCCAGCGAGGCCACCGATTGGCCCATCATCGGTCCGCCCAGCACCAGCTGGCAGGCGTTGGCCGCGTTTTTGTTGACCCCCGCCCACTCCAGCACAAACGAGATCGGTGTGCCCAGCGGCACACGGTAGTCGCCTGGGCGGCTGACACCTGGGCCGGCAATGGTCACCACGCGCTCGGTCAGGCCCTGCCCGGCGGGCAACAGTTGGCCCAGGGCCGCCAGCGTGCCCACGTTGTTCATGACCATGCCCAGCGACACCGGCAGCGCGCCGGACGGAATCTCCACGCCAAACAGCGCCATCAGCAACATCTTCTCGGAGCCTTGCGGGTACTTGGTGGGCACGGCTTCCACAAACAGGTTGTCCGCTTGGGTGGCGTTTATCGCCGCCTGGATGGCAGCCACAGCGTCGGGCTTGTTGTCTTCCACACCGACGATGCCGCGCACGGCCCCGGTGGCGCGCATGGCCAGTTGCATGCCCAGCACCAGCTCGGGCGCTTTTTCCAGCATCACGCGGTGGTCGCAGGTCAGGTAGGGTTCACATTCGCAGCCGTTGACGACCAGCGTGTGGACCTTGGCCTGCTTGGGCACCATCAGCTTGGCGTGGGTGGGAAAGGCCGCGCCACCCAGACCCACCATGCCGGTGTCCCACACCGCCTGCAAAATTTCAGACGCGTCCAGGCCGGACAGGTCACGCGGCACACCCCACAAATCCTCTTGCGTGGCCCCTGCGTGCGGGCGGATCACGATCGATTCGGCCCACGGCCCGCGGGCTGTCGGGCGCAGCTCGATGGCCGTCACCACACCCGTGGCCGGGGCATGGTGCGGTACCGACAGCCAGTCACTGGTTTTGGCAATCGGTTCACCACGCACCACCTCCTGCCCCACGCGCACGATGGGCTGCGGGGCTTTGCCGATGTGTTGTGACAGCGGCACGATCAGGTGCTCGGCATACGGCAGCCGCCGAATCGGCGTGCGCGCGGTGTGCTTGTTTTGCGGCGGGTGGATGCCGCGCGCAAAGGTCTCGCCGCGCAGGAAGTTCAGAAACTTCATAGAGGAAGTCTTGCGTCGGCCATCAGTTGTACTTGGCGGCACGGGCCAGCAGCTTGTCCAGCCCCGGCTCGGACGCATCCCACGGGGTGCCCGGGTGCAGGCAACCGGCGGTGCATTTCTCGGCCGCCTTGACCAGGTCCTTGTACTTGGCCCCTTTGGCATTGGTCACCACCACCTGTTTCTGGTCGTTGTAGGCAAACACCTTGGGTGCCAGCGTGGTGCACTCGTCGCAGGCGGTGCATTCCGGGGTGTCGACCCAGCAGGCTTCGTAACCGCCGCTGGGAACGGCCACCGCCACGGTCTCAGGGGCGACCGGCTGCGCTGCGGCTGGCACGGTGGGTGCGGCAGGTGGAATGTTGCTGCCCGACAGGCCCAGGCTGGCGGAAATGCGCTGCAACAACTCGGTGCGCACCCGCGTGGCCACGGCTTCGTCGTTGACCGCGGTGTGGTCTTCCGGCCGTTTGGCCACATCCTTGAGCTGCTTCCAGAAATTCTGGCGCTCCTCGCAGGCCAGCACCAGCTCTTTGGAAACCAGCAGGCGCATCAGACGGTTCTTGGTGTCCGTCGCCCAGATGTAGGGGTAGCGGCCTTCGCGCTCGTCTTGCGGCAGGGTCAGCAACTCGGCCAGTGGCAGCATGGCGTCGTTCCAGGTTTCAGGCGGGGCCTTGCGGAACTGCTTGCTGAACCGACCCTCGGTGGCGGCAAAGTCGGCAAAGGTCACCGGCAATTCCATGCGCAGCTCTTCGCCCGCTTCGTCCAGGTAGGGCAGGGAATAGACCGGCCAGTCGGTCTCCATCGACGGGTTGCCTTCCAGGCTGACACACTCCGAGAACGTGGTGCCGGCATCGGGGTCGAAGCGGAACAGCGGGTAGGCGCGGCTTTCCACCGCCAGCTTGCTCTGGTCCACGCTCTTGTCGTCCCCCACGCCATGCTCGGGCGGGCACACCGCGTAGATGTTGAACAGGGCCGGGCGGCGCGAGTTGAGGCCCTCGATGTAGCCCTCCAGCAAATGGGTCACATGCGCGATGGTGCTTTGCAGCACAAACGAGGTGCGGTGCGCCATGGCAATCACACTCATCTCCTTGCGGATCTCGGTCTTGCCGTGCATGGCCTTGCCGTAGGGTGCCATGTCCGACACCTGGCTGATGAAGCCCGAGGTGCAGGCTTGGCCGCCGGTGTTGGAATACACCTGGGTGTCCACCACCAGCACCTTGATCGGTTTGCCCGACATCATGGCGCGTGACAGGTTCTGGAAACCGATGTCGTACATGGCGCCGTCACCGCCCAGGCTGACCACCGGCGGGCACAAATGCCACTCGTCGTCGCTGAACTGGGGCCAGTCAAAACGTTTGAAGAAGTCGGCATCGCGCTCGTCGATGTACTCGCCTTTGAGCTCCAGCTCGGCCATGCGCACCGCCTTAAAGCCCTCGGCCATCTTGGCCATGTGGCCCTCGAACAGGCCCATCGCCACCGAGGGCGAGTCCTGGAACAGGTGCGAGGTCCATGGGAACGGGTACGGGTGGTAGGGGTAGGTGGAGCCCCAGACCGAGGTGCATCCCGTCGAATTGACCATGCCCATGTCGGCGCGGCCGCGTTTGCTCGGGCCTTCCACATAACGCCAGCGCAGGTCTTTGAGCTTGTCCAGCAGCTGGGCGGTGCGTTTGATCCAGGCCGGGTCGAGCGGCTGCGACGGTTTGTTGGCAGACAGGCTGGCCGCCAGCGTGGACAGCGTCAGGTCTGAGCTGCTGGCGTTGACGGCAGACACCACCGCACTGGCGTCCGACAGGTCGATGGCGTTGGCCAGCCGGTTGCGCATGTGTTGTTCCAGGTCGGTGATGAGCTGGTCCAGCCGCGCCACGTAGTCGCGCACGCGGGGTTGCATCAGCGCGGCAGCCGCGGCGGTGAACAGGTGGATGGCGGTTTTTTCGCCGCAGCCCAGGCAGGCGCCGTCGCCGCAGTTCATCGAGTTGTAGGTGGTTTTGTCGAGCAGCAGGGTGTCGAGCGCGCCGATTTTCTCGTCCAGGCTGTCGATCCGGCTGTAGTCCTTGGAGGTGGTGGGCAGGTCCAGCCAGAAGTCCCAGTCCTGGCGCAGCGTTTGCACCGAGCTTTCTGTCTGCGTCACCATCTTCAAGGCCTTGTCCTCACACACGGTGACACACAGGGCGCAGGATTTGCAGGTGAGCGGGTTGACGGTGATCGAGAACAGGCCGCCGCTGCCGGGGGCTTTCTTTTCCTTTTGTGTCCAGTAGGGTTTGGTGGTGGCGAACTGGAAGTTGCCCAGCTGGGCTTTGAGCAGTTCAAATTCGGCGCCAAGCTTGACGCGCTCTTCTTCGGGTGCATCGGCAATGGTGGCGTCAATCGCCTGGTCGATCAACGGGCGCACGGCCACGCCGTCCCCGGTGATCAGGGCGCGCAGTTTTTTCTCAGCCACACGCACCGCGCGGCGCAGGAAGCGGGTTGGGGTGCCGCTGGTCTCTATCCGGTTTAACGCGGTGGTGAAGACCTCCGGCAGACTGTTGACCAGACCCGGCATGGCGCTGTCGGGACAGACGGTGTAGCAGGCGCCGCAGGCGGTGCAGTTCTCAGCTTGCCAGACCGGGTGTTCAAAACGGATGCCGGTCATGTCGCGGTAAATGCCGGTGGCTGCCGGTACCAGCGAGGCACCGATGAACGGGTCCACCAGGTTGTCGTTGCCCTTGCCGGTGGCATAAAAATGGCCGGTTTGCTCCCAGAAACGGTGCATGTCCGCCACCGGTGGCAGGTGTTTGGCATCAGCCACCGGGGTGCGCAGCAACATCGTGGGCAATCCAGCGCCCACCTTGCTCACCGACAGATGGTGGTTGCCCAGCGGTTTGTCGGTGATCTCGCGGGTTTCCACGTAGCCGCGTTTGACCACGGTCAGGTTGTTTTGCACCACCCGGCCGCCTTTGCCGCCGAACTTGGCTTCGAGCTGTTTTTCAATCGCGCGGAACAGGGTTTCTTCGCTCAAGCCCGCGTTCTCCCGCACCGGGGAGGCGGCAAAAAACGCGCCCTGGAAGGCGTTGCCCTGCATGCGCAGCATCAGTTCGGCGCTGCCAGCTTCCTCGCGGGCGATCTGGAACGCGTCCAGGTAAAACACGCGGATTTGCTGCTCGACGATCTGCTTTTGTGCCCACGCCGGAAAGGCGCCCCAGGTGGCATCACCCAGATTGCTCTGGATGATGAAGACGCCGCCTTTTTTCAGGCCGGTGAGCGGGTTCGAGTGGCCGAACACGGCCGGGTCGGGCGACAGCACCACGTCCAGATGCACGTATTCGCTGTTGACGCGGATCAGCTCCGGTGCGGCGGACAGGTAATAGGTGGTGGGCTGGCCCTTCTTTTCCGAGCCGTACTTGGGGTTGGCCTTGATCTCGTAACCCAGCAGGTCAAACAGGGTCATCGCCAGGTTTTTGCCGGTGGTGATGGCACCCCAGCCGCCAATCGAGTGCATGCGCACGGTGATCGCTCCAGGCGGCATCAGGTTCGGGTTTTCGCTGCCATGCACGGCCAGTTCGCGGATGCGTGGGTAAGCGGCGTGCAAGGCTTCCTGGTGCAACTCGTCCTTGGGGTTGATCGGGTCGCGGGCGAAATCGACCGACAGGTAAAAGAACGAGCGGCGCTGGCCGTTGGGCAGCATGTTCTCGAACGCGCCAATCAGGCCTTCGGGTTGCAGGTCGCGCGAACCCAGGCCGTAGCAGCCCGAGTACAGCCGTGGCATCTCGGCAGCGGGGATGCAGGCATAACCCGGGTTGGGCAGCTCGGCGTTGATGTTGGCGCCACGGTCCGCTGCGGCCTGGCCGTTCTCCAGACATTTGGAGAGGGTGGCGCGCACTTCGCGCATCAGCGGCAGGTCTTCGGCCAGCGGCTGGTCGGTGCGTTCCAGCACCGCCACGCCCTTTTTGCCACGCAACACATGGCCCAGCAGGTCGCCGGGGAACGGGCGGAACATGGTCAGGTTGACCACGCCCACCTTGAGTTTGCGGGTCGTGCGCAGGTAGTCGGCCACGGCCTCGGCCTGCACGATCATGCTGCCCATGCCGAGGATCAGGTAGTCGGCGTCGTCACATTGCCAGCTGCTGACCCGTTGGTAACTGCGCCCGGTCAGGGTGGCGTACTCGGCCATGCTGGCGTCGGTCATGGCGGCAATGTGGTCGAAGAAATACGGGCGCTGGCCCGCCACCGACTGCATGTAGGCGTCCTGGTTCTGCACCGAGCCTGAGAGCATCGGCGCATCCACGTCCCAGATGGCGGGCACCCGGCGGCGTTTGGGGCCGTAGAGCATGGCTTGCGCCGGGGTGGGCGTGTCGATCAGGTCGTCGGGCTTGCCGAGGAATTCAGCCACCAGCTCGCGCTCGGGCAGGCGGGCGGATTCGATCAGGTGGGTGGTCAGAAAACCGTCCTGGCCGACGATGGCCGGTGTCAGCGACAGCTCGGCCACCTTGCGCGAGATCAGGTTCAGGTCGGCCGCTTCGGTGGCGTTTTTGGCCATCACCTGGATGAAACCGGTGTCGTCAATGCAGTGGTAGTCGTCATGGCCGGCGTGCACGTTCAGGCTGGCCTTGGTGATGGCGCGGCAACCCATGTTCAGCACGTAGGGCAGGCGTTTGCCCACCGTGGCGTAGAGCGACTCGTGCATGAAGGCAATGCCCTGGCCTGAACTGAAGTTGGTGGCGCGCAGCCCGGTCATCGACATACCGGCGGTGACGCCTGCCGCAGCGTGTTCGGACTCGGGTTCAACAAAGATCAGTGGCCGGTCCGAGATATTCAGGTGCCCGGCAGACACTTCCTCGGCCCAGTATTCACCCATTTGGGTGGACGGGGTGATCGGGTAGGCCCCGGCTGCGTCAGAGGCCTCACGCTCCACGTGGATCACCGCCGTGTTGCCGTCCACCGCGTCGCGGATGCCGGGGAATTTGACCTGGCTGAGGTCGGTCGCGGCCGCGCTGGTGTCACCCGTCAGATAGTTGAGCATTTTTTTGAGCATGATGGTGTTCCCGGAGAAAAATTAAATCGTTGGGCGGGTCGCGACAGGCGCACCGCGTTAATGCTTGAGCGGCAACGGGTCGTTGCGCAGGATCTTTTTGGCCGAATGCCCGCGTGCGCCTTGCGCCAGGTCGTCAAACCAGACGATGGCGCCGGTGGGGCAGCGGTCGGTGAGGTGGCGGCTGGCCTGGTCGTGCCAGTCGTAGTCGATCTCGACCAGGTTGTTTTTGAGGGTCAGCAGGCCCGCTGGCGCATCGGCCACACATTTGCCGCAGGCGGTGCAAGCGACTTCGCAGGCCGCTTCGGCGGCGTCGCCATCGGCGCGGTTGCGGCAGGCCACCCACAGTTTGCGCTGGGTGGGTTGCAGCGAAAACAGGCCTTTGGGGCAGACCTCGACGCAATCGTTGCAGGCGGTGCACAGGTCGGGGTCTACCACCGGCAAGCCATGCCGGTCCAGATGGATCGCGCCCTGCTTGCACACCGTGGCGCAGTCGCCCAGCCCCAGGCAGCCCCAGACACACTCCTTGCCGCCGCCACTCACCACCGCCGCGGCCCGGCAGGTGGACAAACCGGCGTAACGCGCCCGGGTGTAGGCCACATGTTTGCCACCCGCGCAGGCGAGGCGCGCCACGCGGCGTTCCACATCGCCCGCATCCACACCGAGCAAACTGGCGATGGCGCCGACCTGCAAGGCATTGTTCACCGTGCATTGTGCGGGCACCACGTCACCGGCGATGACTTTTTCGGCGAAGTTGCGGCAACCGGCCAGACCACAGGCACCGCAGTTGGACTTGGGCAGCAGCTCTTCCACCGCCTCGATGCGCGGGTCTTCATAGACAAACAGGCGCCGGTTGGCCAAGGCCAGCACGCCCGCCAGCAGCAGGCCGAGCACGGCCATGAACAGGCCGGCACTACCAATGGTTCCAACTAGTTCCAACGGATGAACTCCACAAAGATCGACGCCAGCCCCGGCGGGGCTCAGGCTGTCAGTTCAGGGAAATAAGCGGTTTTGCGGCGGCTGCCGTCTTTGCCCACCAGCAAGGCGTCCACCTGCGGCAAGGCGGCGGCGAGCGCCAGCGCCTTGTCCACCCCCATCACCAAAAATGCGGTGGACAGGCCGTCGGCCATCAGCCCGGTGGGCGCCAGCACCGTGGCACTGGCCAGGGTGGTGGGCGAGTCGCCCGTGGCGGGGTCAAAAATGTGGTGGTGGCGGAAGTCCGGGCTGAATACCGTTTCGTAGTCGCCGGAGGTGGCGAGCTGGCGGCCATCCAGCGGCACCCGGGCGGCCAGGGTATCGGCTTGCCGTGGGTTTTTGATGCCCAGCACCCAAGGTTGGTCGGTCGCCTTGTGGCCGAGGACGCCAAATTCGCCGGTATCCAGCAGGGCGTGGGTGATGCCATGGGCACGCAAGGCCGCCAGGGCCAGGTCCACCGCGTAACCTTGCGCCAGCCCGTTGAGGGTGATGGCCATGCCGGGCTTGGTCAGCCGAATCTGGTCAGCGTCCACGCGCACATCCTGCCAGTTGACCAGCGCTTTGGCCTGGGCGATGGCGGCGGGGGCGGGTAACGCCCCTTGGGCCTGAGCCTGGCTGAACGCCAGCCACAGCGGTTGCACGGTCACGTCAAACGCGCCGCCTGTCTGGCTGGCGAGTTGCCGGGCGTAGTCCAGCACCTGGCGCAGATGGGGGTCAGGGTTGGCAAGCTGTCCCGTGGCGTTGAGCTGGTAGACCTGGCTGTGGGGCTGGTGCAGGCTCATCAGGGCGTCCACCTGGCTGATGTGACGCAAAGCCTCTGCGATGGCCGCTTGTGCGGTGAGCGGGTCCTCGTGCAACACGCGGATGGCCACCGTGGTACCAAACGCTCGCCCGCCGCCTGTGTGGGCCGTCAGTTCAGGCAAAGCGCTGGCGCGCGATCCCCAATAGGCCAGCCCTCCCAGAGAAGCCAGACCCAGAGAGGCAGAAAGCAAGGTGCGACGGTGCATTCAAATTCCCTGTAAACATTTGTACGCAGTTGCGAACATTTGTGAACATTTTAAATTCAATACAGGGTTTTTTGGACAAGTGTAAACATAAACTTACACCTGTCTGGCGCATTCTAAGTCTTTGATTTATATAAGTTCTGGCGCGAAATCCGGGTGAGTGACAGTTTTCGGGGCGTTGGCTGCGGGCGGCCGGCCGCGGGCCTAGTTTCCTAATATGGGAAACAGTTTCACCAATCCGTCTGACATCACTTCCACCGCCAGCGCCGCCAGGATCAAGCCCATGAGCCGCGTCATGACATTGATGCCGGTCTTGCCCAGGCTGTGCGCGATCGGCTGGGCCAGCGAGAAACACAGCGCGGTGGCCAACGCCACCACCACACCGTAGCCCACCAGGGTGGTGAGCTGCAGCACGGTTTTGGCCTTGTCGGCGTAGATCACCACGGTGGACATGGTGGCCGGGCCGGTGAGCAGTGGAATGGTCAGCGGCACCACGGCAATGCTGGCGCGGGCGGCGGCGTCATGCATTTCTTCCGCGTTGGACTTGGCTTCGGCCGGTTGGGCGTTGAGCATGGCCAGCGCCGAGGTCAGCAGCAACATGCCGCCACCGACCTGAAAGCTGGCCAGCGAGATGCCGAAAAATTCCAGAATATGCAGGCCCATCAGCGCGCAGGTGGCAATCACCACAAAGGTGCTGAAGGACGCGATCAGGATGGTGCGTCGGCGCTGCTCCGGCGTGAAGTCCACCGTGTAGTGGATGAAAAACGGCACGATGGCCAAGGGGTTGACGATGGCCAGCAGGGTGACGAGCGGTTTGAAATCCATGGTGGGCATGGTAGCCGCTGGTGCGCCAGCGAACGCTGGATTCTTTGGGTAAACGTGCGCCGGGTTGGCGCAGGCAAGGACGGGTCGCTAGGAGGCTGTCGGACTTGGAGCGCCGAAAGCGAAAATCGGCCCCAGCGAGCACAGTTTTTGTCGGATTTGCAGCCCAATAGCCGAGCTATTGGGCAAAAAGCTGAAAAAAAATGGGCCGCTGCGGTCGATTTGCAGCCGGTGATTTCCAAGTTTGACAGCCTCCTAGTTGTCTGAGCGTAAAAAATCACGCAACGGCGCCAGCGCACGCTCAGGGGCTTCTTCTTGCGGCAGGTGGCCCACACCGTCCAGCGCCACCAGTTGGCTGCGTGCCAGGGCGTGGGTGTAGTCCGCGGCGTTGCTGAAGGGAATCAACGCGTCCTGCTGACCCCAGATGAGCAGCGTGGGGGCGCTGATGCGCTGGAGCAGCGGCACCGGGTCGACCAGCACACTTTGCTGCAGGCGCGCGATCATGGCCTGGCGTGCGCCAGGGGCCAGCATCAGATCGTGGTAGCGGGTGGCGCGCTCGTCGGTCAAAGCGGCGGCGTCCACGTAGGCGGGCGCCAGATTCATGCGCAGCAGCCATTTGGGCAGCGTGAAACGCATCAGTTGCAGGGTGGCGGGCACGTCCGGTTTGACGCCGTAGGCAAAACCCGGGCTGGCAAACCCGTCGGGCGCCACCAGCACCAGTTTGTCGACCCGCTCGGGGTGGGTGGCCGCCAGGGTCCAGGCGATGCGCCCACCCATCGAGTGCCCGACCACGCTGGCACGCGGCACAGCCAACTGGTCCAGCAGCGCCAGCAACAGCGCCACCGAGCGGCTGTCGGTGTAGTCCCCGGTCGCGTCGGGGCTACTCAGGCCGTGGCCGGGCAGGTCCAGGCGGATCACGCGCATGTGCTGCGACAAGTTTTGCGCCCATGGCTCCCAGGTGTGCAGGCTGCTGGCAAAGCCGTGGATCAGCAGCACTGCCGGGGCGTCACGCGGGCCGGTGTCGCGCACATGCAGGCTGGTGCCCAGCACCGTCACGCGGTCGGTGGGGGCGGCCTGGTAGCTGCGCTGCAGTTGCGCCAGGTCACGGTCTGGCGTCCACAGAAGCCACAAGCTTAGCAGCAGGATCAGCATGAGGATGACTTTCAAAACCCTAGCGCGCAGAGCGCTCCAGATAGCGCTTTCGCCAGAAAAACACCACCAGCGCCAGTGCGGTGAGCGCCATCGCGCCCATGGCCAGCCAGAAGCCGTTGGAGCGGTGCAGCAGCGGAATAAATTCGAAATTCATGCCAAAAATCCCGGCAATCAGGTTCAGCGGCAAAAACACCGCGGTCAGCACGGTGAGCGTGCGCATGATCTCGTTGGTGCGGTGGCTTTGGGCGTTGAAGTGGATCTGCACCGCGGTCTCGGCGTTTTGCTCGAGCTGGCGCACATGGTGCACCACGCGCTCGATGTGTTCCAGCACGTCGCGGCTGCGCACCTGAAGCAAGTCGCGCTCATGGTGGCTCAGGTGGGTGTCGGTCTGCGGCCAGTGTTTCAGCGCCTCGATCCAGTCCTGAATGGCTGTGCGCTGGTCCTCGCACACCTCGTCGAGCAGGTGCAGCGAGCGGCGGGCATCGAGCAGGGTGCTCCAGTTGGAAAACCGGGTTTTGGGGTTGAGCAGTTCACTTTGCCAGTGGTCCAGCTGGTGGGTGAGTTCACGGCGCAGGGCCAGAAAACCGTCCACCATGTGGTTGACGATGCGCAGCATCAGGTCAGCCGGGCTGCTGGGCACACCGCGCGCCCCGGTGGAGCGGCCATCGGGCAGCGCGGCGCTTGCCTGGTTGCCGCCAGCGGTCAGCAGCCGTTGGGCGTAACTGTCGCGCAGCCCGCAGTTTTCCGGGTGGACACTCAGCAGAACCCGGTCAAACACCACAAACCCGATGGCGCTGGTGGCAATGCGCTGCAAGATGGGTGGCCCGCGGCGTTTGGTGGTGGGTGGCGGCGCTTTTTCGGGCGGGGCCTCGTTGACCTCCACCGCATCGGTCAGGCGGCGAAACACCAGCAGGTCGTACTGCAGGGTGTAGTCGTAGCGCGAAGGCAGATGCTGGTTGAGCAAGTCCGACACATGCAGGTCCACCAGCGGTGTCTCACACAGGCGTTGCAGGGTGGTCTGCAGGGGCGCTTGCAGCTGCTCGAGCTCGGTGCGGGTGCAGGCCAGCCACAAAAAACCGTGTGTGGGCAGGCGCAGGTCGTCCAGCGACGCGGTGTCACTGTCGTTGACCTGGCTGCCATGGATGGTGAACGCCCGCATGGTGTTGGTGCTGCTCCGCAATCGGCCGCTTGCCCTGATGCATCAGGGCAAGCATCGCCTTTATCGGTTGATCAAACGTGCCGCATCACGGGCAAAGTAGGTGAGCACGCCGTCGGCCCCGGCGCGTTTGAACGCCAGCAGGCTTTCCAGCATCACCGCGTCGTGGTCCAGCCAGCCGTTTTGCGCGGCGGCTTTCAGCATGGCGTATTCGCCGCTCACTTGGTAGGCAAAGGTGGGCACGCGGAACTCGTCTTTGACGCGGCGCACGATGTCCAGGTAGGGCATGCCCGGCTTGACCATCACCATGTCAGCGCCTTCGGCAATGTCCATGGCCACCTCGCGCAGCGCCTCGTCGCTGTTGCCGGGGTCCATCTGGTAGACCTTTTTGTTGCTTTTGCCCAGATTGCCTGACGAGCCGACCGCATCACGGAACGGACCGTAAAACGCGCTGGCGTATTTGGCGCTGTAGGCCATGATGCGGGTGTGGACGAAGTGGTTGGCTTCCAGCGCCTGGCGGATGGCGCCAATGCGCCCGTCCATCATGTCGCTGGGGGCGACGATGTCAGCGCCGGCACCGGCTTGGGTGAGGGCCTGTTTGACCAGAATCTCGACCGTGGCATCGTTCATGATGTAGCCGTCTTCGCCCGGGGTCGGGTCGGGCAGGCCGTCCTGGCCGTGGCTGGTGAACGGGTCTAGCGCCACGTCGCACATGATGCCGAGTTCGGGGAATTCCTTTTTGAGCGCTTGCACCACGCGTGGCACCAGGCCGTCAGGGTTCAGGGCTTCGCGGCCGTCGTGGGTTTTGAGCGACTGGTCAATCACCGGGAAAAGGGCCATCACCGGGATGCCCAGCTTGACGCAGTCTTCAGCCACCGGCAGCAGCAGGTCCAGGCTCAGGCGCTCCACACCGGGCATCGACAGCACCGCCTGGCGCTGCTGGGTGCCGTCGACCACAAACACGGGGTAGATCAAATCGCTGGCGGTGACGAGGTTTTCGCGGACCAGGTTGCGGGTGAAGCTGTCGCGGCGCAGACGGCGTGGGCGGCCTTGGGGGTAGGGTGCGTAGGGGGTCATGGGTGGTTTTCCTTTGCAATATTTTCTCGTCGTATTGAGAATATTTTGAAATTGACTTGAATCAGGTAAATAATTTTGTTAAATTACGCCCCGGACAGTTTACTGTCCCCCGCTTTTCCTCCCTGAGCGGGGCCTTGATGTGTGACAGCAAATAGGCTTACCACCCCAGCCCTCGTGCTGGGGTTTTTTTTTGTCTGTCGTTTTTTCGCCCTAAACTGACCGAATGACCCCGATTTTTTTCATGTGATCGCCCGATGCCGATGCACAAAACCTCGGCATGGCCGCTGGCGCTGGTTTACGCAGGCCTGATCGTCTATGCCAGTCTGTACCCGTTTGTGGGGTGGCGCGACCAGGGCATGGCGCCCATGTTGTTCCTGACGGCACCCTGGCCCAAATATTGGACCGGTTTTGATGTGGTGTCCAACGTGCTGGGCTACATGCCGGTCGGGTTTTTCCTGACCTTGGGGGCACTGCGCACCGGCCACATGCGCTGGGCGGTTTGGGTGGCGGTGCCGGTCGCCGCGCTGCTGTCGCTGGCCATGGAAACCCTGCAGATTTACCTGCCATCGCGCGTGCCGTCCAACCTGGATTGGGTACTGAACATTCTGGGTGCTGCGCTGGGTGCGCTGTCGGCCTGGGGTTTGGAAAAGCTTGGGGTTTTGCAGCGCTGGAGCCGTTTTCGCGCCAGTTGGTTTGTGCACGATGCGCGCGGGGCGTTGGTGCTGCTGGCGTTGTGGCCGCTGGCGCTGTTGTTTCCGACCACGGTGCCTTGGGGGCTGGGGCAGGTGATGGAGCGGCTCGAAGGCGGGCTGGCAGTTTTGCTGGCTGACAGCCCGTTTCTTGAGTGGCTGCCGGTGCGTGACATCGAATTGCAGCCGCCGCTACCGGTGGCAGAGTGGTTGTGTGTGGTGCTGGGCTTGCTGATTCCGGGCTTGCTGGGCTACTGCGTCATTCTCCATGGCGGCAAGCGGCTGTGGTTTTTGTTGTGGATGGCTGTGTTGGGTGTGGGTGTGACCAGTTTGAGTGCCGCGCTCAGTTTTGGGCCTGAGCATGCCTGGATCTGGCTGCGAGCTCCGGTGCGTGGGGCGGCGGTGGTCGCGCTGGTGGTACTGGCGTTGCTGCTGTGGTTGCCACCACGTGCCGCGGCGACCCTGGCGGTGCTGGCCTTGGGTGTGTACTTGAGCCTGATCAACCAGACCCCGATCGATCCGTATTTTGAGCAGACGCTGTTTTTATGGGAGCAAGGGCGGTTCATCCGGTTTCACGGATTGGCGCAGTGGCTGGGCTGGTTGTGGCCCTTTGCCGCACTGTTCTATGTGCTGAGCAGGGTGTGGGGAAAAGAGTCGCGCAACTAAAATCATTGGATGACCCATTCAACACTTCCAGTCTCAGGCTCCAGTCCGCCCGCGCCCGCGGCCGGTTACTTTCAACGGCACATTTTTTTCTGCATCAACGAGCGACCCAACGGCGAATCCTGTTGCGCCCAGCATGGCGCACTGGCCGCGTTCGACCACTGCAAGGCGCAAGTCAAGGCCGCCGGGCTGGCCGGGCCGGGGCAGGTGCGGGTGAACAAAGCGGGTTGCCTGGACCGCTGCGCTGCCGGGCCGGTGGCCGTGGTGTACCCCGAAGGTGTCTGGTACAGCTACCTGGACAACAGCGACATCGATGAGATCGTCGAATCGCACCTCAAAAACGGCCAGGTGGTGCAGCGCCTGCTGACGCCGCCGCACCTGGGTCGTTAACTTATCCCCGGCGTTTCGTGCGTCAGCCCTCGTCGTCAGAGGACGGGTCGCTACCCTGACAACAGCCATTCATTTTTCAAACAGCCTGTTGGCTGACATCACCCATTTTTTTATGAAACAGTTTTTTGCCATGCTGGCTGCCTGCGTTGTCTTGAGCGCAGCAGCCCAAACCCCGCAAGCCCCCGAGATTGCCGCGCGCTCTTACCTGCTGATGGATGTCACAGCCAATCAGATCCTGGCGCAAAAAGACATTGATACCCCGGTCGAGCCTGCGTCACTGACCAAGCTGATGACCGCCTATCTGGTGTTTGATGCGCTGCGCAACAAGAAAATTGACCTTCAACAGACGCTGCCGGTGAGCGAGCGCGCCTGGCGGATGCCCGGCTCGCGCATGTTCATCGATCCCAAAATGCAGGTGCCGGTGGAAGACCTGATCAAAGGCATGATCGTGCAAAGCGGCAACGATGCCACCATGGCACTGGCTGAAGGTGTGGGTGGCACGGTCGAGCGTTTTGTCGAGATGATGAACGCGCAGGCCAAGGTGCTGGGCATGAACTCCACCGGCTACAAAAACCCCGAGGGCCTCACCGAAGCGGGTCACACCACCACCGCGCGCGATCTGAGCGTGCTGGCCACGCGGTTGATGCGCGACTTCCCGGACTATGTTCACTATTACGCCATCAAGAACTATCGCTACCCGGGCACGCCCGCGGCCAATGGCAACAACCGCAATGCGCTGCTGTTTCGCGATCCGACGGTGGACGGCCTGAAAACCGGGCACACCGATGCGGCGGGCTACTGCCTGATTGCCACGGCGCATCGTGACGTGGCCGGGCTGGGTAGCCGCCGCCTGCTGTCGGTGATGTTGGGTGCGGCCAGCGAAAACGCCCGCGCCAACGAGTCGCAGAAACTCCTGAACTGGGGTTACACCGCTTTTGAGGCGGTCAAACTGTTTGATGCCAATCAGCCGGTCGTGACGCCTGCCGTCTGGAAAGGCGCATCCAACACGGTGGCGCTGGGCCAACCCCGGCCCATCGTGGTGGTCGTGCCTGCAGGGACACGCAGCAAACTCACCACCGAAGTGGCGCGCCCCGAGCCGTTGGTGGCGCCCTTGACCAAGTGGCAGCCCATCGGCACGCTCAAGGTCAGCAGCGAAGGCAAGTTGGTGGCCGAGGTGCCCCTGCTGGTGCTGCAGGACGTCGAAGAGGCCGGGATCATCGGGCGTGCCTGGGATGCCTTGCGGCTGTGGATCAAGTAAATCCGGTTGCAGCGTACCGGGTGACCTGCTATAGTTGCGGGCTTTTCGGAATTTCCGAAGGGATTCACGTTTTTGTTTTTTCCAAGTTTTAAGCGTTTAGGGACGTTTAGTTTTTAGGAGGCGCAATGCCAACCATCAATCAGTTGATCCGTCAAGGGCGCTCGGTCGAAGTGATCAAGTCGAAGAGCCCGGCGATGGAAAATTCTCCACAACGCCGCGGTGTTTGCACCCGCGTTTACACCACCACTCCCAAGAAGCCCAACTCGGCTTTGCGTAAAGTTGCCAAAGTGCGCTTGACCAATGGGTTTGAGGTGATTTCTTACATCGGCGGTGAAGGCCACAACCTGCAGGAACACAGCGTGGTGCTGGTTCGTGGCGGTCGTGTCAAGGACTTGCCCGGTGTGCGTTACCACATCGTGCGTGGCTCGCTTGACTTGCAAGGCGTGAAAGACCGCAAGCAGTCGCGTTCCAAATACGGTGCAAAACGTCCTAAGGCTAAATAAGCTTTTGGGTTGTTTGTTTAGTAGGTGTTTGTTGCTGCGTGGCGCAGCTGGCAAACGTAGTGACCCAAAATTCGGGTCGAGTAAGTGAGAGTCTTATTTGTTAACTCTCGCGGTGCTGTCATAGGCGCCAACTGAAGCAATAGAGGTGAAAAAATGCCACGTCGTCGCGAAGTCCCTAAACGTGAAATTCTGCCGGATCCTAAATTCGGCAATGTCGAGCTGTCCAAATTCATGAACGTGATCATGGAAGGCGGCAAAAAAGCGGTTGCTGAGCGCATCATTTATGGCGCGTTGGAGCAAATCGCCAAGAAGCACCCCGATAAAGACGCTCTCGAAGCCTTTACCGTGGCCATCAACAATGTCAAGCCGCTGGTTGAAGTGAAGTCTCGCCGCGTCGGTGGTGCCAACTACCAGGTGCCGGTTGAAGTGCGTCCGGTTCGTCGCTTGGCTTTGTCCATGCGCTGGATTAAGGAAGCTGCTCGCAAGCGTGGTGAAAAATCCATGGCCCTGCGTCTGGCTAACGAGTTGCTGGAAGCCACCGAAGGCCGTGGTGGTGCTATGAAAAAGCGTGACGAAGTTCACCGCATGGCTGAAGCCAACAAGGCTTTCTCTCACTTCCGCTTCTAAACAGCGGCTACTGCGCGGTTTTCAGCTTTTGTTGCAGTCTCCTGTTGTGCGTTTGCGCGATTGGGCGGGTTGCTTAGTTTGAATGCCGCTCACTGCGCCGCTGAGGTCAAAAGCCTTCAGCGGCGTAGTAGTTTGAAAATATAGATCAACCAAGGATCCATCATGGCTCGCCATACCCCCATTGAGCGCTATCGCAACATCGGCATTTCGGCTCACATTGACGCTGGTAAAACCACCACCACCGAGCGTATTCTTTTTTACACCGGCGTGAACCACAAGATTGGTGAAGTGCACGATGGTGCGGCCACCATGGACTGGATGGAGCAAGAGCAGGAGCGTGGTATCACCATCACCTCGGCCGCGACCACCTGTTTCTGGAAAGGTATGGAAGCCAACTTCCCTGAACACCGCATCAACATCATTGACACCCCCGGACACGTTGACTTCACGATTGAAGTTGAGCGTTCCATGCGCGTGCTGGATGGTGCTTGCATGGTGTACTGCGCTGTGGGTGGTGTTCAGCCTCAGTCTGAAACCGTGTGGCGTCAAGCCAACAAATACAAGGTGCCACGTCTGGCCTTTGTGAACAAGATGGACCGCACGGGTGCCAACTTCTTCAAGGTGGTTGACCAGATGAAACTGCGTCTGAAGGCCAACCCGGTGCCGATCGTGATTCCGATTGGCGCTGAAGAGAACTTCACTGGCGTGATTGATCTTCGCAAGATGAAGGCCATCATTTGGGACGAAGCCTCGCAGGGCATGAAGTTCACGTTTGAAGAAATTCCGGCAAATCTGCTCGGCTTGGCGCAAGAGTGGCGCGAAAAGATGGTTGAAGCTGCGGCCGAAGCCAACGAAGAGTTGATGAACAAATACCTTGAAGAAGGTGATTTGACTGAAGCAGAAATCACTTTCGGTCTGCGCACCCGCGCCATCGCCTGTGAAATCCAGCCGATGTTGTGCGGTACCGCGTTCAAAAACAAGGGTGTGCAGCGCATGCTGGATGCGGTGATTGAGCTGATGCCGTCGCCGCTGGATGTGCCGCCTGTGCCAGGTTTTGATGAGGAAGAAAAAGAAACCACCCGCAAGGCAGACGATAAAGAAAAATTCTCCGCCTTGGCGTTCAAGCTGATGACCGATCCGTTTGTCGGCCAGCTCACGTTTGTGCGCGTGTATTCTGGTGTGCTGACCAAAGGGGACACGGTTTACAACCCGGTTCGTGGCAAAAAAGAGCGTATTGGCCGGATCGTGCAAATGCACGCCAACAAGCGCGAAGAAGTGAGCGAAATTGTCGCTGGCGACATCGCAGCCTGTATCGGTCTGAAAGACGTGACCACCGGTGAAACGTTGTGTGATCCCAATGCCATCATCATGCTGGAGCGTATGGTGTTCCCCGAGCCTGTGATCACACAGGCTGTGGAACCCAAAACCAAGGCTGACCAGGAAAAAATGGGTATTGCGCTGCAGCGTTTGGCCCAGGAAGACCCGTCTTTCCGCGTCAAGACCGACGAAGAGTCAGGCCAGACCCTGATCGGCGGTATGGGTGAGCTGCACCTCGAAATCATTGTGGATCGTATGAAGCGCGAGTTTGGTGTTGAAGCCAACGTGGGCAAACCTCAGGTGGCCTACCGCGAAACCATTCGCAAGACCATCGAAGATGCTGAAGGCAAGTTCGTGCGTCAGTCGGGCGGTAAGGGTCAATACGGCCACGTGGTGCTCAAGATTGAACCTAACGAAGCTGGCAAAGGCATCGAGTTTGTGGATGCGATCAAGGGCGGTGTGGTGCCACGTGAATACATCCCGGCCGTGGAAAAAGGCATCCATGAAGCCGTCACACAAGGCGTGCTGGCCGGCTACCCCGTGGTTGACGTCAAGGTGACGCTGCACTTTGGCTCCTACCACGATGTGGACTCGAACGAACTGGCCTTCAAGATGGCCGCCATCTTTGGTTTCAAAGAAGGTTGCCGCAAAGCGGGTCCGGTCATTCTTGAGCCGATGATGTCGGTGGAAGTGGAAACCCCTGAAGATTACGCCGGTAACGTGATGGGCGATTTGTCGTCACGCCGCGGCATGGTTCAAGGCATGGAAGACATGGTCGGTGGTGGCAAGGCCATCAAGGCTGAAGTGCCGCTGTCTGAAATGTTTGGTTACTCCACCACCCTGCGCTCCATGTCGCAAGGTCGTGCCACCTACACGATGGAATTCAAGCACTACACGGAAGCCCCGCGTAACGTCTCTGAAGCCATCATGGCAGCAAGGGCTAAGTAATTACCAGGGGTCAGACCAAGATTTGCGAAGCCAATTTGCTCTGACCCCTCTGGATAGAATTTTGCGGGCCAGCCCACTAGCGTTGCAATGTGCGCTGTCCCCAACCGATCAAGAACTGTCTGCGATGTCGCACCCCGAGCTGCCCGTGGCAAGGGACCCCGTGACGACATGCAAACATTAAACCAATCCACGGGCATAGCTCTTTTAAGGAACTGAAAAATGGCAAAAGAAAAATTCACACGTACCAAGCCCCACGTCAACGTGGGCACCATCGGTCACGTTGACCACGGCAAAACCACCCTGACCGCAGCCATCACCACCGTGCTGGCAGCCAAGTTTGGTGGCCAGGCCAAAGCCTACGACCAAATCGACGCAGCCCCCGAAGAAAAAGCCCGTGGCATCACCATCAACACCGCCCACG